>JAWKMP010000008.1:0-100544 GCA_041392175.1 Flavobacteriaceae bacterium | reverse complement strand
AACCGAAATAACATTGGCCTTTTCCCGTTGCTTGTAGCAAATTACCACATCGCTTTCCAGCGCCTTGGAATAGGCATAGGCCCTTTTGGACCCTCCCATGTCTGGAGAGGCAATGGTGAGATTGTTCAAGTTCAAACTTTTTAAATAAGGTAAAAAGATGGTAGAGGCAAAGAGGTGATCTACCGGTTTTTCAAAAAAACCTTGTATTTGGTCTGCGTGCAAGTCCATGGTAATAATACGGGTTGCCCCTGCGGTTTCGAGCATTTTGGCTACCAGTTTTGCCGCAATGGGAACCCGGGGTTTGTCCTTTCGGTCTTGACGGGCCCACCCAAAGTAGGGCAGTACGGCAGTAATGTGCCGGGCCGAAGCCCTTTTGGCAGCATCCAACATCAACAACATTTCCATGAGGTGATCACTATTAGGAAAGGTAGAACCTATAATAAAGACCCTGCTTCCACGAACCGATTCTTCAAAAGACGGTTGAAATTCGCCATCGCTGTAGGTAGAAGTAATGACATTGCCCAACTGGATACCAAAGGCTTTGGCAATATCCTGGGCGAGGGCATGACTTTGTTTACAGGCAAAAATCTTGGGTTCTGGAATGAAGGATGACATGGTGGTGATGTTTAGTTGTATACAAAAGTAAGTTTAAGCATCACTTTTTTGCAAAAATGAACGTAAGAATTACTAACAATTTACAATTAATTGTTTATTTTTGCCGTCCCGTTTAGCCTTGGTGGCGGAATTGGTAGACGCGCACGACTCAAACTCGTGTTCTTCGGAGTGTGGGTTCGATTCCCACCCAAGGTACAAAAACCCACAAAAAAGGTGGAATTTCAAGCGAGCTCCAAAAAGGGAGCTCGCTTCTTTTTTTTCAGAATTACTTCTAATTTTTCACAAATTTCTTTAGGACATTACCCTGTTCGGAATCCATCTTTAAAAAATACATGCCATGTTGCAGCGCGGAAACATCAATACTGTTATTGGGGTTTTCAAGTTCCAGCACTTTTTGGCCAGAAAGGTTGAATAGGGAGATCGTATCAATTTTAAGATTTTTGGAAGATATAAAAAGGGTATTGGTGGCTGGGTTGGGGGAAATTGAAATTTCAAATTTGTTTATATCGTTGATCCCTAAAAACGGCGTATTTTGAAAGATCATACCAAATCCTGGGCTAGAAACTTGAGCAATTAACTCATCTCCTCCAAAAGTTCTATAAATTGTCAAATACTCATCCCAACTATCATCAAAATAACTAAAATATAAATCTTCAAAAGTATTATAACCATTTGTTTCACATTGCAAATTTGTGGCTACAAAGTTTTCATGATAATAGACATCTTCGCTAACATTATATATAAATGCACCCGAAAAGGTATTACAAGCCCCAATACCTTCAAAAGTATAATCTGTGTTAATAATTAATGTAGGGTTTTGGGGTGCATCAGTAGAGGTGAGATAAGTATTAGGTTCTACATCTGCCATGAAAGCTTTTAAATACCAAGTACCTATAATTTCTGGATCTTGTGAAAAACCCTTGAAAGAAACGATAAGAAATAGTAAAATAATTTTTCTCATAACTCCCCAATTTTAAGTTTGATAACCCTAAAGATAAGGAATATTTTACTTGAGCACGAGAAAACTACCACCCCTCCTCATCGGTTTCTTCTTTGGCTTGTAAAAGGCCCTTCTTAAAGGTTTCATTTAACGAATTGAAAAGATCTGCAATATTTGAAGGGGTATCCACATACTCTTTTTTCAACTCACCGGAGCGGGTGTAAAAAGCATCCGGCGCCTTGTCCAGTTCAAAAGGGAACCATCCTCTTTTACCCGTATCGTTAATGGGGCCAAATTGCTCAAGGCTTTTCACTTCAAATTTGTACTTATTATCCTTAAAAGCTACTTCCACTTGGTAACGCAGGGCATTGCAGGATTTTTTGCCCATCACCGTAAAACACAAAGCGTTTTCCCTCTCTCCTTGAAACACCAGTTTTTCTCCTTCAGTTTTAGAAAGTACGGTTCGGTTTTCGGTACTGGCCCAACGAAGGGCTTTTTTGTAAAGGGTTGCCTGGTTCATCCCTTCCAGGGTTTCTACTTGGTATTCGGGATGCAAGCCTTGAATATCATAGGTGTAGGGCTTGGTTTGGGCAAACAGTGCATTTGCGAAAAGAAGTGTAATAAGTAAGAATTTTGGAGCATTCATAAGAATTGATTGTTTTTTAATAGGGGGAAGATATAAATTTTCTTTATTTTCATTCAAAGTTTCAAGTTTTATGTCCCAATTCTGGTTGTATTTTCAATTAGGGCTTGAGCATGTGCTGGACTGGCAAGCCTATGATCACGTGTTGTTTATCATCGCTCTTTGCACGGCCTACCCATGGTCTTCCTGGAAGCGTTTGCTTTTTTTGGTTTCCATGTTCACGTTGGGACATACGGCCTCATTGTTTTTGACCCACTTTGCAAAAGTGTATCCCCCCGAAAATTGGATTGAGTTCTTAATCCCCGTAACCATAGTTTTTGCAGCAGCTTATAACCTTTTTAAACTGAAAAGAACCCTTAAAGACGAAAAAGTAAGCATCCTTTTGGTAACGGCTTTGTTTTTTGGATTAATCCACGGCTTTGGTTTTGGAAGATATTTCAATCAAATTTTAGACGGAAATGAAGTTGCACCTTTGCTCGAATTTGCCTTGGGGATAGAACTTTCGCAGGTCATCATTGTACTGTCGGTTTTGGTGGCGGGGTATTTTATACAAACCTTTTTTAGGGTGCAACAGCGTGATTGGGTGATGGTTGTCTCCTCTGTAGTAATTGGGATGGCATTACCCATGCTTATCGAAAATTGGCCTTTGTGATTTTTCGCCCATTATTTTTCGGAAACATTTAACACCCACTTCTTTTGCTGCCACGTAACTTCCTACTAAATTCGTGACCTATTACCTAGCATGAAGAAAGACAAACAGTTGAAATACGACATTGCCTATTTGCGGATGGCCCGCGAATGGAGCAAACTTTCCTATTGCAAACGGAGGCAAGTGGGGGCTTTGATCGTGAAAGATAAAATGATCATTAGTGATGGCTACAACGGTACGCCCACAGGATTTGAAAACCTTTGCGAAGATGACGATGGCTATACCAAGTGGTATGTGCTTCATGCCGAAGCCAATGCCATTTCAAAAGTGGCTTCTTCCACCCAATCCTGTAAAGGGGGCACGCTGTACATTACCATGTCTCCTTGCCAACAGTGCAGCAAATTAATTCACCAAACGGGCATAGCACGATTGGTCTACAACGAAGCCTACAAAGATGATTCGGGGATAAAATTTTTAGAGAAAGCGGGCGTTCAAATTACACACATCCCACAACTGGATTAATTGAATGAAACCTTCAAAAAAATACACACCTTTACTCGTGGGACTTGCCATTGCGGTGGGGGTATTTATAGGTTCCAAACTCAATTTTCAGGATAATAACGAAAAAATCTTTGCGACCAATTCAAAAAAAGACAAACTCAACCGTCTTATCGATTACATTGATTATGAATACGTTGACAATGTAAATACCGATAGCATTGTGGACGTTACCGTAAACGGAATCCTAGAAAACCTCGATCCCCATTCGGTCTATATTCCGGCTTCCCAGTATGAAGAAAATGCAGACGATATGCGGGGCAACTTTGTGGGGATTGGCGTAAGTTTTTATGTGTATAACGATTCCATTGCCGTGATTCGTCCCATTGAAGGAGGAAGTGCCGAAAATGCCGGAATCAAGGGTGGCGACCGGATTTTGTATGCCGATGGGAAAAAACTCTTTGGGGAGAATATCCACCGTGATAGTATTTCGAAATTCCTGAAAGGGGAAATCAACTCGAAGGTGGACTTAAAAATCTACCGAAAAGGAGAGCCCGAACTCTTGGATTTCAAAGTAAAAAGGAAACGAATCCCCATTATAAGTGTAGATGCTTCCTACATGCTGAACAATGAGACAGGATACATCAAGATTAACCGATTTTCTGAAACAACCTATGCCGAATTCAAAGAGGGGCTCGAAGCATTGCTCGACGAGGGCATGAAAACCCTTGTCCTGGACCTGCGTGACAATCCGGGAGGGTATATCTCTTCGGCCCAAAAGGTCTTGGACGAATTTTTGGGAAACGGCAAACTACTGCTCATTACCAAAAACAAAGCCGGCGACGAAGATAAAAGCTACGCTACGCGTAAAGGGGATTTTGAAAACGGAAAGCTCTACGTACTTATTAATGAGAACTCTGCCTCGGCTAGTGAGATTGTTGCGGGAGCCCTTCAGGACAATGACAAAGGAACCATTGTGGGCCGTCGATCCTTTGGGAAAGGATTGGTACAACGGGAAATGGCACTGGGGGATGGCAGTGCGGTACGATTGACCATTGCGCGGTATTACACTCCCACGGGACGTTCTATTCAGCGGCCGTATGACAACGGTATTGACAGCTACTACAATGATTATGAAAAGCGCTATAAAAACGGAGAACTGTTACATGCCGATAGTATTAAGGTAGCCGATTCATTGAAATTCGTCACGCCTAAAGGGAAAGTGGTGTATGGTGGAGGCGGGATTATCCCCGATGTATTTGTACCGAAAGACACTAGCATCGAAAATGAAACTCTTGATTATGTAAGCCGAAACGGGTTTATGAGCTATTTCATTTTTGAATATTTAGAAAAAAATCGTAAGCAATTTGATGGAATGTCCTACGAGGATTTCAAGGATCATTATGTGGTTGAAGATCAACTGTCTGAAGAGTTTATCGCCTATGCCCGCCTCCAGGAAGCACAGATCGACCTAACTGCCTACCAAGAAGATTTAAAGATTGCGTTAAAAGCAAACATAGCCCAGCAGTTGTATGGTCCCAACGCCTACGAATATCTACTCAATAAAGACGACGCTATGCTTCGGAAAGTATTGGAACTGGAAAATAAAACGTCCGAGAACTAGATTATTGCTTCTTTCGTTTTTCCTTGATCGCAAAAGAAACCTGAAGGATTAAAATCAACATCGCGGTACAAGCTGAAGCCAAAATCCCAATGAGTGCAATTTGGCTTTCGCCTTCAAACAGGGCATCCGGGTTTAGTTTAGTGGCGTTGAAAACAATAAGCCCCAAGGCTAAAAAAAGAAGGATATATCGAAAAACTTTCATGTCTTTTAAAAGTTAATTAAACAATTCCTGGATATTTGAAGTAAATAGTTTTACGGCAATGGCCAATAAAATTACCCCAAATATTTTTTGGATAATCGCAATCCCGTTTTTCCCTAAAAACCGTTGCAATTTACCCGAGGTTTTCAAAACCACATAAATAATTACCGTATTCACAACCACGGCCACGATCACGTTTTCCAGCGCATATTCTGCCCGAAGCGAAAGCAACGTGGTCAAGGTACCCGGTCCCGCCAGCATGGGAAACGCCAAAGGGAATACTGCGGCCATGTCTGGGCTGCTGCCATCGTCCTTGAAAAGGGTAATGCCCAAAATCATTTCCAGGGCGATGAAGAACAAAATAAACGCTCCTGCAACGGCAAACTCGTTTACATTAATGCCAATAAGCTTCAGGATACTTTGCCCTAAAAAAAGGAATACCGTCATGACTACCCCAGCAATAATAGACGCTTTTTCACTGTGGATGTGCCCCACACGTTCCCGCAACGAAATAATGACGGGCAGGTTGCCAATAATGTCAACAACAGCAAAAAGCACCATGCTTGCAGTAGCGATTTCCTTAAAATTAAAATGGAGGCTCATAGGGCTATTTTCTGTGGCAAAATTACACAAACAAAACGGGAATGGAAGCGTTGCCCAAAAGAAATACCGCTTATCTTTGCGGCATGTTTCAGCTGGGAAAAACCATTGTTTCGGAAGACCTTATCGAGAAGGAATTTGTGTGCAACCTTCATGCTTGCAAAGGCGCTTGTTGCATCGAAGGGGAAGCAGGCGCTCCCGTGACCGAGGAAGAAGTGGCCATCCTTGAGGCAATATACCCAAAAGTAAAATCTTTCCTGCGCCCCGAAGGCATCGTTGCCATCGAAAAACAAGGGACCCACATTGTAAGCGATTTTGACGAATTGGAAACCCCATTGGTGGAAGGAAAAGAGTGCGCCTATGTGACCTTTACCCCGCAGGGCGTTGCTAGCTGTGGCATTGAGAATGCCTTTAACGCAGGGGTTATTTCTTTTCGAAAGCCCATCTCCTGTCATTTATATCCCGTGCGTGTGCAGCAATACAGCGAATTTGCCGCCGTAAACTACCACAAATGGCCCATTTGCAACGATGCCTGTACGTTGGGCAAGGAATTGAAAGTGCCTGTGTACAAATTTGTAAAGGAAGCCCTCATTAGAAAATTTGGGGAGCATTGGTACGCCGAATTGGAAAAAGTGGCAAATCAATTGAAGTAGGCTTTAAAAACTTTTTTTGCGTTTTTAGCCCTCCAAAAATGTTAAATTTTCCCTCTTCCTTTTGTTGAAAAATACGTTACCAAAACGTTACGGAATTGTTTGTTAGCTACTGAAAAATGGGCGCCCTTTAGGGTTTTCAACGGTTTATGTTTGGAATGTTTATAACCTTAGTATAATCAATTTAATTAATTGATTATCAATAAATAAAATATAATTTTTAACAAAACGATAGTAACAATCCCACAACCCCCGTGTTGAAAACTTTGTTAAAAACCCACCGTAATTTTTCCCGTAAACTTTTTTAATTTTTTTCATATTTGTTAGTCCCTAACAACAAGAAAAATTCAATTCATTTTTTAAAACGGAAAGGACAACCATGAGCGCAGTAGAACCCATTTTAGCGGAAAACAAAAACCGATTTGTCATCTTCCCCATCGAGCATCACGACATTTGGGAATGGTACAAAAAAAGCGAAGCCAGTTTTTGGACCGCCGAAGAAATCGATCTTCACCAAGATTTAACCGATTGGAATAACAAGCTAAATGACGACGAGCGCTATTTTATCAAGCACATCCTTGCCTTTTTTGCCGCCAGTGACGGAATTGTAAACGAAAACCTCGCCGAAAACTTCGTTAATGAAGTGCAGTACAGTGAAGCCAAGTTTTTCTATGGATTCCAAATCATGATGGAAAACATCCACAGTGAAACCTATTCATTGCTTATTGACACCTATGTGAAGGACGACAAGGAAAAAGACTTGCTTTTCAAGGCCATCGAAAACTTCCCCGCTATTAAAAGGAAGGCAGATTGGGCCCTAAAATGGATTGAAAGCCCCAGCTTTGCTGAAAGGCTTATTGCCTTTGCAGCCGTGGAAGGAATTTTCTTCTCGGGTGCCTTCTGCTCCATTTTCTGGTTGAAAAAACGAGGCTTGATGCCTGGACTTACTTTTTCCAATGAATTGATTTCGAGAGATGAAGGGGTGCACTGCGATTTTGCGGTACACTTGCACAACCACCACTTGGTGAGCAAGGTTCCCAAAGAGCGTATCCGTGAGATTATTGTGGACGCCCTCAATATTGAAAGGGAATTTATCACCGAATCGCTTCCCGTAAGCCTCATAGGAATGAACGCCAAACTCATGACCCAATACCTAGAATTCGTGACCGATAGACTTTTGGTCGAATTAGGTTGTGAGAAAGAATATAATGCCAGCAATCCATTCGACTTTATGGATATGATCTCGCTTCAAGGAAAAACCAATTTCTTTGAAAAACGGGTTTCAGAATACCAGAAAGCTGGCGTAACCAACATGGACAAAGAGTCGAACAAAATAAGTTTCGACGCAGATTTTTAGACAACTTCCGTCTGTTCCCCAAAGGGCGGATTTTGTTAAAACATTGACAGTGTGCTTTTTAACCATTGCGCAGTAACGAATATTTTTCAAAAAAACTAAAACCTCTAGCAACATGAATGTAGTAAAAAGAGATGGCCGCAAAGAACCGGTAATGTTCGACAAGATTACCGCCCGGGTTCGTAAACTGTGTTACGGGCTTAACGAATTGGTAGATCCCGTAAAAGTAGCCATGCGCGTCATTGAAGGGCTGTATGATGGTGTTACCACCAGCGAATTGGACAACCTCGCCGCAGAAATTGCCGCAACCATGACCGTTTCCCATCCAGACTACGCCAAGTTGGCGGCCCGTATCTCGGTGTCCAACCTTCACAAAAATACCAAGAAAAGCTTCTCTGAAGTAATGACCGATCTCTACGAGTACGTCAACCCTAGGACCGGAAAAAAAGCGCCTCTTTTAAGTGATGAAGTCTATGAAGTCATTAAAAATAATGCAGAAGAGCTAGACTCTGCCATTATTTATAACCGTGATTTCAATTATGATTATTTCGGCTTTAAAACCTTGGAGCGTTCCTATTTGCTAAAAATCAACGGGCAAATTGCCGAACGCCCACAACACATGTTGATGCGTGTTTCGGTAGGAATCCATCTTAACGATATGGCTTCGATTAAGGAGACCTATGAGCTCATGTCCAAAAAGTTCTTTACCCACGCTACACCTACCTTGTTCAACAGTGGTACGCCAAAACCCCAAATGTCCTCCTGCTTCCTTTTGGCCATGAAGGAAGACAGTATCGATGGAATTTACGATACCCTAAAACAAACGGCAAAAATCTCACAATCGGCCGGGGGAATTGGATTGTCCATTCACAACATTAGGGCCACGGGCTCCTACATTGGTGGAACCAATGGAACCTCCAACGGGATTGTGCCCATGCTACGGGTATTTAACGATACCGCTCGCTATGTAGACCAAGGAGGAGGAAAGCGGAAAGGAAGTTTTGCTATTTACATTGAACCCTGGCATGCCGATATTTTCGACTTTTTAGACCTGAAAAAGAACCACGGAAAAGAAGAGATGCGTGCTCGTGACCTTTTCTATGCCATGTGGATCCCAGATTTGTTTATGAAACGGGTGCAGGAAGATGGCGAATGGACCCTTATGTGCCCCAATGAGTGTCCAGGCTTGTACGATTGCCACAGCGAAGCCTTTGAAGCACTCTACCTTCAGTACGAAGCCGAAGACCGGGGCCGAAAAACCATCAAGGCACGTGAGTTGTGGGAAAAAATCCTCGAATCGCAAATTGAAACGGGAACCCCTTACATGCTTTACAAAGATGCCGCCAACCGCAAGAGCAACCAAAAGAATTTGGGAACCATTCGTTCTTCCAACCTATGTACCGAAATTTTGGAATACACCTCTCCCGATGAGGTGGCCGTGTGTAACCTGGCATCCATTGCATTGCCCATGTTTGTGAAAAACGGCGAGTTTGACCACAAAGAACTCTTCCGGGTGACCAAACGCGTGACCAAAAACCTTAACCGGGTGATCGATCGTAATTATTATCCGGTGATTGAGGCGCAAAACTCCAATTTCCGTCACCGTCCCGTTGGGCTAGGAGTACAAGGATTGGCAGATACCTTCATCATGCTGCGCATGCCTTTTACCAGCGATGAAGCCAAACAGCTTAACCAAGAGATTTTTGAAACCCTTTATTTTGCTGCCGTGACTGCATCCATGGAAGAAGCCAAGGAAGACGGTCCATATGAAAGTTATAAAGGATCACCTATTTCGGAGGGATTGTTCCAGCACAACCTATGGAACATTAAAGATGAGGAATTGAGCGGTCGTTGGGATTGGGCCAAGTTGCGGAAAGATGTGAAAAAGCACGGGGTGCGGAACTCCCTGTTGGTGGCACCCATGCCAACCGCCTCCACCTCACAGATTTTGGGCAACAATGAAGCCTTTGAACCCTACACGTCCAATATTTACACCCGAAGGGTCCTTTCTGGGGAATTCATTGTGGTGAACAAGCACCTCTTGGAAGATTTGGTGGCATTGGGCCTTTGGAACGATGACCTAAAAGAAGAAATCATGCGGGCCAATGGTTCTATCCAGCACATTACCCACATTCCACAGGATTTGAAAGAACTGTATAAGACAGTTTGGGAATTGAGCATGAAAGACATCATTGATATGTCCCGCCAGCGGGGGTACTTTATCGATCAGTCCCAATCGTTGAACCTGTTTATGGAAAACGCCAATATGGCCAAGCTCACCTCCATGCACTTCTATGCTTGGAAGAGCGGCCTTAAAACGGGGATGTACTATTTACGCACCAAGAGTGCTGTAGACGCCATCAAGTTTACCTTAAACAATGAAAACAAAAAAGAACCAGTGGCTGCCGTGGCAGAAACCAAGGTAGAAGCGGTTTCGGCCGTTTCGGAGAAACCGTTGACCGCACAAGAACTTAGGAATTTATTGGCGCAGTCCAAAAATGCGGCCGATAATGACGAGGATTGCTTGATGTGTGGTTCTTGATTTTTAAGTGTTATGCATAAAAAAGGAGCGCCTTAGGCGCTCCTTTTTGTTTGTGTAATTTTGCTTTTATTAGCTTTTGTTGTAGCTATTGTAATACTCTTCCATCAAATTCATAATAGCCTTCACTAGATCTTTGGTCTCTAAAAGGATATTGAAATACAGAGTAGTATTTTTAGGACTAGATTCCTCGGTTCTCGTACGGGCAATTTGTTTTTCGATTTTTTGAGATATGCCCGCCATGATGTCGGCTTTTTTGTCGATGACCATTTTGATTCTGTCAAATTTCTTTTCATTGAAGATCCCTTCAATTTCAGTCAACAAGGTGCCTAAGGTATCATCAATTTCCTGCAACTCTTTAATTTGATTGAAGCGAAGAGCTTTGTGATTATTGTGAACGTGTTTATGGCTCTTTTTAGAAATGAAATCCAGCGATTGGGCAATATCGGTTAAATAAGCAAGAATGGTAATATAGAAATTGCTGCCTCGAACACTGGTTTCATCGAGGTTTTTTATAAAATAAAAGATGTTGTTTCGTAAGTCCTCAATTTCGGCATCCAGTTTTTCAACACCCTTTTTACTTTTCTTAAGCGTTTTTTCTTCCTGTTTGGCAAGGCCTTTCAAGACATCAGAATAAATTTTATTGGTTCTGGAAACCACGTTGGAAATATTATGGGCGCTTTCTGAAATAATTCCCTGTACCGTTTTGCTTTCCGATTTTTTGAGCCCCGATTTGTTAAGTTTTGCAACACTTTTCCTTTTGTGGGAAATGTAGTTTCTAATTAATAATCCAATGGCAACCAGTAGTAAAATGGCAATGGCAGCACCTCTTCCCAAAAAGATAATGTAGGTTAATGTTCCCGCTGCAACAAAAGCAATAAACGCAGTAAAAAACCATCCTCCAATCACATTAAATACACCTGCAACTCGATATACGGCACTTTCGCGTCCCCAGGCCCTATCGGCCAATGAGGTACCCATGGCCACCATAAACGTAACATAGGTTGTAGACAAGGGTAACTTCATGGAAGTTGCTATGGCGATAAGGATACCTGCCAATGTAAGGTTGATAGCGGCACGAATTAAATCGAATGCTGGCAATTCATGTGCTTTACTGGCCGGAACGGTGACATCAGGTTTTTCAAAACTTTTGGTTATTTTATCTTGTGTAGCCTGTGGAATGGCACCGCCCAAAAAGGAAACAAGTTTTGTACTTCCCTTAACCACAGCACGTGAGAGCATATTGGGCTTGAATTTTTCGGTTCCTTCACCCTGTCTTGAAAGGCCAATTTCGGTTTCAGTAACGGTCCTGGCTTTTTTAGAAAACCAAAGCGTAAGTACCATGACAGATCCTGCAATAAATAATAATAAGGGCTCGGCAGGAACTTTTTCTTCCAAGACATTCATTGAAAAAGTGGTAGCAGCTTCTCCAGAAGCAACCCAAGCCTCGTATGAATGATAAGCCGCCATGGGGACCCCAATGAAGTTGACCAAATCATTCCCTGCAAAAGCCAAAGCCAAACCAAAAGTCCCTACGGCAATCACAAAAACAAGGATGCTTTTTTTGAAAACTTTGGTAAATAAAAGGGAAAACAAAGTCCAAAAAGCAAATCCTACACCCAATTGCAGAAAGATATTTGTTTTAAAGATCCACTTAAAGCTGTCATAATTTGGCGCCCCTTTTAATCCTTTGAAGAAGATAAAATAGCTAATTGCTGTTAAGGTAATTCCTCCAAAGATGGCCCCAAAATTCTTTATTTTTTGCTCATAATGAAAAGTAAAAATGAGACGGGAGAGCCACATAACGAGGGCTCCAACAGAGAATGAAATAACAACCGAAAGCAAGATTCCCGAGATGATTTCAGTAGCCTTTTCGGTATTGATATAATTTACGAGATTTGAGAGTGTTTCAGTATCGGAAGCTCCAATTTTAATCAACGCCATAACCACGGCCGCTCCCAATAATTCAAATACAATAGAAACCGTGGTAGAAGTAGGCATTCCCAAGGTGTTGAAAAAATCCAAAAGCAATATATCGGTTATCATGACCGCCATAAAAATGATCATGATTTCGTCGAAATAAAACTGTCCGGGAACGAAAATACCTTTTCGGGCCACTTCCATCATACCACTGGAATATACCGCTCCAATGAAAATCCCTAGACTAGCAACAATCATGATGGTTTTAAAAGGAATGGCTTTTGAGCCAATGGCAGAATTCAAAAAATTAACCGCATCGTTACTTACCCCTACTACCAAATCTGCGATGGCAAGTACAGCAAGGGCTACAAGCATTAAGATGTAAATATTATCCATTTTTTATTTATTAATTTCGGGCAAATTTCTTAATTAAATTAAGCTTACTTGTTACCAAATTGTTATGTTATTTTTCTAAAAATGTAAGTCTAAGCCCAGCCTAAATTCAATGTTATCCTCAAGGCCATCAACGGTTGTATAGCTAATGTCCGATTGAACCTTTAGCTTGTGGCCCACAACGTATTTTGAAACGCCCATGGTATATTGTTCTTCATCTAGCTTTCCGGTAACATTATCGTAGTGTGCTGTGGTAAAACGTCCTGCCACTTCAACATTGTTGTTGAATAGATACCCCGCCTGTAAGTTTAATGCATCCCCAATCAAGACGATATCACCTGTTTCAGTACCATCTGCTTCTACGGCAATAGGATTTTTGGCGTCCCTATTGGCGTATTCCCCCATAAATGAAAACCCTTTATATTTTAACATAGTGTCAACAAAAAGGGTGTTGATATCAGTTTCATATAGGGAACCATCTTCCAATAACATATATGACCCCAGATTGCTTCTGGTTTTTACCGCGTTTTGGTTGTAATCGTAGGTAATACCTAGCATTAGTTTTGGTGCGGTTTCCCTTACTAAATCAGCCTGGCTATAATCCCCACCCGATTTAAAAGTACCCATGGGTAAAAATTCTATCCTGCCCGTATATTCAAGACCTCCAAGGTTTCCAGAAGTTACATTTCTGCCCTCTCCTTGCGAAACGGCAATTTTTTCACGAACTATAAATTTTTTCCCAAGATGGTCAAAATGGCGCACTTGAATGCCCAAATCACGATCAATATTGAATCGACTATTCAGAATGGAACGGTCTATTAATTGAAGATTTGCAGAAGACACTACACGTTCAACGTTGCCAGGAAGTTTTGTTTGCCCTGCCCAAAGTTCAAAATTCTCATAAAAATTCCACATCACCACGGCATCTAGTATTACATTGGCCGTGTTGCTGTTAAATTGGTTTGCTCCGGCAATATCCCTATTGGACAATCCCAGCTCAATTTTATATTTCAATTTTGTGGAATATGCCCAACCGTCAAATTTTAGGCGGGCCCTTCGAATCAAAAAGGCGTGCTCAGGGCTTTCAAATTTATCACCGTTATGATTCCAGGTCGTTTCAGAACGCATTTGAATCCTAGGGGCAAATTTTATGTTGAAGGAACTATCTTTTGCGGTGAAATTTATGAGGCCCTTACCAAATTTTGTATCACTTATTTCTTGTGAATGCGCAGAATGAAACAACAGGAGTAAAATGACTGTCAGGGCAGTTCGAAGAAAATGCATATCAATCGTTTTAAGTTTTTGTCGCTGCAAAGAACCAAAACGAATGTTAAGTAAATGTTTCCTAAAAGTTATATTTTAACCTTTTGGTTAGGCAAAAAGAAAAGGCCGCCACAAGGGCGGCCCACACATTGATAAAATCTAGTCGACAAAAACTTAACGATTTATATGTGTATGTGTTTAAAACACACAAGCAAAATAACATCTCACATTTAGCTAAATCGTGAAGTAAATATTAAATAAACATTAAGAATAGACCAATTTTGTTATTCAATTTTGCTTTAAAAATCACATTATGAGAAAGTTACAAACTTAATGTTAATTTAATGTTACCTAAACCTTTCATAATTGTTATCTATTTATTACTTTTGAAGGATTAACCCTTTAAATGTATTTGTCATGAAAAAACTAATGGTGATGATTACTCTTTCTCTCTTTGCAAATGCAGCTTTTTCTCAAGTAGTAAAACCTGCAGAATATGTTAAGGAAGGAGAAGTAATTAAGGCTACACTGTATCATGAAAATGGTGCCGTAGCCCAAACTGGCTTTTACACATTGAATAACAAACTAGAGGGTGAATGGATAAGCTATGATGTGCAGGGCAACAAAACCGCAGTTGCACACTACAGCAACGGAGTTAAAGTAGGCACTTGGTATTTTTATCAAGGAAATGAAATTAAGGAAGTGAACTACTCTAATTCCAAAATTGCCAAGGTAACTTCATTTAAAGTTACCGATGCAGTGGTTGTATCCTACTAAAAAAGACAAAAACTTAAAAAAAAAGGCTCCCAAACGGGAGCCTTTTTTTTTGCTAATTCCAAATAATTATAATCCGGAAGTCCATCCAGACGCCCAAGTTGGGGCATCGGGGCCATTTCCAGCACCCGAGGTAGGTCCTTCGGTAACAAAGCTTTGGTTGGCACCTAAATAATCGGTAATCATCCAACCGGCCGCTGGGTTATCAAATTGCATTGGGTTGATGGAAAGGTCGCCGTTTTCAATACGTACGGCAGCTTCCACATCGGTATCTTTTACTTTTACGCCAAGATCTACGTTGTTGGTGTAGAAGTTGGTGATGGTAAAGTTTCCTCCGCCTTCTTTAAAGTACAAAGCACCTTCGGTAACAGGACCCACTACCGAAATGTTGGATAGGGTACATGTAGTTACAGGAGTGGCGTTTCCGTTATCTCCGTTGTTGGATCCTTCAATTCCGGCTTTTGCACCGTTTTTAATGTACCAGTTGTTTCCGTTTCCGGTCCAACCATCGGCAAAGTCAATAGAGTCGTCACCACTTCCTATGGAAACCAAGTTGTTCCCAGAAACAGAACCTCCAAAGAACTCAATTCCATCATCTCCACCATTCAAGGATTGAACAAATTCGAACGTGGTTCCAGCACCTACGGCAAACAAGGAAACACCGTTAAATTCTTTATCGTTAGAGAAGGTAGCACCGGTATATTCTACACGCAAGTAACGAATAGAACCAGAGCTATCATTTGCGTTGCTACCACCGTATAGTACGTCTCCTACTTCAGAAAGTACGTTGGTACCTTTGTTGGTTGGGGCATCACCCGCAAGCACCAATCCTCCCCAGTCACCTGCAGCAGGATTCGCAGCGCCAGAAGTCATAACTACAGGATTGTTGGCTTCACCATTGATGAAGATTTTTGCCCCTTTTTCAACAGCGATGTATGCTGCAGTACCTCCGGTAGCCTTAATGGTTGTTCCAGCAGGAATGGTTAAGGAACCACCACTTTTTACCAAGAAGGAACCAGTTAATAGGTATTCTACAGAAGCGCTTAATTCTACGTCTCCAGTTACTACTCCGGCCAAGTTTTCAGTAGTGGAAGCACCACTGTTGTCAAGACCAATGGTCCATCCAGCTGCCCAATTGGGAGAAGCAGCACCATTACCGGCACCACTGTTTACTCCTTCGGTATAAAACGATTGGTTTGCCCCTAGGTAGCTAGTTACCATAAAACCAGCTGGGGTATCGGCAAATTGAATATTGTTGATTTGAAGATCACCTGCTTCAATACGAGCCGCAGCTTCCGCATCGGTATCTTTTACAAAAACACCTAAGTCTACATTGGTTGCATAGAAGTTGTTGATGGTAAAGTTTCCACCGCCTTCTTTGTAATAAAGGGCACCTTCGGTTACGGGACCCACAACAGTAATGTTTGATAGGGTACAGGTAGTTACAGGAGTTGCGTTACCGTTGTCACCATTGTTAGAACCTTCAATACCTGCCTTGGCACCTCCAAGGATGTACCAGTTGTTTCCGTTTCCGGTCCAACCATCGGCAAAATCGATAGAGTCATCACCACTACCAACAGATACTAGGTTTTCACCCGTTACCGATCCACCAAAGAATTCAATTCCGTCATCCCCACCATTGTAGGATTGAACATATTCAAACGTAGTTCCAGCACCTACGGCAAACAAAGAAACACCGTTGAATTCTTTATCATTAGAGAAGGTAGCACCGGTATATTCTACACGCAAGTAACGGATAGAACCTGAACTATCATTGGTATTGGTACCTCCGTAGGTAAGGTCACCTACTTCAGAAAGTACATTGGTTCCTTTATTGGTTGGGGCATCTCCCGCAATAACCAATCCTCCCCAATCACCAGGTGCTGGACTTGCTGAAGCAGAAGTCATGATTACGGGAGCAGTAGCATTCCCGTTGATGAAAATTTGGGCACCACGTTCTACCGCGATGTAAGCTGAAGTTCCACCTGTTGCCTTAATTACAGTACCGGCGTTGATGGTCAAGGAAGCCCCTGCTTTTACCACATAGGCTCCGGTAAGTTGGTACTCAACAGAAGCATCCAAGGTAGTATCTTCGGTAACTTCTCCCACCAAGATATTGGCAGTACAAGGAGCACAAGCCGATCCACCACAGTCTACTCCTTCTTCGTCTCCGTTTTGGATACCGTCTGAACATGTTCCCGCTTGGGGGTCATTACTATCGTCTTTGCCACAGGACACTACAAGTGCCAGTGAGGCCAAAGCAAACATCAATTTAATAAGGTTTTTTTTCATTTTGTTTACGTTTAAATTTGAGATTAGATGATTCGATTTTGATTGATATGGTTTAAAATTTATAGGCAAATGAGAGTTTTAGGTCATATCCTTTTTTATAGGAAAGAACCGTTACGTCCTGTTCTTGAACACCATTTGAAGTTGCCAAGGGGTTCAACGTTCCATCTACGGCTTCTTGGTATCGTTCTATACTGGGGTTTAAAAGGTTTTTGGCGGAAAGTCCTAAAGAAATATTTTCTGATAGTTGGGTCTTAAAGATAAAATCCAAGGTAGGAACACTTTTCTCAAGGATGTTTCCTTTTCCAAAATTCCCGATGGCAAAAATTCGATCGGAAAAATAGTTGGCGGCCAGGGTCAATTGGATGTTCTTGTCTTCGGCAAAATCTTTATAAAAACTTAGATCGGCATTGGCTACCAAATCGGAAGCCCCCGATATTCCAGTTTCGGAGTAGGTAGGGGTAAAAGGAACCCCTCTTTCGGCTAGTTTTTCTTCCGAAAGAAAATCTTGCTTTGTCTTCATATAGGCAGCATTCAACCCAGCAGACAAACTATTTTTTAGGGTAGCACTTCCTTTGTCTACAATGGTTTCGAACAAGTCTTTACGTAGTTCTACCTCGGCCCCAATAGCGGTGGCTTTATCACCGGTATTTCCCCAGCTAATATCGTTGGAAGCCGAATTCAAAATAACCTGGTTAATAGGGTCTTGTATCAACTTTCCAAATACCCCAATCGAAACAATTTCACTGGATTTTGGGAAAAGTTCCCACTTTAGGTCTAGGTTGTAATCGGTAGAATTAACAAGCAGTGGGTTACCAATATAATCCTGGTTTACCTGCTGGAAAAGGAACCGTGCTCTTTCCTTGTATTGAGGTAGCGTGTACGTTTTACTGGCTGCAAATTTTAGGTTTTGTTTGTCGTTCAATTCATATTTAAGCGACAAAGCAGGAAGGATTTCAAAAGTATCCAAGGTACTGCTGTCACCCTCTGGATCAACCGAAGTGGACCACTCAATGAATTGATTAATGCTTTCCCCCCTTACCCCAACTAAGGCCATAAATTTGGGCGAGAAACCGTATTCAATATTTAAGAAACCAGCATGGATGTCTTGGTTTCCACGGTAGAATTGGGGCAAAAGTGGGTCAATACCTGTAGAACCCAATCGTCCCCTAAAGGTTTCGATGGAGAACAAACCTGCATTGAAATTTTCCTGGTTGAAATAGGCATCTACATTATAGATGTCTTCCACAATGGGCTGGGTAACCTGGGTGATGGGAGGAAACCTAAAGTTGAACTGGGTTGCTTTATAGTCAACATCTTTAAAACGGCCACTGTAACCCAAGGTAATTTTTCCAGCGAAATCACCTTCTTCATTTTTGTTGAAGGCAAAGGAAGTGCGGAAATTTCCAGCCAATTCTTCCTCTTTTAACCTAGCAAAGAAGCGGTGGTTGTCTGAGGAAGAAGAAATCAATTTAAAGGATTTGGGTCCTTCGGGATCGTTGTTGTTATCGGGAAGCAAGGTTACCTGTCTTCTATCGGGTTCATCGTTTTGCAGATAATTATAGGAAGCGCCCCAATTGATTTCAAATTGCTCGCCAATTTTATGGTCGCCCAACAATTGGTGAACAAATAATTGTGTTCTTTCAAAAACAGCCCGTTGAATAAACCCGCCACCTTCCGGAGCATTGTCTTCAATGTCAATGATTCCATAAAATTCTTTTTGCTGTTGGTTGGTGGTATTTAAGAAAAAGCCGTTGTAGTTAATCGCCTGGTTCCCGTTCTTGATACCCACATTTCCCATAAGGGTGGTGTTAGTATTATAGGAATAGTTTACATAGTCCATATCGGCATTTGCCACAGAGTTTGCAGTAACGCCTCCTCTTGAGACTCCTTCCCTATATTCGTGCTCATTGGTAAAAGAACCGACGCCAAACAAGCTCACTTTGGTATTTTCTCCCAAACGGAAGGACTCCCCTCCTTTAATGGAAAGGCCAGAGTTGATGGGTAACGTAGTTCTTTGTCTATCCCAACTAGTTGTAAAGTTGTAGTTGTTCAACGGGAAGGCGGGATAGGTAGTATTATAAAAACCCGTATCATTGGGGCCATCGGTAAGGAAAAAATCCTTTTCGGCAATGGTCACGGTGTTTACGCCAGATTCAAACCCAAACTCCATAAAGCCGTTTCCACGGTAGTCTTTGGAAGCAATGTCAATATTTGCTCCGGCAAAGTCCCCGTAGTTTTGTGGATTGTAGGTTTTGTCGATGCCAATGGCTTCTACAATATCGGTACTGAAAATACTTAATTTAATGTTTTTCTTGGAAGGATCGTTTGATGGTAAGGGCAAACCATTTAGGGTGGTCACGTTGTAACGGTCTCCCAATCCTCTTACAAACACGTTCCCGGAGCCTTCCTCTTTGGAAATCCCGGTTACTTTGGTCACAGCAGTGGCGACATCGCCCACTCCTTTTCGGGCCAATTCCTGGGAACCAATGGAGGTTTTTTGGGTAATGGCATTTTTTTGTTCCAAAAGCAACGCTACTTCGCTTTCACGCTTGGTCGTGGTTTTAATTACAACTTCATCTAAGGTGGCGGCACTGGCACCCATGGGCACATTTACGGTTGTTACCTTATTGGCTTCAACAACAATATTGGGAATTTCCACGGTTTCATATCCCACAAAACTGAAGGTGATGGTATACGTACCTACGGGTAAATTTTCAAGGGCATACAATCCATCAATGTCTGAGGTGGTTCCTGTAGAGGTTCCTTTAATGATGACATTGGCAAAAGAAAGGGGTTCGTTGTTATAATCTTTATCGGTTAATTTTCCAACAATAGAGCCCGTTTGCTGGGCAAAAGTTAGGGTAGTAAATACAACTGCAAGTACAGTAAAAAGTTTCTTCATTAGTATAGATAATTTCACGTGGCAAAGATGCTGTGGTTATGTAAAGAGGAGGTTACCTAAAAATTATGATTAAGTCACCTCAAGGTTAGGACAACGTTAATTTCTTGTGCAAGGTTTTGTGTCCAATTGCCCGTTTAAAATAGTATCTTGCGTTTTTAAAATTTTACCTATGATGCACTGGGAACAGCTCCTTTCGTTGCGAAGGCAGGGAGATACCAACAAGCGGTTACGTATAGAACAGGATGAAACAAGACTGGGATTTGAAGTAGACTATGATCGGGTTATTTTTTCATCCGCTTTTAGGAGCCTTCAGGACAAGACGCAGGTAATTCCCCTTTCCAAAACTTCGTTTGTGCATACCCGGTTAACCCATAGCTTGGAAGTTTCGGTGGTGGGGCGCTCGTTGGGGAGGGCCGTAGGGAAAGCTATTTTGGAAAAACATCCTTCCTTGGAAAAGGTGCATGGGTTTCGGTTTAATGATTTTGGAGCTATTGTGGCTGCAGCAGCTTTGGCACACGATATTGGGAATCCACCTTTTGGGCACACTGGCGAGAAGGCCATTGGGGATTATTTTTCCCACGGAAGTGGAGACCGTTTCAAGAAAGAATTAACCGAAAAACAATTTCAGGATTTGGTGGATTTTGAAGGGAATGCCAATGGGTTTAAAATCCTCACCGAAAGTAAAAATGGGGTAGAGGGCGGGCTGCGCTTGTCCTATGCTACCCTAGGGGCATTTATGAAATATCCCAAGGAATCCCTGCCCAAAAAGCCTACTCACCACATTTCTGATAAAAAATATGGGGTTTTTCAAAGTGATGTGGTTTTTTTCAACGAAGTGGCAACCGAATTGGGTTTGTTGAAAAAACCAGACCATAGGTATGCACGGCATCCCTTGGCTTTTTTGGTGGAAGCGGCAGATGATATCTGCTATACGATTATTGATTTTGAGGATGGAATAAATTTGGGATGGATCGAGGAAGAATTTGCGCTCGAGTATTTGGTAAACTTGGTAAAGGATTCCATACAAAAAGAGAAATACAATCAACTCAATAAAGCGCCAGACCGGTTGGCCTATTTGCGCTCTTTGGCCATCAATACGTTAATTGAAGAGGCCGTATCGGTATTTGTTGCCCATGAAGAATCGATTTTGAAAGGAGAATTTCAAGTACCTCTTTTGGAACATAGTAAATACAAGGCACAAATCAACGATATCATCAAAATAAGTATTGAAAAAGTATATCGAAGCAAGGAAGTAATTGAAAAGGAAATTGCGGGCTACAAAATACTTTCCACCTTACTGGATGCGCTCACCCAAGCCATAGAGAGAAAACAGAAGAACGAGCTTCGTCAATACGACCAACTGCTTATTAGGGCGACTGGCATAACGATGGAAAACGAACATTCAACCTATCATAACCTCATGGAGTGCTGTCATTATGTTTCACGGCTTACCGATGGTAATGCCTTGCAACTGTTTCAGAAATTGAACGGTGCCATTTAGGAGGTGTTAAAAAAAGTGGAAATCCCAATTTTTAGCCTATATTTAAAATCTTTTTAATTAAAAAACCATAAATCACCAACCTATGAAAAAATTACTTTACCTCTTTGCATTCCTTTTTGTAGGCATTGCAGGAGCGCAGGATTTTAGCCCTGTCATTCAATCGTATCTAGGCAATAACCGTTCTCAATGGGGGCTCACACAAAGTGATGTGGAAACTATTGCGGTACAATCGCAAAGTTTTTCAAAAAGCATGAACCTTCACAATGTGTATGCGGCCCAAACCCTTAACGGGATTGAAGTATACAACTCGGTTTCCAGTTTTGCCATTAAAAATGGAACGGTGGTAAGTGCTACACTTTCTTTTGTTGATCATTTGGCCACAAGAGTGAATGCTTCTAGCCCTAGCATAAATGCTTTAAGTGCTATTTTACAAGCGGCACAAAACCTAGGATTGGATGCCCCTTCCTCGTTAGAGCTTATAAGCCAAGAAGGGACTAGCTATGTGTATTCCCGCGGGAATATTTCCCTGAACGAAATTCCCGTAGAACTAGTGTACCAACCTTTGGAAAATGGAACGGTTCGTTTAGCCTGGGATTTAAGCATTTATCTTTTGGATGCAAGCCACTACTATAGTGTGCGCATAGATGCCCAAACAGGAACACTTATCGATACTACAGACTGGGTAGCCAGTTGTGACTTTGGCGCTGGGAACCATGGCCATAAAGTAGAGAAAAGCCTCCTTTTTAAGGAAGAAAGTATGATGCCTCTAGGAGGATCACAATATCGTGTGTTTCCTTTACCTTTTAGAAGCCCAGTGGATGGAGATGATGAATTGGTAAGTAGTCCCGAAAACGCTACTGCTTCTCCTTTTGGGTGGCATGATACCGATGGTTCTGCAGGTGCCGAGTTTACCATTACCCGAGGCAACAACGTATGGGCCCAAGAAGATATTGATGGGAATAATGGTACGGGAGCTTCGCCCGATGGTGGGGCCACCCTTACTTTTGACTTTCCTTATGGGCTTCCACAAGACCCAGCAAACTTTACCGAAGCAGCTACCGTAAACTTATTTTATTGGAATAATATTATTCATGATGTAGCCTATCAATATGGGTTTGATGAAGAAAGTGGAAATTTCCAGGAAAATAACTATGGTAATCCAGGAAATGGCAGTGATTCGGTCAATGCAGATGCTCAGGATGGTTCTGGGACCAACAATGCAAATTTCGCTACTCCTCCCGATGGAAATAACCCAAGAATGCAAATGTTTATCTGGGATCCAGCTGTGGTCCCTCAAGATATTCTTACCATCAACAATGGGCCATAGGGAACCTATGCTGGTGTTCCTGCGGCATTTGGAGCACCACATACCTGCCATGCCGGATTTACCGAGGGACATCATTGTGGTAGAAGATGATAACTCAGGAACTTCCACCGATCCTAATGACGCTTGTGACCCTATTACCAATGGAGGTGATTTAACTGGGAAAATAGCTATTTTAAGAAGAGGAGGATGTGAGTTTGGCTTTAAAGCCCTTGCCGCTGAAAATGCAGGTGCGGCCGCGGTGATTGTTGTTTATATGCCTGTTGAAGGGGGTGCCGTTTATCCTTTTGCAATGGCTCCTGGTGCTGTTGGGGCAAGTGTTACCATTCCTGTCTTTATGGTTTCTGCCGAAGATGGGGAGGCTATTATAGCAGAAGTGCTCGGAAACAATACCGTAAACGGGACTATTTTTGATAGTAATCCCCCTCCAGCTTCCAACTTGGATGGAGATTTAGATAACGAGATTGTTATACACGAGTACACCCACGGAATTTCAAACCGATTAACAGGTGGCCCTACCAGTACTGGCTGTCTAGGAAACCAAGAACAAATGGGAGAGGGTTGGAGTGATTACTTGGCTTTGGTCATGACATTACATCCAGGAGACACACCAGAAACCGTTAGAGGCCTTGCCGCTTACGCTTCAGGGAATCCTAATGGAATAAGGGAAGCACCTTATAGCTATGACTTTGGGGTTAATGATTATACGTATTCAGACATTAACGGAAATGTGACCATACCGCACGGTGTAGGGTTTGTATGGGCCTCTATGCTTTGGGATATGACCTGGTATTTTATTGATGAATATGGTTACGATCCAGATATCTATAACGGAACTGGAGGAAACAACATCGCTCTTCAATTGGTAATGGATGGGATGAAACTGCAACCCTGCAGTCCTGGGTTTGTGGATGGTAGGGATGCTATCTTGGAAGCAGACCAATTAGCCAATGGAGGAGCAAACTCATGCCTTATCTGGAATGCTTTTGCAAGAAGAGGTTTGGGCTTTAGCGCAGATCAAGGATCCTCAAGCTCAGTTGCCGATGGTACCGAGGCCTTTGATTTACCTGCTGGATGTGATGAAATTGTTTTAGGGGCTTTAGACATTGACTTTAACAATAACTTTGTTGTTTACCCTAACCCTTCCAACGGTATGATTAATATCCTTTCAAAAGAAAGCTTGGGAGAAACCCAAATTTCTATTGTGGATATGAATGGAAGAACTGTCTACACTGCAAAAGTTGACCTCGGTAACCAAACAACAATAGATGCTTCAAAATTAACAGAAGGCATTTATATAGTGAAGGTGGATAGTGGTTCCCAAAGTTATAACACAAAATTGATCATTCAATAATACGAATAATCATCCCTCTTTTAAAAGGCTTCCGTAAGGAAGCCTTTTTTTATACGAATTGCTGAATGGTTTTGCGAATTTTTGCAGGGGAAAGCCCCATGGCTTCCTGTAGTTGGAGGATGGTTCCGTGCGAGGGAAACCCATCGGGAATTCCTATGCAATGTATAGGAACGGGGTAGCTATGCGCTGCAGCAAATTCCAAAATTGCACTTCCAACGCCCCCCATTTGCACGCCCTCTTCCACGGTAACCACGGTTTTGAATTTACTAAAAATGGTGTGGAGTAAAGTTTCATCCAAAGGTTTTACAAACCGAAGGTCGTAATGCGCTACCCGCTCTTTATGTTCTAGGCCTTCAATAGCTTCCGAAACATTTGAAGCTATGGTGCCAATAGATATCACGGCAATTTCAGTTCCTTCTTTTAAAAGTACCCCCGTTCCTATGTCAATCTTTGAGAAAGGTACTTTCCAATTGACAATGGAGCCTCTTCCCCGGGGGTAACGAATGGCTATAGGATGCTTTAGCCCCAGTTGAGCAGTATACAGTATATTGCGCAATTCTAGTTCATTTCGAGGGGCAAAAATAAGAAGGCTTGGGATGCACCGTAAATAAGCAATATCAAAAATGCCATGGTGGGTAGCGCCATCTTCCCCAACCATTCCAGCCCTATCCAAACAAAAGATCACCGGAAGGTTTTGCAGACAAACATCATGGATTACTTGGTCGTAGGCCCGTTGTAAAAAAGTAGAATAAATAGCACAAAAGACTATTTTTCCTTGGGTAGCCAGTCCAGCAGCAAGGGTTACCGCGTGCTGTTCGGCAATACCCACATCAAAGGCTCTGTCTGGGAATGCATCCATCATGTATTTTAAAGAACTTCCCGTGGGCATGGCTGGGGTAATTCCTACAATATCATTGTTTTTTGTGGCTAATTCCACTAAAGTCTTCCCAAAAACATCCTGAAATTTTGGAGGCTTTTTTTCTAAGGAAACCGGGGCAAGATCTCCAGTAGCAGCATCAAACTTCCCAGGGGCATGATAGGTAACTTGGTTCTCTTCGGCCTGTCGTAATCCCTTTCCTTTGGTGGTAATGACATGAAGTAATTTAGGGCCCTCAACACGTTTCATTCGATTCAATTCTAACAATAATTCCGAAAGGTTATGACCATCTATTGGGCCGGAATATGTAAAGTTTAAAGCCTCAAAAATATTCCCGGTTTCGGGAATACTTTCCAAAGTTGCCTTGGTAAGGTATTCTTTCAATGCGCCCACACTGGGGTCTATCCCAATAGCATTGTCATTAAGGACAACCAATAGATTGGTTTGGGTTACTCCAGCATGGTTCAGGGCTTCAAAAGCCATTCCACTGGCAATGGAGGCGTCTCCCACCACAGCGATATGCTGGCGGGCAAAGTTGTGGTCCAACTGGGCGGCAATTGCCATCCCCAATGCCGCAGAAATGGCCGTACTACTATGGCCAACCCCAAACGTATCGTATTCGCTTTCTTCTCTTTTTGGGAAACCACTTATTCCTCCCCGTTGGCGGTTGGTATGGAAAACCTCCCTACGCCCTGTAATGATTTTATGGCCATAGGCTTGATGGCCCACGTCCCAAACCAAAAGATCATTGGGAGTATCAAAGACATAATGTAGCGCAATGGTAAGCTCCACCACCCCTAAGCTAGCTCCTAAGTGGCCTTCTTTGGTGGCGACTATTTCAATAATAAAATCGCGTACTTCTTGTGCAAGTTGAGGTAATTGTGCTTCGTCTAGTTTGCGAAGATCACTAGGAAATGAAATGGTATCTAACAACTTTTTAGGCACAGGGCAAAGATAGGGTTATTGCAAATTTGTTGATAGGGAATTTGGATAATTTGTACTTTTGAAGCAAGATCCATCATGCTTCAACCGTTTGACGATACCTACTTTATGAAAAAGGCCTTGCAAGAGGCCGAAATAGCCTTTGAAAAGGGTGAAGTGCCCATAGGGGCCGTTATCGTCATCAACCATCAAATAATTGCAAGAGCCCACAACCTCACCGAAACACTCAATGATGTAACGGCACATGCCGAGATGCAAGCCATTACAGCAGCGGCAAATTTTCTTGGGGGGAAATATTTAAAGGATTGTACTTTGTATGTTACTTTGGAGCCCTGCCAAATGTGTGCGGGAGCATTGTTTTGGAGTCAAATTTCAAGGGTAGTGTATGGGGCAAGGGATGAGCAACGTGGCTGTATTGCCATGCAAACAAAACTACACCCCAAAACCCAACTGGTAGGGGGTATAATGGGAGAAGAAACTTCTCAACTTCTCAAAAGGTTTTTTATTGAAAAAAGGAATTTAAATTAAAAAACCCTTTTAAACCTAGGTTTAAAAGGGCTACAATTCGGTTAGTTTCGATATATCTTAGTTGTGTATCACGCGCACCTTAGCGGCAACCACTCCTTTTCTTCCTTCTTCTTCTACATATTCTACTTTGTCTCCTTCGTTAAGGGCTTCGCCATTAAGTCCGGTTACGTGTACGAAAATGTCTTTTCCGGTTTCATCATTAGTGATGAATCCATAACCTTTTGATTCGTTGAAAAACTTTACTGTTCCTTCCATTGTAAAAAAAATAAATTAATAATGCTTCAAAGGTAGCATAATTCTCCCCTCATAAATGAAGAAAAGGTTAATTTTTTTATTACACTCCCTGATTTATAGCTTTTTGTCTTCGCTATAATCCCGCATTTTCTCAATGTTTTCCTTGGTGAGCATATAATCCCTCACATTTTTATTTTTCCATCGGTGATAGACAAATAGGGGCATAAACACAAAAAACAATGCCGAAATAGAGAGGCCTATCACGAGGTTTGCTGAAGAAGGGTCTTGGGGCTTCATATAAAATCCAATCCCTAATCCAATGAGAATCGCACAAATGAGTATGATGAGGAAATATTTCATTCTTTTCCTGAAAAATCGATTAATTTTCTTCGATAGGCGGTTAAAAGCTTCGATTTTGAAATAAAGCCAAAATAACTATTATTGGAAATAACCGGAAGGTTCCAAGCCCCCGTATCTTGGAATTTTTTCATCACATGGGTCATTTTATCTTTTTCCAGATCGATAATTCCCGGAGGGTTCTGCATTAAGTCGCGAGCCGTGATTTCCTTGTATAGTTTTTGATCGAACATGACTGGCCTTAGGTCGTCCAGCAAAATAATACCCGTAAGTGCATGCGTTTCCTTGTCTACTACGGGAAAAATATTACGGTTCGATTTTACCACGGCCCCATGCACAATTTCCCCCAGAGTCATGTCTGGATTCAAAACTACAAAGTTTTGCTCCACTACCGATTGGATATCCATTAAGGTTAACACTGCATGATCCTTGTTGTGGGTAATCAATTCGCCCTTTCGTCCCAATTCCATGGTATATACTGAATGGGGAAAGAAGTATTTTGTAATGCTGAAGGAAATAGTGGCGGTAATCATTAATGGAACAAAAAGTTCATAACCTCCGGTAACTTCGGCAATGAGGAAAATCGCGGTCAAAGGGGCGTGGAGTACTCCTGCCATTAGCCCCGTCATCCCAACCAAGGTAAAATTGCTTTCCGAAACTTCATAAGAGGTAAGCCCCAAAAGGTTAAGGGTTTTGGCAACTGTAAAGCCCATAATACTTCCCATGAAAAGGGTAGGGGCAAAAATACCTCCCACACCCCCTGCACCAAAGGTAATGGAGCTCGCAATAACCTTAAAGAGCACCAACCCCACCAAAAGGCCAATCATGACCCAGGCTTTGGAAACATCCAAATTCATGAAATTGTTCTCCAACGCTTTCAATGGATTGCCCTTTACAAGATTATTGATGACATCAAAACCTTCCCCGTACAAAGGAGGGATGAAATAAATCAGCACCCCAATGCCAATCCCACCCACTATCAGTCGTTTCACGGGGGAACCTATCTTATCGAAAAATTTGTTGATGCGGTCATACATTTCCGTGAAATAAATAGAAACGAAACCCGATATAGCCCCTAAGATGATATAAAAGGGAATATCTTTCAGTACAAATTTGTCCTCTATGCTGAAAGGAAGTAGAATGTCATCCCCAAAAAAGAAATAAGAGGTAATAATGGCCGAAACCGAAGCCAATAGCAAAGGAATAAGTGAGGCCATGGTCAAGTCCAGGCTAAAAACTTCTATAGCAAATACAATGGCGGCAATAGGAGCTTTAAAAATGGCAGACATCGCCCCGGCTGCAGCACAACTAATGAGCAATGTTCGGGAAGTTTGATTGAGGTGAAAAAGCCGTGCCATATTTGAACTTATAGCCGCTCCCGTGGCCACGGTGGGTCCTTCAAGCCCTACAGAACCCCCAAATCCTACCGTAATAGGTGCTGTGAGAATTGAGCCAATCATCTGGTATTGCCGCAAGACCCCCTTTCGTTTTGAAATGGCATATAAAGTAGAAGGAATACCATGGCTTACCTTATTGCGCAATACATATTTAATGATTAAATACACAAAGGTCAAGCCTATAATGGGGAACACAAAGTAAAACGCGTGATGGTAATAGCGCACTAGGTTGCCTTCCAGTAGGTGTTGAAAAAAGTGGGTAAGGTTCTTTAGGATCACAGCCCCAACTCCCGATAGAATCCCAGCAAGCATGCTTAAAATATAGAGGAATTGACGATGCGAAATATGCTTTGCGCGCCAAACAAGAAACTTAGTAAGCACTTTTTTCGATTGCATATACGCTATATGATTAATCGTACACCACCCAATTCTTCAACACTGTACTTAAACTTATCGCTTGGGGAGCCTATGAACATAAAGTTAACAGGAATGTTCCACCTATTGGATAAATTTTTTATTAAATCGGGACTAAAGTTTCCCTCTTCTATCACAAATTCTACCTTGATTTCGGGATATTCCCGGTCTAGGAAATCAATCTCCATGGGCAGGTTTTCGGGTACTTTTTGATCTTTTTGATGTACGTGAACAATTTTCAACCGCCGCGTGTGCTCATTCTTTTTTATGTAAAGCATAACCTTATTGAGAGTGGCGATGTTATCCCCTTTGGTGAAAAATACAAACTCCTGCTCGTTAATTTTGTTGATGTATCCCAGTGTTTTCTTATCGATATTGAAAACCATTTTTCGTACGGGATCAAAAATATAGTGAATGAAATTCAACAATAACTTTAGAACCAAGATCCTATTCAACATAAAGACAATAAAAATGATAAAGGGAATAAAGTAATCAAGGAATACTAGAAGATTACTGGGGTTTCCCTCGGTAGGCTCCATGCTTATATTCCCTATCAAGGCAACAATTACGGCCGCAATGGCCACAAAAACGGCAATCCATTTTGCCTTTTCGGGGCGCGGAAGTGACTTCCTTTTTACTTTTAAAAGAATGTTACCAATGCCAAACAATGCCATTACCGATAAGAACGAAATGGTATATACCCCTGCCAGTAATGTTACTTCTCCTTTGGTAATCAAAAGGACCGATACGGCCAATAAGAAAAACATGATGATGATTCGGTAAGAACTGCCCCTATTGTTTTTTTTCAGAAAAAATTGGGGCATAATCCTATCAAGGGTCATTCGCTCCAAAAGTCCTGTAACACCCACAAAACTGGTTAAAACGGCTCCACTTAAGACCAAAAAGGCATCAATGGAGATTAAGGTGGCTACCCAATTTCCCCCTACATGGGAAGCCATTTCCACAAGTAAGGTGTTTTGATAATCACTGCTATGTAAAATGGGCATGGAAAATAGAGCGAGTGCAAAAACGGCCATCAAGGGATTGATAATGCTCACCACGGCCCACATATTGCGAAGGGTTTTTGGGAATACCCCTGCTTTCTGTTCCTCCACAAAATTGGCAGAGCTTTCAAAACCCGATACGCCTAGCATGGATGCTGAAAAGCCTAGAAAAATGGCAATCATAATGCCGCCTTCCCGTGTGGGTAAATGCCAGTTTTGGAAAAACATGCCCATTCCATTTTTGTAGAGGTAAATGAAAATGAAGGTGCTTAGTACCAATAATGAGGTTAAATGGAACAAGAAAATACCAATGGCCACTTTTGCCGATTCGGTAATGCCTCCTATTGTGAGAAGGGCAAAGACCAATAGCAGGACAATGGTTGTAGGGATAATGGGAATATCCACAATTAAGTGGTGTATATAATGAATGGCCTCATTGGCAGAGATGACCGCAGTGGCCATATAGGATAAAATGGTAAGGGTGGCCGCAAAAGAGGCCATGAACTTGCTTGTGGTGTTCAAAAGGGCATTGTAGGCCCCGCCATTGAGGGGGAGAGCTCCTACTACTTCTCCATAAATCTTTCTGAAAAGGAATAAAACAAACGACACAATGAGCAGGGTAATCCAAGCATATTGGCCTGCAAAAGCAATGGCGAGTGCTGAAACATAGAGGACCGATGAGCTGATGTCGTTACCACAAATAGCGGTGGATTCCAGTTCATTGAGCTTTTTATGAATCTTAGCTTTCACGAAGGGTTATTTTCAAATTCAATTCATCCAGTTGTTCTTGATGGATAGGTGATGGGGCATCGATCATCACATCTCGGCCGGCATTGTTTTTTGGAAAAGCAATAAAATCGCGGATGGTTTCCTGTCCGCCCAAAATAGCCACCAGTCTATCCAATCCAAAGGCAATCCCTCCGTGTGGAGGAGCACCGTATTGAAATGCATCCATCAAAAAGCCAAACTGTGCTTTGGCTTCTTCGGGGGTAAAGCCCAAATAATCAAACATTTTGGCCTGTATTTCCTTGTCATGGATTCGAATGGATCCCCCACCAATTTCGTTGCCATTCAATACCAAGTCATAGGCATTGGCTTTTACTTCTCCGGGGCTTGTTTTCAATAATTCCATTTGTCCGGGTTTGGGAGAGGTAAAGGGGTGGTGCATGGCATGGTACCGTTGGGTCTCTTCGTCCCATTCCAGTAAAGGGAAGTCTACTACCCAAAGGGGGGCAAATTCTGTATTCTTGCGAAGGCCAAGCTGTTCGGCAAGGTGCATCCTAAGGGCACTTAATTGGGGACGTACCTTATGGGCATCGCCCGAAAGAACACAAAGTAAATCACCGGGTTGGGCTCCGGTAATTTCGGCCCATTGGGCCAAATCACTTTCGTTATAAAACTTATCTACGGAAGATTTATAGGTCCCATCTTCGTTGCAACGGCAATATACCATCCCCAAGGCTCCTATCTGTGGACGTTTAACCCATTCTATCAATTGGTCAATTTCCTTTCGGGTAAAGGCATTCCCGCCGGGAACGGCAATTCCCACCACGAGTTCAGCTTGGTTAAAGACATTAAATTCTTTGTGCTGTGCAACCCCATTTAGTTCACCAAATTCCATCCCGAAACGAATGTCGGGTTTGTCGTTTCCAAAACGTTTCATGGCTTCATCATAGGACATCCTTGGAAATTCCCCAATATCAACCCCGTTGATTTCTTTCAGTAAATGGCGGGTCAATCCTTCAAAAGTGTTGAGGATATCTTCTTGTTCCACAAAGGCCATTTCACAGTCTATCTGGGTAAATTCGGGTTGACGGTCTGCTCGTAAGTCTTCATCGCGAAAGCACTTTACGATTTGAAAATACTTGTCCATTCCGCCTACCATCAACAATTGTTTAAAGGTTTGGGGCGATTGGGGCAGGGCATAAAATTGACCTGCGTTCATACGGCTGGGAACCACAAAATCACGAGCGCCTTCTGGGGTAGATTTGATGAGGTAAGGTGTTTCCACCTCCACAAAACTTTTGGCCGAAAGGTAATTGCGAACGGCCATGGTTACTTTATGCCGAAAAATGAGGTTTTCCCGAACGGGTTTACGGCGAATATCCAGATAACGGTACTTCATGCGAATGTCTTCACCACCGTCGGTTTCATCTTCAATGGTAAAGGGAGGGGTGAGGGAACTATTCAATAAAGAAAGCTCTGAAACCAGAATTTCAATGTCGCCGGTTGGCATGTTTGGATTTTTGGATTCGCGCACAATGACCTTTCCGGTTACTTGAATCACAAACTCACGCCCTAGCTTTGACGCTCTTTCCATGACCTCCTTTGGCGTTCTTTCTTCATCAAAAATAAGCTGGGTAATGCCGTAGCGATCACGAAGATCCACCCAAATCATAAAGCCTTTATTCCTAATTTTTTGCACCCATCCAGATAAGGTAACCAGTTCATTTACATTTGCAATTCGTAATTGCCCATTCGAGTGTGATCTATACATTCCAGTTGAAAATAAAGTGCAAATGTACTAAGAAGTTAAGTTAACTATCAATTTTTTTAAGGGGAACTTAATGGTAACAGGAACCAAAAAAACAAAAAGCCCCACCCAATGGGCAAGGCCTTTTTCATTTTGAAAAATGGATTAATTACTAAGTTCGCTATCTTCCAATATAACTTGAGAGCCTCTTGTCTTTCGTCGTAACCACATTTTGAATTTTGTTACCAAAAAGAACAAAACGGGAACAATAACAAGGGTTAAGAAAGTGGCCACAAAGAGACCATAAATAACGGTCCAGGCCAAAGGTCCCCAGAAAATGACATTGTCCCCTCCCATATAGATATTGGGGTTGAAATCTTTAAATAAACTAAAAAAGTTGATGTTGAATCCAATGGCCAATGGGACTAACCCCAAAATGGTCGTAATTGCCGTAAGCAACACGGGCCTTAAACGGGCTTTTCCAGATCGTACGATGGCCTCAAAAAGGTCTTCTACCGACAGATACTCATGATCGTCCATATCCAGTTCTACCTTTTTACGGTCAATGAGCAGTTGGGCATAATCCAGCAGTACCACGCCATTGTTTACCACAACCCCTGCCAGCGAGATGATCCCCACCATGGTCATCATAATCACAAACGCACTTCCCGTTATCACAATTCCGCCAAAAACACCAATGAAGCTCAAGAATATGGCCAGCATAATAATGGCAGGTTTAGAAACCGAATTGAATTGAAAAATCAAGATAAAGAAAATGAGTCCCAGACCCGTAAAAAAGGCGCCCATAAGAAAGGCCATTTGCTTGTTCTGTTCTTCAATTTGCCCGGTATAATCTACGTTAATCCCTTTAGGCATGTTTTCAAAACTTTTCATTTCGTTTTGAATCTGTGTTACCACGGCACCGGCATCGGTATATCCGGGAGCTAAGGCCGAGTACACTGTTACTACTCGTTTTGTGGCTTTGTGCTTGATGGCACTAAACCCTGAAGAGTTTTCATAGCTAGCCACGGCCGAAACGGGGATTTCCTTTATTTGTCCCGAAGCCATGTCCCTAAAGGTAATCCTTTGGTTGAACAAGGCACTTTTGTCATAACGGTTCTGTTCATTGAAGCGCACATAAATGTCGAAATCATCCCCGTTCTCTTTGTAAATTCCCGCTTTGGTCCCAAAGATGGAATTACGCAGCTGTTGCCCAACCTGGGATGCACTGATGCCCAATTCCCCGGCTTTTTCCCGATCTACCACCACACGGGTAATGGGTTTATTTTTGTTTACATCAATCTTTAGTTCGTCAATTCCTGCAATGTTTTTGGAGTTGATAAAATCGCGCATCTGTTCTGCGGTATTGATCAATTCATCATAGTCATCCCCTTCAATTTCAATATTGATGGGCGCTCCCGCAGGGGGGCCTGCTGCATCCTTTTCCACCGAAATGAGTACTCCAGGATAAATGCCTACCAGCGCTTCCTGTACTTTTTGTCGTAATACCTCACTGTCTTTTCCCTCACGGTACTTAAACTCCCGCATGGAGGCTGTGATTTTTGCCTTGTGGGGCATTTCGGCGGCAGAGCCTCCATCGGTCTGCGGATTTCCAGCACCTTCTCCAACCTGGGAAACGGCATTTTCCACCATAAAGTTGTAATCGCCCTGCTTGTATTCTGCATCGTCCAATACCTTATACACTCTTTGTTCAATTTCCTTGGTAATGGTATTGGTTTTTTCAATAGCGGTTCCTTCGGGATATTCGATATACACAATAATTTGGTTGGGAATATTATCCGGGAAGAACTCAACTTTGGTGCGTTGTGTTCCCAAAGAAATTCCGAAGGAAACAAACGATAACAGCAAAAGTAGGAATACCCCAATGCTCAATCCGTAAGGGCGCCAGCCTGTTAGGGCCCAACGCAAGGTTCTTTCGTATAAACGTTCCAGTTTAACCAAGGTGTTTTCCTGGAAATAATTGGCCCATTTCCGCAAGAAAAGTCGGTATACCCACAGCATAATAGCGGTAAACACCATCAAGCTACCCAGCGCCCTGTATTCGCCTGCAACAAGGTAGACGAAGATACCCAAAAGAGCCATAATACCAGTGAGCATGACGATTCGTTTCAAAGGCATGTCCTTATCTTCAACCTTCATGAATTGTGATACCAAAACCGAGTTAAAGAAGATGGCCACAAAAAGGGAGGATCCCAAAACGATGGAAAGGGTTTGCGGAAGAATCATCATAAACTCCCCCATAATCCCAGGCCATAATCCCAACGGAATGAAGGCAGCAACTGTGGTGGCTGTAGAGATAATGATAGGAAAAGCAATTTCGCCTATTCCTTTTTTGGCTGCATCCATTCTACTCATGCCCTCTTCATCCATTAATCTGTAGACGTTTTCTACCACCACAATACCATTGTCTACCAGCATCCCTAGCCCCATGATGAGGCCAAACAACACCATGGTGTTTAGGGTAATGCCAAACATACTTAAAATCATCAGCGACATGAACATAGACATGGGGATGGCAAAGCCCACGAAAATGGCATTTTTAAACCCAAGGAAGAACATGAGTACCGTTACCACCAAGATCACCCCAAAGATGATGTTGTTCACTAGATCATCCACTTGCCCAATGGTAACAGAGGATTGATCGTTGGAAATAGTTACTTTCAAATCAGTAGGGAAGACATTTTCCTTTGCATTTTCTACAATTTTCTGGATTTGCTCTGCAGCGGCCACCATGTTTTTTCCGGCACGTTTTTTTACGTCCAGCATCACTACGGGCTCCCCAAATTCCCTGGCAAAGGTGGTTTTGTCTTCTTCTTTGAAGCTTACAGTAGCAACGTCTTTTAGGTAAATGGGATTATCGTGTTCAGACTTTACCACAAAATTTTCCAATTCGGAAGGGTTGTCGATTTCCCCTAGAATCCGGATAGTCCTTCTTTGCCCGCTGGCTTTCATGTTCCCAGCAGACATGGTCACGTTTCCTCCATTGATGGAATTGATAATGTCGCTAAAGGTCACTTGCGAAGCCATCATTTTATAGATATCAACAGCCACTTCTACTTCCTTTTCCTGTGCCCCACGAATAGCCACCTCTTTGATTTCCAGGAGGTCTTCAATTTCATCTTGAAGGTATTCGCCATATTCCTTAAGCTTTTCAACCGGGTAATCGCCCGAAATATTAATGTTCAGGATGGGCATTTCTTCCGAGAGGCTCAACTCAAAAACATCGGGTTCTACCTTAGCACCGTTAAAAGTAGGCCAGTCTTCCCCGGAGGTTTTGGACTCTACTTCGTCTTTTACCTTTAGTTTGGCTTCTTCAACCGTAATGTTTTCATCAAATTCTACAATCACCATCGAATAATCTTCCGAAGAAGTGGAGGTAATCTCAACCACATTGCTCACGGTTTTTAACTCGTCCTCAAGCGGATCTGTAATGAGCTTTTCAATATCTTCTGCCGTATTTCCCGGAAAAATGGTGCTTACATATATCTTGGTTTCGTTCACCTCGGGGAAATTCTCACGAGGCATATCAAAAAAGGCACTCAACCCCAGGTAAAAGAACACCAGGATAAGAACATAAATGGTGGTCTTGTTATGGATGGCCCAAGAAGAGAGCTTGAACTCTTTGTCTACTTTTTTCTGTCTTTCGGTCATGATTTCTTTTTTGGGCGGTTAGTTTTTTGGAGCAGATTCGTTGAAATTGATCACCTTTACGGGCTGGCTGTCCTTCACGCTTCGGGCTCCTTCTTTGATAATCTCTGCACCACTGGTAAGTCCGGAAAGCACTTCAATGACATCCCCTTGGGTTTTTCCGGTGGTAATGATTACTTTTTTGGCAATACCCTCGTTCTCGGTGTTTTTGTCGGTCACAATGTATACATACTGTTCCCCTTCGGCATTTTCGGAAATAATGCTCTGTGGAATAAGGATGGCCTTTTCATTGGTATAATCGTTAATTTTAAGCTTAGCTGTAAGGTTAGGCTTTACCATTTGGTCCTTGTTGGGGATGTCCACTTCTACCTTAAAGGTCCTGTTGGCAGGATTGATATAATCTGCAGCTTGGCGAATTTTGGTATCGAAGGTTTTGCCTAAAATTGGAAACTCTGCTTTTACATCTTTTCCTTTCACCACATCTTTTACATAGCTTTCGGGAATTTCGGTTTCTATGTACATATTGTTGAGGTTAATGAGACGGAAAATGGGCGTTTGTCCAGCAGCCACAACACTTCCCTGTTCGGTAATGACATCATCAACGGTGCCCGAGAATGGGGCTTTAATGGTTGTTTTGGCAAGTTGTTGCTGCATTTGGCTCACCGCTTTGGATTGTGCTTCATAGTTGGATTTTGCCTGCAGGTATTGAATTTCGCTTCCTATTTTTTGTTCCCAAAGACGTTTTTGCCGATCATAGGTTGTTTTTGCCAAATCGGCCTGAATTTCCATTTGGGCCAATTGTTGCCCCATACCACCATCGTCAATCTTACCCAGTAATTGACCTTTGCTTACTTTTTGGCCTTCTTTTACATAGACATTGGTTAAAATACCATTATACTCTGGAGTAATGACCAAAAGGTCTTTGGTGGTGACGCTTCCCTGAACCTCAAAAAAGTGATTGAAAATTTCCTCTTTTGTCACAAAGCTGGTAATGAGTGGAACTTTTTTTACCGTATCAAGTTTGGCAATGGCCTCGTCAAGGGCAACCAATTCTTCGTGTATAGAAGTTTGCTGGGTCACTATTTCTGCCCTTTTTGCTCGAAGCTCCTGTAAATTTCCAGTACTTATAATTTCTTCGGTGGTTTTTTCTTTTCCTCCACAAGCAATCAAAGTGAGTGAAGAAAGGATAATGAATAAAATTGTTCTCATGGGATTGTGGTTATGTTGGTTTTTTAGTTGTTGAATTGTGGTGTATTTAATACCGTTTCCAATTGCGTCTTGGCATTGATCAAATCCACCATGGATTGAAAATAGCTTTGTTGGGCGGTGTACAATTGCGTTTGGGCTTGCCGTAAATCAAAGCTGGTGGAAAGCCCTTCGGTAAATTTCACCTGATTTTTATTTTCGATTCGTTCTGCCAATGCCAAGTTCTTTTTGGCATTTTGGTAGGTATCGATGCTAAATTGGTAATTGCTTTTGGCAGTATCAAATTGTAGCTTGATGTTCTGAATGGTCTCTTCCAGTTGGGTCTTGGATTGCTCCAAAGCAATCTTGGCCTGTTGGGTCTTTGCGCCACGCATTCCGCTACTAAAAACAGGAATATGCATGCTCACTCCCAATATAGACGATTGGTACCAGATTTGGTCACTATCCAAGAAGGTGAAACTATTGCTGTTTGCCTGGGTACCATAATTTACAAAGGCGGAAAGGCTGGGCAGGGCCATGCTTTTGGCAAGTTTCATTTCCAAAGTGCGCTGCTCGGTAAAATTGTAAGCTATTTTGTAGTCGATATTGTCTTCCAGTGTTAAGCTTTCGTTCATAAATTGCAATTGAATATTCTCTTCTGCAAGGGTATCCAGTTTATCGGTAAGGGTTACCGGGGCAGTAATATCAATACCTAGTGCAAGATTGAACATTTGCTGGGCAATGGATTGCATGCGTTCGGCATTGTTCAAGTTGGTTTCAATTTCCAGCAAAGTAATCTCGAGCTGTTCTACATTTTCCTCTTCGGTAAGGCCATTTTCATAGATTTTTCGGGTTTCATAGAGGTTTTTTTCAAGGTTTTCCTTGTTCTTTTTGAAAATAGCCACCAACTCTTCCGAGAGCAATACTCCTCCATAAGCATTGATTACCCCTTTTCTCACTTCCAGTTGGGTTTTCTCGTTGACATTTTTGGAATAATCCAAAAACGCTTTTGCTGCTTGAAGCCCAACGAGGTAACTTCCGTCAAAAATGAGCTGATTCAACGTTGCTACGGCATTGGCACTCTGCTTGGTACCAAAGGTAACGGGGGTAAACGTTCCAGGTTCCCCGCCAGAAAATTCGGCGGGAATCAAAGTCACGGGTTGTTTTAAATTGTTGTTATAGGAAAGGTTTCCACTAATTTGGGGTAGCCCAGTGGCGGTGGTTTCCCACTTCTTTTTTAAAGCCAAGGCAATATCCCTTCGCGCATTTAAGGCCGTGTAGTTGCTATCCAAAGCAAATGTAATGGCTTCATCAAGGGAAAAGGAATAGGACTTTTCTTGCGAAAAGGAACTGGCCGAGTTACCTATTAAAGTGATTAAAAGGAAGATTAGTTTTTTAGTCATGGGTTTTGGTGTTGATGAATTGGTTGAGTATTTCTTTTCCTTTTTCGGTTACAATACCACGCAAGTGGTACTCCAGGTAGTCTTCCATGATCATGATTTTGGGAAACTGCTGTACTGGGAAAAGAGTTTCGTTGTTGATTTCACTTAGGGTTAAAAAATAAATGCGCGAGATGAAATGAATATTGATATTTTTTCGGTAATACCCTTGTTCAACGCCTCTTCGAAGGTTTTCTAGGGTACAATCGTTCATATTCTCAAACTTCATTTTCTTGATCATATCGTAGATCTCGGGATAGTACTTTTGGAGCTGGTACTGGGGCGATGTCTTTTCGTTTTTAAGCTGAAGCATCGCAAACTTTTTGATTTCGTACAATTCTTCAATAGGGTTTTTCCCCATAGAGCGTATGTGGTCGATGCCGCAGGTAATGCTGTGAAAAACAGTGAGCACGGTTTCTTTGACGAGCTCTGTTTTATTGTTGAAATGTGAGTAAATGGTTTTTTTGGAAATCCCCATTTCATTGGCAATATCATCCATGGTAACACTCTTGAAACCAAGGTTGATGAACATTTCAGCAGCTTTTTGAATAATTTTGTCTTTCATAATGAGGCGCAAAGATATTATAGGAAACTTTAAAAACAATAAAAGTTTCCAAAGTTTTACAATAATTTAACATTGTTTTTTTCGAGTAGGATTTTTAAAGGGAATTAAATTGCAAATGCTATTTTAGTGGCAAATTATCTCATGAAAGAACTAGCAGTCTATAAAGAAGCCCTCGATGAGGTGTTATGGAAGGACAATTTCCTTAAAGAACCCGTAAATCTGTACGCACCCATTGAATATATTGTATCGTTAGGAGGGAAGCGGCTACGCCCTTTGCTAACATTAATGACCTGTGATTTTTTTGGGAATGATTTTAAAAAAGCCATTCCAGCGGCCCTTGCGGTGGAGCTGTTCCATAATTTCTCCTTGATTCATGATGACATTATGGATCATGCGCCCTTGCGAAGAGGGAAGCAGACAGTACATGAAAAATGGGATGTCAATACGGGAATCCTCTCTGGCGATGCCATGCTTATTCTGGCCTACCAGTATTTTGAACACTATGAGCCTTCCCTTTTTAGAGACTTGGCAAAGCTGTTCAGTAAAACAGCCATCGAGGTTTGTGAAGGACAGCAATATGACGTGGATTTTGAAACCCGAAACAACATAACCCTCCCAGAGTATATTAAAATGATCGATTACAAAACAGCGGTTCTCCTGGGAGCTGCCATGAAAATGGGTGCCATGGTAGCAGGCACTTCCATTGAAAATCAAGAGGCCATCTATGAATTTGGGAGGAATTTGGGAATCGCCTTTCAATTGCAGGACGATTACCTGGATGCCTTTGGTAATCCAGAGACTTTTGGAAAGCAAGTGGGAGGAGATATTCTCTCCAACAAAAAGACCTTTTTGTATCTAAAAGCCCTGGAAAAAGGAACGGAACAAGAAAAGGAACAGCTTAAAACTTTATTCAACCATGCGTCTCACAACCCTACTGAAAAAGTAACGATTGTAAAACAAATTTTCGAACGCTCCGGGGCAACGGTGGCTACTCAAAAAGAAATGCAAGCGTACACCCAAAAATCCCTTTCCTACCTTGAAGCATTGGAATTGAGTGAAGATCATAAAGAAAAACTAAGAGGATTTGCTCAGCGTTTAATGAATCGCCAAATCTAAAAATAGATTCTCACAAAAGGCATCCATGCATCGGCATAAATACTTTTTCCATTATCATATAGCACATCATACCGAATACCAATGGTAAAATTTTCATTGCGGTAACCAGCTCCTAAAAACAAAGCGGGATACCAGTAATGATCATCCTCTATTGCAAAGACTGCATCGTATTTTCGGGTAACGTTCAATTCTTCAAACTCTGCAGAGAGTTGTATTTCCGGGATAATATTGAACAAGGAGAGCACGCTGCCCCCAATAATGGTGGATTTGTAGTTGTTTTTTAAACTATTGTAGGTCCCATTAAGCCCAACGCCCAACGCAAACTGGTCATTAAATTCATAGATGGCACTAGGCGCAATAGTCCCGCTAAAAAAGCCATCGCCAAAACTTAAGCCTAGCCCCCCTCCAAAGCGCACATGGTCCCAAAACTTAAAGGATGCTTCCTGGGCCTTTGCCCTTGGAATCATTAAAAATAAGACACAACATAATGCCAATAAAAAAGGGGTTGTTTTCATAAATTAAAAGTATTCTGTATTGCCTTTATAAATATATAAAATCGGTTCTACTAATTCTCTGAATTGTTGTATTTTTGCAATGTTTTGTTCAAAATTAAGTACCCTAGGTTTTATTATGGATCGATTTTCATTTCTCAATGCTGTGCACCCCTCCTATATTGCAGAGCTCTATGACAAATACCTTCAGTTTCCCGATACCATAGAGCCTAGTTGGCGTGCCTTCTTTCAAGGCTTCGATTTTGGTATTGAGAATGGTTCCCTGGAAGCATTGGGAGTTGAGGGGACAGCTGCCGCTTCCGAAGCAATGCTAAAAGAATTCCAGGTGATTAAACTTATTGATGGGTATCGTAACCGTGGACACCTTTTCACCAAAACCAACCCGGTTAGGGACCGTAGAAAATATGCCCCTACCCTGGCCCTTGAAAATTTTGGACTTTCCAATGAGGATTTGGACCTGCAATTTGAAGCAGGAGCCATACTGGGTTTGGGTAAAAGCTCGCTCAGGGAAATCGTGGCGCATCTTGAAGCCATCTATTGCGATGCCATTGGGATTGAATATATGTATATCCGGAATCCACTTGAAATCCAGTGGATCCAGAATTGGTTAAATGTAAATGATAACCATCCCAAGTATCCGGCCGAAGAAAAAAAACACATCCTTAAAAAATTAAACGAAGCCCTCTCCTTCGAAACTTTTCTCCATTCAAAATATGTGGGGCAAAAACGCTTTTCCATTGAAGGGGTAGATGCTGTCATCCCCGGGCTCGATTCCCTTATTGAGAAAGGAGCCGAAAAAGGGATTGAACATTTTGTAGTGGGCATGGCCCACCGAGGTAGGTTGAACGTATTGGCCAATATTTTTGGAAAATCGCCTGAAGCCATCTTTAGTGAATTTGATAGTAAAGAGTATGACGAGGAAGAATTGTTTGATGGGGACGTAAAATACCACATGGGTTGGACCAGTTTTCGTTCCACCCAAAAAGGAAAGCAGGTTCGTATGGACCTAGCGCCCAACCCTTCCCACCTGGAAACGGTCAATGCCGTGGTGGAAGGCATTGCCCGCGCCAAGCTGGATAATCACTGGGGGAATGACGAGAAGAAAATTCTTCCTATCCTCATCCATGGCGATGCGGCCATTGCAGGCCAAGGGGTGGTGTACGAAGTGATACAAATGGCACAGTTGGACGGTTACCGCACCGGGGGGACCATTCATGTTGTTGCCAATAACCAAGTAGGGTTTACTACCAATTACTTAGACGCAAGATCGTCTACCTATTGTACCGATATTGGAAAGGTAACCCTTTCGCCGGTATTGCATGTAAATGCAGATGATGTGAAGCGGTTTGCCATGCTTTTGCTTTTGCGTTGGATTTCCGAATGGAATTTGGCCGTGATGTGTTTATCGATATTTTGGGCTACCGGAAATATGGCCATAATGAAGGTGACGAACCTCGGTTCACCCAACCGAAACTCTATAAGGCTATTTCAAGACACGAAAACCCGAGGGATATTTATGCGGCCCGACTAAAAGGCGAAGGCATTATTGATGAAGGATATGTTTCGGCACTGGAAAATAATTACAAGGCAGAACTGGAAGAAGACCTAGAAGCTTCCCGTAAAAAAGACAAAACGGTTATTACCGAAATCCTAGCCGATGATTGGAAAGCCTATAAATTAGGAGACGCTCATGATATTTTGGCCAAGGTAGATACAACCTTTCCGCTTTCAAAGTTGGATGCCCTAGCGGCAGGAATTACCCAACTTCCCAAAGACATGTCGTTCATCAAGAAGATAGAACGCATTGTGGAAGATCGTCATCACCGTTATTTTGAAACAAACGAACTTGATTGGGCCATGGGAGAATTGTTAGCCTATGCCTCATTAATGGAAGAAGGCTTTAACATAAGAATGTCTGGACAGGATGTCGAACGCGGGACCTTTTCCCACCGGCATGCCATTATTAAGACCGATGACGACTCCGAAGAAATCAACCTTCACAATCAATTGGGGTTGGACGGTAAATTTTATATCTATAACTCTTTACTTTCTGAATATGCGGTAGTGGGATTTGACTATGGCTATGCCATGGCGGCCCCTAAAACCTTAACCCTTTGGGAGGCCCAATTTGGGGATTTTTCCAATGGAGCGCAAATTATGTTGGATCAGTACATTTCGGCAGCCGAGTCTAAATGGAAAGTGCAAAACGGGATCGTGCTGTTATTGCCTCATGGCTATGAAGGACAAGGATCTGAACACTCAAGCGCACGTATGGAACGTTACCTTCAATTGTGTTCTAGGCACAATATGGTCTTGGCAGATGTTACCACCCCTGCCAACTTTTTTCATTTGTTGCGCAGACAAATGAAGTGGAATTTCAGAAAACCCTTAGTGGTTTTTACACCAAAAAGTTTATTGCGCCACCCCAAAGTAATCTCCACCAAAGAGGAATTGGCTACGGGTGAATTTCAGGCAGTGATTGATGATGCCTTTGTGGATAAGGCAAAAGTTACTTCGTTGGTTTTCTGTACAGGGAAATTTTACTATGATTTGCTAGAACGCAGGGAAGAAAATGGAAGGGAAGACGTGGCGTTGGTTCGGATCGAACAATTATTTCCACTTGCCACAGATACATTGGAGGCCATCATTCAATCCTATCCCAATGCGACCGATTATGTGTGGGCACAGGAAGAGCCCAGGAACATGGGTGCCTGGGGATACCTCCTCATGAATTTTAACCTTGTAAAACTTCGGGTTGCCTCCCGAAATGTATACAGCTCCCCTGCAGCGGGAAGCAGCACACGCTCCAAGGCAAGACATAAAAAAGTAATAGATAGTGTTTTTGAAACACCTTAAAATAAATTCTGAATAGCATAAAAAGATACCTATGTTAGAAATGAAAGTGCCCTCACCGGGAGAATCCATCACCGAAGTAGAAATTGCCCAATGGCTTGTTGCCGATGGCGATTACGTTGAAAAGGACCAAGCCATTGCAGAGGTCGATAGCGATAAAGCAACACTGGAATTACCAGCAGAAGCCAGCGGGATTATTACCCTGAAAGCAGAAGAAGGTGATGCGGTTGCCGTGGGGCAAGTAGTGTGTTTAATTGATACCGATGCCCCAAAACCCGAAGGAGTTGGGATAACAAAAACGGAAGAGAAAAAAGCAGATGCTCCCAAGCCGGTAGAAGAAAAAACTCCTGTAAAAGAATCCTATGCAACAGGAACAGCTTCTCCTGCGGCCAAAAAGATTTTGGATGAAAAGGGAATTATGGAAAAGGCGGTGAAAGGGACTGGGAGAGATGGTAGGATTACCAAAGAAGATGCCGTTCAAGCAGTTCCTTCTATGGGTACCCCAGGCGATGGTTCTAGGGAATCGGAAAGACAAAAATTATCGATGCTTCGGAGAAAGGTTGCCGAACGATTGGTCGCAGCAAAAAATGAAACGGCCATGCTCACCACCTTTAATGAGGTGGATATGGGGCCAATCTTCGACATTAGAAATCAATACAAAGACGCCTTCAAGGATAAACATGGAGTAGGGCTGGGCTTTATGTCGTTCTTTACATTAGCCGTAGTGCGCGCCTTGGATCTCTACCCCGATGTAAACTCCATGATTGATGGGGATTATAAAGTAACCTATAAGTACAAGGATATTTCCATTGCTGTTTCTGGACCCAAGGGATTGATGGTTCCTGTTATTAGAAATGCCGAGGATTTAACCTTTCGTGGTGTAGAAGCTGAAGTAAAACGATTGGCACTACGTGCCCGGGATGGACAAATTACCGTTGATGAGATGACCGGCGGAACGTTCACCATTTCCAATGGGGGTGTTTTTGGGAGCATGTTGTCTACTCCTATTATCAACCCACCCCAATCGGGGATTTTGGGCATGCACAATATTGTGGAAAGGCCCGTTGTGAAAAACGGGGAAATTGTTATTGCCCCAGTGATGTATGTTGCCCTAAGCTATGACCACCGTATCATTGACGGCCGGGAATCGGTTGGGTTTTTAGTGGCTGTAAAAGAAGCATTGGAAAACCCCATTGAACATCTCATGAATAACGATGTAAAAAAGGCCCTAGAGCTTTAAAATTAAAAACCGGCAATTTGCCGGTTTTTTTTGGTTGGTTAGTTGAAAATATAAACCTAAATATCAAGAAACTACATAATTAGCGACGTTCAGTATAATAATAGCTATTATAAAGACCGAAATAAGAAACACCAGAAGTCTTTTTTGCCCTTGCTTTTTTATTTTAATATCCAAATCCATGAGTTTGTTATTTACTGATGGTAAAATTGGTAATTAAATGGACACAGGTAAATACGTGCAAACACGTAATTTTTAGTGTAGCTTGTCTTGGTGTTCTTTGGCCCAAATGAGAAGGCTGTTGGTTTTATGTTCCAAATCTAATTTTGTAATGATGTTGCTTCGGTGCTTTTCCACGGTGCGGTAAGATATAAAAAGGACCGAAGCAATTTCCTTGTTGGTTTTGTCCAAAGCGATCAATTTCAATATCTTTTTTTCGGAAGGAGTTAAGGAGTCCAGTGCTTCATTTTTGGGTGAGTTGTAGGTAAACATTTCTGTTATCTTGGGGCTGAAGTACCGCTTCCCTTCCAAAACCGCATTTAAACAATTTTCAATTTCCTCAATGGCAAATTCTTTCAGTATATAGCCATAAATTTTAAGTTCCTCTGCTTCTGTAAACAATTGCTTCTCTTTATGAAAAGTAATAAGGATAATTTTGGTGTTCACGCCATTGTGGATGCATTTTCGGGCTATTTCCAACCCAGACATGAAGGGCATTTGGATGTCCAAAATAGCAATTTCAGGTTCAAGTTTGTTAATAAGGTTGAATGCCTCCCGTCCATTTTGCCCACTGCCCACAACATTGTAGCCGCGCTCCAATAAAAAGTCACTCAACCCTTTAAGCAATAAAGGATGGTCGTCTGCTATGATGATGGATTCTTTTTTCATGAGGTTGGAAACATAAACGCAAGCGTGGTACCGCTATTTTTCTTTGAGGTTACTTTCATTTGCCCATTCAGGAATTTGGTGCGTTCCAAAAGGGTTTTCAGCCCCATGGACTTAAGGTTTCCGTATTTTTCGGAAAAATCAAAACCTATCCCATTATCCTTAATTTCCAAAAGCACATGATTAGAGTTCTTTTTCACGGTAATTTTGGTGGCTTCGGCCTTTGCATGCTTGATAATATTATTGAGTGATTCTTGAACGATTCGGTATAGATTCACCTCTTGGCTTTTATCAAAAAGGTGATCAATATTCTCAATTTCGGAAGAAATGAATAAGTTTGTGTTTTCGTCAATTTGCGAAAGTGTCATTTCGATAGCCTTGGTAATGCCCAACTCCTGGAGCTGGAACGGGTGCAAGTCCCTAGAGATGCCCCTTACCTCTTCGATGGCATCCTCTGCTATTTTTTTGGTTTCGGGATCGTGGTTCTTTACGGCTATGTTCTTGATGAGCAATAGTTGCTGTCCTAAACCGTCATGAAGGTCTTTGGATATTCGTTTTCGCTCTTCTTCTTGAGAAACCAATAATTCTTGGCTGTATTTTTCCTGGAGTACTTTTTTGTTTTTTAGCTGTAACCTATTCCTATATAGTATAACGATGCCAAAGATTAACAAAAGACCCAAGCTAAAATAGACCAATTTTCTCTTTGCGGCCTGGTTGTCTTTTTCCAATAACTGGATATTGGCATTTTGGGCAGTAATTTCCCGTTCCTTCTTTTCGGTCTCATACAACGTTTGGTAGTAGGCAAGTGAGTTGGCCGTTGCATTGTTATAAATGGAATCCCTTTTGTTTGTGGCTAACGTCTTATAATCCAGGGCTTTTTTATAGTCCTTGCGTGCGGCATATATTTCAGACAATAATTCTTGGGAAGCAATTATATCTTCGTCATATTTTAAGGAGAGGGCTAGGCCGAGTTTTTGTTCCGAATATACCAAAGCCTCATCAAAATGGCCCATGGCAAGATGATACCGTGCCATGATTTCGTCATAATGGCTAACATAGATGTTGTCCTTAATGCTGGGATCGTGTTTTTCCTGAACAAAGAGGAAGTATTTCTGCGCCTCCGCTAAGTTACCTTCATCAAGGTAAAAATCTATCATCTTCGAAAAAACGTAGATATTGCTGCTAAAAAGCCCTGTTTCATTGTTTTCATCCTTCAAGAACTCGAAGGCCTTGAGCAAGTATTCTTCCTCCAGTTTTTTATTGCCCATTTTTTTGTAATCCAGGGCTTGGTTATAATACATGGGGATTAGGTTATGTTCTAGTCCCAGCTCTTGAAGTTTTTGAATGTTTTTTTCCCGCTCCTCTTTTGCCTTTTCGTAGAACCCATTCATGCTAAACATGGTGGTGATCCCTTGTTGGGCAAATACCATATATTCATAGTCCTTCAAGGCTTCGTAGTATTCGTAAGCTTTTCGGTAGTTTTCCCCGGCAGGGACAAATTTCCCAAGGTTGGAATACGCCTGCCCACTAAAAAGGTAGGCGTCTGCTATATAGATAGAATCGTTTTCCCCATAGGCTTCAAGGGCTTTGGCATAGTCTTTTGTGGCCTGCTCCAAATCCAGTCTAAAATTGGCGCCGCCCCTTTTAAGGTAGAGACTTCCCAAAAGGAAAGAGTCTTTAATTTTGTACTTTCTGGCCAGAAGTTCATCAATAATCCTAATCATCCGTTCTGGTTCCTTGGTCAAGGTGGTAAGGGTGTAACCTAGTCCAATGGCTTTTCGGGCTGCTGCTTCTATGCTATCAATTTGCTTGGCATATTCAATATAGTTTTCCGAATTCTTGATAAAAACATCTTGGTTGGATTTCCCTTCTTTGGACAGGATGGAGTCCAGGGCCATTAATTTTAACGCTGGTTGGGAAGTGGTATCGGCCAGTTGTTTGTAATAGGAAACCTCCTGCGAGTTCCCTTTGGGCCCCACGACAAAGAGGCCAAAAGCCACCATATGTAACAAGGTTAATCTCAATGTTTGAACTTTAGCGGGGATAGGCTAAAAGTACTAAAAAAAGTACTCCAAAACTATTTTTTTAAATACATACAGTTGCGGCTGTAGTCAATCACTGCGTGAAGCTTTTTAAGTAAATCGGCTCCAAAAATCCCCTGTACCGGAGCTTCTCCCACTTGGGCCAAAGCCTCATTGACATGCGAAAGGTCAAACAGGACAAACGCCCATCTCATCAAGAGCATTTTACCTACTTTAAGGGTATTACCATGGGCGATTTTGGTTTCCATGTTGATGGCACCGGCACCAGCGGCTTTGATTTCGCTTTCTTCCGAAAGCAGTTTAAAAAATTCAATTTCACGAAAACCAATACAGCTCGTAGAAGCGCCCGTATCTACAATAAATTCGCCCTTTATGTGATTTACCGAAAAGGCAAACTTGTAATGCCCGGTTTTTAATTTTTTTAGGGGAATGCGTTCAAATCCCTCTTCCTGTAAAAAGTTTCGCAATGTGGACACTGGTTTTTTTGGTAAAGATAACCAACAAAATGGTAGTTTTGTACCCATGTTGACCGATACCCATACCCACCTATATAGTGAAGCTTTTCAGGAAGACCGAGAAGCGATGATGCAACGTGCTTTGGATATACAGTATTGGCCGTTTTGTTCCAACCATTGATTCCAGCTACTCCCCAAACCATACTTTATTCGGAACAGGCTTTTCAAAAGCATGTTTTTTAATGATGGGGTTATCCTACCTCGGTAAGGAAAATTATGAAGAGGAATTGGCCCACGTAGAATCCCAATTTGAAAGGCGAAGTTTTTATGCGGTTGGGAAATAGGGATTGATCTGTGTTAAGGATACCAGCACGCTGGAAAATTCAAAAAAAGGCGTTCAAAAGCAAATCCAGTTGGCAAAAAAATACCAATTACCCATTGTAATCCATTGTAGGGAGGCTTTTGATGAAGATTTTTAGGTTCTGGAAACCGAAAAGGACGAGGATCTTTTCAGGATTTTTTCATTGTTTTTACGGGAACGTACGAACAAGCACAGCGAGCCATTAGGTTTAACAGAAATTGGGGATAGGAGGGTAGTGACTTTCAAAAATGGAAAAATTGACCAATTTCTGAGTCAAATACCGCCGAGGCATATTTGTATTGGAGACGAATTCCACCCTACCTTTCAGCCCGTACCGTATCGCGGAAAGCGCAATGAAAGAAACGCTACCTTGGTTGCGTCAACAAAAAAGTAGCCAGAAATTTGCGGAATCTCAGAGGACGAAGTAGCAAGAATCACCACCCAGAACACCAAACCATATATTCAAGACATCGCAGAACCAAGCCGAACATATTACTTATTATGCAGGAGGACTATTGGAATGATCAAGGACTTTAAGACAGGAGCGCTTAAAAATTTCAATTTTGATCAGCTATTGAAACACATTCCCGAATTGCATTACTGGATTGCCATATCACTACACAAAGTTTCAAAAACCCTATTGATAGTTTACAATAGCAAACCCCAATATTGGGTCGATTTTGGCCGAAATTATTGAAGAAAGCTATCAAAAATTTGATGGATTTGTGGTGTTGCACGGTAGCGATACCATGTCCTATTCTGCTTCTGCTTTGAGCTTTATGTTGGAAAACCTTTCAAAACCGATCATCTTTACGGGATCCCAATTGCCTATTGGGGACTTGCGTACCGATGCCAAGGAGAATTTGATTACTTCCATTCAAATAGCAGCCTTTCAAGAAAAGGGCCAACCCAAAGTACAGGAAGTGTGTTTATATTTTGAGTATAAATTGTACCGAGCCAACAGGACCACAAAAATCAATGCCGAACATTTTGAGGCCTTTGCATCACTCAATTATCCTCCACTAGCTGAAAGCGGCGTACACTTGGTGTTTAACGAAAAAGCCTTGTTGAAGCGTAAGGGGAATAAAGTGTTCAAGGTTCACAAAAAAATGGAAACCAATATATTGCTGATTAAAATGTTTCCGGGACTCAATGAGGAAATCCTGCATCATTTGCTGTCATGGAATCATGTTAAAGGAGTCATTTTGGAAACTTTTGGCAGTGGCAATGTAACCAACGAAGCTTGGTTAACAAAAACACTTTCTGCCCTAATTTCCAAGAATATCCCCGTGGTCAACGTTACACAATGTTCGGGAGGTAGTGTGGCCATGGGCTTGTATGAAACAAGTACCCAGTTAAAAAAGATTGGGGTTATTTCGGGGAAAGATATCACTACAGAGGCTGCTTTAGGAAAAATGATGCACTTGCTTGGGGCGGCTATCAAGCCCTCTGTTTTTAAAAAACAATTTGAAACATCACTTAGGGGAGAAATGGCGTAAATTTACTTGCCAAATATTTTAACAAGAACTATTTTTTTTGTTATTTGCCCTCCCGTTCAAAACAGGGAGAATTAGAGAGGTGGCCGAGTGGTCGAAGGCGCACGCCTGGAAAGTGTGTATACGCCAAAAGCGTATCGAGGGTTCGAATCCCTTCCTCTCTGCGAATGCCTATTCACGGTGATAAAATTTCTTGAAGCTTGCTTCAAAAAGTTTTAAAGGAGTGATTAAAAATTGCTAAGCAATTTGCATTTCCGGCATACCACATTTGGGATCACGCAAGTAATCCTTCAATAACAAAGAACCTTCCTTAATAAATGGACGATAAGTTCATTTGATGTGCTGATTTGGGAATCAACTTGATTGGAGTTCTTTTTTATAAAACAAGAGTATAATTAAGGCTGCGCAAATTATTTGTTGCAGATTAACTAAATATTTTTATATCTTTAAACCATTAACTAAAAATCAAACTTTAAGTCGATAGCAATGAAAAAACTATTTTCTATTCTAGCAATTGCCGCAATGGTTCTTGCAGGCACTAGTAACGTAAACGCAACCGCTGTACAATCTTTACCAACCAGTGTACAAACACTCTCTGCAGCGGCAACGGTAACCATCATTCAAGAGGAAGAAGGTGCCGCCACAGAAGAATCCAAAACCTTCCACCAAGAATTAAAGCAACGCTTTATAGAAGGAGGCCCAGGCTTTATGGGAATTGTACTTTTGTGTTTAATTTTAGGTTTAGCCATTGCCATTGAAAGAATTATCTATTTAAATCTTTCTACCACCAATACCTCTAAATTGGCAAGCAGTGTTGAAGATGCTCTTAATAGCGGTGGTATTGAAGCTGCCAAAGAAGTTTGCAGAAACACTAAAGGACCTGTTGCTTCTATTTATTACCAAGGTCTTGACCGCGCTGATGAAAGCATCGATGCGGCCGAAAAGGCAGTTGTTGCTTACGGTGGTGTTCAAATGGGTCAACTAGAGAAAAATGTTTCTTGGATCTCTTTGTTTATTGCCTTGGCACCTATGCTTGGTTTCATGGGAACAGTAATTGGTATGATCCAAGCTTTCGATAAAATTCAAGCGGCTGGTGACATGAACCCATCCTTGGTTGCAGGAGGTATCAAAGTGGCCCTTTTGACTACCGTATTTGGATTGGTCGTGGCCATCATCCTTCAAATTTTCTACAACTATATCGTTGCTAAAATTGACAGCATTGTGAACAACATGGAAGATGCTTCTATTACCCTAATCGATATGTTGGTAGACTATAAAAACAAAAAGTAATTTTAAAAGTACCATACCATGGGATTACATAAACTAATGAAAATTGTAGCACTTGTCTTAAGTGTGGTAGGAATCATTTTCTTTGTAATGATTCTTAGTACAGGAGACAAGGCTATTGAAGCCGGAGAAGGTGCCGGAACCGTGAATGGAGCTTTGTATACTGCTTACATTATTTTTGGTTTAGTCCTCGCTTTTGTACTCTTATTTGTATTGAAAGGAGTGTTTGCCGGAGACCTTAAAAAGACCTTAATCACCATTGGAGCCTTTTTGGTGATTGCCATCCTGGGTTATGTTATGTCCAGTAGCAGCCTTGAGGGGATTCCTGCAGACTTAATTAAAACCGAAAATGTAACCGAGAGCACCTCAAAATGGGTGGGCGCTGGATTGAATACCTTTTACATTCTTGCCGTTCTAGCCATTGGTGCCATGATTTTTAGTACATTCAAAAAAGTAAGTAATAGATAATGGCTAGAAGAGCAGCACCCGAAATTAATGCAGGATCTATGGCAGACATAGCATTCCTTCTACTTATCTTCTTCTTGGTAACAACTACCATAGAAAAAGACAAAGGGATTGCTAGACAGTTGCCACCTGACATTGAAATTGAAAATCCTCCTATCATCAAGCAGAAAAATCTATTTATTGTCAATGTCAATAAAGATGATCAACTTTTGGTGGAAGAAAAACTGATGGATTTAAAAGACCTCCGCCAGGCCGCCATTGACTTTATCGACAATGGAGGTGCTCCTTCTGGATCGCCGGAATACTGTAATTTCTGTAAAGGAAAACGTTCGCCAGAATCGTCAGACAACCCTGAAAAAGCAGTAATATCGGTTCAAAATGACCGTTTAACTTCCTATAAAATGTACATTGCCGTACAGAATGAACTGGTAGCGGCATACAATTTCCTTCGGGATAGGGAGTATAGACGCTTATATCCCAATAGGCAAGCGGGTTTTACTGAAATGAAAAAAGCTATAGATGAAGGAGACGTTACTGGAGCCAAAGCCGATAAGATTCAAGAAGAGCTCGAAAGCGTACAGAATCTCATTCCTTTAAAGCTTTCAGAAGCAGAACCCAAAAAATCCGGAACCTAAATAAACGAACAACATGTCTAAATTTAACAAGAAAAAAAGCGGCGATTTACCGGCCATTTCTACAGCATCCCTTCCGGATATTGTATTTATGCTATTGTTTTTCTTCATGGTGGTAACCGTATTAAGGGACAGTAATCTTTTTGTTCAGCAACACCTTCCTAAGGGAGACCAAGTGGAAAAGCTTAAAAAAGACCGTTCAGTATTCATTTATGCCGGAAAACCTGGAATAGGATACGAAAAATATGGGAAAGACGCCAAGATTCAGATAGGGATAAGTTTACCGATATTTCCACACGGCTTGCCCTTGAAGAATCCTAGAAGAAAGTTACGCCCAGAACTCTAAAGATGGGCAATGGTTGCCCTTAAAGTGATTAGGAACAATATGCAGGTTTGCAACTGATATTAAACAAGAACTTTAAAGATTTGAACTTGCTTAAGCATCATCTATATTACCACACCGGGAACCCATTGGATAGATAATTAAAATCATTGCTATTTTTATATAACGCCTTTGTTTGTTAAAATGAAGGCGTTTTTTATACCTTTACTTTGATATGTAAAATGAATTATCTTTAGGGTATAATTAGTTGCAACACGCCATTTATACAGTTGATTTTATTCATTAAAAGCTAAACTCAGAACAGCCCATGAATGATTGCTTACAGAATGTTCTTTTTCTTTTTTTGGTCTTCCGTTTGGGATAGTTTTTGGCCAAGGGGTAGTTAAGGATACTTTGGGAGATCCTCACTATAGAATGACTTTATGCTGGAATTACGCATAACCTAATTACCAGAGTTCCCAATGTGTCAACTTAAAGGGATTTCGGGTGGCGTTACCTTTGGATATTCTAGGGATATGCCCATAAATGCTGGGAAACCGTAATTTTGGCAGAGCTTTGGGCCTTGGAGCAAGTTTTGATCAATACGGGCAAACCCTTTCATTGGTGAAGACACTCAAAACGCCACTATTTTTAATGTGCTGGACAGTACCGTTAATTATACCTCAAACCGTTTTAGTACCGCAACAATCGAAATTCCCTTCGAGATTCGATGGCGCACCTCTACTCCCAAAATCTATAAGTTTTGAGGGTCTATGCAGGCCTTAAACCTGGATACACTTACTGGTACAAGGCACAATTCAAACAACCTAACAATAATGTTTCCCAAACCGATATTCCCGAATTTCAAAAAATACGCCTTGGAGCTACCCTTGCCGTAGGATATGGCTCTTTCAATTTTTATTCCTATTACAGTGTGCTTCCCTTTTTCAAAGGGGCTACGCTGGAAGATTCGGGAGAAAGTGTTTCCTTCTGCCCATTAAAAATTGGTGTAATTTTCTATATCCTATAGCCAAAAATTGAGACTAAGTGTTGGGAACTATTCCCAAGAAAAACCCTAAGATAAGTTCTGCTTGCGTATGCGAACGGGTATGCAGCCTTGACGACGCTACCCATCCGTTAGCAAACAGGAAGAAGCCAATCCAAAAGAGCATATTTACCTTAAAATGAATACTTAGTGCAATGACAAAAAAGGTGAGGCCAGCAATTCCATTTGGTGAAGGCTTGCTTTATGACTAAAACAAGGAATACAGCCAAAGTGCTGAAACAATACCCCAACAAAGAAAAAATAAAGCTCTGGTGTGATGTAAGCATCAAATACCAGTTTGATGATTAAAAAAGAAAAGGCATTGTATATTGATGTATTTTTCGTTCCAAATCTCTTTCCAACTTAATGGAGGTTACAAAACCCAAAATTCCGAAGCAAAAATAGGTGACAATAGAATCCCAATTGTGATAATTGAGATGGCAATTAGTTTGCGACAATTGTTCGGGACCTACAAACCTAGGGGTAATAGTAAATGGCAGTATCCAAAAAGGGCATCAACAAAGGATGAAAGAGATAGGCGCCAATGCGAAGAAAGTGATTCATTAAATTTCTTTTCGAAGTCTAGCTACGGGCAAATCCAGTTGTTCCCTATATTTTGCAATGGTACGGCGGGCAATGGGATAGCCTTTTTCTTTAAGGATTTTGGCCAGCTTATCATCCGTAAGGGGTTTCTTTTTGTTTTCTTCGGCGATGGTTATTTCCAGGATTTTTTTGATTTCCTTGGTTGAGACGTCTTCGCCTTGATCGTTCTTCATCGATTCGCTGAAAAAATCTTTGATCAATTTGGTACCATACGGAGTGTCTACATATTTGCTATTGGCTACGCGCGAAACTGTAGAAACATCCATGTCTATCTTATCGGCAATATCCTTTAAAATCATGGGTTTTAGCTTGCGCTCATCTCCCGTTAAAAAGAATTCCTCTTGGTAATGCATAATGGCATTCATGGTTACATAAAGCGTTTGTTGACGCTGTTTTATGGCATCAATGAACCATTTTGCGGCATCCAGTTTTTGCTTAATGAAGAGAACAGCATCTTTCTGTGATTTGGATTTTTCTTTCGATTCCTTGTACCCTTTTAGCATTTCATTGTATTCCCTTGAAATGTGAAGCTCTGGAGCATTACGGCCATTGAGGGTCAATTCCAGTTCCCCGTCCACAATCTTTATGGCAAAATCGGGGACAATGTGTTCTACCACCCTGGTATTCCCAGAATAAGCCTCCGTTTGATTGATAGATTTAATTTTGTGAATGGCTTGCCTGAGTTCATCTTCCGAGATAATTTCACCATAAATGAGTTTTGTAGTGTTTTTTGGAAAATTGTCGAAGGTATCTTCCATCATTTTGGTAGCCAAAAAAATTGTAAGGGGTTTCTTCTTTCTTGAATTGAAGCCATTGAACACTCCTGAAGGTTTCTGGCTCCCACCCTCGCTTCGGGTCCAGCTCCTGCAACGGTTTTAGTACCAATTTGTCTTTTTGGTGGTGTAATATTTTGGTAGAAGGGCTAAGTCGTCTACAATATCTTCCAAGCTTTCCGTATATATCCACTTTCGTCCACGACGTCATGAGAACTGTGCACTTCAAAAGCCTCGTCATTTAAGCGATAGTATTTAACTGCTGTAGCAAGTATTGCTGCAGTTCTCACAAAAGGCGTTTCTTTTTCTTCATCATCGGCACCATAATTATTGGCAGATAGCCGTGGTACTGTATTTCATCATCACTATAATCATCTACATTGATATCGGTTTCAATTACTTCATTTCCTTCGTCATAATCCTCAAACTCATCTCGGCTATAGTCATCCTCCTCCAATGAGTCTTTTTCATCCTTGCCGCCCTCTAAAGCAGGATTTTCCTCCAACTCTTGCGCAATCCGTTGCTCAAATGCTTATAGCAATTGTATCAACTTCATCAACTGGATTTGTTGAGGTGATAATTTTTGTGATAATTTAAAATTGAGCTGTTGCTTTAACATAAAATTGGACTTATGTATAAAATTAAAAAAAATCCAGTAACGAAAGATGCGTTCCTGGATTTTATAGTCGTGATTTATACATTAAAAAGAAGCATTGCCCGGTGTTCTTGGATATGGGATGACATCCCCTATATTGCCCATTCCCGTTACAAAAGGACCAATCGTTCAAACCAAGCCCAAAGCCGCATACAGCAAACTTTCTTAAATCATGGCATCAGTAAAGTTCTTCGGGAATGCCCATGGCATTTATTTTTTCTTTTAGTACCATAGTTCTTCCCTTTGTGATCCCCCTACAATTTGCCAATGCCCTGAAAACAATATCCATGGTTCAACGTTTTTTGGCCACGTTCAAGTGTACAAAAAAGGCTCTTATTTTTGCTGATAATCAGAATGACGGGGCACTAAAATGCTTTTCTACAAGGAAGCGTTCGTGTTCGCCGGAAGGTCGGCGGCCCCATTCCCTCGGATAAGGTATTTGAATTTCTTCTTTTATTGGGGTTGCTGTTCTTCTGTGGATTCTGATGGCCTCGGTATAGCTCACCTCGACAAAATTATTGTCCAAAACAAACTGAAGCTTCTCCCAATTTCATTTCGCTGCGTTCAGCCTGTGGTTTGCTTTTTCATCTAGCTGGCGGTTTTCCGAAAACCAGAAGATCGCCTTCGCAGCATCCAATGATAATATACGATAATACGGGAAATCTTCGGCGAGGTCCATATGGTCCGCCAATATTGAAGGCCACTAGTCAGACCATCCAGAATTCGGCCAAGTGGCGAGAAGTGCTTTGAATTTTCGGCCCTAAAAGTAGGGCCAAAGGTATATACTTTACCCAATCCCATAGCGTAGGTTTCTGCCTCCAATTGTCCGCTACAAAGATTGGTTTCCTTTCGAAGAACTTTCTTTATAATTCACCGATCCATCTTCTTTATAGAGGATTTTGGCGGCTCAGTTAAGCGCTACACGAAACATCTCACCGCACTCAATACTCCCCGTAATAGGGGTATGCATGTAATAAAGCTTGCTTTTTTGAAAGTATTTGGGATGGCAAAAGCCAGTTTGGATCGAAGTCGCATCAATGGCGCTAAACGTATTGGTTCGCACTCTTAAGCGGGGCTTGTTCGCGCAGGGTTTCCAAGCTGTGCTGCTTGGGGCTTAAGATGGTTAGCTTCACCTCTTCAGGATTAAGTCCTCCTTTTTCCAAATTCCTTATGCCAGACACCTGTACTTCCAATTTGTTGTCTTTGGTCTCGAAGCTTTCAACCAAAGTCTTCTATTTTAAGGGCGGCCCCTACGTTTATTTTCTTTTTAGCAGTTCTTCGTCAAATGCATCGAAATCTACCACACATTGCAAATTTTTAAGGGTTTCAACCACTTATTTAAAGCAATTAGAAACGGTTGCTTGGAAAACGAACGTACCCAACCCAATACCGTCACCGTTGTGTTAGAAGGTTGTTGAAGGATTTTTATAATCTCTGTTTTTGGCATGTTTCTTTAATTTGAGGGGTAAAGATAAATTTTTCTTCTGTTTTTTAAATAAGAAATATGGCTTTTTCTTCTTCTTTCTTTTTCCACCTGCTCCACTTTCGTCAGAGCTGGGAAGACCGGGAATGGCAGGTTTACGGAAGGTTTGCTTTGTTGGCAATATTTCGTTCCAAAGAAAGAAGTAATGACGGCAATAACAGTAAGTTGGCCAACATGGCAAACAGCAAGGTGGTCGCTACCAGTGCCCCAAGTGCTTTGGTTCCCCCAAAACTGGAGATAATAAATACTGAAAAACCAAAAAAGAGAACAATGGATGTGTAAAACATGCTCACTCCGGTTTCTTTTAATGCAGCATACACAGACTTTCTTATTTTCCAATGATTGGCAATTAACTCTTGCCTGTACTTCGCCAAAAAGTGAATGGTATCATCCACCGAAATACCAAACGCAATGCTAAACACCAAAATAGTAGAAGGTTTGATGGGCACCCCCAAAAAGCCCATAAGGCCAGCTGTGATGAGCAGGGGCAATAAATTGGGGAGCAGCGAAATTAAAATCATCTTAAAGCTCCGGAACATCCATGCCATGAAAAGCGCGATCAATAAAATGGCAAAAGCCAATGAAAGCAGTAAATTATTCACCAAGTATTTGGTTCCCTTTTCAAATACAAAGGCCTTTCCCGTAAGGGATACATGGTAGCGGTCTTCGGGAAAGATTTTTGCTATTTTGTTACGAAGGTCTTCTTCAATACGATCAAAGCGCTGGGTTTGCGTATCTTTCATAAAAGTGGTGATACGGGCATATTGCCCGGTGCTGTCTACATAGCTGGAGAGCAGGTTGGTATCGTTGGTGCTACTTTTGGCATACGAAAGGATAAACGTTCTTTCCTGGCTGTTGGGAAGCTGGTAATACTCAGGGTTATCGTTGTAATAGGCCTGCTTGGAATATTTTACCAAATTGACCACCGACAAAGGCTTGGATAGCTCCGGAATTTCTTCCATATAATTTTGAAGCTCGTCCATTCGTTTTAAGGTAGCCAAGTTCATAACGCCTTTTTTCCGTTTGGTATCGACCAAAATTTCTAAGGGCATAATGCCTTCGTACTCTTTCTCAAAAAACTTAATGTCTGTAAAGAAAGGCTTGTTCTTGGGCATGTCTTCAATAAGGCTACCCGAAAGTTTAATGTTGTAAATGCCAATGATACTAGCGCACAACAGTGCAATGGTAGTCCCATATATGGCAATGCGGTGCTCTTTTACCATACGCTCCATCCAGTTGACAAACTTCCCAATCCATTTTTTGTTGAGGTGTTTCAAGTGCTTGTACTTTGGGATGGCCATGTAACTATAGGCAATGGGAATAATAAACAAGCTCAACAAAAAGATGGCTAGGATATTAATGGAGGCCACTGTTCCAAACTCTTTCAACAGTTTACTGTTGGTTAAAATAAAGGTGGCAAAGCCAGAGGCCGTGGTCACATTGGTCATTAAAGTGGCATTTCCTACTTTGGTAATTACCCTTTGGAGTGATTTGGCTTGGTTTCCGTGTAATTTGATTTCTTGTTGGTACTTGTTGATAAGGAAAATACAGTTGGGAATTCCAATGACGATAATCAATGGCGGAATTAACGCTGTTAGTACCGTAATTTCATAATGCAGGAGCCCCAAGATTCCAAAGGACCACATGACCCCAATGATTACCGTGAGGGTTGAAATGAAGGTGGCACGGAACGATCGGAAAAAAAAGAAAAAAATGAGAGAGGTAATTAACAAGGCGGCCAAAATAAACCAACGAATTTCATCGATGATGTTTTGGGAATTCAATGTGCGAATATGGGGCATCCCAGAAGTGTATGCCTGTCTTAGCCTCAAAATGATCTATCAAGGGATGAGATCATTGATGATGAAATCCCTCCTTTCGGAAGTGTTTACAATATCCTTTTTGAGGTAAATGGCCGTTCGTACCGATTCTTTATCTGGGCTGTAAACCAATCCTTCATAAAAGGGTAATTTGTTGAAAAGTTCGTATTTGTATCGCTCCAATTTTTGGGCATCCAAAAGGGAATCGTTCACCAAAGGGACCAATTGAAAAGCAGCGGTATCCTTCCTCTTTTCCAGTTTCTGAAGATCACCAATGGAAAGGGCCAATTCTACCTCACTGTAGTGGGCCCATATCTTTGAAAATTTGGGTCCAACCTTAAAATTCTCAAGCTGAAAGAGCGTTGTGAATCTTTCACTCCCATCACAATGAGGTTGCCCTCTTCGCCAAGGTATCCAGAAAGTGTTGGTATTCTTTGTTGTACTTGTGATCGTCCGGGAGCAGGTTTGCTTCGGTATAGGTAAAGCGCATGTTTTTCCGCTGAAGCCAAAAAAGACGGTTGTGGCCACAATAAAAACAATGATGAGGATACGGTTGCGCAAGATGAATCCAGGGCGACAACCTCCAAAAACCGATACTGAAAAGCTTGTTCAAGAAGGGGAACTTAAAATTGGGGCAAAGGTATTAAAATACAAGGGATTCTTTAAGAAAGTAATTATTGTATTTTGAAAAAAGAACGGCCCTAAGGCCGTTATAAAAAGTTCAATGTGAAAACATTTCAACCCATTATACCTTCATGATTTCGGCTTCTTTTTTTGCCAAAATGGTATCAATTTGTTGAATGTGGTCATCGGTCATTTTCTGGATATCTACTTCCAGGTTTTTCTTGTGATCGTCTGATATTTCCAGTTTTTTAATCTCGTTGTTGGCATTTTTACGATCGTTCCTCACTCCAATTTTTGAATCTTCTGCCTCTGCTTTGGCCTGCTTGGCAAGCTCCTTACGGCGTTCTTCAGGTGAGGGGTCAGGACATTGATGATCACGCTTTCCCATTGTTCTTGGAGTTAAAGCCTAAGTTGGCAATTTGAATCCCTTTTTCAATTTCGGGAATCATGGCTTTTTCCCAGGGTTGAATAATGAGGGTCATCCCATCAGAAGTGTTGACATTGGCCACTTGATTGAGTGGGGTAGGGTTCCCATAGTAATTCACCATTACCCCATTGAGCATCGCTGGAGAGGCTTTGCCAGCCCTTATGCTCACAAACTTTTTTTCAAGGTGTGCTAGGGCATTTTGCATTTTCTCTTCGGTGCTTTCCAGTATAAATTGAATTTCTTCTTCCATTGTAAAAATTTTTTAGCTTTTGGACAAAAACCAGACCAAATTAAAGGTTCACTTTGGTTCCTACATTTTCCCCAGAAACCACTTTCAAGAGGTTTCCTTTGGTGTTCATGTCAAATACAATAATAGGGAGTTCATTTTCTTGGCTTAGGGTAAAAGCCGTGGTATCCATTACTTTAAGCCCTTTTTTAAGGACGTCTTCAAAGGTAATAAAATCAAATTTGGTTGCATTGCTGTCTTTTTCGGGATCGCTGGTGTAAATCCCATCCACTCGTGTTCCCTTCAAAATAACATCGGCTTGTATTTCGATGGCGCGTAATACCGCTGCAGAATCGGTAGTGAAATACGGATTTCCGGTTCCACCTCCAAAAATAACGACCCTTCCTTTTTCCAAGTGGCGAACGGCTCTCCTTCGGATAAAAGGTTCTGCCACTTCGTTCATTTTAATGGCACTCTGCAAACGGGTTTGGACACCTTCATTTTCCAAGGCGCTCTGCAGAGCAAGGCCATTGATTACTGTAGCTAGCATGCCCATATGATCTCCTTGTACACGATCCATACCACCGCTCACACCAGAGACCCCCCTAAAAATATTCCCACCTCCTATGACTACTGCTACCTGAACTCCTTTCTCTACAATTTGCTTTATTTCCAACGCATAGTCTTGAAGCCGGTTGGGGTCAATCCCGTATTGTTGTTTGCCCATTAAGGCTTCGCCTGAGAGTTTAAGAAGAATCCTATTGTACTGCATAGTGGTTTTTGCTTGGAATATTAATGACAATCTCAAGTGGAAGGTACAAGCATATAAAGAATACTTGATTTCCTTGGCAAAAATAAATAAAAATTATGGATGATTTTCTGCAAAATAAAAACCGCTTAGGAACACGTGCTCCAAAGCGGTTTTGGTTATAAGTAAATCAGGTTGTTAGGCTAGGGAAATACGCTCAAAGGCAATAATTTCTGCTCCGCCTTTGCTTGCTACATATTGACCTACATTTTGTTTATCGTCCATGATAAAGTTTTGGTCTAGCAAACATTTCTCTTGGTCAAGGGTGGTATTGTCTGCAATAAAACGCTCCAATTTTCCAGGAAGGATCTTGTCCCAGATTTGTTCTGGTTTTCCTTCTGCTTTCAATTCGGCTTCAATGGCTTTTTTGGCTTCGGCAATTACCTCATCCGTCAATTGGGCCATAGAAATATACTTAGGAACATTTTTAAGGGTTTTGCCCAATCGTCCCAATTCAATATTTTCCTTCTCGATCACGGCAATCCTTGCTTCGGTTTCAGAAGCCACGAAAGCGGGGTCAAAATCTTTGTAAGAAAGGGTAGTAGCTCCCATGGAAGCCACTTGCATGGATACGTTTTTAGCTACTTCGGCAGCACCGTCGAAGGCTTTGGAAAGACCTACCAATGCGCCAATTTTATTTCCGTGGATGTAAGAACCAACAAAAGGAGCTTCCAATGTTTTGAATCCTCCAATCTCGATTTTCTCACCAATAACTCCGGTTTGTTCGGTCAATTTTTCCTGAACAGTCATTCCGTTTTCGTATTCGGAAGCCAAAAAGTCTTCCAAGGAAGAAGTGGTTAGTGCTACCTCGGCCATTTTATGAGCCATTGCCACGTATGCATCATTCTTTGCTACGAAATCGGTTTCACAGTTAAGGGAAACAATCACTCCTTTGGTAGCGGCATCGTTTACTTTTGCAATAACAGCTCCTTCGCTAGAATCCCTGTCGGCTCTTTTTTCGGCAATTTTTTGTCCTTTTTTACGAAGGATTTCAATTGCTTTGTCGAAATCACCTTCGGCTTCTACCAAAGCTTTCTTGCAATCCATCATTCCGGCTCCGGTTTTCTGTCTTAATTCATTTACCTGTGCGGCGGTTATTTGTGCCATCGTTTTCAAGTTTTTGGTTTTAAAAAAAAGTCGTTTCAATGTATTCCAAAAGGATCAATGCAACGACTTCTAAAGATTATGTTTGTGTTATAATTTATTCTTCTTCGTCGGTCACGGGAACGGCGATGGACGATCTTTTTCTGGCTGATTTTTTTACTTCTACCACGTCATCGTCATTGTCGTCCTCATCCTCCACTTTTCCAGATTTTCTTTCGGAAAGTCCTTCGGTAATGGCCGCAGTAACGCTGGCGATGATTTTTTCGATTGATTTTGAAGCATCGTCATTGGAAGGAATTACATAATCAATAGGACGTGGGTCACTATTGGTATCTACCATAGCAAAGATGGGGATGTTCAATTTTTGTGCTTCCTTTACGGCAATGTGCTCACGGGTTGTATCAACAATGAACAAGGCCCCTGGAAGGCGACTCATATCACTAATGGAGCCCAAGTTTTTCTCCAATTTTGCACGAAGACGATCTACCGCCAAACGTTCTTTTTTGGAAAGGGTATTAAAGGTACCGTCCTGCTTCATTCTGTCGATAGCAGCCATTTTTTTCACGGCTTTACGGATGGTAACAAAGTTGGTCAACATACCGCCAGGCCATCTTTCGGTAATGTAAGGCATGTTGGCATTTTTTGCTTTTTCAGCAACAATGTCTTTTGCCTGTTTTTTGGTTGCTACGAAAAGTACTTTACGGCCACTGGCAGCAATTTTCTTAAGGGCTTCGTTGGCCTCTTCCAGTTTTGCAGCAGTTTTGTAAAGGTTAATGATGTGAATCCCGTTGCGCTCCATGTAGATGTATGGGGCCATGTTGGGGTTCCATTTACGGGTAAGGTGCCCAAAGTGAACACCAGCGTCAAGAAGTTCCTTGACAGAATTGTTGTTTGCCATTTTGTTTTAGTTTACGTTCTGTATAAAGGATAGCAATCTTTCTGCCGTAGGCAGACTTGATTTAGATGCTAAACTAATTGCCGCACCGGGCAGGTGCAACTAACAGCTTGATTAATAAAAATATGAACTTGGTAACACGATTGGATACCCCTTGTAGCGATACCCAATCGAGTTGAAAAATATTAACGTTTAGAGAACTGGAATTTCTTACGGGCCTTTTTCTGTCCGAATTTCTTACGTTCCACCATTCTTGGGTCTCTGGTAAGAAGTCCTTCAGGCTTTAAGATGCCTCGGTTCTCTTCATTTACATCACACATGGCGCGGGAAATGGCCAAACGAACAGCTTCGGCTTGTCCTGTAATTCCTCCACCGTATACATTTACTTTAATGTCAAAGTCTTTTTCGTTGTTGGTCAACGCTAAAGGCTGTTGTACTTTATAACGTAGGGTTGGTGTGGTAAAGTAGTTTTCAAATTCGCGGTTGTTAATGGTAATGGTCCCTTTTCCTTTGGAAACATATACACGGGCCACAGCGGTTTTTCTTCTTCCTATTTTGTGAATCGTTTCCATTACTTGATATCGTTAAGGTTAATTACTCTTGGTTTTTGTGCTTCTTGACCGTGCTCTTCACCCACATATACTTTAAGGTTTCTGAAAAGTGCTGCTCCCAATTTGTTTTTTGGCAACATTCCTTTTACGGCTTTTTCTACCAAACGGGCAGGATCCTTCGCATACATTTCCTTCGCGCTCAAGGTACGTTGCCCTCCAGGATATCCTGTGTGGCGTACGTAGGTCTTAGCGTCCCATTTTTTTCCAGTTAAATTGATTTTTCCGGCGTTGGTCACCACTACATTGTCTCCACAGTCTACGTGAGGGGTGTAGTTTGGCTTGTTTTTTCCACGAAGCATTTTAGCCACTTCGCTGGCAAGACGACCCAATGCCTGGCCGTCCGCATCTACCAATACCCATTCTTTGTTTACGGTATTTTTGTTGGCAGATACTGTTTTGTAACTTAATGTATCCATTTAGTTTTTTGTCAATAGAGTTAATAAATCATTGAAATCCTCCTTAAGAGGGGTGCAAATGTAATGCTATTTATTTGAATAACAAAAGCCAAAAATAAATTTTCGCCTGCACTTGCTAAAAGTTAAAATTCTCTTAATAAATAGACCTGTTTGTCACATTCTGCCGTTATTAAAGTCTATTAAAGCATCAATCAAACCACAACTAACCCATCATGTCGTTCAAAAGCCAACTAGCGTTTTTTACTACGCTCCTTTATATTCCATTTACCTTTTCGCAAGAATCCACCTCTAAAGAAAAACCTACCCAATACGAAAAACGAGTGTATACTACCGCTTCCATTGAAGGAAAGGGAGAAATATCCATTGATGGAAAAATAGATGAAGAAGCTTGGAATGTAGTAGAGTGGACCACCGATTACGTTGAGTTTGAGCCCGATGTGGGTACTCCACCCACCGAACAGACCAAAATGAAGATTGCCTATGATGCCAAAAACCTCTATGTGGCTTTTCGTTGCTACGAAAAAGATCCTTCTACGATTGAGAGGCGCATGGGCCGAAGGGATGACTTTCCGGGTGATTGGGTAGAAATTAATATAGACAGTTATAATGATGACCGCACGGGCTTTTCATTTACCATTTCGGCCTCGGGGGTAAAAGGGGATGAGTTCATTTCAAACAATGGAAATTTTGACGATAGCTGGAACCCCATTTGGTATGTACACACACAAATTGACAGTGAAGGATGGACTGCCGAAGCACGTATTCCCTTAAGCCAATTACGTTTTGGGAATAATGAAGAGCAGGTTTGGGGATTGCAATCTACGCGGCGTTATTTCAAAAATGAAGAACGTTCCACTTGGCAACCCCTGCCCGCCAATCCCCCGGGGTGGGTGAGTGAGTTTGGCGAATTACGGGGTTTAATAGGCCTAAAACCCCAAAAACAACTGGAGATACAACCCTATACGGTGGCGCAATTGGACACCTATGAAGCAGAGCAGGGAAATCCTTATCGAGATGGTAGTGATACCAAGCTGAAGGGTGGTTTGGATGCTAAAATTGGGATTACCAACGATTTAACGGTAGACTTAACCATTAACCCCGATTTTGGTCAAGTGGATGCAGATCCTGGGGCCATTGCCTTGGATGGATTTGAGATTTTCTTTCAGGAGCGGCGACCCTTTTTTGTGGAAAACAAAAGCATTTTTGATTATAATTTCGCGGGCAATGATGATAACCTTTTCTTTTCTAGGAGAATAGGAAGAACCCCGCAAGGTTCTCCCTTCCATGGGACTACGGTCTATGCAGATGTTCCGGTAAACACGACTATTTTGGGCGCTGCGAAGCTTAGCGGAAAAACCAAAGATGGGTGGACCTTAGGGATTTTGGAAAGTGTGACAGGAAAAGAATATGCCGATGTGGTGGACGAAAACGGAAACGAAGACGAAGTGCTGGTGGAACCTTTGACGAATTATTTTGTGAGCAGGGTACAGAAGGATTTTAATGACCGAAATAGTTATATAGGAGGTATTTTTACGGGAACTGTCCGAAATATGGCCGATAACCTACAATTTTTGCACAGTCATGCCTATTCAGGGGGATTGGATTTTCAGCATAATTGGAAAGACCGAAAATACTATGTGGAGGGAAGTGCCGTGTTTAGTAATGTGAGTGGTTCGGCAGAAGCTATCTATGCCACACAAACGTCGTTGACGCATCTTTTTCAGCGGGTGGATGCCAGTCATGTGGAAGTGGACCCCACTAGAACCTCACTTACCGGAACCGGAGGCCGTTTTGAGATAGGGAAAGGAAGCGGAGGCAATTGGCGATACAATTTTGGAGGCAATTGGCGTTCACCGGAATTGGAATTAAATGATGTAGGTTTTTTACGGCAAGCCGATGAAATACGTCAATATGCAAACATCCGAAGATTTTGGAACACCCCCACCAGTTGGTTCCGGCAGGCAAATATTGGGCTAAATCAATTCTCATCGTATGATTTTGATGGTAATTATAACCGTGTTCAATATGAATTGAATGGGTACGTAAACTGGAAAAACAATTGGTGGACCGAAGGAGGGGCCGCACACAAGCCCCGTATTTTTACCAACACCATTTTACGGGGAGGTCCCCGCTGGCGTTGGAGCGATGAGAATTATTTCTTTCTCTTTGCAGGAACCGATAGTCGGAAAAAATTTAGCATGCATTTGGGATATGTTGACTCGTGGGCAAAGCAACAAAACTTTGGCTTGCAGCGCTATGTGGTCCGGTTCTTTTACCAACCCATGAACACCCTCAATCTTTCTTTGATTACCGAATATGAGCAAAATCCCAATAAAACCCAATACATAACCGAAAGTGCTTATAATGGAACCCCTCGTTACATTATGGGGGAAATAGATAATGAATCCTTGAGTACCACCTTGCGGGTAAATTATAATATTAATCCCAACTTAACGATTCAGTATTATGGGCAACCGTTTATATTCAATGCCAAATATTCCAATTTCAACTATGTAAACAACCCCATTGCCGAAGACCTGAATGAAAGGGTAACCTGGTACGATGGCAATCAAATTAGTTTTGAAGGAGGAGCCTACAACATAGACGAAGATAAAGATGGGGTGACCGATTATGCTTTTGGCGATCCCAATTTTTCGTTTGTACAGTTTCGGTCCAATTTGGTCGTGCGTTGGGAATACATTCCTGGCAGCGAAATATTTTTGGTATGGTCACAGGGCATTACGGGCATAGGAGATCCCTTGAATAGTTTTGAGACCATTATTGACAATCAGTTGTTAAGCCAGCGGCCGCAGAATACTTTTTTGATTAAGGCAACCTATCGATTTGTATTGTAATAAAAAAAGACCCGAAAACTACTTTTCGGGTTTTTTATTTAATGCGCTTCCAACCAATTCTCCCCCGTTCCCATGTCTACTTCCAACGGGACGGATAATTGATAGGCACCTTCCATTTCGGTTTTGATAAGGGACTTTAGTTGTTCCAGTTCGGGTTTGTAGGCATCGAAGACCAATTCGTCATGCACCTGAAGCAACATTTTGCTCTTAAAATTACCCTCTTCCAGTTTTTGATGAATATTGATCATGGCAATCTTAATGATATCGGCAGCGCTACCTTGGATAGGCGCATTAACGGCGTTGCGTTCTGCCGCACCTCGCACCACGGCATTACCACTGTTAATGTCCTTTAAATATCGCCTTCTGCCCAAGACGGTTTGCACATAACCATGTTCACGGGCAAAGTGCACTTGATCGCTAATGTACTGTCTTAACTTGGGATAGGTCTTGTAGTAGGTGTCTATTAACTCCTTTGCTTCCGTTCGGTTCAAATCGGTTTGATTGCTTAAGCCGAAGGCAGAGACCCCATAGACAATCCCGAAGTTTACTGTTTTGGCATTGCTTCGTTGCTCTCGGGTCACTTCCTGTAAGGGAACATTGAAGACCTTAGCAGCAGTGGAAGCATGGATGTCTTCACCATTTTTGAACGCTTGGATCATGGTGTCCTCTTCACTTAGGGCGGCAATGATGCGCAATTCAATTTGCGAGTAATCTGCGGAAAGTAATAGATAATCCTTGTCGCGCGGGACGAAGGCCTTGCGGACTTCGCGACCGCGCGCAGTGCGAATAGGGATGTTCTGAAGATTAGGGTTGTTGCTAGCCAATCGTCCCGTGGCTGCCACCGTTTGCATATAATCGGTATGGACCCTTCCCGTAGTAGGTTCTACCTGTTCTGGCAGGGCATCCACATAGGTGCTTTTTAGTTTGGAAAGCCCTCTAAAATCTAAAATATCCCGAATGATTTTATGGTCTTTGGCTAGGTAGGAAAGCACATCTTCTGCCGTAGAGTATTGCCCTGTTTTGGTTTTTTTCGGCTTGTCAATCAATTTCATTTTTTCGAAAAGAATGTCCCCCAATTGCTTAGGGGAGGCAATATTAAACGTCTCTCCTGCCGCTTCATAAATCTCGTTTTCCAGGGTTTTGATGTCGTTGTCCAATTGCACTGAAAGGGTCTTAAGAAAATCTTTGTCTAGGTTGATTCCTTCCAGTTCCATATCGGCCAAAACGCGTAGCAAGGGCACTTCAATTTCGTCAAAGAGTTTTTGGGTATTGGCTTCACCCAGTTCGGTTTCAAAATGTTCTTTTAGCTGTAGCGTGATATCAGCATCTTCTGCGGCATATTCGGTTTGTTGTTCCATGGGAACCTCCCGCATGGACAATTGGTTCTTTCCTTTTTTCCCAATAAGCTCTTCTATGGAAATAGGGGTATAGTTGAGGTAGGTTTCTGCCAGCACATCCATGTTGTGGCGCATATCGGGATTAATGAGGTAATGTGCCAACATGGTATCGAACAGTTTTCCTTTCACCGAAATGCCGTATTTTTTCAATACTTTGATATCGTATTTCAGGTTTTGTCCAATTTTTTCGATGGCTTCGTTTTCAAAAAAGGGGCGCAGGGTTTCCATTAATTCCTGAGCTTTTTCCTTTCCTTCGGGAACGGGAAGGTAAAATCCACTTCCTGCTTCCCAGCTAAAGGCAATCCCCACTAATTCTGCTGTTAAGGGGTTCAAGCCTGTAGTTTCGGTATCAAAACAAACACTTTTTTGATTGAGTAAATTTTGAAGGAAGAGCTTTGTTCCCAAGCCATGTTGAACGGTTTGGTATAAATGTGGCACCTCTTTATAAGTGTTTCTTGAGCTAAATACTTCGCTTTCCTGGGTGGTCTCACCATCACTCCCGAAGAGGGAAAATTGTCCGGCGCCAGCGGTACTTTTCTTTGTCTCTACGGGAGCGGCAGTCGCTTTATTTTCTGTTTCTGAAGCAGCAACCGAGCTACCCTCATTGGCAAAGGTTTTTAGGAAATTTTCGGTAAGCCTTCTAAATTCCAGTTCTTCAAATATTTCGGTGACTCCTTTAATGTCGGGATCGCACATTTCAAAAGCTGACTCGTCAAACGTTACGGGGACATCAATTAAAATGGTTGCCAGTTGTTTTGAAAGCCTGCCCAGTTCGGCATTTTCCTCAACTTTCTCCTTCATTTTCCCTTTTAATTCGTGGGTATTGGCAAGCAATCCCTCAAGGCTTCCGTAGTCTTTAATAAATTTCTTTGCGGTTTTTTCACCCACCCCTGGAAGCCCCGGGATATTATCGGCACTATCGCCCATCATTCCTAAAAGGTCAATGACCTGCAGCGGATCCTCCACTTCAAATTTCTTTTTAACTTCGGGGATTCCCCATGTTTCGTAGCCCCCACCAAAAGAGTTGGGGCGGTACATAAAAATGTTTTCGGAAACCAATTGGGCAAAATCCTTATCGGGGGTGACCATAAAGGTTTGATAGCCTTGTTTTTCGGCTTTTTTGGCCAACGTTCCTATAATGTCATCGGCTTCGTAACCTTCTTTTACCATGATAGGGATGTTCATGGCTTTCAAGATTTTTTCAATGTAGGGAACGGCTATTTTAATGGCCTCGGGGGTTTCGTCACGATTGGCTTTGTATTCGGTAAATAATTCATTGCGAAGGTCACTTCCGCCTTTATCAAAGCAAACGGCCAAGTGGTCTGGACGTTCCCGTTTAATTACATCCAATAAGGAATTAACAAAGCCCAAAATGGCTGAGGTATCGGTTCCTTTGCTATTGATTCTTGGATTTTTTATGAAGGCGTAATACCCGCGAAATATTAAGGCATAGGCATCTACGAGAAAGAGTCTTTTGGGTTGGGCCATTGGAAGGAATTTGTATTCCCCTCAAAGGTAACAAGAAGCAATTAAATAAGGAAAAAGGTTAATCGATTTTCATTATTTCAATGTAGGAATGATTGGTATAGATGTTTGAAAACACTCCGGCACTTGACGCATTGGTTGTGGTTATGTAAAGCGTTACTAAATCATTGGTGTTTAATTCGGCAAGTGTATCAAAAACCACAAAAGGAGAAAGATCGTTACTCTCTGCATAAATACTGCCATTAATGCGAACATCAAAAAAAACATATTGTGTGTTTGATGAAGTTCTCAAAACGGTATTGATTCGATATAGTCCATCTTCTGGCACCGTGAAGGTATAGGTGGTGGGGTCGTAATTATTTTGCAAATCGAAGGTTTCTGTGTCAAATTGTAAAATAGCCGTAGTATTTCCCAAAATGGGTTGATATGCACTTGCTGTTGCCCTAAAAGCTATAAGAGGGCTTGTGGTGCTTTGCCAAGAAAGAGTGCCAGTACCATTGGTAGTTAATACTTCTCCTGCAGCCCCATCGGTTGTGGGGAAGCTATAGTTGCCTACCTGCAATTGATCGTTTACTTCCAATGTTCCGTTCACACGCAGGAAATTGTTGTCGAATTCCCCATAAATAAGGGCAGCGGTTGGGCCTGCAGCGGAGTTTTCGATGTACAATTTATTGCTTCCCGAAAATTCGTTGAATCCAGCCCATGTACCGATAAATATATTTCCGGAGGCCGCAATATCTGAATTGAGCCCAGAATAGTTTCCAATCCCAATATTGTCATTTCCGGTACGATTGCGTGACATGGCCGATAACCCAATACTAATATTGTTACTTCCGGTACGAATATTTTCTGAGGCTCCTGGACCTATGGCAACGTTGAAATCTCCGTCGGTAAGGCGCCTTAGGGCGATATCACCAATAGCAATATTGCTGTTGGAACCAGCGGTGGCCGAGGCAGCGATACCGTCTCCCAAAAAAAGGGAATTGTAACTGGTGTTGCCATCACTCAAATCATTGATTTCCTTAGCTCCATTGGCGGTGAGATAATCCCAGGCGGTACCATTATAGAAATAAAATCCTGGGTCGGTTCCATCGGTTTGGTATATAAGGAGTCCTGTGGCTGGAGCGGCGATGGTGTTCTTTTGTGCTTCGGTCATTCGTGGAATCAAAATTCCAGAGTTGGTAGATTCAATATCCAGGGAGGCGCTGGCATCTGGTGTGGTAGTATTAATTCCTACTTGTGCGGAAAGTGTGATTCCGAATAAAAGTCCTATAAATAGTAAACAAGAATTTCGCATGGCTAATCAATTTGAAAAATATTGAATTGGGTCAAATCACTGGATTGGTTGACAAGAAATGAATTTCCTCCCCAAGTGTATACTTCCAGATAATCAGTCGCTGCCAATTCTTCAACAGTGCTTATGGAAATGGCACCAAATGTGGAAACGGTTGAATTTTTTATCGCAATGGTATTGGTGAGAGGAGCTCCATTTTTGCATATAGCAATTGTAAATGAGCCAGATCCATTTATAAATACATTTGCTGTAATATTATAGAATCCATTATTTGTAGCAACAAACCGATTGTTAACAGTGTCAAACTCCAAATTTCGATCTGTAATAGTTTGGTCAAAAATAATTTTGGTATAGGTACTCGCCGCAATGGATTGGTTGGCGCTTAAGTCTGCCTTTACGACCGATTTACTCACTGGTGTCAAAGCTGAAAGGTCTACCGTTTGGGAAGCGCCATTCTCAATCCCCACCGTTAATACATTGGTACTGCTATTGAAGGAAAGGTTTTCAATATTTTGATCGTCAGAACCAGTAATCAACGTAGAAGGAACTGTCCAACTGGCGTTTCCGGAAGCATCTGAAGCCAATACATACCCTGCGGTTTCATTACCATCAACATATTGGAAAGTGCCTACAACATCCAGATTTGCATCGGGACTGGTATTGTTAATGCCAATGCCAGCATGGGTAATGCGCATGGCCTCTACCATATCAGTTAGGTTTGCAGGATTACTATGGATAAAAAATGCGAGTCCTACGTGATCTGGATCCCCCGAAGTTTGCACCGAAGCAATTGCAGCCCTTCTAAAGGTATTTCTTCGGGGCGCACCAAACCCAATAGAACTTCCAATGGTATTGATGCCAGTAAAGTCTTCCCTTCCTTTTAAAAATAAACCATCCTGCCCTGTGTTATCATAACTAAGATCAAAAGTGGTTTCAATCCCTACGTGTAATGGGCTTTGCGGGTAATTCTGTCCAATTCCTGTCTTTCCATTTTTTAGAACAGTAAATGCATTGCTACGGTTGCTGGTGTCGGTTCCATTTCCTATCACAAAAATAGGTTCGCCGTTATTCCAACTATTTGTGGTTCCTGCAAGGTTATTGTACCGCCCCATAACAAAACTGGCATATGCTTGTGCAGTGCTATTAAATCCTATGGAAGTTGAAAAATCTCCAGTAGCAGTGCTGTTCCCACCCATAGCCGTTGCGCGATAACCAGAAGCAACTGTTCCATTTCCTAATGCTAAGGAAGTATTTCCAGAGGCGTTATTATTAGCGCCAATTGCGACGGAAGCGGTTGCTGATGCCGAATTGAACGATCCTATAGATATAGCACTGTTTCCCGAGGCAACGCTATTGGTCCCCATGGCCACTGTTGCAAAGTTTGAAGCAACCGCATCATCCCCAAATGCTACAGAAGCAACTCCCGAAGCAGTGGTTGAGTTTCCCATGGCCACAGAATAGTTGCCAATGCTGGAACCGTCCCATTGGTTTCCATCTACAGTGCCAGCCCTAAAACCTCCCGTTCTGGGGTTAAAAAACATTCGGGTTCCAGCACCCGTAACTTCAGAACTTATGGTCGCTCCGCTTGCAAACGTTCCTGTGATTAAAAGCCCGTCTGTTCCATCAATACGCAAAGATCCATTGTCTGCCGTAATATTTTTACCAACGCCAGCGCCTCCTTCATCATAGGCCTCGTCTAGAGTATTTTTGGCGCCGTTAATAACAACCCAGGTGGTAGTTCCTTGATCCCAATAATAAAAACCTTCGGAAGGAGTTCCACTACCGCTTACAAACACCAGCATTCCATCTTGTAATGCAGTAGGATTGATGGCTGGAAATTCGTCAATTCTCGGAATGAGAAGTCCCTCATTGTTATTGGGTGCAGACGCATTGGTAGCCGAAATGTCCAAACTCGCATTGGGGCTTGTGTTACCTATTCCTACTTGAGCCAATGTTTTTTGGGAAAGGAAAGCAGATACAAAAAGAATCAAATAAAATGGTTTCATCACATGGTAATTTTGATACCATAAAGTAGGTTAAGTGATTCAGCAGGCAGATTGGGCAAAAATCTATTCTAAAGGTAAAAGGAGAAGGAAGGGTTGCCAATTCTATTTAGTGATTGGGGGTATTTTTTTAGTGAATAAAAAAAGGAATGAGGTTTATCCATGAAGATGGGCTAGCACGGCATCTCTATTTGCATGGCTTAAAGGGATGTTTTCTTTGCCCACAAGCACCGAATTTTGTGTCACGGAGGTAATTTTATGGATATTGACCACAAAGGAACGATGGGTTTTTACAAAGGAATTGGGGGTTAGCAATTCGGATGTCTTTTTTAGGGTGTGAGGTACAATGTACTTGTTATGGGTAGTAACCACGTAACAGTAATTATCAAATGCTTTTAAGTATAGGATGCTGTTTTGGTTTACCTTATGGGTTCTTCCGTTGGCTTTTAATAAAATAAAGACTTCTTTGGTAAGATTAAAGTTATGCCAGGCCAATTCAATATTGCTTCGTAACCCTGCTTCTGTAAAGGGTTTTACGATATAACCCAACGGTTGGGTTTCTTTTACCCTTTGGATGGTTTGGGGATCTGTTTGGGAAGTTAAATACAGGTATGGAATTTTACGGTCGTCCAGTTGTTGGGCCAAATCAACCCCATCTTTTACTCCTTCCAGTTGGATGTCCAAAAGCACCAAATCGGGTAGTAACTTATCAATATCCTCAAGGGCACTTTCATATTCATCGCTATCCCCAATTACCTTAAACCCCTGTTTTTTCAGCGCTGTTTCGATGGTTGCTGTGATAAGGGGTTCATCCTCTACGATGTAAATAGTAAGCGATTTCAAAAAGAATTTCTTTTAAAACGGGAAACTAATGCAAGAAAAAATAGAGCCTTCAATCTTTTTAGTGAAGATACGGTTATTTTTAGTGAATGGACTATAGCAGTGTAAATCGTGTAATGTCAAGGACGGCTTTTGTCCCTTTGGGATTGTTTTCAACAAAAGATAAATGGGCTTTTACTTTTTTGGAAAGTGCTTTGATCAAGGAAATACCAAAAGAACTCTCCTTTATTTCATTGGGCATTCCTTTGCCATTATCTGCAACTATCAATTGAAGTGTTGCTGCTTGCTTGGAAAAGGTAATATGCATGGTATTATCCTCATCTGCTTTAGGGAAAGCATGTTTTAGGACATTGGTAATAAGTTCGTTTAATATCAAACCCAAAGGGGTAATGGTCTCAACATCCAAAACGAGAGACTCCACATTTAGGGTATATTTAATTTTTTGGCTTTCATCTTGGTGGCTTTCAAAAATATCCCGAACCAAGTCGGTAAAATATTCCTGGGTATTAATCCCAACCAATTGGTCTTTGCTGTATAATTTCTGATGAATTAGTACCATGGAACGTACACGGTTTTGTGCTTCTTTCATAGCGATCTTGGCTTCCTTGTCTTTAATGTTTTCCGATTGTAGGTACAGCAACGAAGACACTATTTGAAAGCTATTTTTTACCCGGTGGTGGGTTTCCTTAAGCAGGACGTTTTTTTCGTCTACGGTCAATTCCAACAGTTTTTTCTGCTTGGCCAAAAGAGTATTTTTCTTTTTGTTTTTATATAGAAAGAACCCAATAAGCCCAGCGATAAGGAGTCCAGCCAGAGCAAACAACAGGTATAACTTTTGCTGCTGTGATGTTTTTTCGGCTTCCAGTTCCATTAATTTTAGTTGGGCATCCTTCTTTTCCGATTCAAACTTAGTGAGTGCCTCGGCCATATTTTGGTCCTGCGTGGCCGAAAGCACAGAATCTTTCAACTTCTGCGCTTCTTGGGAAAGCAAGTACGCATTTTCATAATCCTTTGTTTCCGAATAATAACTGGACAACGCAGCATAGGATTCCATGAGTTGCTGCACATGGTGAATGGTTTTGGCAATTTCAACCCCTTTCGTTAAATGCGGAAGAGCCTTTTTAAATTCTTTTTGCTTGGTAAGTGCAATTCCTATCCCAGTTTCTGAAACGGCATAGAGCAAAGGTACTTTCTCGTAGGGAACCAATTGCATCGCTTGCCCATAACTGGATAAAGCACTTTGATAGTCGTCCTGGTAAATTTTTGAATTTCCCAAATTCATATGGGTAATCCCAAGCATCAATGAATCTTTTTGCTCTTGGTAATAAGAAAGGGCGTGTGTTATGGCTCCGTCTGCCTTTTCATACAGTTGGTGGTTCATATAAAGCACGGCCAAATTGTTATTGATGTTGGCCACCCAAGTGGCATCACCAATTTTTGTGGCTATTTCCAAGGATTTCAAAAAATATTTTTCGGTATTGTCAAGGTCATTACGTATGTTGTAACAAGCAGCTAGGTTGTTGTAGATTCGATACAGTTTTTGTCCATTATTGGTTTCTTCGAAATAGCGGGTTGCCTCGAGGTAATACTCAATGGCTTTGTCGTATTCTTGGTTCACATAATGGGAAACCCCTTTGTAATTAAGTGCTTCCGCATTCCATTCAGGAGAATCAATGGTACCTGCAATGGAGTCAAAAACCGCTGCATAGCTCACAATATTTTCGGGATATGCATATACTTCGCTATCAATCTTTTTTGCGATAAATTCCAGTTTTTTTTCATTGCTGGGAAGCGTATCCAGAAGGGACAAAATGGAAGGGGATTGGGAATGTCCCAAGAAGGGAAAAATTGTGATAAAGACAAAAATAAAGGGCTTCAAGGGAATCAACTTTTTGTATTAGAAAAACAAGGTACTATTTTTTTTCTAAATGAATTTTCCAAGGATTGGGTTTCAATTTGTACTTTTCCAGAGTGAAAAATCAACCTATGAAAAACATTTCAATTGCCATTCATGGAGGTGCCGGCACCTTAGTAAAAGGACTAATGACGACAGCACTCGAGGCACAATACAAAGCCGCCTTGGCCGAAGCGCTGGAAACTGGCTACGCTATTTTGAGTCAAGGGGGAAGCGCCATGGATGCGGTTGAAGTGGCCGTGCAAAGGCTGGAGGATACGCCACTTTTTAATGCCGGAAAAGGCAGTGTTTTTACCAACCAAGGAACCCACGAAATGGATGCCGCCATTATGGATGGTAATACCCTAAAAGCAGGAGCGGTGTCGTTAATTACGGGAATCAAAAACCCTATTTCACTGGCCCGCGATGTCATGGAAAAAAGCGATCACGTTTTTTTGGCAGGAGAGGGGGCCATGCAATTTGCTCAAAAAAACGGATATGATGTGTTACCTCCCGATTACTTTTATGATGCGGTACGCTACCAACAATGGCAAGGAATTAAGGATAGTACTACCTTCCAATTGGACCATAGCGTAAAAAAAGATGGCAAATTTGGGACGGTGGGTGCGGTTGCCTGTGACTCTTTTGGGAATCTTGCTGCTGCTACCTCTACCGGAGGAATGACCAATAAAAAATGGGGACGTGTGGGCGATAGTCCTATGATTGGTGCCGGTACTTATGCCAATAATGCCACCTGCGCCGTAAGCTGTACGGGTAGTGGCGAGTATTTTATACGAGGGGTAGTGGCCTATGATGTTTCCTGTTTAATGGAATACAAAGGAATGTCCTTACAAGGCGCTGCTTCGGAAGTGATTCAAAATAGAATCCTAAAAATAGGCGGGGATGGGGGCTTGATTGCGGTAGATGTCCAAGGGAATGTAGCCCTTCCCTTCAACACCGAAGGAATGTACCGTGCCTTTAAAACCTCGAAAGGAGAGCAAGGATTGGCCATCTATAAAGATTAAACAAAAGGAGCATCCACCGGAAGTACGGTAATCTTTCGGTCTTTAATATTGAAGACATCCCCATTGGCTAGCACGTGGGTTTTTAGGTTGGTCAAGGTCATAGGGGTTCCGGGCTTCAGTATCCTTTCGTTGTTGTGCTTTAGTTTTCGGGGGTCAAACAGCACCACCATGCCCGAGCCAATCACTTCAAAGGTATTTCTGTTCCTAATGATAAGCCCCGTGTCTTCGGCCAAGCCTACTCCAATGAGTTTTGGAAATCGAGCCACAGCCTCGGCCAATCGGCCAAAACGTCCCCTTCGAATAAAGTGGGAGTCAATGATGAGGTTGGGGATAAAACCCATGCCTAGTCCCATACCTACTGCTCCTTTGGTAAACGCTTCTTTAATATTTCCGCCCGTGATCATTTCTTGGCTCATGCACATGGCTCCTGCGCTAGTGCCCGCAATCACGAAATGTTCTTTTTGAAACTTTTCAATAAGTAAATCGTGAATTTTGGTGCCGCCAATTTCACGGGTAATATTGGATTGGTTTCCACCCGAAAACATCACACAATTGGCTTTTTTTATGATACCCACATTTTTGGGGTCTTCACTTTGTGACCGTTCCCGTATGTCTAAAATAGTCACATTTTTACAGCCCAATTTGCCAAAGGCCTCAAGGTAATTTTGGCTTACTTCCTCTGGAATACTGGAGGCCGTAGGAATCACGACAATATTGGAATAAATGCCACCCGCTTCCTTTACTACGTGGTACAAAATGCCTTCACTAATAAATTCGAGGGTATATTGTTCGTTGATTTCTATGCCTTTGTCTTCATTTCCCCCTATGGGAATGAGAATGCCTTTTGTATTCATGCGGTTCATTTGGAAGCCACAAAAATACACGTTTTTGAAAAGAAAAAAATGATATATTTATAATCTTTGACAAGAACCAACTTTAAATCCTTTATCTATGAGAATTAGGGAAATCAATGCCATGCGAGGGCCCAACTACTGGTCTGTACGTCGCCATAAATTAATTGTAATGGTCCTGGACCTAGAGGAAATGGAAGAACGACCTTCCAATACGATTGAAGGGTTTAGGGAGCGACTGGAAACGTTGTTCCCCAGCATGTACAGTCACCGTTGTTCTGTAGGGGAGCCTGGAGGATTTTTCCAACGAGTGGAGGAAGGCACATGGATGGGTCATATTATTGAGCATATTGCTTTGGAAATACAAACCTTGGCGGGGATGGACACAGGGTTTGGCAGAACCCGGGATTATGGTGAAAAAGGCGTCTACAATGTGGTATTTTCCTATATAGAAGAATCGGTGGGGCGTTATGCGGCGAAGGCAGCAGTAGAAATTTGTGAAGCTTTGATTGAAGGGGAATCATACGATTTGGAAGCAGATATTCAGCGAATGCGTGAACTTCGCGAAGCAGAACGATTGGGCCCAAGCACCGGCTCTATCGTGGAAGAAGCTGCCAGCAGGGGAATCCCATGGATACGGTTGAACAAATATTCACTTTGCCAATTGGGGTATGGAGCCAATCAAAAACGGATTCAAGCCACTGTGACCAGTGAAACTTCCAGTATTGCCGTAGAAATAGCTTGTGATAAAGAAGATACCAAGTACCTTTTGGAACAAGCCGAAGTGGAAGTTCCCAAGGGAGATATCATCCGCAGGGAAAGCAGTTTGGAAGCTGCCTGTAAGTATGTAGGGTATCCGTTGGTCATTAAGCCGGTAGATGGCAACCATGGCCGGGGCATTACCGTGGATATTCAAAATTATGATGATGCTTTGGTGGCCTTTAGAAATGCGAAAGAAAGTTCGAAAAGCGGAGCCATCATTGTTGAAAAATTTATCACAGGAAGGGATTACCGCCTGTTGGTGATTAATTTTAAATTAGTGGCAGCTGCCCTGCGAACCCCTGCCCATGTTATTGGTGATGGTAAATCTACCGTACAGGAGTTGATCGATATTGTGAATAGCGATCCCCGACGTGGGTACGGGCACGAAAATGTACTTACCCAGATTACGGTAAACGAGTTGACCAAAAATATCATTAAGGATGCTGGGTACACCCTGGACTCGGTGATTCCAAAGGATGAAATGCTTGTCTTAAAAGATACGGCCAATTTAAGTACGGGAGGAACCGCCGAAGATGTGACCGATATCATGCACCCCGATAATATTGAAATGGCCGAACGTATTTCAAGGATTATTGATCTAGACATTTGTGGAATTGATGTTATGACCACCGATATTAGTAAACCTTTGCAGGAGACCGGAGGTGCTGTTTTGGAGGTCAATGCAGGTCCTGGGTTTAGAATGCACCTAGCCCCTACCTCTGGTTTACCCAGAAACGTAGCAGCACCCGTAGTGGATAAATTATTCCCTAAGATGGGCGATACCGGAAGAATTCCCATAGTAGCCATTACAGGTACCAATGGAAAGACCACTACCAGTAGGTTGATTGCCCACATTGCCAAAATGAACGGCTACCGGGTGGGGTATACAACCAGTGATGGCGTCTATATTCAAAACCGATTGCTCATGAAAGGCGATTGTACGGGCCCTGCCAGTGCAGAGTTTGTCTTGAAAGACCCAACGGTTAATTTTGCGGTACTGGAATGTGCCCGAGGAGGATTGCTGCGTGCAGGTTTGGGATTCCATAAATGTGATGTGGGTATTGTGACCAATGTTGAAGCAGACCACTTAGGATTGAAAGGAATCCATACCGTTGAGCAACTGGCAAAAGTAAAAGGGGTTATTCCCGAAACCGTTCTGCCAGACGGCTATGCCATTTTAAATGCCGATGATGATTTGGTGTACGATATGCGTCGTACCGTAAACTGTAATGTAGCGTTGTTTTCCATGGATGAAATCAATCCACGTATCCAAGCCATGCAACGATTGGGGGGTATTACGGCTGTTTTTGAAAATGGGTTCATTACCATATGCAGGGGTGTGTGGAAAATGAGGATTATGCGGGTAGAACAAATTCCATTGACTTACGGTGGAAGAGCCACTTTTATGATTAAAAATGTATTGGCTGCTGTTCTTGCCGCGCATGTTCGGGGCATTAGCAACCAGGATATTAAAGCGGCTTTGGAAACCTTTATTCCTTCGGCATCGCAAACTCCGGGGCGATTGAATTTATTTCATTTTGAAAATTTTAAAGTCTTATTGGATTATGCGCATAATCCTGCTGGAATGAAGGCTCTCAAAGAATTTATCGATACTTTGGAATGTACCAAAAAAGTAGGGATTATTGCTGGTGTAGGCGATAGACGCGTAGAGGATAATAATGAAATGGGAAGTTTGGCTGCTGAAATGTTTGATGAAATCATCATCCGCCAGGATAAAAACCTTCGGGGAAAAACAGAGGCAGAGCTCATCAAAATGCTGGACGATGGTATTAAAATGAAAGACCCCAATAAGAAAACCACCATTATTCCTTCCGAAAAAGAAGCCATAACTTATGCGGTAAATAATGCTGAAAAGGATTCGTTGATTATCCTTTGTAGCGATGTCATTCCCGATGCATTGGATTTGGTGAAAAAATTCAAACAACAAGAAGCAGAAGGCGCAAAAGAGTTTAAATTATAAAAAAAAGCCGCTCCCAACAGCGGCTTTTCTACTCAAAACATAGTTGCCATTATAAAAAAGCAACTATTCTTTTTCAGCTGAAATTAATTCAGCCTTTATGTCATTATTTACTGCTTTATTTTCCAAGGCAGCTAATCGGGCTTCAAGGGTTTGGTATTGGGATAGTTGTGCTTTTAGCTGTTGGTTTTCTTCTGAAAGGGTTTCTACTTCTTTTTTCAATTCCTTGATGGCTTCTACAAATAATGGATCATAGTCCCCATAGGCGGTTTGGTAAAATCCAAGATTATCTTGGGTCACTTTCTCGGGAAACACTTCCATCAATTCTTGGGCAATGAATCCGTATTGAAGGTTTTCGGGACGCTTTATTCCAGTTTGGGTATCGTTCCATAAATAGGTCACCCCTCTCATTCGTTCAATTTTTTCTAAGGCGGTTTTTCCTTCGATACTTTCAATATCTTTCTTCAGGCGACGGTCACTATTAGCAGCCCAAGAACCTGCGGTAGTTTTGGAAGCATCACCGGCCACTTCAAGGGCATTAGTGACAGGAGTGCGGTTAATCCCTACTTTCCCGTCTCCGGTAACTATCATGATATTCCCTGTTCCGGTATGAAAGACATTAAAACGGCTATCGGTTGAGGTGTCATCTGCACGCCCAAACAGGACCCAGTTATTGGTGGTTTCCACATCATTATCCATAATGATCCTTGCTCCTGTATTGGCATTTTCGGCCGTTAGCATAATGTGTGGAGAGACACCCGAACTATTGTGAATGATATCCAATCTCCCATCGGGGCTGGGGTTATTAATTCCTATGCTTTCGGAAACATAGTTTTTCCCAGTGAAGTATCCTGCCCAACCGTCGGCAATATTTACATTGGAGAAAATCCCATAGTTTGCAGTCCCTGTAACAGTATTGGCGAGGTTCACAAAGACCCCATATTTGGTGCCACTATCACTATTGCTCATGTTTACATGAAGTCCGTAAAGAGTTCCTACGGTTGAATTCCCAAAATTGGCATAGAATCCCTTTTTGGTCGTATTAGTGGTGCCGTCAAAAGTGTACTCAGCTCCCGTGTGGTTGCCATCGGCAGCGGTACCAAAAATACCCACATTGGCGACCTTCGAGGAGGTACTGGAATTGTTAAAAATAGAGTATGCTCCATACTCCCCGCTTGTGGCTGTTCCTGTAAAGACATTATATAGTCCAAATTGGCTATTTGTTCCAGAACTGAAATTATTGACCAAGCCTCTTTGTGGGGAAACAGTTGCCCCATCAAATTGATTCTCTACCCCGTATTGTAATCCACTGGCTGTAGCAGTAAACGTATTGAGGACCCCTTTTTTATTTCCGGTACCCGTAGTGCTCACAACATTGTAGATTCCACGTTTTTCTCCCGTCCCTGTTCCTGCAATGTTTTGAAGGATTCCATTGGCAGAACCACTACCGTTGGTTGTTTTATCAATTTGTAAGCCTGCTGTATTCAAAGTAGCGGTATTGTCTGTTTTTACAATTCGGGCACCAATAAACTTGGTATTGTCTGTTTCTTCAATATCTACTTGATACGCAGGATTGGTAAGCCCAAAACCTACATCACCTGTGTCTTCAACAATAAAAGCGGGACTTCCGTTATCTTGTACCGCAAAATCCCCAGTTCCTGTGAGGTTATAGGTCATGCCAAAATTACCCTGCGCAATAGTGGTGGCTTGAATTAACGTTCCTCCCAAGCGGACATCATTGCCGGTTTCGCTAAGGCCGTTACTGGCCGTGGTACTTTCCCCTGAAGCCGTGGTCCAGCTTAGGTTTCCGGCACCATCGGTGGTGATTACCTGCCCCGCGGTTCCATCGGCACCGGGCATTAGGTATCGATTGGTAATTGCATTTCCCAAAGAGGTTCTTCCCACAAGAAAGGCAGCATACCCTGTTGCTTTTTGGACATCAGAATAAATTCCATAATGGGTACCCCCCGCCGTTGAAGCTATGTTGATGTATTCCCCAAATTTGTTTCCGGATCCAGTTTCAGTAAAAGAGGTATAAACCCCATACCGAAAACCGGAACTAGAACCAGAGAGTTCGTTGTAAACTCCGAAAAAATTATTGCTAATGGCACCTCCAGCTATGGTATGATTGTCCAATCCGTAATAGGTAGTCATGGGCCCTCCAATGAGATTTGAAATGCCATAGGCTGTAGTGGTAGTTCCTTGAAACCGGTTAATCATGGCAAAAGTGCTGAGCGCAGTAGAAGTCCCGAAAGAATTTTCGTATCCAAAAAGATAGCCAAAGCTATTGGTTGCATCTGAATTTTGGAAAGAATTTGAAACACCCGATATAGTGGATTGGTTGGTTTTTGTGATCAAATTGGTGATGCCATTTGTAATTCCGTTTGAAGATATAGAACTTTCATTGATTCTATTGTAAATACCCGTGGCACTTGACCCATTATTCTCATTCAATAAGTCAATGGTTCTCGTTGCAGTGGTGGTTGAAATATCCAGTGGATATGTCACGGTGCTAGTACCAATACCTACATTACCTTCCGTATAAATATCATCGGTATTGTTTGATGGGGCATTGGATGTGCCTTCCTGGTACCAGTCTGCATCACTACCGGCCGCATCTTGAAAAGTAACATTGCCTGCTCCATCGGTCGTCATTACCTGGCCAGCGGTTCCGTCTACACTTGGCATGAGATACCTATTTGCAGTTCCTGTACCAAAAGAGCTTCGCCCAATAAAATAACCAGCAAAGCCATTCGTGGTATTTTGAACATCACTATAAACCCCAAATTTAATTCCACCGGAGGAAGTTGGAATCGCTACATGAAGACCATATTTAGGTGCCGTCCCAGATCCTTCTATTTCTGCCTTAAAACCATATAGACTGGCAGAGGGTCCACCATTATAAGTGACATTGTATAAAAACCCCCTATTGTCATTTCCAAAATTGGTGGTGGCAGTTTGGTTAAATTCAACCACCACCCCATCTTTTCCATTTATAATTGATGAGGCCGCATTTGTCACTAAAAAACCTTCGCCAAATGGAGGTCCACCAGTTCGGTAAATATTGTTATAGGTTTCTAAACCGGGATAGGCGTTAAACGTTTTAATCGCTGAACGTTGCGAGAGGGTGTAGAGAGAGTTTAGTGAAATTTCCAATCCCGATCCAGCAGCATCGGTATTTCGATTGATAAATACAGCTCCATTTTCAGCATTAATGGTTCTTCCGGCTCCAGGACCACCTTCATCGTAGGCTTCATCCAACGTGTTTTTAACTGCCAGGGAAGATAAATCAACTGTTTGATTGGGCTGTCCATCACTTTCAAGCGACAAATTAAGTGTGGTTCCTACCAGATTAAAAGCATCGATGGTTTGGTCATCGGTCCCGGTGCCATCCTGCAAAGAGGACAAATCAACGGTTTGAAGGGGCTGGCCATCACTTTCCAGGGAGAGTCCCAAGATGGTTCCTGCTAGACCAAAGGCATCGATAGTCTGGTCATCCGTTCCTGTGCCATCTTGCAAAGACGACAAATCAACGGTTTGTGTGGGCTGGCCATCATTTTCCAAAGAGATGCCCAACAGTGTTCCAGCTAGTCCAAAGACATCGATGGTTTGGTCATCGGTTCCAGTGCCATCTTGTAAAGAGGATAAATCAACGGTTTGCGTGGGTTGACCATCATCTTGGAGCGACAAATTAAGTGTAGTTCCTGTGAGGGAGAATACATCAATGGTTTGATCGTCTGTATCTACTCCTGCATTTTGAAAGGAAAGATTCCCACTCCCATCGGTTGCCATCACTTGTCCTGCTGTACCATCGGCTGCAGGCATAAAATAACGACCTGTGGTTAGGCTTTCCCCTAGTTGTACCCTTCCTGCAAAATACCCTGCATAGCCAGAGCTATTTAATACCCGGGAACGTACCCCATAATGAATTCCCGAAAGGCCGCTATCGATATAGAAATCACCGCCGTACTTATCCCCGGTATTGGTATTACTGCTTAAATATGAAATGTTCAATCCCTTTATATTTCCAGTCCCGGAGGCACTTAACAAGGTACTTTCAAAAATATTGAAATCCCCATTGAGCGTAGTACTATTCATATTTGAAGAAAAAGCGCTAGAAGGTGCCGTGGTTGTGCTTCCCAAATAACTAGACACAATTCCCGCATAATTATTGGTAGAGGAAACGTCCATTTGTACTTCCAAGCCATATTTTCCACCTGTTCCGGCTGCGGTTAATTCTCTTTCAACTCTTAATCCTGCCCGATCATTTGGATCGTTATTGAAAACGCGCAGGGTAGCCGAGGGCAATGTAGAAAGCCCCATAGAAACTTTTCCAAGGCTGTATTGATGATCGTTAATGCTATTGGGGGCTGCCGAGGTGCCAATTTCATACCAATCGGCATCGCTGCTTCCATTAATGCCTTGCCATGTCGCCCCATCATAATAATAAAACCCTGGGGTATTGTTGGTTTGGTAAATCATGAGTCCTGTGGCCGGACTAGCAATAGCGTCGCGTTCAACCTGAGTCATTCTGGGAATAAGAATACCTCCGTCAGTACTGGAGATGTCCAGTTCACTACTGGGATCTGGGGTAGTAGTGTTAATACCTACTTGGGCATTAATTTTTAGGCAAAAAAAGGCCATAAGGCTTAGTAGAACAAACTTTTTCATAATGCTATGTTTTGAGTATGCAACCCTAGCTAAGTAGGGAGTTCAAGCAGGGTAGGTTGGGGCTACTAAGATATAGTATAATAGATTTCTTTGCCTCTATGAAAACATGGATTTTTCATTTTGGTTTTAAAAAAATACCAGCTAGCACGATGGCTAAAATATGATAGCGTTATTGTTGGTTATTTTGGGTTATTTCAGCTAAATTTTCTAGGGTTTTTTCTTTTTCAAGAGCGATCAAACGCTTTTCAAGGGATTCATATTTTGAAAGTTGTGTTTCTAAGAATTTGACTTTTTCTTGGAGCATTTCATTATCGGAGTGTAGTTTTTTTATCGCTTCTACAAACAATGGATCATAATCCCCATAAGCCGTTTGGTAAAATCCAAGATTGTCTTTGGTTACTTTTTCGGGGAACACTTCCATCAATTCCTGAGCAATAAATCCGTATTGAAGATTTTCAGGCCGTGTAATCCCCGTTTGGGTGTCGTTCCACAAGTAGGTAACACCTCTCATTTGTTCAATTTTTTCCAGAGCAGTATTCCCTTCGATGTTTTCAATATTTTTCTTTAAGCGACGATCGCTATTGGCCACCCACGCACCTGCCGTGGTTTTGAGGCATCGCCATTCACCTCCAAAGAATTGGTCGCAGGGGTCCTGTTGATTCCTACTTTTCCATCTCCGGTAACGACCATTATATTCCCCGTTCCGCTATGGAAAACATTAAAGCGGCTATCGGTGGAGGTATCATCTGTTCTTCCAAAAAGCACCCATTCATTGGTGGTTTCGGCCGCATTTTTAAATCGGATTCGGGCTCCAGTGTTGGCAGTGGACTGCTCGAGTTCAATGTGTGAAACGGTACCGTCACTTACCCCACTAATATTCAATAAAGCATTGGCATTGTTAGTCTCTCCAATGCTTAAACGATCTGAGATATAATTCCTTCCTACAAAATAACCCGCCCAACCATTTGCGGTGGTAACTTCATTATACGTTCCATAGTGAGTGCCACCCGCAGCAGAGGAGATAAAATTGTAGGTGCCATATTTGCTTCCAGAGCCGGTACCCACCAGACCATTGTAGACTCCAAAGTGGTTTCCATTTCCCGTTCCAGATAATGCGTTTTCAAGTCCGTAGGTGGTTCCATTTCCCGTATTTTGAAAATTGTTTAAAGTACCCTTTCTTGGACCGCCACCTGCATCCAAAAAGTTATTGATCATTCCTACATAGGGGTTGGTGGTATTACTGGTAGTCCCGTTAAAACTATTATTCATTCCTGTTTTGGAACCCGATCCAGAACCGCTTAGGCTATTATCCATGGCAAAAGCGGCACTATTGGTGGATCCGGTCATAGAATTCAATGTTCCAATGTAATTTCCAACACTGCCATTAAAAATGTTGTAATTTGCATATTGAGCGCCACCCACGTTGGAGCTAAAATTATTGTAGGTTCCATAGCGTGTGCCACTACCGGTTCCATCAAAAAAATTGTTCATTCCCCAACGGTTTCCAGTATAACTTCCACTAAAATTGGAAGAAAAAGCTTGTCTTGAAGCATTTCCGGTACCAGAAAAATTTACTTCAAAGGCATTTTTGGCGCCAGTACCTGCTCCTAACATTTCCATAGTAAGACCTCTTGAAACACCACTGCCATCACTGTCTTTCTCTATGTAAAGCCCATAGGTAATTCCAGTGGTATTATCCGATTTAATAATTCTTGTTGCGGTGGATGTAGCGGCACCAGACTCTCTAACATCCAATCGAGCCACAGGGGTTGCTGTCCCTACGCCTACTTCTCCAGAATCTTCAACGGTAAAGGCATCGGCTCCATTATCCTGAATAAGGAAATCTCCAGTTCCCGTGAGGTTATAGGTCATGCCAAAATTGCCTTGTGTAATGGTAGTAGCTTGGGTTAATGGCCCGCCCAAGCGCACATCATTTCCCGTTTCGCTAAGACCGTTGCTGGCCGTGGTACTTTCTCCTGCCGCAGAGGTCCAACTTAAGTTTCCGGCACCATCGGTGGTGATGACCTGCCCTGAAGTACCATCTGCTCCTGGCATGATATAACGGTTTGTGGAGGAATTACCTAAGGAAGTTCTGCCTATAAAATAAGCAGCGTATCCTGTTGCTTTTTGAGCATTACTATATACACCATAGTGAATTCCGGGGGATGTTGTACTAATGGTTGAATAAAATCCATATTTTTCTAGGCCATCTGTGACATCTATTTCTGAATAGTAACCAAAATGATAGCCTGTACTGGCATTACTCATTCTATTATAAAATCCATATTGAAATGTACTACCGTTATTTTGGTTTTCAGAATGAAATCCATAATGGGTTCCTGCCGCAGAACCTGCTGGTAAATACCAATTTCTAAAGCCATAAGATGCACCATTGGTAGCCGTACCATTTACCGTCATTTTATTAAAAATACCGTAATTTCTTGAAAAAGTGCCATTGGTATTAATGCTATTGTTTAATTCAATTCCATAGGAAATTTGTCCACCACTTGTTAAGTTTCCTGCCGTATTGATTTGCATTCCACTTCCACCACTCATGTGAGAGATGGTATTGGTATAGGAACTGCTCCCGCTTCCCACGAATTCTAAAGAACCACTATCTACATTAATAACCCTTCCTGCACCTGCACCTCCTTCATCGTACGCCCTGTCAAGGTCATTGGGTTGTAAGGAAGATAAGTCGACCGTTTGAGGGACAATGCCGTCATCTTCTATTTCCAATGTTAAAACATTGGTAGAAGTATTAAAGCTAAAGGTGTCGATGCTTTGGTCATCGGTACCTGTTCCATCCTGCAAGGAAGATAAGTCTACTGTTTGAAGGGGCTGTCCGTCATTTTCTAATGAAATGCCCAATACAGTTCCCACTAGCCCTAAATTGTCGATGGTTTGGTCATCGGTACCTGTTCCGTCTTGTAAGGAGGATAAATCTACCGTTTGATTGGGTTGTCCATCACTTTCTAAAGATAGGTTTAACGTTGTTCCTACTAGGTTAAAGGCATCTATAGTTTGGTCATCCGTCCCCGTTCCATCCTGTAATGGAGATAGATCGATAGTAACATTGGGTTGGCCATCATTTTCCAATGAAAGGTTTAATGTTGTGCCAATCAAAGCAAAAGCATCTATGGTTTGATCGTCGGTGTTTAAGGATGATAGATCTGCAATTTGAGTAGGTTGCCCATCATTTTCAAGAGACAGGTAAAGATCGGTTCCAATGAGGGAAAAGGAATCGATGGTTTGATCGTCGGTACCCGTACCATCCTGCAAAGGAGCTAAGTCCAAAGTCTGGGTAGCTACCCCATCGCCATCCAGGGACAGATTGAGGATAGTTCCCGTTAGGCTGAAAACGTCTACAAACTGATCGTCGGTATCTACCCCAGCATTTTGAAAGGACAAATTTCCAGCCCCATCGGTAGCAATTACCTGTCCTGCAGTACCATCGGTAGCGGGCATTAAATATCTATTTGTGGTCCCAGTTCCCAAAGAGGTTCTCCCCAGAAAATATCCTGCATATCCCGTAGCATTTTGCACATCACTATAGACTCCATAATGCGTTCCGCTTGCCGCAGCATTGATGGTCGTGTAAGACCCGTATTTGTTTCCAGATCCAGTACCAACCAAGAAATTATAGCTGCCATAAACTGCACTAGTTCCGGCTCCTGCCAGCGAATGATAAGAACCATAAGCATTATGGGTGCCGCTGCTTCCGCCGTTTACAAAATAGCCATAAAAAGTATTGTCTGCAGTAGATATATTTGAAACGTAAGCCCCATACACATTGCCCAAGTAATTGGAGGGACCGTTATACGAAATGTCCAAACCACGCACACTAGAATCGGTAGCTGTACTACTTCCGTTCATAAATAATGTTAATCCAGAAGGTCTCGCTCCCGAACCAGTAAAACTCACATTGTGCGCTATGTTAATACCATCAACATTATCTACGGCTGTACTGCTTGCCCCAGACAATGACAAGGTAATGGCGTCTTGGGTGTTCCCAGCGGTTACCTGTACCGCAGAGCCACTGCCATCCATATTGCCCACTATATGAAAAGTGGAAGTAGGACTTGGTGTATTAATACCTACCCTGTCTGTGCTTCCATCCACAAATAACATGTGTGTATCATTATCACTTTATAACCTAAAATCGCTTTGGGTGCTATCTTCGTTAAAGGTGACTTCTGTACCTGTATGCTGGATATCCAAATAATTTCTACCACCAGCATCAAATTCAATCCTGTCCGGTGTAAAGGTGATAAAAGTATTCAGGTCTCCATCATGTACAATATTTGCTGCTACTGAAACATTGCCTTCTACTCTTAAACCACCGGTTCCTTGAATGTCTACAGCGCCATTGTCGGCTGTGATGGTCCTTCCCGCACCTGCACCTCCTTCATCATAGGCTTCATCGAGGGTATTTTGGGTATCAACCCCGCCGCCAATAATGACCCATGAGGAGCTATCAAAATAGTAAAAACCTGGGGTGTTATTGGTTTGGTAGATCATGAGTCCCGTGGCTGGGCTAGCAATGGCATCACGTTCTGCTTGGGTCAACCTAGGGATAAGGATCCCCCCATCGGTACTAGTGATATCCAGTTCGCTACTGGGATCGGGAGTAGTGGTATTGATCCCTACCTGTGCTTTAATTTGGGAACAAAAAAAGAGGAGTAGGCTTAAAAAAATAAACTTTTTCATAATGCTTTGTTTTGAGTATAAAACCCTAGCTAAGTAGGAAGTTCAGGCAGGAAGAGTTGGGAATACAAAGATAAATTCCACAGATTTTTTAAACCTATATGAAAACATAGATTTTTGAAAAGGGCTCTATTTGAAAATAGAAAAGCCATCACAGAAGTGATGACTTTTCGCCCCAAATTTGATTAACCCCCGTAGAGGGATTAACCTACTTATGTCTTACAAAACTATTAAAAATTATAGAACTCTATTCTATTTTTTTCAATTTGTGAAATAATTACGTACAAACACTTAGTAAGGCAGAGTCTTTTATTTATTCTTTATTGTGGTAGTTGGAAGGAAGGTTTTCGAGTTTATCCTGCTGGAATTTTGTCACTGAAAATCCTTCGTGGATACTATAATAACCTGTTTCCCCTTTTTTATTGACCGCTACGTAACCCACTTGGAAATCCTTGAAGTTTTTGTTCTTTTTTACAATTCGTCTAATGGCCTCTTCGCAAGCTTGCTGTGGGCTTTTTCCTTGCCGCATCAATTCAACAATCAAAAAACTGCCAACGGTTTTAAGCACTTCTTCTCCCAATCCCGTAGCTGTGGCTCCGCCAACCTCGTTATCAATAAAAAGTCCTGAACCAATAATGGGGGAATCACCCACGCGCCCTGCCATTTTATAGGCCAACCCGCTTGTGGTGCATCCTCCCGAAATATCCCCGTGTTCATCAATAGCCAACATTCCTATGGTATCGTGGTTTTCAATATTAATAATGGGTTGGTACTTTGAAGTAATTTTCCATTCTTCCCAAGCTTTTTTTGAAGCTTCGGTCAATAGGTTTTCTTTTTGAAATCCTTCCGAATAGGCAAATTGTTCCGCTCCTTTACCCGCCAAAATAACATGAGGAGTGTCCTCCATGACTTTTCGTGCCACCGAAATAGGGTGCACAATGTTTTGTAAGTAAACTACGGCGCCATAATCACCTTCCTTATTCATAATGCAAGCATCGAGCGTTACGTTTCCATCACGGTCAGGTAGTCCGCCCAATCCCACACTTTGTCCTTCGGCATTGGCTTCTTCCACCATACATCCTTGCTCTATGGCATCCAACGCAGACCCCTTATCCTGAATCACTTGCCATGCTTTTGAAACGGCTTCGGGAACATTCCACGTAGCAATTACGATAGGGAATGTGGAGGTATCATCCTTTTGGGCGGTAACTGTTTCATTTTTAGTAGTATTCTCCTTGCAAGCAAATGTCGAGGCGGTTGCAACCATCCCTAAGCTGCCAATGGAAGCATTCTTGATAAATTTTCTACGTTTCATATATTAAGAGTTTTGCGTTTCCAAGGTACAAAAACACGTTAAAAAAAAGTGAATCCCAAAGGCTGGTTTTCACAGGCCCTGTATCTTTAGGGTTTAAAAATTGATATGTTACGCTGGATCCTGTTTATTGCCCTTTATGTATTAATCGATGTATATGCCTTTCAGGCCATTAGGACCTTGACCAAGAACCAATGGATACATTGGATGTACTTTTTGGTCTCCCTTTCGCTATTGGGCCTTTTCATCTATCAAATAGCCGGGGGGCTGCACAGCAGGCAAATGACCCCATCCCGCATGTATGTTTTTGGGGTTTTCCTAACTCTTTTGGTCCCGAAGTTATTGCTCATCGTGGTGCTATTTGGCGAAGATATGATCCGTTTTGGGGTAGGTATTTTTTCAAAGATTGCTGGGAGCGACGAAAATTTCTATCTCCCTTCACGAAGAAAATTCATTAGTGCCGTCGCCCTAGGCATTGCAGCGGTTCCTTTCGCCTCGTTGCTTTATGGCATGTACCGCGGCAAATATAATTACCAAGTATTGAAATATGCCTTGGAGTTTGACGATCTTCCGGAAGCCTTTGATGGCTATACGCTTACCCAAATAAGCGACATCCACAGCGGAAGTTTTGACAATGAAAAAAAGGTTGCTTATGGCATTGACCTCATTAATGAACAACAAAGCGATATTATTCTCTTTACTGGCGATCTAGTGAACAACAAGGCCGACGAAATGGTGCCATGGAAAGAACACTTTTCAACATTGAAGGCAAAAGACGGGGTGTTTTCGGTGTTGGGCAACCATGATTATGGTGATTATATCGATTGGCCTTCCCAAAATGCCCAAAGGGAAAACCTTCAGCAATTAAAAGAACTTCAAAAGGAAATGGGGTGGCGTTTATTGCTTAATGAGCACATCACTCTATCGAGGAATGGACAAAGCATTAAGCTTATTGGGGTAGAAAATTGGGGCGCTGGAGGTTTTAAAAAAGCGGGTGACTTGGAAAAAGCGTGTGAAGGGGTGTCCAAAACCGATTTTAAAATATTAATGAGCCATGATCCTTCCCATTGGACCGAAAAAGTAAAGGCAGACGATCGCAATATTCAGCTCACCCTTTCTGGCCACACCCACGGCATGCAGTTTGGGATTGAAATTCCGGGTTGGTTCAAATGGAGCCCCGTAAAGTACCGCTATGAAAACTGGGCTGGGATTTACGAAACCGTGGGGAGGTACCTTAACGTGAACCGCGGATTTGGATTTCTGGGTTATCCCGGCCGTGTGGGAATATGGCCGGAGGTTACGGTCATACAACTTAAAAAACGCCGCCATAGTGCGTAATCTAGGGGAAATGTTATATTTGTAGTAGCATTTGTTAAAATTAGTTCCAACGTATGTCAAAATTTGGAGAATTAATAGAAACGCACGTACCTGTTTTGCTGGATTTTTATGCCGAATGGGATCAAGCCAGTAAAGAGATGCATCCTGTGCTACGTGACGTTGCCGCGGCCCTAGGAGATAAAGCCCGTGTCATCAAAATTGATATCGAAAAGAATAAAGAACTTTCCGAAGCACTTCGAGTAAAAGGCCTCCCTACCTTAATGATCTACAAAGATGGGGAAATGAAATGGCGCCAAAGTGGCGAGCAAGATGCCAACACCCTCATTGGATTGGTAAAAGAATATGTGTAGTCCCTAAGACGGGATACAAGCCATTTCCCATCCTTTTTCAGTAATGAATTCCAACACTTTTGGTAGTATATTTTTCAAATTCTTCTCTGCTTTCAAGCTATCATGGAAAACTACAATGCTCCCGGGTTGTATGTTTTTAAGTATATATTCCAAACATTGGTCACTCGAAATTGCTGCGTCCCAATCGTAGCTTAGCACTTCCCACATCACGAGCTTGTAGTTGTTTTTCTGAAGAAGTTTTGCCTGTCTTTGGGTTAACTTCCCGTAAGGAGGCCTAAATAAAAGGGAGTGTTTATTTTTGGGAAGGTCGAATTTTTGAATTGCCTCTTCAAAAGCCTTGACATTTGAAAGATATATTTCTGTTGAGGTTTGAGTTCCCTTCAAGTGATTATAGGTATGATTTCCATAAGCATGTCCTTCTTTGATGATTTTCTGAAACAGGTTGGGATGCTTGGTGATGTTTTCGCCAATGCAAAAAAAAGTAGCTTTGGCTTGATGCCTATTTAATTGTTCCAAAACCCAGGGTGTCACTTCGGGAATGGGCCCGTCGTCAAACGTAAGGTATACGGTATTTTTAGAAGACGAAAACGCCCAAATTCGTTTTGGGAACAACCAAGGAACAAATTTGGGCGTTTTTGGGAACCGCATAAGAATTTATTCTGGGACGGAATCCCCCAAAAGGGAATCCATCAATTTTTGGGTAAGACGTTCTTTTTGCAAAAATTCTTTGTCTATGTCCATGTCCAATCTTGCAAAAAGCCCTTTGAAAGGTTGTAGGTAGTTTTTAAATACTTGCTTTTGCTGTTGGTAGTAGGGATCGTCATCATAAACATAGACAACCTCTACAAGGCTTTCGTACTGGTTTAATTTTGAATAGATTTCCTCTATGTTTTCTCCTTGATATTCTAAGGTCATACTACCATAGTAGGAAAGGTACCCTTGGTATTGTGCCGCGGTTTCCTCAAAGACTTTTCGGGCTTTTTCCGGCCTATCAAGCTCGTAATATAATGACACAAACGGTTCTAAAAGCGAATAGTATTCAAAATACTTTACGGGCATTTTTTCCATAGCAAGATCCAGTATTTCTTCGGCTTCCTTCTTCTTTCCTTCTTTCAGGAGCGCTTCGGCCAGTCGTGCCAGATTGCTTCGGTAGGTAATCCCGTTGCGTCGTGTTTCGGTGTCGTGATACATGTTGGGGTCTCCGCTATTTCCCCAGTCCCAACTCATCACAATTTCATACATCCTGTCGGTATCAATGCGGCCCATATCAAAGGGGTTTCTTTTATCAACAGGCGTTCGTATGGGTACTAGTTTATACACTACTCCATCGAGCTGCAGGTAATCTTTCATCCACAAATAATCATCGTCCCCAAAAGCACCTCCGCTAAAGTAAATAGGGCGTTTCCAATCGTTGTTAGCAATAATATCCAACATTAACAATCGGTTTTTATACACATAATCACCTTTTAGCGTAATGTAAATATTGGAAACAATGTTATCGGCATCCTTTTCATCTACAATGCCATTTTTGAGCACGGCCTCCTTGTCTACAGGAATGCGTATTACTTTTGAAGGAAACGAACTAATAAACTGCCCACTGTTGAGTTCTACTTTGGCCCGAGGATCTTCACTGCCTACCCAGTTCATCCAGGTTTTAATGTCTACGGTATCCTGTTTCGTCTCTTGATAGGCTATGACATCCCTTACCCCATAGCGGTATTGCTCATGGGTTAATTGCGATGGAATAGGGTCGCTGGTAAAGGCCTTTTTCTTCATGTCATCTATGTACCAATCGGTTTGGAACAAGCTGGTGTTTACAATTCGCACATCTTGACGGTAATTCTCCACATTTTGCTGGTACCAAAGGGCAAAAGTGTCATTATCGCCAATGGTGAAAAGGATGGCATTTTCATCGCAGGAATCGAGGTACATTTTCCCCATGGAATTGGCCGTGCGTTTTCCGGAACGATCATGGTCGTCCCAGTTTTGGGTAGCCAAAAGCACCGGTCCTGCCAAGGCAGAAACTGCCAATACAATGGGCAAAGCTAATTTCGGTTTTAAGTAGTCCTTAAGTACTTCAAAAAGGGCGTATACCCCAAAGCCTATCCACATGGCAAAGACATAGAAAGACCCTACCAATGCGTAGTCCCGCTCACGGGGTTCAAAAGGGCGTTCGTTGAGGTAAATCTTTAGGGCCAGTCCGGTAAAGAGGAACAGTACTAACAATACCCAAAAGCTTTTTTTATCGTTTTTGGCATGGAATACCAGCCCCAAAATGCCTAACAGCAGAGGCAAGAAATAATAGGTATTTCGGCCTTTGTTATTTTTCAGGTCGGGAGGAAGGTTGTCTTGAGGCCCTAATTGCCATTCGTCTATAAATTTTATTCCGCTTATCCAGTTCCCATTAAGGTTTCCCCCTTGCCACTGAATGTCGTTTTGCCTACCGGTAAAATTCCACATAAAGTAGCGCCAATACATTTTCCCAAACTGATAGGTAAACATGAATTTCATGTTGTCCCAAAACGAAGGCTTTTTAATGTCTAGGAAAGGGCCAAATTGATTGAGGAAATCGTTGTAATCGTCCCCGTCTACAATGCCGTTATCGTGTGCCTGCTTAAATTTGGCAACTTCTTCTACGAGTCTTTTTTCATTCCGGTATTCCCGTTTTACGCCAAATTCGAGTCCGTTGGTGTATTTCAAATAATTTCCAGCATGTTCGATACTCCACATCCTTGGCAAGAATGCTTTTTGGGCATCATCGGTATTTTGGGCCGCATTTTTCCATTCGTTAACGATAATATATTTCCCTGTCGCTTCGTCTTTTTCGTATTTGGGTTTATCGTCTTTGTAGGGGTTTTGGGGATCCAGCCCTACATAGGCCTCGGTAAACTGAGGGCCATAGAAGAGGTGGGTTTCTGGGTATTGCTCGCGGTTATAATACGCCAAAAGCTCCCGTGCGTTGTTGGGGTTGTTTTCGTTAATCACCGTACCAGCATTGGCCCGAATGGGTAACATTAACCAACTGGAAAACCCAATAAAAATAAAGAGCACACAAAGCAGGACGGTATTGAAAGTTGCATAGCCTTTGGTTTTACTGTATTTCAGGCCAAAATAAAACAAGGCAATAAAAAGTAGCCCAGCGAAAATAGTCCCAGAGTTAAAAGGAAGCCCAATGCTATTCACGAAAAATAATTCCGAAGCACTAAAAAACTTCATGGTCATGGGTAGTAGCAGTTTAAATATGAACAGGAGGATGGCTACCACCACAATATTTGCGATAATGAAATTTTTAACCGTTACGGTTGGATATCTTTTGAAAAAGTACAAAAAGCCTATGGCAGGAATGGTTAACAGGGCCATGAAATGCACCCCAAAGGAAAGCCCGATGATAAAGGAAATCAAAATAAGCCAACGATCACCACGGGGGGTAAACATTTCCCGTTCCCAGCGAAGACCACAATAAAACATAATGGAGAGCATACACGCTGCCGACGCATACACTTCAGCCTCAACGGCAGAAAACCAAAAGCTATCTGTATAGGCGAAAGCTAGCGAGCCAATTGCGGCACTGCCAAGTACGGCAATGGAATTGATTGTATTGAGTTCGGTTTGTTTTAGGATGAGGTTGCGAATCAAGATCGTTAAAGACCAAAACATGAACAGGATGGTAAAAGCACTGGCAAAGACCGACATGAGATTAATGGTCAATGCAATGTTGGATGGGCTCATGGCAAATATGGAAAAGAAAGCTCCCAAGAGCTGGTATAAGGGTGCTCCCGGCGGGTGGCCCACTTCTAGGTTGCTGGAGGTGGTAATGTATTCCCCTGCATCCCAAAAACTTACGGTTGGTTCAACCGTTAGCCAATATGAAAGGAGTGCAATGGCAAAAACAAGCCAACCCACTATTTTATTCCATTTATTAAAATTGAAATCGACCATGAAAGCAAACTATTTAGGTTGTGGCGAATTTACTAATAATATATTTAGGGGTATGATAAAAAAATGCTAACGAAGCATCCTTGCCTTTATTTTTGAACAAAGGAGGAACCTAAATTTTTTAAAAATTGTTTGTGCAACCCAAAGTTTGTATTAAATTTGCGCCCACATTGTGGAATTGGCCCATGGTGTAACTGGCAACACGTCTGATTTTGGTTCAGAAGAGTCTAGGTTCGAGCCCTAGTGGGCCAACAAAAAACCCCAACATATCGTTGGGGTTTTCTTTTTTGCGGTTAATGAGAGAATTATCTCTGGGTGATGCTAATCTTCTCTACCTTAACAGGGCAACCGGCTGGAGTGTTGCAAACTTTTTGGATAAAATCGTATTGCAATACCTCTCCTGCCACCAGGATGTTGAAGCCCGAAGTGGTGGGTTCTACTTTTACACTGTTGTCATCGGATGAAGGGTAGGTTAATGTAAAGGCATTGTCATAAAAAGGGTCGCTGTCACTATCTACGTTAATAGTGGTAACTACGTTTGCAGTATCCTTTAATCGGGTCTCTTCTTTTTTGGAAAGGTCATCCATTTTTACGTAGCTCGTAGCTTTGGTATCGATTTTAACAACATAGTCGACCATTCCTTTTTCACTTTTCACCGAAAATTTGTTGGTCATACTTTCTTTAACTACTTGTTTGTTGTCGTTTTGTGCGCTTAATCCTATGGCTAAGAAAAGCGCAATGAGGGTTATTATATTCTTTACTAGTTTCATATTTAATATTATTTAGTGATTCGTTTTATTAAGTACCTTACGCCAATGCTGGCTAAGGTTTTCAGAAGGGTTGATGATAGGAGACCTTTGGTCCAACTTTGCTCAAAGAGCAAATAGTTTTGTTTAATCTGCTCACGGGTAATCTGGCGTTGCAAATCTCTTTTTTTCAATTCCAGTTCAATGTCCTTCAATGAGTTGAAATTCTTCATATTAAAAGTATTTGGCTGCCATGTGGGTAATAATGTTTTTTTCTATTTTTTTTCGAAAGAAATAAATGATTACGGTTATCATCAAGTAGAAAATTCCCACCGAAAGAAAACCCAAAAACGGACTTTCCCATATTTTTCCCAACCAAAAGGCCATTGCAAATGAAATGAAGATCAAAGCAATAAGCCCGAAAAGTCCCAATAAGGAAGCTTTCGCTACGTTGCTCGAAATCGATGCAACCTGATAGAATACTTTCAGCTTGGCATATTCAAGTTCTTCGTTGGCATATTGTTGAGAAAGCTTGGCTGTCTCTTTAAGGTTTTCTTGGGTGGTCATGTTTAGTGGTGTTGAGTGTTTGTAAAAGAAATGATACGAAGATCAATTCATTTTAATTTTCTCATTGTTTTTTTTTAGCGCTTCCAATTTGCGCTCCAAAGTTGCGATGACATCATCTGCTTTACCACTCATGTCTTCTACCATTTTGTCAAGTTCTTTTGAAAATTCGTTTTTCTTGGTGCTGAAAGCATGCGTGATTTGATCGGTAATTTCATGGGTTTTTTCCATGAGGGCATCTTTTGATTCCACGGCGGTCTTTTTAATTTTTTTTCGGGTTTTGGACCCTTTATCTGGGGCAAATAAAATTCCGATGGTAGCTCCTACGGCAAGACCGCTTACAATTCCTGTGATTACATTTCCTGTTTTTGACATGATATTAAAATTTAAGAGTTGATTAATATTATTTTGAGATGATTCAAACATCATTTCTACCCCTAATTTACCTCCCACCAAGCACCCATTCAAATCTTTAACTAGGTTTAACCCATTTTGAGAAATGCTTAACTTAAATTGTGTTAAATTGAAAAGGCAACTGTTAATTAATTTTAACAGGAAAACAAAAAAGGGACGCAAGGTCCCTTTAATCATTGTATATTTTAACGATTATATTTTAAACGTGATCACGGGCATGTTGGCATGGTTCACAAGGTCCTCGCTTACACTGCCATTGAAAAAGTGGGAAATCCCCTTACGGCCGTGGGTGCTCATGCCAATAAGTTGGGCATTTATTTCCCTTGCAAATCCTAGGACACCTTTTTCAACGGCGGTCTCATTGTAAATGTTGAGGGTATAATTTTTTATTTTCTGCCCTTTAATGAAAGAGGCCATCAATTTTTTGGTTTCTTCGGAAGTTTTAAATCCGCTGGGAGTATTTACATACAAAAGGTGAAGCGTAGCGTCAAAATAATCGGCAAATCTCAAAGCTTCCCCAAAAGGTTTTCTACATTCTTCCGAAAAATCGGTGGCAAAGACAAAATCTTTTATTTCAAATTTTTTATGGTCGTTTTTTATAACCAACACTGGGATATTGGAGGTACGTACCACTTTTTCGGTATTGCTTCCAATAAACATTTCCCTAAAGCCGCTGGAGCCATGCGAGCCCATGACGATAAGGTCAATCTTGCTTTTTTTGACGGTTTCCGAAATATCATTATAGAGTTCACCGTGCCCAATAGCTTCATTAAGGGAAACATCTTTTAGGTAGGGTTTTTTAAGTAAGTCGTCAAACTGTTTTTCTGCGAGCTTGATAAAATATAATGCTTCGGGGAGTGTGCCGGTATTGGTATTTGCCAGGTGCAAAGGCATTTCCATGGAATGCAGCAAATAGATTTCACTGTTGTTTTTTTTGGCCATTTGCACGGCTACTTTTAAGGCGTTTTCGGCTTGCGGGGAAAAATCGGTTGGGACTAAAATTCGTTTCATACGAGTTTTTTTGGATTAGGTTTCAAAACATTAAAGTACAAAATTTCAAAGAGATGACAATATTTTTATTATCTGAAAAAAAAGGATATATTTGCAGCGAATTTAACGAGTGAACAGGTGAGGGGACATAAAGTCCCCTCTTTTTATAGCCTAAAGTATGAAGGAGAAAGTAGAAAAATTGCTGGCAAGCGCCCTAGAAGAGCATCCCAACTTATTTCTTATTTCACTTTCGGTCTCTGCGGCAAACCATATACAAGTGGTGATTGACGGGGACCAAGGAGTGAGTGTGCAGGATTGTATGGACATAAGCAGGGCCATTGAGCATAACCTAGACCGTGAAGAAGAAGATTTTTCTTTGGAAGTGTTCTCTGCGGGAGTTTCAGAGCCGTTGCAACAAAAAAGGCAGTACCTAAAGAATATAGGAAGGGAATTAAAGGTGAAAACTGAAACGGGAACCCAGGAAGGAACCCTTGCCAGTGCGAATGAAGAAGGGATTACCCTTCAATGGAAAGCCAAAGAGCCCAAGCCCACGGGCAAAGGAAAAATTACCGTTGAAAAAGAGGCTACGGTCCCATATTCAACCATTATAGAAGCAAAAGTGATGATCAAATTTTAAGAAACAGATATGGAAAATTTAGCGTTAATTGAATCTTTTTCAGAATTTAAGGATGATAAGCTAATAGATAGGGTAACGCTCATGGCGATACTGGAAGACGTTTTTAGGAACGCTTTGAAAAAGAAGTATGGAAGCGATGATAACTTTGATATCATCATTAACCCAGACAAAGGGGATATGGAAATTTGGAGGAACCGTGTGGTAGTGGCCGATGGTGAGGTAGA
>JAWKMP010000007.1:0-103797 GCA_041392175.1 Flavobacteriaceae bacterium | reverse complement strand
CCTTGAATTTTGTGAGGTCATCAAGGTTGGGAATCACTGTAATTTCTCCAAAAGGCAGTACCACTTTTTCGCCAAAACCAAAAGTGCTATTGATGGATTTTGAGGCATTTTGAAGTTGAAAGGTGCTTTCATTTTCAATTTCAAAAAACAACACGGGTATGCCTCCTTCCATTTTTCCCAAACTATCATTGATGGATAAGTATTGTACCCGAAAGGGTTTGTATTCATAAAGTTCGGTTGTTTTTATGGTACCAATGGATTCGTACTGGATGTTCAGGTTTAGTGCTTTTACTACTTCCTTAATAATTCTTTTCGATTTAAAAATGGCAATTTCATTTTCAATCTTACTGTTCTGAAAACGCGACAAAAAACCTCCCAAACCAGAAAAGGCAGCCAGTTCTTCTGCCCCTCCAGAGCCTTTTTCATCTTTAATAATGATGGTCCCGGTGGTTTGATACAAGGTGGTGGTATATCGCAAATACACAAATGCCAGGCACAACGCCACAACGACCCCAAAAGCAAAAAGATACCAATACCGGATATAATTATCTATTAGCTCCCGAAGGGAAGGTTCTGTAGATCTTTTATCTTGAATTTCACTCATATCAACGGGTAAGAATAATAACGGTACTTAACACTACCGTAAGTAGTGATAGCATTGCGGGTATATCTGGAATAAACCCCGATTTTTTAACCCCTTTTAAAGAAGGTTCCACATAGACCACATCATTTTGCTTTAAAAAATAATAAGGGCTTTCATAAAAATCGGTTTGGGTAAAATCTACTCGAGTTACTTTTTGTTTACCTCCTTCTTCTCGAATAATCATGATGTTCTTTCGCTTGCCATCCTGCGTTAGGTCACCTGCCAGGCCAATCGCCTGAGGCAGGGTAACCCGCTCATCTGGGATCGTGTACACTCCAGGGCTATTTACGGCCCCTATCACTGTAACCTTAAAATTCATGATCCGTACGTCTACCACAACATCATTAATAAAATTGGACAGCTTAGCTTTAAGGTCCCCAACAACGTCCCCTCTTGTTTTTCCTTCTACTTTAATATCGCCCAATACGGGAAAACGGATCGTTCCGTCCTTATTGACCAAATAACCTCTTAGTAAAGGATTTTGGTTATTGGTGAGCCCTTCATTGGTGTTCATTTGGAAAGGAGCTACTACGGCTGGATCCATGGCCGAAACTGTGATGTGCAAAATATCGTTGGCTTCTATAATAGGCTCAAAAATTGCAACCGATGAGCGCTCGTTCAATTGCTCGGCATCTTGAAAATATAGGATTTGTTTTTTGGTGGCACAAGAGGCAAACAGGGCCAAAGAAAGAAAAATGAAGAGGTATTTTTTCATCTGCAGTCGTGTAATGCTGCAAATATAAGTTTTAAATATCAATGCATTGAAGCTAATGGGTTATAGTTTTTCAAACTTTTCTTCCTGTTCCACATCTTCATCTAGGGTTTGAAAGGAGGAGTTTTCGCTTTTGAACTCTGGAACCAATTCTTTCAACAATTTAACTACCTTTCGATCTTCGTGTTTGGTGGCCGTTTTAATAATGGTTTTGATTTTGGATTTAATATCATTAAAATTCCCAGTGGGCACCTTGGAAATCATAATCTTAGGGTGGTGCGTAGGCAGACTCGTTGCCACATCGTTCAATAACTCTTCATAAAGCTTTTCACCGGGGCGTAAGCCCGTAATTTGAATATCGATATCTTCATAGGGTTCTAGGCCCGATAGACGAATCATTTTTTCTGCCAGATCTAAAATTTTCACGGGTTCACCCATATCAAATACAAAGATTTCGCCCCCTTTCCCCATAGTCCCTGCTTGCAATACCAATTGGCAAGCCTCTGGAATGGTCATAAAATACCTAATGATATTTTTGTGGGTGACCGTTACGGGTCCCCCTTGCTCAATTTGCCTCCTAAAATGGGGAATTACCGAACCGCTTGATCCCAAAACATTTCCAAAACGGGTAGTAATGAAACGAGTATAGACGGCCTTTTCATTTTGAAGGGATTGGACATACATTTCTGCGGCCCGTTTTGAAGCTCCCATGACGTTGGTAGGATTTACGGCCTTATCGGTCGATACCATCACAAACTTTTCTATTTCATAATTGATAGCAAGGATAGAAAGATTCACGGTGCCCAAAATATTCACATAAACGGCTTCATGGGGGTTTCGTTCAATTAAGGGAACATGTTTATATGCTGCCGCATGGTAAATGATATTGAACTCATATTTTTTGAACATGAGGTCCAAACGGTACATATTGCTTATGTCTGCCAATTCGATGATGAAATTCAATTTGGGGTAATTCTGCAATAGATAGAGCTCCAGTTCATGCAGTGCCGATTCTGCTTGATCCAAAATCACAATGAGTTTGGGAGAAAATTCAGCGAGCTGCTTTACAATTTCGCTCCCAATGGATCCTGCCCCGCCTGTAACCAAGACCGTTTTACCGGAAATGTCCTTTCGAATCAATTGATCCTCAATTTTGATTTCCTTCCGCTCCAGTAGGTCTTCAATTTGGATGTGCTTGATTTGGTTGCTTATGTCTTCCTTTTTGTTCCATTTTTCCATAGAAGGAACATTAAACACTTCAAGGTTTAATGCCAAACAATCTTCCACAATTTGGTTTCGGGCTTTCCCTGAAAGGGATTCACTCACCAAGACAACCCCGTCAATGTCTAATTGGCTGAGGGTTTCGGAAAAGGAACTTTTGATAGGAATCACCGGCTTTCCAAAAATCTTGTACCGCTTGGAGTCCATTTTTTTGGTTAAAAACCCTACCAATTGAAAATGTTTACTGGATTCGGTGGTAATGGCTTTTCCCAGAGAAATAGTATCGTCATCCACCCCAATAATAGCCACTTTTTTCTTTGAAAGTCCCGAAGAAATCTCCTTTAAATATTGATAGGTTTCCTTTACGCCGATACGAAATAATAGCATGGCAGAAAAGGACAATAGCAGGTACATGACCAAGGAAGTATTCAGAAAAATCCTAGCATCGGTGGTCATTTCATACCCAAGATTAAACACCAATAAGGTGATAAAAGTAAGAAAGGAAGAAAAGGCCAATTTAATGATATCGGTAAAGGTAGAGTGCCGAATGATCCCCGAATAGGTCTTGAAAATGAAAAAGAAAAGGGTGTTAATACCCACAATGACCGCTCCTTGTTCCCTAACAGAAAGTACCTCTTTGAACTTAATGGGAGTGCCCGAGAGGATTAAATAGACCAAGAAAAAGGAACCCGTGGCAATCCCAATATCGATCAAGATCACTATCCATCGAGGTAAATACTTCTGGTCCAACAACTTAATTTTATTATCCCCGCTATACAGTTGTTGTAGTAGTTTTGTTTTCCTTTTCAAACGTTAGCAAATAAGCAAGTTTGCAAATATAGGTATTATCTATGCGAATTGTTGGATAACTATGTTAATCCTTTGTAAATCTTCTGCAGAGAGATTTGATCCAGAAGGCAAGCAAAGCCCTTGGGAAAAAAGTTTTTCGGAAACCCTGTGTGCTCCATAGAAAGGAGCATCCTTAAAAACCGGCTGTAGGTGCATGGGCTTCCACAAAGGACGCGATTCAATATTTTCTTGCTCGAACGCTTTTCGTAGGTCTTCGGAAGAAAAAGAAGCCTTGTCTGGGTCAATCAAGATGCAGGTAAGCCAATGGTTGGAAAAATACCCCTGGGAAGGTTCCGAAAAACGGTTAGCCCAACAAAATCTGAAAAAATAGGTTTTTATAAAACGCATGATTTTCCTCCTTGCGTTTACGCGCTCATCCACCTTCCATTTGCCCTCTTCCCCATTCCTGCACAGATATTACTCAACCGATAGTTGTAAATTCCAATCTCGGAATGTTGATAATGCGTCCATCCTGGGCTGTGGACAGGAAGATGGCTTTGTCTTTTGCTCTTTTTGTTTGGACACCAGCGCCCCTTACTTCGAGGTTGTGATAATTTTATTCCCGTTGAACGAAAGCACCGAATATCCCCAAAAGTGCTACATTTTATTCCTTGGTAGCTACTGCCCAAGGCTTCGGCACTATCCTCAATCACTGGTATCCCGCACTGTTTTGAAATGGCATGTATTTCAGCAACTCTTTATAAGCGCATATCCTGTACAATGCACGGCAATGATAGCCTTGGGTTTTTTACCTTTTGAAATTCGGTCTTTAATGGCTATTTCCAGAGCTTCGGGGCACATATTCCAGGTATCGGGCTCACTATCAATAAAAATGGGCGTGGCCCCTTGATAGACAATGGTTTGCTGAAGGAAAAGGTCATGCTTTTGGCATAGCAAATTCGTCCCCTCTTTGTACTCCCAATAAAATTTCAACGCCAAATGCAAGGCTGCCGTTCCCGAACTAAGTGCGGCCACGTGGCTTCCTTTCCTCCCAGATAGTCTTCCAAAGCTATCAAAAGCCGTAACGTTTGGGCCTAAGGGCGTAACCCAATTGGTATCGAACGCTTCAGTAACATATACCCGTTCATTGCCTCCATGAGGGGATGAAAGATAACCTTAGATTTCATGGGGAGGATTGTATTTAATGATTTTGCAGCAGGATTACCGTACACCACCGCATAATCTGGTACGGGTTTGGTCACCACGGCACCCTACTTCTACATGGTAGCCCATTTTCCAATGGTGACTTCTGGGAGGATACTACTGCCAGCGCCCACCCGGCGTTCCTTCCCCCAATGTGTGTACCTCCCGTTAATGGCTACATTAATGGCCACATGCACAAAATTTTCCAAAACCGCATTATGAAATGGTGGCATTGTTGTTTACAATACAAAAATCACCCACACGACAAGCAGCGTCCACCACACTGTTGGGGAGGATTTGACAGCCTTTCCGCCGTAGCTGAAGGATAGCATATGGCAGCATGATGGATGAATGTGGGAAGTAGAGCATTGAAAAAGGGTTGCCTCTGTTTCCCTGCGTCGAGATTTCATGCCAATGCACAGGTTCTTTTCCGAAAGATTATCCCCAGCGTACTTTTTAAGTGGAACCCTTAATATCGTTTCGCCTTTGGGATGATCATCATATACCAAAACTGATTTGGTACTCACCAGAGCTATTGATAGCTCCAAGGAAGCAAATCCGTGGCCTCCACCCCCAAAAAGTATTACCTCTTTCATGTGTTTTTTCTTTTAAACCGTTCTGTGGTGGCTTGCCCTTGGGTATTTATGTCTTTCCTTGAGAAAACGTTCAAAACGGTTTTTGCCATAATTTTTAAGTCCAATGCAAAAGTAACATTTTGAACATAGAAAACATCCAATTCAAATTTTTCATCCCAACGAATGGCATTTCTTCCGTTCACCTGTGCCCAACCTGTAATACCCGGTTTTACATTGTGCCGTTTTTTTTGAAATTCATTGTAAAGGCAGATATTCTGGAAGTAAAGGCCGCCTAGGTCAAAGTTTGGTATCCCTTTCAGCACGTTCAATAATTGAGGGATTTCTCATCCAGTGAGGTAGAGCGACCAATTTTCCAATGGGCGTTAAGCGCTGTGCATCGGGAAGTAAATTGCCTTCTTCATCCTTTCGATTGTTCATGGTGCGAAACTTCACAATGGTAAAAATGCGTTCGTTTTTCCCTGGTCTTTTTTGGAGGAAAAAAGGATGTCCGCTATTTGCTATCCATAAAAAAAAGGTACAAAGTAAGAACACGGGCAGTACTACCAAAAACCCCAGCAAGGCCATTGAGAAATCTAAAAAAGGTTTTAGGTAGTTAAGATACATGAATGGCAAAATTACACATTTAATTGCTGGTATTCCTGTAGGATTGCTTGCCAAATCTCTTGGCGCTCGTAGGAATCCACGATAGGTTTTCGGCAATGTTGCTTCAGTGATTGGTACAAAGCTTCATTGGTAACGAGTGTTTTCATAGCCTCCAAAAGGGCTTTTTCATTTTTTGGAGGCACCAGGAATCCGTTTTCGTTTGGAATAACCAATTCGTTACAACCATTGATATTAGTTGCTATTGTTGGCAATTCCATGGCCAATGCTTGTAGGACAACATTCGGGAAACCCTCTCGGTAGCTAGGAAAAACGAGCGCCTGGCTAATAGCGAAATAGGGACGAACATCCTGCTGGTACCCCAACGAGCGGATGTTGGGATGTTGCTCAATAGTCGCCAGGGTTTCACTGGGCAAAGGATCTAGTTCGGTTTCCAAAGGGCCTACCAACAGCAATTGCGCCTTTTCCATTTCAATGGAAAGTGCTGAAAAAGCGTTGACCAGTTCTACAATTCCTTTGTCTTTCACCAATCGGCCCACAAAGACAAAAACAAAATCCTCCTTGGAAAATGACAACGATTTTCTAAGCTGGTCTTTCGTATGCTCGTTGAACAAAGCTTTCGAAAAATAGTGGGTATCAATCCCATTGGAGCTGCCTTTTCCGATGATGGAAATTTTAGAACGGCCTATCAAGTTTTCTGAAAGGATAAAATCCTTGAGTCCTTTTGAGTTGGGATAGACTTTGGTTGCAAATCGATAGGTTACTATTTCAATAACCACAAGTAATTTCCTTTTGAGGCCCGAAGCTTCCATCAACGGGAGTCCAGCAACGGTATGCAACCGATGGGGCACTCGTGCCATCCAAGCAGCCATCATTCCCACAACCCCTGCTTTTGGGGTATGGGAATGGACGATGGAAGGTTTTGTTTTTCTTAAAAACAGGTACAGTTTATACACCGCCAAAAGGTCTTTGAAAGGAGTAATTTTTCGCGTAAGCGGAAGGTAAAACGAGGCAACGCCTTCGTTTTTTGCAAACGCCTCCAGCCTGGTTTTTTCGGAACTTACGGCCGTTAACTCAAAATAATCCTTCATGAATCCCAACTGGCCTTCCAGTAATTTTTCCAGGGAGAGCGGTACGGTCGTGATTCGAATTAACTTTTGTTTTACCATAGTTCTTTGTAAACAGCCAAATAATGGGCAGCCATTTTTTCCAGTGAATAATCCAAGGCTCGCTCTTGGCAAGCGTTTGCTATTTTCAAATAGGTGGTTGGGTTGTTCAAGAGTGTCTCTATGGCAGTTGCCAGTTCACCAGGGTGATTTTCGGCGACTAAAACCCCTGCCCCTGAAACGAGGGATTCTAACCCTGGTACTTTTGTTGCAATAAAGGGTTTCCCAGAGATCATTCCTTCAATACTAGCTAAGGACAACCCTTCAAAATGAGAAGAGAGTACCACAATATCAGCCATTTTAAGAAGTTGTGGAACATCCATTCGGATACCCAAAAAATGCACCCGTGATTCCAACCCAAGGTTTTTCGCTAAGATCATACAATCCTTTTGGGTAGGCCCTTGACCTACTAAAAACAAATGAACATATGGCGGTAACAGTTGAATTGCCTCGATGAGTGTTTTCTGGTCTTTTTGAGGGGTAAAGCTGGACACTTGGAGGATGATTTTTTCGGTGGCTGAAATGGAAAAAACATTTCGGCTTGTTGCCTTTGCATGGATTATTTTTTGAAGGTCCACACCGTTGGGGATGACCACCAATTTTGAGGAAAGACCCTTTGTTCGTTTCAGGAGGGAACGGCCTACTTCTTCCGTAATCACAATAATTTTTGAATATTTTTTATAAACCCAATTATCCAAAATGCGAAAAAGCAATCCTTTTCTTCGATTTGTGGTATTGTGTTCGGTAAAAAGGAGCTTTGTCTTTGAAAAGGAAAGTGTTTTTGCCATCGCGGCCCAATACAAGGAGGGAAAAAGATGTACATGAACGATGGGAAAACGTTTCAACAGCGGAATGAGTTTTACCATCAAAAAAGGATTGTAGACAGAGCCTCTTGAAAGCGCATGTATTTTACAATGGGAAGATTCCTTTAATTGCTGGAGAAATGGATAGTCTTTCCCATTAAGCAACGCAAGCTCAACCTCCCATCCCTTTTTTTCAAAAAGGGGGATGGTATCCAGAAGCAATTTTTCGGCGCCTCCTGTGGCTAGACTGTTACTTAGGATTAATACTTTCACCTTTTAATAGGGTTTTGTTTTGATATAAAACATATAATCCGAATAATAAAAACAATGGAAAAAACATATTTTTTTGTCGCAACATAATGCCCAAATTTCCAAGAATGAGGGAGAAGGCTAAAGTTCCTAAAAGAAAAAATAGTGGCATTGCTTTTATTGAAAAATGGGACTTTCTAAAACTTGCAAGCGGTTTATTACGTAGGATGAGGAAGGTAAATAAAATGAGAATAAGATTTTCAAAGGACGCTAAAACGGCCAATATACCTACAATATCAAAGAATAATGGCCGGTACAAAAAGGTAAAAACTTTTAATGCGTAGGGATAACTTGATACATCGATGTTTGATTCGGTACGGGAGGCACTTAGGGAAGATGCCCTATTATTGGCAAAATTTTCGATGGTGCTTATTTTAAAATTTTCAATTTGAATAAAGGTCAGTAGATACTCTGACATAAAAGCCAACGCAGCAATAAAAGCGGAGATAAAAATAAGCTTTTGATAGTTTTTTAACCTACCGTCAAACACATAGGCCAAGGTGAGTGCACTTAACAAAAAAACCGTAATATGAGGCCTAATGAGCACAGAGAGGAGGATTCCGAATAGCAGCAACCCATAGCGTTTTCGCAACTTAAGGAATGCATAAAAAAAAGTGATGCAACAAAAAAACAAAATAGCATCCTTGCCAATTCCTGAAGACCAGAAATGCAAATTGGGGAGAAAGAAAATCCATGGAAAAAGGGGGATTCCAAAAAACCGGAGCCCATACAATTTTTCGGTATTGGGAAATAGTTCCTTGCACATTTTGAATAAGTATACAAAACCTAAAAAGCCAAAGGTAGAATACAATAGGTTCCCCGTAAAAAAAGAAAGATCTAGCGTATGGGAGGGAACATAGTTCATAAAATAAATAAAGCTCGATGCCCTTCTATTTACAACCAAACCCCAAATTTCCTGAAAACTGTGTGCTTTTGGTAAATTCCAATATTTTACGGCGTCTCCCCCATTTGCACTTACATAAAAATTAAAAACAAGGGTAATGCACAAATGAAACAAAAAAAGCAATAGCAACCATTTTCTCTCCTTAGGGCTGAAACCACCGTATAACTTCCCTAGGTTTATCCCTATGAGTACGATAATGGTGCATAATGTAATATCAAGAAGGCTCATAGGATGATTTCATAGAAAAAATATGATTCAATCTTGTTCTTAAACCAGCATCCAAAACTATCTCTTTTTTCTTGCTAGAGGAAACCATTTTAAAAATAAGTTGCTTTGTCTTACTTCCCACTATTTTGGAAAAATAATCTTTCAGTCCCCATTGCTTTAGCCAATAAAAAAGGGATTGCCCCCGCAATTGCCTAGTTTCATTCTTTTTTAATTGAGTAGCCACTTTCCTGTGGGATAACCCTAAAAAGGAAAAAACACGGTTGATTTCCTCACTGGGGTTTCCAACCAGTTTTTCAAAAGAAACCACCATAACGTTCTCCTTGAATAAACTGATGTATCGCTCAATGGACTCATTATAAAAACTCATACCAAGGTAGCTGTGCCAAGGTAAAAGATGTTGATCAAATAATGCAATTTCTTTTTCAACTACAGCCTCAAACGATTCATTAATCCTGCCCAATGCCAAATTCATTTGATAATCTGAAAAAGCTCTTTTAATAGGGTCCCTAACAATGATCAATATTTTTGCATTGGGATTGTAATCATGGATCAATTTTGCCGCTTCCGGTGCTTGAAGGTAGCACGTACTGGCATCCAATAAAAATTCTTGATGGGATGCCAGGCTGTAGACCTTTTGGTACTGTGCCAAGGTTTCAACTTTGGTGATATGCAAGGGTTTTGGAAAATCTTCTAAAAGGTATTTTTCCAGCTGAAAAAATTTTGAGGGCTGGTAGAACCTAGAAGACAATGTATCAACAAAAAAATGCGGTTCTTTTATGGGAGGGGCATATACTTGGGGATGTTGCTCCAGTAACTCTGAATAAAAAGTAGTACCAGCCTTCATGGCCCCTACAAGAAAAAGATTTACTTTTTTACTTTGCATGGGGTCTAAGGATTTTAAGGAATGAATAGGTGTTTTTGTAAGGAAATCCAGCTAGGATTTTCACCATAAACCTGTATTTTCCATCCAATAAAATTTTTACCCGATCAAGGACTTCTTTATCCTGCTCTTTGCTATAGCGAGCATAGTATTTTATGTAATTAACCAAGACAAAACGGTTGCAGTATCGTTGGAAATAGTACATATCCTTATGGGGCAGTTTTGACTTTACCTCAATTAAGGTATCTAAAAAACTGCAAAAATCATCAGGTCCATAAAATTGATTGGAAGCAGAGTTTTCATCTGTATTTCTGTAAAAAGACAAATTCTTGTTTAGGAAAATAAGCTCTTTTTCAAAGCAAAGCCTAGACCAAAGATCATGGTCCTCATGCTTTTTTTGGTTTATCTTAAACCCTTTCTGAGCAAGTAGCTCCTGTTTCGATATCATGGCGTTTGAACAGTTTAAAGGAGGCAATGAACTACTAATAATCTTAAAATAATTAATCTTACCAGAAGCCCCATCTTCTGGGAGCCCATGAGCGGTATAGGGCCAAGATTTGTGGAGAAAAACATGTGTTCTTCCTGTAGCGAATATGGTTTCGTTTGGATATTTTTTAAATAGCTCCACAACTTCCTTTAAAAAGTCGGGATGCCACCAATCATCTGCATCAAGAAAAGAAACCCAATCAAACTTGGCTTTTGCAATTCCATAATTACGGGCATTGGATACCCCTAAATGCGCTGTTGTATGTATAGTGAGTCGCTTATCGTCATATTTCGAAATTAAACCTAATGAATTATCATCACTACCATCATTTACAACAATAATTTCAAAATGGGCAAAAGATTGATGCAAAACACTCTCTATTGCTTCATTGATATATTGTTCTTTGTTATATAACGGGATGATAACAGAAACCATAAATTAACTTGATATGAGTGTTGAAATAAGTTCTTTATAGGCGGCGGCTGCCTTTTGGATACTAAAATTCCTGCTCCTCTTTTTGCCGTTTTCGGAAAGAGCGCTCCATGCTTGTTTATTGTCCAAAAGATAATCAATTTCCGCAGACAAATACCCTTTATCCTTCACTCCCGGTTTTTCAATAAGTACCCCATAATCACTGCGAAAAGGGAGTTCTACTTCATGTATAACCTCGCCCAATAAAATTTCCCTGGGTCCTCCACAATCTGTGGCAACAACGGGGACCCCAAGCGCCATAGATTCTACAACCGCCAAACTAAAGGACTCTGAGGAGGAATACAATACCGATACTTTTGCATTTTTTATAACAGGATAGGGGTTGCTCAAGTTTCCTAAAATGAGAACTTTTCCTTCTAATCCTAGTTTGGAAATTTCATTTTCAATGGCATTACGCAAGGTTCCATCGCCCAACAAGACCAATGAAATATCCTTCTTTTTAAGATAGGCTTCCAAGTGATTTAATAGGGCAATATGATTTTTTACAGGACGAAAACCAGCCACATAAACCAAGTAATTTTTGGGAAGTGCTAAGGCTAAATGCTCTTGGGCCTTTCTTTCAATTTCGGCAATATCAATGCCCACGTGAATCACCTTGTGCGGGACAGCAAGTTGGTAATATTGATCGAAGCTATTTTTAATGAATTCAGAAACAGAAATAATGACATCTGCTTTACGGTAGTAATGCTTTACAATGAAATCCAAGACTTTGGACTTTCCTGTTCTAATGCTCCACTCACCATGCAAGACACAAATGACCTTTTCCTCTTTTTTGGTTATGATGTTAAGCATGTTTGCCATGAGCATATGACTTATGGAAACTTCTGGACGCCATTGAGTTTTATATCCCTTAATTTCATTTTTAATTCGTATTTGCCTCAGTAATCTTCTTAAAATTCCTCTTTTTTCAGGTACCTCCAAGGTTTTTACCCCCCCAGCAACAGGATAAGTAATATCGGTCGCATTATAAATTAGGGTAGTGTTTTGATATTCTTTTGAAATTTCAAAACTCAAGTCGGCAGTGAACTTTTCAGCACCGCCATCATACAGGCTAGGGATTATGGTAAGCACGCGGTTATTCATTGTTCAAGAGCGGTTTAAGTGCCTGTACAATTTCGTTGCTTAATGTTGGTATCGTTCTATGGGACTTCAAATAGTCATCATTGAAGGATTTTAGCTTTTCCGAAATGAGATACGGTTCCACGGTACAATGGCATTTCATGCCCAAAATTAAGGCATGCATTCTTGCAGAAAAAACGACGCTGGCCATATATAACTCATGAACTAGTCCTTCCAATGTATTTGTATGAAAAATATCAATCCTCTCTTGATGTTTTTCATGGAGCCATTGCTGAAAGCTGTTACATTCCACAGCATCGGTTATCGTGGTATAAAACAATTTAGGGACTAGCTTTTTTTGAGCATATTCCTGGATCTTCTTGTAATAAATTTCATAATAATCCTCCTGCGTCAAATCACTCTTTTTGTTGTACTTCAAAAATACTTCCTTAAAATTGGTAACGCCCACCAAGGCCATTTGTTTTTTTTCATTTTGGGCAAAGGGCTTCTTCGAACTTTGGTAAAAAGCAATATCCGGAATGATTGTCGCCTTTCTTTTGAACATCTTTACCATGGCTTTTTCCGAAAAATGATCCCGTACCCAAACCGCTTCTATTTTTTTAATGGCTTTCTTGTAAAGATACTCTTCTATCGTGCCAAATTTAGAGGCACACCCCACTGCAACCAGATACATTTTTGCTTTAGAATTCTTGGCAATTAATAGAGTTATCCAATAAAGTGACGTCGCAAAGGCGCTAGGAAACATTCTACCCGAAGTATTGACTAGTTGCCCCCCTCCAAAAACTACAGTATCATAGTGTTTTTCTCTTATTTTGGAAACAATGGGTTTTCTATTCACATAAAACCAATAAAAAAAATACAATAGGCCTTTTAAAACCGAGGTATTGGGCCCAGATTTAATAGCTGCAGCGCTATACTTGTAATGGGGAAGGTTTTGGATGGTAGGTTTTGTTAAATATAAAAAATCTGTCTCATACCCGTGGTCGCCAAAAATGGAAATCATGGATTCCTTTATGGCTTGATCGCCAAAATTATCACTATACCCTTCATTAATAATTAGCGCTTTCTTCATGCTTCTGCCCATTAGGAATCACTCTTTTTTAGAATAAAACGCTCCAATAAAAGGCGCTGTATCTCTCTCATCAATCCCCAATTCAAAAAAACAAACAAAACCGAGGAGGTAATGATTAACACCGCATTGAGCCATAACAGATTAAGCGCACCCAATCCAATAAAACCAATGGCCACAAGGGTCAGTACCACGAACCTTACATTGTTTATTTCAACCTTATAAAAGCTGCTGGAAAGCTTTTTTCGATAAAGAAATACCAGTAAGAAACTAATGAAAGTACCCATTGCTGGGGCATAAAGTCCTATTTGGCCAAGAAGGAGTAAACTAATCGAAAAATTGACAATACCCCCCAAAAAGGAAGACACAAAAATACCTTTGGTTTGTTTTGCTTTTTGAAAAAGTACACCGAAGTATGCCGAGAACGCCTGGAATGCCACACCCAAAAACAACAGTGGGATGTATTTCCATGACTCAAGATAGGCAGGATCAATAAAGAAGGCCACTAAAAAATAGGCGATAGAAATAAGAAAGATCACCAAGCTAAGCTCGAATGTCACATAGACATTAAAGAGTCGTGAGACAAATTGAAGTGACTGTTTATCATCAACAGCATTAATGCTATGGTCTTGCCATGCAAGAAGAAAAATAGAATTGAGTAAGGTAACAATGGCCGGAAATCGTGTGGAAACAGCATAAATACCATTAGACTCTACCGTAAGAAGCCACAAAATCAAATACTTATCGGATGCATTAATGAGCCACCAACTTATGGCATTGGGAACAAGAGGGGCAGAATACCAGAGCATTTCTTTAACAAGACCTCGATCATAGTTTGTCACCAAAAAAACCTTTTTGGTTTTCATTTGCCATACCAAATAAATAATTACGAGAGTACTTGCAAAAATGGCCGCAAGCAGCAAGCTAAGGATTCCCAAATCCAGGTAAAAAATAAAGAAAAGGGTAAACACTAAAAAAAGGGAGGTATAGATAAGTCCCGAGGTTGCAAACGCCTTCGCTTTTCCTAGTCCACGAAGTACTTTTTGAAAAAATGGAACGTAGCAACTAAGGAGCAATAATAAAGCAAAATACCAGGTGTAGGAGAAGGTAAAAAATAAGGATGCTACATAAAAAAGAGCAAAAAAGCCCAATGCCACTGCAGTGACGATAATAAACCCATTGAATATTACTTTGGCTTGCTGGCGGGTATCATTCTTGGAGTCAATTAACCAACGATAGGCAGATTCTGGTGCTTGTAACGTAATGATTGGAACTAAAAGATTAATCGTTACAATAATCAAATCGTAAACTCCAAATTCATCTTTTGTTAAGTAAAAAGAATAAAGGGGAAGTAATAGGAAGACAAGGAATTTGGACCCAAAATTTCCAATGGCGTAAATGAGGGTGTTCTTTAAAATACCTTTTCCTTGTTTCATTTTTTATCTGAAAAAGAAGTAATATCAGTAAATAAAAATACATACTCGCATACTTCCATAAAGTGCTGCAAGATATTAAAAGTATTACACCTTTACGACAAGAGAAGCATAAATAGCAATGGTAAAATCATTGCAATCTTAGTATATTGCCTATCAATTAAACCTTACCAAAATTTTGAACTATTTTATCCTAAGTACCCTAACGAGATATTTACTAAGTAAGCTTCGAAAGTACCATGAGCATTACCCAAAAGTGGTCGTTTACAACAAAGACTTTATTGGGGAGGAAATTTTTGCCTACGGAATGTATGAAAAAGACAGTATCGATGTGATGCTAGGCTGCTTAAATTTTCCTACTCAGAAGTATTCCATCATGGATGTAGGCGCAAATATTGGAAATCACTCCCTGCAGTTTTCAAAAACCTTTCAAAAAGTTCATGCTTTTGAACCCAACAGGCAAGCGTTTAAACTATTGGAAATAAACACTCTTGGCATTCAAAATATTATTTTACACAACTTTGGCCTTTCCCACAAAAATGGCCATGCTTTTATTAAAACTCCCGTCTACAACCTAGGAGGTGCAACTGTCGTTTACGAAAAAAACAATGGGGATAACGAAATCCTTCTTAAAAAAGGGGACGATTGTATTCATGAAGAGATTGCCGTTATAAAAATGGACATAGAAGGACACGAGGAATATGCGCTAGAAGGACTTACGGAGACCCTAAAAAAATATAAGCCCATTATTTTCACCGAATATTTAAATCAAAAAAAGGAGGATAGCCATCTTATGGATACACTTACCCATCTTGGGTATACCCATTTTTATACCCCTTACAGGAAAAGCCTCCTTGGCAAGAAAAATCCTTCGTTTTCCCTACAGTTTCTTAACGGTCTTTTTTTTGGAAAAACCCACCGTATAAAAAAAATAGAGACGTTAAAAAAAGAAAACTACGGCCTATTAATTTGCGAAAATCCCTTATCCAAATTTAGAGTGAGGACAACGTTTTAAAAAAACCCTTACAAAATCATCCCAGCGGCTACCGTTTCATGGGTGGCATCATCAATGAGGACAAAACTTCCCGTAATTCGGTTTTCACGGTATTCATCAATCATCAAGGGGCGGGTGGTTCGTACTTTAATACGTGCAATATCGTTCATTTTCAATTCTTTATCCTCTTCTTCCCTATTGTAGGTATTGATATCTATTTTATACACTACCTCATTGATCATGGCTTTCTGCTCATTGGAGGTGTGCAAAATGGTGTATTTTGCACGGGGACGGGCCGGCTGGTTATTTAGCCAACAAATCATGGCGTCAAATTCTTGAACGGGTTGTGGCTGATTGTTCGTTTTCACAATCATGTCTCCCCTGCTAATGTCAATGTCGTCTTCCAAGGTGATGGAAATCGACATTGGCGCAAAAGCTTCTTCCAGTGAATTCTCAAAGGTATCAATGCTTTTTATTTTGGAAGTAAATCCGGAGGGAAGCACGGTAATATCATCGCCTGGCCTAAAAATACCACTGGCTACCCTTCCGGCGTAGCCACGATAGTCAATAAAACCTTCCCGTTGAGGCCGTAGCACGGTTTGCACCGGAAAACGCGCATCAATTTTATTGATATCACTGCTTATGTGTAGATGTTCCAGGGTATGAAGCAAAGGAGCTCCTTGGTACCAAGGCATATGCTCGCTTCGGTTCACCACATTGTCACCATCTAAGGCACTAATGGGCAAAAACCGAATATCTTTTACATACAGCTTTGAGGAAAATTCTTCAAATTGGGCAATAATTTCTTCATATACTTTTTCCGAATACCCTACCAGGTCCATTTTGTTTACGCAAACAATGACATGGGGAATTTGCAACAAGGAAGCAATAAAAGCATGGCGCTTGGTTTGCTCAATCACTCCATTACGGGCATCAATTAAAATGAGCGCCGCATTGGCCGTGGAAGCCCCAGTCACCATGTTTCGGGTGTACTGGATATGCCCTGGGGTATCGGCAATGATGAATTTTCGTTTGGGAGTGGTAAAGTAACGATAAGCCACATCGATGGTAATTCCTTGTTCACGCTCATCCCGCAATCCATCCGTAAATAAGGCCAAATCTACCCCGGCATGCCCTTTTCGTTTGCTGGTGTTTGAAACCGCTTCCAATTGATCTTCAAAAATCGCCTTGGAATCGTACAACAATCGTCCAATAAGGGTACTTTTCCCATCGTCTACACTCCCTGCGGTGGTAAATCGTAATAACTGATTATTATCTATTGGTGTTTTTTCCATAGCATTAAAAATATCCTTGGCGTTTGCGGTCTTCCATCGAGGTTTCACTTCGTTTATCGTCGCTTCTATTTCCTCGTTCGGTTTGCTTCATGGCAGAAACCTCCATCACTATTTTTTCCAAGGTATCGGCATCACTTTCAATCCCTCCCGTGATAGTGATATCGCCCAATGTCCTAAAGCGTATCTTTTTGGTATGAATTTCTTCTGTTTCTTCAATTTTCAAATGTTCCGAAACAGGTATCCAAGAATCGTTTCGCCATACCACTTTACGCTGGTGGGCAAAATAAAGGGAAGGAATGGCAATTTGTTCCCTGAGGATATAATTCCATACGTCCATTTCGGTCCAATTGCTAATAGGAAACGCCCTAAAGTGTTCTCCTTCAAAGTGTTTTCCATTTAAAATATTCCAAAGCTCGGGGCGTTGGTTTTTGGGGTCCCATTGCCCAAAATCATCCCTATGTGAAAAGAAACGCTCTTTGGCCCGGGCTTTTTCCTCATCCCTTCTTCCGCCGCCAATGGCACAATCAATTTTATTCTCTTCTATGGCATCCAAAAGGGTGGTAATCTGCAGGGCATTTCGGGTAGCATTTTTCCCGCGTTCTTCGGCTACGCGCCCTTTATCAATGGATTCCTGAACCGAACCCACGATAAGCTGTACTCCAAATTCCTTGATAAGATCATCCCGAAACTGAATGGTTTCCGGAAAGTTATGCCCCGTATCCACATGCATTAATGGGAAAGGGATTTTGGAAGGAAAAAAAGCTTTTTTTGCCAAATGGGTTACCACAATGGAGTCTTTTCCACCCGAAAAGAGAATCACCGGGTTTTGGAACTGTGCCCATACCTCGCGCAGGATGTAAATGGCCTCCGATTCCAGTTCGTCCAGATAATTTAGATAATACTTACTCATGCGGCAAAAGTAATTTATTCGCAATTGCTTTGAAAATAATCTCAACAGAATCTTCCACCGAAGTGACCGTGGTATCAATTGCTACCGTAGGAGACAATGGGGCTTCATAAGGGGCATTAATTCCAGTAAAGTCTTTTATTTCGCCAGCACGGGCCTTTGCATAAAGCCCTTTGACATCTCTTTTTTCACATGCCTCTAAAGGGGTGTTCACAAAAACTTCTACAAAATAATCTTCCCCAACGATGGATTTTACCGCTTCCCTGTCTTTTCGATACGGCGATACAAAGGCAGAAAGCACCACCAACCCCGCATCCACCATTAAATGAGCCACTTCGGCAATACGGCGGATGTTCTCGGTGCGGTCTTCGGGTGAAAAAGACAGGTTGCTGTTGAGCCCTTTTCTTACATTATCCCCATCTAGGATATACGTATGCATCCCCTTTTCCATCATTTTTTTTTCCAAAGCATTGGCAAGGGTTGATTTTCCAGACCCTGAAAGCCCTGTAAACCAAACTACTAGTGATTTATGCTTTTTTTGAAGATTTCGGTCTTCCTTTCGAATATGAAAATGATGTGGAATAATATTGCTCATATGCTTTTATGCTTCTTTCTGTTTCGATTGATGCCTTCTTTCCAAGCCAAAATCAATCTTATACCAAGCGCGTTCATGAAGGTAATACAATACCATTTTGGTGATCAGTTCGGCAAGTCCTATTTTCAACCCCGTAAATGGGTTCCCAGTCATAATCCAAGAAATAATCATGGTATCGGTGGTTCCCACTGCACGCCAAGTAACCGTTTTTGCCAAGTGGCGTTTTTTACTTTCCAATCGTTTGCCATCCTTGCTTAGGTTAATCCTAAACCATACCCGTTCATGTAGGTAATACAACACCATTTTGGTGAGCACTTCCGAAACTCCAATTTTCAGTCCTGTAAGGGCATTCCCGGTAATAAACCAAGAAAGCAAAATGGTATCCAGGGTTCCCAAAATGCGCCAAGTAATGGCCTTTAAGATATGTCTTGCGTGGGAGTTGGGTTTCATGAAACAGCAACCAAAAAATAAGGATTTAGCAAATTTTCTTTATTATACACCATAGGTTTTCCCGTTTCCTGATTAATAACTGAGACGCCTACGGCTTCACAAATAGCTTGGCCCGCCGCTGTATCCCATTCCATGGTGGGGGCAAATCTGGGATATAAATGGGCATTCCCCTCGGCCACCAAACAAAACTTCAAAGAACTACCCTTGGAAACAATTTCGACTTCATGTTCGTTTTCTATTTTGGAAATATACCCCCTGGTATCTTCATTTAAATGCGAACGGCTTCCTACAATCTTTACAGGATTGGCAAGAGATTGGGGGCAAAGCTCCATAGCATTTTCGAGAATGGAATCATAACTTTCCTCTTCATCAATCACCTTTTTAAACGACTTTTGACCACTAGGTGAAGTAAAATAGAGTTCTCGCGTAACAGGTACATAAATAACTCCCAATGTGGGTTTTCCTTTTTCCACCAGGGCAATGTTTACGGTAAATTCGCCGTTTCTTTTAACAAACTCCTTGGTTCCGTCCAAGGGATCCACAATCCAGCAAAGGTCCCAATCTTTTCTTTCCGAAAAAGGAATTTGTTTGTTCTCTTCACTAATAATGGGAATATCCGTTTTTTGAAGGTGCGAATTGATGACTTCATTCGCATTTTGATCAGCCAAAGTAAGGGGTGAAGCATCCTCCTTTACCATAACTTTAAAGGAGGTATCATAAACTTTTAAAATTTCTTTTCCAGCAGCAATGGCTGCCATGAGCGCAACTTTATGAGGGTGGTTCATAGGCAAATTAATTTTGCAAAGGTAGCATAAAATTGCCACCTGCTATAACTGGAAAAAGGAAATAACCCTTCTGCCAAAAACAACTTCTTTTGAACAATTAAACATAATCCGTTAATTAAGAGGGTTTTTTTTAGTAATAATTTTCCATATGTATGCTGTCAATCAAAAAAATATGGTATTTTTAGGGAGACTAATATCAAATATTTCAACTATGAAAAAAATTACACTTTTATGGCAATTGGCCATTCTTGTTTTTTTCGGTTTCCAGCTCAATGCCCAGCGGTTCTATTCTTCTGGGGAGCGAGGAGAGGTTCAAGTGACCACTCAGACAAAGCTAGAAATTGAAATTGCAAAGAGGAGCTTTACCTCAAGATCATCCGCAAACACCTCACCACAGATGATGGCTTCTACTTATGTAGGATCCTTCGCGGTTTCTGACGGTCCTGCTTGGCCCACAAACCCACCGTGTTATACCGGTCAAGAGGCTGCTGCTTTGATTTTTGGCGGAAGCCCATCAGATTATTACATTTCAACCAACCCAAACACAGTTGATCCTTCCACCATTACCCATACTGCGTGGGCATCAACTTGGGGGACTGGTTGCTCTGAAGTAGCCGAAGACTACAAACTGGACATTGGTAACCCTGGTTACAATGACCCGGGAGGTACTGGAACCGCTACTTCTGCCTATGTGACCGACTGGTGTACCGGTGGCCAAACCAATTATGTTTGGTTGGCTGGGCCCGCACCCATTACCGAATGTGGCAATGCACCTGAAAACATTCCCAATGGGGCCCCCGGAGTTTCTTCTGGGTTGATGAACCCATCTGTAGCGAATGTTGCTATCGCTGGAAATATTGGTGTTGATTATACCATTGACAATATTTCCCTTAACCTGCAGCACACTTGGGCAGATGACCTTGAAATTGTCATTGTTTCTCCAGCAGGTACTCGCCTAGCGCTGTGTACAGACAATGGAGGATCTACGGGGCTAGATACGGTAGGAGATCTAGTCTTTACTGACGCTTCGGCAAACAACGTTACTGCTTGGGATAACACCGCTCCTGCCGCCGATTACCGTGCGGAAGGGGGTACAAACACCTACCCAGTTGCAACCGGAAATGGTCCCGGAGAAGACATGAACGTGGTGTTCAACGGAGAAAGTATCACAGGAAACTGGACTTTGGAAATCAATGATGACGCCGGTGGAGATGTGGGTGTTTTGAACAGTTATTGTATCACTTTTGCCCCTGTTTTAGGTTCCCCTCCCATTATTTCCTGTCCTATGGATATTTTTGCAGATACCGATCCCGGGCAGTGTGGAGCCGTAGTAAACTATGCGGCGGCTGTAGCCATTGACCCGGATGGAGATTTGGATACCATAGAACAGGTAAGCCCAGACCCCAATGTGTTAGGGTCTGGAGATGAATTCCCAACGGGAACGACAGTGGTGACATTCCGTGCCACCGACCTTGCCGGAAATTTCTCGGAGTGTAGCTTTAACATTACAGTAACGGATAACGAGGCACCTGTGGTGACCTGTGCAGACCAAACAGTAGAGCTTGATGCCACAGGAAACGTAACGGTATTCCCCGGCGACGTGGCCACAGCCACAGACAACTGCCCTGGAGTGACAATGTCCTTCTTACTTGCAGGAGTGCCCGGCCCTACCGATAGTATCACCACGCTATTCAATAGAAATAATGGCGGAAGTTTTGGTGGTGCCGTTTATTTTGATGTAACCGTAGGACCCGCAGACATTATTGTTACCGATCTAGAAACAAATACCCAAGAGACAGGTGCAATGACCATGGATGTGTACACATTAGTGGGAACTTACGTTGGAAACCAACAAAATCCGGCTCCTTGGACGCTAATGGCAACAGGCTCAGGTACTGGTGCCGGACTTAACAACCCATCGATGCTAGCCTTGGATAATGATATCATTCTCACTGCAAATACCACCTATGGATTTGCTCTTGTGATGGATGCTAGCCACGGGCATGATTATTCAGGATTGGGTACCAACCCTGCCCCGGGTAGCACCAGCTATTCCAATGCAGACCTTTCGTTATCGCTTGGGTCAGCAAATAATACTCCCTTCTCAAGTGCGCCCTTTAGTCCAAGAATTTGGAATGGTTCTTTAATCTATCAAACCTATACAACGGTACCCGTTCCAAGCCTTGACTTTACCTGTGCCGATGTAGGGGACAACACTGTAACCGTAGAGGCAATGGATGCAGAGGGTAACACCTCTACCTGTACGGCGGTGATCACCGTTGAGGACAACACCGCACCGGTGATTGCCTGTATCGGCGAGCCCGTTGACGTGACCGATACGGCGAGCGACTCCCCAGGGGTGGCCATTCCGGACAACGATACGAACGGGGTTTCCACGACCCTCACGGTGACCGATGACTTCATCATCACCGACCTGAACGTGGACCTTGACATCTCGCATACCTGGGTGGGCGATATCGACGTGACCCTCGAGTCCCCATCGGGCACCACGGTGACCATCTTGACCGTCCCGGGGTACCTGCCTCACTGGCTGCTCGGGCAACGATATCCTTGCCACCCTCGACGACGAGGCTGGCTCCCCCGTGGAGGACGAGTGCGGTGCGCGTGCCCACCATCAACGGTTCGTTCACCCCGAACAACCCGCTTCGCCTTCGACGGCGAGAGTACATTGGGTACTGACACTTACCGTTAGGGACAATGCGGTAAAGGTGATACCGAACGATCAACACTTGGGGGATCTCCTATTCCCACGAAGTGGTCTCCGCTCCCTACGAAGGGTCCTTGACGGTACCACTGGGACCGTGACGGTGAACGTTGCGGACCTGCTCCTGAGCGTTGACGAGGCCTGCGGCTACACGGTGACCACCGGAGGCGGTGCTCTGTCCCCGGCACGATCACGACCCTTTTCGACTCGAACAACGGCGGTTCCAACGGTGGGGCCATCTACTTCGACGTGACGGTGGGCCCACAGGACATCAACATCACCGACATGGACATCAACACCGATGAGCCCGGTGCCTTCACCATGGACATCTATACCCCCGTGGGCAGCTATGGGCAACACCGCGACCCCGTGCGTGGACCCTTCGGCCACTGCCTCCGGTACGGCCTCCGGTACGATCAACGTCCCCTCCAATGCGGTACTGGGCACTGCCCTGACCCTTACGGCGTACCACCTACGGGATGGCACTGGTGCTGGATGCCTCTCACGGGCACAGCTATTCTGGTACGGGCTCCGACCCGTCCCCCGGTCGACGGCCTATTCCAACGCCGACCTTGCCCTTGCCCCTGGGTGCTGCCACCAATGCGCCCTTCGACGGGTCGCCCTTCAGCCCGAGGGTGTTCAACGGTACGATCAACTACCTCGTAGGGGAACCTGCCAGCACCACCATCGAGTTCGACTGCTCCGGACTTAGGGAGAACCAGTGGAGGTAACGGTGACCGACGACAGCGGCAACACGGCTACCGTACCGCCACGGTGAACGTGGTGGACATCACCGACCCGATCCTGGTGTGCATGGACGCCACCGTGGAGCTCGATGAGAACGGCATGGCCGAGGTGACCCCCGACCTGTCCACCATAGACACGGCCGCTTCCTTCGATGCCTGCGGCATCACCATCACCGCCGTGGACGTGACCGACGTGACCTGTGACGACAGGGACCTCCATCACCGTGACCGTGTTCGCCAGCGATGCCAGCGGCAACCTTGCCTCCTGCACCGCTACCCTGACCGTGGTCGACGCCATGGGCCCCATGCTCGAGAACTGCCCTGCCGACACGACCGTCGACCCGGGGCCGCTCAACCTGTTCTATGAACTGCCCGATTACTGGGCCACGGCCGGCATCACCGCCACGGACAACTGTACCGACCCGGTGACCGTCTTTACCCAGGACCCTGCCCCGGGTACCCTGTTGCCCGACGGGGTGTACACCATCAACGTGTGCGCCGAGGACGAGTACGGTAACGTGGGGTGCTGTACCTTCGAGCTTACCGTGGAGAGCGTGCTGGGCAAGGACGACAACGTGCTTGACACGGCCATCGCCCTGTACCCCAACCCGACCGACGGCAAGGTGACCCTCTCCAACGGGTCCAACATCCAGCTCGAGAGGGCGGCCATCTACGATGCCAACGGAAGGCTCGTGATGCAGGTAGACCTCGAGGGAATGACCACCGAGAAGACCTTCGACGTGTCGGCGCTTGCCTCTGGGGTGTACATGGTACAGATCCAGTCCGCAGACGCTCAGACCGTCAAGAGACTCATCCGTAAATAAGGGGACCCCATAAACCCCCATACATAAAAAACCCCCTCCATACAGGAGGGGGTTTTCTTTTTAATCATTGAAAAAGACTTCAAAAATTATCTTACTTTTGCATACCATAAATTCTAGAAATGAAAAGAATACTCCTAGTTATTACCGCAATTGTAGCCCTATCTTGCAATACCGATTCCAAAATGTATACCCTTAAAGGATCTGCTGTTGGGTTTCAAGATGGCACAAAAATCTATTTTTATGAAATAGATCAAAACAATCAGCCGCAAATAAAAGACACACTGGTTGTACATGAGCAAGCATTTGAAAAAAAATACAGCAAGGAGGAAGACATAACCCTTAACATTTTAAACATTGAAAATTCAAGCAATAACATCGTTTTTTTTGGTGAGAATGAGGACTTGAATGTAACTATTTATGCCGATAGTGTTGCTTCATCATATGTTACCGGAGGGAGACAGAATGAGCTTTATAATGATTACTTGAAAAAAATGCGTTCTTTCTCAAATAGGAAGAAGGAAATTGCTCAAGGATTCCAAAAAGCCAATATGGAAAAGGATGATGCCCTGATGCAGGAATTAAGAAGCCAAAATCTTTCCATTGCTTCGGAAGAAAAAACCTATAAGCGTAATTTTGTGAATGAAAATAACAATTCCATTTTCAGTATTATGCTGTTATCGGAATTGTTCAAAACCAAAGAATTGAGTGGTGAGGAAGTCCAGGGGATTATCTCGAAGCTAAACCCTAAAATTGCGGAAAATCCTATTGTAGTGGACTTAAAAAACACGGTTGAATCTGCAAAGAAATCAGATATTGGCGGTATAGCCCCCCCATTTGAAGCCCCATCTCCCACGGGAGAAATGATATCCTTACAGCAAGCGTTGGGAAAATATACCATCATTGATTTTTGGGCCTCTTGGTGCCGCCCCTGTAGGGCAGAAAACCCAAATGTGGTAAAGGTCTACGAAAAATACCATGATAAGGGACTCAATATTATTAGTGTATCGCTAGACAGGGAAGGTCAAAAAGACCGTTGGGTGCAAGCCATTGAAGATGATAATATGAATTGGTATCATGTTTCCAACCTTCAATTTTGGCAAGATCCCATTGCCAAAGAGTATAATGTACGTTCTATTCCAGCTACCTTCCTACTCGATTCAGAAGGAAAAATTATCGACAAAAATTTACGAGGTCCCGCTTTGGAAGCCCGTATTTCACAATTATTGGACTAGTTTAGCTCAAAGCTTACATTTACTTGTACGCTAATCTCCATTTCACCAGGGGAAATGGTTTGGGACTCCACCATCGCGTCCATGGCCATGCCCCTTTTCAATAACGGAGAAGGTACACTGTTACTCTGGAATTCACTAATTAAAAGTGCTTTCCCTATACTTTGTCCCAGTACCGATACATATTCTTCGGCTTTCATTTTGGCATTCTGGATGGCTTTGATCCTAGCCTCACTTTTAAGGGATTCTATTTTTGAGGAAGAAAAGGCAATTCCATCAATTCGGTTAATACCCGTTTCCAGCAAACCATTCATAACCGCTTCGTACTGCGAAAGATCCTTTAACAGAATACTAATGGTTTGGTTTGCCGCATAGTTATATTTTTTTGAGTTGTAATCGTAATTCTTGTTAAGGTTCATGTACTCGGTACGAACGTATTTATCCTCAATTCCTTCCTTCTTCAAAAAGCGAAACACTTCATTGATGGTTTGATCATTTAACTGCTTCACTTCTTTCGGGTTATTACCGGTGTATTCAACCCTTGCGGTAATGGTAACTTGATCGGGGACAACTCGTACGGTACCTTCGCCAGTAACATCAACCGAAGGCTTGGGCGGTGTTCCTTGTGCATTCATAAATAGTGTGGTTATAAAAGTGAGTAAAAAAAAGAAGTTTTTCATGATTGAAGAGTTTAGATTTTTCCCAGTTTGTAAAGCACAAATAGTACCAAAATTGGTAGTGCCAGCAGGACAATGAGCCAAAGGTGGGTTTCAATGAGTGAAGGGACAAAGCCAATGGTGAGAATGTACCCAGCAATGGCACCCCCCAAGTGGGCATCGTGACCAATATTGCCCAACCGGCTTTTCATTCCATAAAGGGAATAGCTTAAATATAAAATCCCAAACAGCCAAGCGGGAATACCATAAGGTATAAAAAATATAGAGATTCCCATGTCTGGAAATAATAGTATCGCTGTATACAATATCCCCATCACGGCACCACTGGCCCCTACGGCACTGTAATGGTATTCTTCCTTGTGCATGACAAACGAAAGGATATTTCCCGCGAGGAGGCTTAAAAGGTAAATAAGAACAAATTTGGGAACCCCTAGCCTAGCAATGACCACATTGGCAAAAAAATACAGGGTTAACATATTGAACGTCAAGTGCATGATGTCTACGTGCAAAAACCCAGCACTGAACATGCGTATTTGCTCCCCACGCCGGATGCCCGCTATGTTAAATTTATATTTTTCAAAAAAAGAAAAATCATTGAATCCTACTACCGATATGGCCACATTGGCTCCAATAATAATGAGGGTAGCTAAATGAATGTCTTGCATAAGGCCTATTTTTTGGGAAGTCGTATTTCCTTGCCATAAATTTAGTTAGTTTTGCTGTAAATAAACGCATGCAACGGTTACTTTATCTCATCCTCTACCCTTTCATTTGGCTCACCTCCTTGTTGCCTCTCCGTTTATTGTATCTTAAATCCAGTGTACTCTTTTTTTTGGTCTATTATATTATAGGGTACCGAAAAAAGGTCGTTCGGGGCAATCTGGAACTGGTCTTCCCAGAAAAATCCCCACAGGAAATTAAGGCCATTTCCAAAAAGTTTTACCAGCATTTATGTGATATTATTTTTGAAACCATTAAAAGTTTAACCATTTCCGAACCGGAAATCACCCAACGCTTTCAATTCAAAAACCTGGAACTTATTGAGTCTTTGTACCAAAAAGACAGAAGTATTTTGCTCATGTGCGGCCATTATGCCAGTTGGGAATGGAGTGGAATCCTCTCCAAACAAATTCCGCATGAAGGGCTTGCCGTTTATAAAAAACTGGACAATACCTATTTCGACCGCTTGGTGCGAAGCATTCGAGGCCGCTTTGGGGCTTCCATTGTCACCAACAAACAAATTGCAAAAACCCTATACCGTAGATTCAAGGAAGGAAAAAAGACACTCACTTTAATCCTTTCAGACCAAACTCCAAAATTGGGGGCTTTTAAGGACCGACAATTGTTTATGGGGATTAATGTTCCTGTGTTTACAGGCACCGAAGAATTGGCCAAAATGCTTGACTTTTCGGCCGTGTACCTGAAAATAGAAAAGAAAAAAAGAGGCTTTTATGAGGCTTCTTTTATCCTACTTGCTGAGCACCCAAAGAAATACCCCGATTTTGAGATTACCCAATTGTTTCTTCAAGAGGTAGAAAAACAAATCAAAAAAGACCCTGCTTACTATCTTTGGTCGCATAAACGCTGGAAGCATAGAGCCTAAAGCTGGAACCAGCTATCCTCTAGACCGATGGGCTTACCTTTTTCTGAGATATGGCGGTAATGCATGCCATCCAACACATAGTCTTTTTTCCACTCTTGGGCATTTTGCGCTAGGGAAATGAGGGAATCACATACAAATTTCATCTCTTCATTGGTGGTCGTAGGATGAATGGAAAGCCGCACCCATCCCGGTTTCATTTCCACAAAACCGCATACCACCTTTTCCATGATTTCGGAGGACTTTTGTTGATCCAATTCCAAAAGATAATGCCCATACGTTCCCGCACAGCTACACCCCCCACGAGTTTGGATACCAAATCGATCGTTTAAAATGCGAACGGCCAGATCGTGATGCAACCCTTCAATATTAAAGGAAAGGACTCCCAAACGGTGCTTATGTTCCCCTGCAAGAATTCCAATCTTTTTTTGGTGTTTCATTCGCCCGAAGAAATAGGCTAGTAGCTCTTCTTCACGGGCTATGATATTTTCAACTCCCATTTGTTCTTTAAGCTTAAGTGCCAAAGAGGTGCGAATAACCTGTAGAAAACCTGGGGTGCCACCATCTTCCCGTTCTTCAATGTTTTCAATGTATTTATGGGTTCCCCATGGGGTGAACCATTGCACAGTACTCTCCCGGATGCCAACGGCACCGCTTTGTACTTTGCTTTGAAACGCGTTAATCACTCGCCTCCTGTGCACCATGGGAGACAATGCGCAATCAGGACCCGCATTGCTTCTGATCTCGGATGGTTGTTGATAGTTAAATGCAGGGTGCCGGAACATGCAAATCCCAATAAAACACTGTGTTGCCGTAAATGAGCACGACTGGTCACCATGTAGGTATTTAACCCAGCGTGATATTGAAGCAACCGTCACCTGAAGCCGTCTGATTTGCGAGCTCTGTGTCAGCCCAACACTTTGGGTTTTCCATGCAGAATAATCCCTTTCATCACCACAGAAATGATTTCTACGGCAATACTTCACCCGAGTTTGATTGCTACAGCCCATAGCAGAAAGTAATACCATCTGGTATCTTCTGCATCGGTAAAGAGTCTTTACCTTAGCCCGGAATTCGAACCGCGCAAAATACGTTGAAATTTGCCTCCATCGCCCTGTCATTCCTGTTCCCGTCTGATCGGAATGTCGGGTCCAGTGTTTGCATGGTTATTAGCTCTCACAGCCTTCAGATACGGTATGGTCACAGGTGGTGCCGCTAATGGTGGTTTCGGTATGGGTATTGGCCACAAAAGGACCAAATTCATGCAGCATTTTTTCCTCGATGGGAGTATATAATCGACCGCTGGCTGTCCAATCGGTGTAGAGAATTCTTTTAGTACCATAGGGAGATTGAAACGTTTGATCAATCCCTAGGATATTCTTTCGGAAGGGTTCAAAATAGGCTTCCAATTGGGAAGTTTTTTGGGCTTCGGTCGTCTCCATTGAATTCATTTTCAAAGAATAAAGGTAATCAATTAGTGGTTAGCTATGGTGTTAATTTCACTTATAAATCGGTTGGCAAGAACATCTGCCTCCTCTTGCGATTTCGCTTCTGCATAGATGCGAATAATGGGCTCTGTATTGGATTTTCTAAGGTGTACCCAGTTGTTGGGAAAATCAATTTTTACTCCATCCACCGTACTTACCTGCTCAGAGGCATAGTTTTGTTCAATGGTAGCCAATAGGGCATCCACATCCAATTGTGGGGTCAATTCGATTTTCTTTTTGCTAAAGAAATAAGATGGGTACTGTTTTCTAAGTGTACTCACCGAACAATGTTCTTCAGCCAGATGACTTAAAAACAGGGCAATGCCCACCAAACTGTCCCTTCCGTAGTGCAAATTGGGGTAAATCACCCCTCCATTTCCTTCTCCCCCAATCACTGCCCCTACTTCCTTCATTTTTTCCACCACATTTACTTCGCCTACGGCACTGGCATAATAGTCTCCACCGTATTTTTGGGTAATGTCCCGGAGTGCTCGGGTGGAAGACATATTGGAGACTGTATTCCCGGGGTTGTTTTTTAATATATAATCGGCCACCGCCACCAAGGTATACTCTTCACCAAACATATCACCATGCTCATCCACAAAGGCCAAACGGTCCACATCGGGATCCACCACAATACCAAAATCGGCTTTTTCCTCTACTACTTTTTGCATCAAATCGCCCAAATGTTCTTTTAACGGTTCGGGGTTGTGCGGAAATTGCCCATTGGGGGTACAGAACAGCTTTACGGTTCGAACCCCCAAAGCATCCAAAAGTAACGGTACGGCAATACCTCCCGTAGAATTGACGGCATCCACGACCACTGTAAAACCTGCTTTTTTAATAGCTTCTTGGTTCACCAAGGGCAATTCCAAGATTTCATCGATATGAATATCTATATAGGCTTCATTTTTGGAAATCTCCCCCAAATCATCCACCGATGCAAAAGTAAAATCGGCAGCCTCGGCTAATGCCAAAATTTCCTGCCCAGCAGCAGCACTTAAAAATTCCCCTTTATGATTCAATAATTTTAAAGCGTTCCATTCTTTGGGATTATGGCTTGCCGTAAGGATGATTCCTCCATCGGCATGTTCAAGGGCCACCGCCATTTCCACGGTAGGAGTGGTTGATAATCCTAAATCCACCACATGAATCCCCATCCCCACTAGCGTTTGCATTACCAGTTCCTGTATCATGGCTCCAGAAATACGTGCATCACGGCCCACCACTACGCGATAGTGTTCCTTATTGCGTTGTTGCTTTACCCAGCTTCCGTAAGCAGCTGCATAGGTGACGGCATCGATGGGTGTTAAGTTTTCACCCGGGGCTCCGCCTATGGTCCCTCGAATACCGGAAATGGATTTAATTAAGGTCATTTCTAAATTTGGATTTTAGATTTAAAAAAAAACGTTCAAAATACACAAATGAAAGGTGGGAAACGAACAGTGTACAAAAAAGTGTCAATATATTCAGGAGGATAATACTCCCTATATCTCCCAATACCTTTTCGGGGTGAAATTTTAAAAATAAAAACACCACAAAATTAAGCATTATTACGTGGTACATATATATTCCATATGATATATTTCCAAAATAATTAAGCCTCTTATTGCTGATTACCAGTCCAAAATTATTGAATGCCAGTGTATGCAAAAAAAGAGGAAAAATAATACATAATAGGGCATCATACTGCCAAGAGACCAATAGATTAAAAAAATTAGTCGTAAAAATAAGAAGGGTTATAACAACAATTAAACCCGGAAAAATGATATTCTTTTTTAAAAATTCGAGTCGATTTTGCACTTCCAAAAGGGCGATAATTCCACCACTAAACAGAAAAAAAAAGACAAATTGAAATTTCTTTAAAACGTAAAATGTCTCAAGGTGGAATAAAATAAAATAAACCAAAAAAAGCGAGCTCAAAAAAATAAGAATTTTTCTTTTTGATACTACATAGAGCAACGGTGCTATTAATAAATAAAATTGCTCTTCAATGCCTATGGACCATAAAACCTCCAGAATGCCACCGGGTTCGTATAAATTCGCAAAAACATTTGGAAGAAAGAACACGCACAAAAGGATTCCCTCAAAAATATGATAGTGAACCTCATAGGGAATTCCCAATAAAGGCAAAAGATAGTTGTAGAATAAGAACCCAAACACGAGTATTAGATAATACAAGGGGAAAATTCTCAATACACGTCTCACATAAAAATCCTTAATAGAAAAGTTGTTCTTTATTTTAGACAGATAAATGAGTCGAATGATTAAAAACCCACTCAAACAAAAAAACATATAGACGGCTTCGGTGCCCCTTTTAAATATAGGTAAGGCATCGAAGTATGGAAGCCCTTGGTTTTTTGATAGTTGGGGTAAATGAAATAACAAAACTAGGGTTGCCAAAAAAAATCTAAGAGGGTCTAGATTGGGTAATCGTTTCAAGTTTTCCTTTTAAAGTTGCTAAAATACATATATTTATAGTATGAATTTCTTGGCACATATTTACCTTTCGGGAACAAACGAAGGTGTGATGATTGGTAATTTTATTGCCGATGGAATCAAAGGAAAAAAATACCAAGCCTTCCCTCCTTCCATTCAAAAAGGCATCCTGTTGCACAGAGCCATTGATAGCTACACCGATGCCCATCCCATAGTCAAACAAAGCACAGCTCGCTTGCACAAAAACTATGGGCATTATAGTGGCGTAATTGTAGATATCCTCTATGACCATTTTTTGGCCAAGAACTGGAAAAAATACAGTGATATTCCTTTGGAAATCTATGTGGACCAGTTTTACCACTTACTGAAAGAAAATTATGAATTGCTCCCCTCCCGAATTCAACGGATGATCCCCATGATGGTGGCCGATAACTGGTTGGTTAGCTATGCTACCGTCGATGGAATTGCTCGTATCTTGAGCCAAATGAACCTTCGCACCAAGGGAAAATCGAAAATGAACCTGGCCATTTTGGAACTGGAAAAGTACTACGATGCCTTTGAAGAAGAATTTACCTCCTTTTTCAATGAATTAATGGCCTATTCCCAACATAAAGTAACCCAATTATGAAATACCTAATCTCCCTCTTCACTCTTTTTCTTTTTGTGGCTTGCAAAAATGAAGTAGCACCTACACTACAAAAGCCTGTTGCAAAAGCCCCTGTAATTGCCGAAAAGGCCATGGTGGTTTCTGCCCGTGAGGAGGCCTCCCAAGTAGGGATCGAAATCCTCCAAAAAGGAGGAAATGCCTTTGACGCCATGATTGGTACCCAATTGGCCCTAGCCGTAGTATATCCTTATGCGGGAAGTTTGGGAAGCGGGGGTTTTATGGTGTACCGAACCCAATATGGTGAAATAGGAAGTTTGGATTACAGGGAAAAAGCCCCGTTGGCAGCCACCCGAACCATGTATTTAGATGAAGAGGGTAATTTTATCCCTGAAAAAAGCAAGGTGGGCGGACTTTCGGTGGGGGTACCCGGAACGGTGGCCGGTATATTTGAGGTGCATGAAAAATTGGGTTCCCTCCCCATGGAAGAGATTATGGAACCTGTCATCCGATTGGCAAAAAAAGGATTCGTTATTACCGAAAAACAAGCCACCCGATTGAATGAGTTCAAACCCATTTTTGAAACGGTAAATGGAGAAGCGTCTCTATTTACCCAAACTTATAAGGTAGGAGATACCTTAAAAAACCTAGCACTTGCCAGTACCTTGGAGACAATTGCCAAAAACGGTCGAACCGAATTTTACCAAGGAGAAATTGGTCAAAAAATGGTCAATTTTATTCAGCAAAAAGGCGGAATCATTACAATGGAAGACCTCGATGCCTATGAGGCCGTTTGGCGGGAGCCTATCGTATTTGAATACAAGGATCTCAAAATTATTTCGATGCCACCGCCTTCGAGTGGTGGGGTTTGCTTAGGGCAAATTTTAAAAATGGTGGAACCGTATCCCCTTTCGGAATATGGCCACAATACGGTAAAATCCATCCAAGTAATGGTAGAGGCCGAAAGAAGGGCCTATGCAGACCGAAGTTATTATTTGGGGGATCCCGATTTTGTACAAAACCCGATTGATTCCTTACTGGATGATGCCTATCTTACCCAGCGAATGGATAATTTTTCATTTGAAAAAGCTACTCCCTCTTCCGCAATCGGTTATGGGATCATTAACGGTTACGAAAGTACCGAAACTACCCATTTTTCCATTGTAGATGCGTATGGAAATGCGGTTTCCAATACCACGACGCTCAATTCGGAATACGGTTCCAAATTGTATGACAAAGAATTGGGCTTTTTCCTGAACAACGAAATGGACGATTTTAGCGCTAAGCCCGGAGTGCCCAATATTTATGGCCTTGTGGGAGGGGAAGCTAATGCCATTGAACCACAAAAACGCATGCTAAGCTCCATGACCCCTACCCTTGTGGAAAAAGACGGAAAACTATGGATGGTGGTAGGAACCCCCGGTGGGGCAACCATCATTACTTCGGTGGCACAAACCATACTGAATGTCTACGAGTATGGCATGGATATGCAACAAGCGGTAGATGCCCCCCGTTTTCACCACCAATGGCTTCCAGATGCTATTCGGTTTGAATTAGATGCGTTCTCCCCATTGCTCATTGATTCCCTTCGGCAAAAAGGGTATCCGCAAAACACCGAGGTCGACCCCATTATCGGAAAAGTGGATGCCATTTTAGTCCTTCCCAACGGAAGGCTTCAAGGGGGCGCCGATTACCGTGGCGACGATACTGCTGTAGGATTTTAAATACACGCTTCCCTATATATAGTCTTTCATCGGTAAAACGATACAAATGAACGATTTGTAAGTATTTTACTACAATTTCTGATTATTTCAAGTATTTTTGATTGTTAATTCCCTTCTGCCGACAGGCCTAGAAACAAGGGGATAGACATTTGGGGCTGATAAATAACCTAACTATCAATCACCCTTAAAGGAACATGAAGGGTAAATCGTTCGCAAAGGATTTGTATGCCATTATCCCACTTATCTTAAGTGGGCTTTTGTGCATCACCCTTATTTTTCTGTTGTGGGAACGGGTGGTTTCAGACGAAACGTTTGTGGCTACATTGCAAAGCGTCGCCACCATTTTTATTGCCATTAGCGGCTTTTTGGCAGCGATCATCATGGTCTATCTCGCGGCGGCAGCCCTCAACCTTAAAAACACCCGAAAAACAGCCATCGATACCTTGAGTAAAGTGACCCAGAAAATGCACCATTTTAGGAGTATTATTGAACTTTTGATGCATTCTAAAATGTGGTTGGCAGGGCTAAAGGAATACATTGATGAGGAATTTGCCGGACTTACCTTTTTTGACGTAAAGGAATTTTACAAGGGACGCTCAAAACTGGCCATCGAATTTTTACAAGAGCACCATAATTTTCAAGATACCGAGCAACTCTACCTAGAGTTAAAGTCCCTTTTGATGACCGACCCCAAAGAAAAACGCATTCCCGAAAACATAAGCTACCCAAGGGCCTACAGTAAAGACATTGTAGTAAAATGGATTGAGCATAAATGCGGCTCCGGACTGTGGTACTACTTTGGCTATAAATATGGCGATTACAAGCAAGCCTTAGACTACAATACGGTGTTTGAGCGGCATCAGGATAAGATCATGACCTTGGCCAATACCATTGACAATGAGGCTTTTCAGGATTCCTCCTTTAATGAAGTGTTTTTGGCAAAGCTTGGGGAATACATGAGCAATGAAGTGATCCCAAAATTGTATCAAGTGCAGGCCAATACAGAGAAGTCCCTGCCCGGGATGATGCTTTACCTCTATTTTATCTTTTTGTTCTTAGTGATTTTTGGTATTTTACTTCCCATCGCCTTCCTATTGTTCCATCTTCCTATTATGGCCTTGATCATTAGTTTTGCCTTTGTTTCCAGTACCTTGTTCTTTATTGCGACCAGTTTTTATCAATACTTGGTAAAGGAAGTAAATGGTTAAATTTTAACGCAAATTCCTTCATTTTTGAATCCCTCCTCCTTCTGAATTTTGAAAGCATTTAAGTACCTTTGCACCTTATGGCAAAAAACGAAAATGTAATTGAGGTTTTAGGGGCGAGGGTTCACAATTTAAAGAACATTGATATCGCCATTCCTAGGGAAGAATTGGTAGTTATTACGGGCCTTTCGGGTAGTGGGAAATCTTCGTTGGCCTTCGACACCATTTACGCTGAAGGCCAACGACGGTACATTGAAACATTTTCAGCCTATGCCCGTCAATTCCTAGGAAGTTTGGAGCGCCCCGATGTGGATAAGATTGAAGGGCTTTCCCCTGTAATTGCCATTGAACAAAAAACCACCAGCCGCAGCCCCCGTTCTACCGTGGGGACCATCACCGAAATTTATGACTTTCTTCGGTTATTGTTTGCCCGGGCCAGTGATGCCTATAGCTATGAAACGGGTGAAAAAATGGTGAGCTATAGTGATGAGCAAATCAAACAGCTTATTATTTCCGATTTTAAAGACCGAAAAGTGAGCATCCTTGCCCCCGTAGTGCGTTCCCGAAAAGGACACTACCGCGAATTGTTTGAACAAATTGGGAAACAAGGCTTTGTGAAAGTACGAGTGGATGGGGAAATACTGGACATCACCAAAGGGATGCGCATCGACCGTTACAAAACCCACGACATTGAAATTGTAATCGATCGCTTGAAAATTTCGGAAGAAAGCGACCACAACAAACGCCTCACCGAAACCATCCTTACCGCCATGTACCATGGGGATGATGTGATGATGGTGCTGGACAATGAAACCGAGGAACTGCGCTACTTTAGCCGCTCGCTCATGTGTCCTACCAGTGGTATTTCCTACCCCAATCCAGAACCCAATAATTTTTCGTTCAACTCCCCCAAAGGCATGTGCCCCAATTGCAAGGGCTTGGGCAAATTGTATGAAGTAAACCTGGATAAGATTGTTCCCAATAAAGAACTTTCCATCAAGCAAGGAGCTTTGGCACCCCAAGGACCGCAAAAAAACAATTGGGTCTTTAAGCAGTTGGAGCTCATTGCCCATCGCTTTGAGTTTAGCTTAAGTGATCCTTTTTCCAGTATTCCCGAAGAAGCCAAAGAGATGATTTTTTATGGGGCCAACACCTCTTTTGATGTGGCCTCCAAAACCTTGGGGATTACCCGAAATTATAAAATTGATTTTGAAGGTATTGCCACCTTTCTTCAAAATACGTTTGAAAACAACGAATCCAAATCCCTGCAGCGGTGGGCCAAGGATTACATGGACAAAAAAACCTGTCCCGATTGTGAAGGAAGCCGTCTTCGGAAGGAATCACTGTATTTCAAGATACACGGAAAAAGCATTGCCGATCTTTCCGAAATGGATATTGAAGAGCTTTCCCATTGGTTTTCAAACATAGAAAAAGACCTTTCGGAAAACCAACTAAAAATCGCCGCTGAGATCCTTAAGGAAGTGCGTTCCCGCCTTAGCTTTTTAATGAATGTAGGCCTCAACTACCTTTCGCTCAACCGCAGCTCCAAGTCCCTTTCGGGCGGAGAAGCGCAGCGTATTCGCTTGGCTACCCAAATAGGTTCCCAACTGGTGGGGGTATTGTACATCTTGGATGAACCCAGTATTGGGCTGCATCAACGGGATAACGAAAAATTAATCCAATCGTTGATTCACCTTCGGGAAATTGGCAATTCGGTGATTGTGGTAGAGCACGACAAGGAAATGATTGAGCATGCCGATTATGTGATTGATATTGGGCCTGCCGCCGGAAAGCACGGTGGGGAAATTGTGTCGAAGGGAACGCCCAAGGAAATCCTTTCGCATCATACCCTTACGGCCGATTACCTCAACGGTTCCAAAGAAATTGCCGTTCCGAAACTGCGAAGAAAAGGAAACGGCAAAACCCTATCGCTGAAGGGTGCTACCGGAAACAACCTCAAAAATGTATCGGTCACTTTTCCCTTAGGAACAATGATAGGCGTTACGGGTGTTTCGGGCAGCGGGAAATCCACCCTCATCAACGAAACCCTTTACCCCATTCTGAATGCCCACTTTTTCAATGGAGTGAAAAAACCCATGCCCTATCAATCCATTGAGGGTCTAAAAAACATCGACAAGGTTATCGACATCAACCAGTCGCCCATTGGCCGTACCCCACGTTCCAATCCTGCCACCTATACCGGGGTCTTTTCAGAAATACGCAACCTTTTTGCTCAGGTGCCCGAAGCCATGATCCGCGGCTATAAACCGGGACGGTTTAGTTTCAACGTAGCGGGCGGAAGATGTGAAACCTGCCAAGGGGGCGGCCTTAAAGTGATTGAGATGAACTTTCTTCCCGATGTGTATGTGGAATGCGAAACTTGCCAAGGCAAACGGTTCAACAGGGAAACCCTTGAAATTCGGTACAAAGGAAAATCCATTTACGATGTCCTGGAAATGACCATTGATGAGGCTTGTGAATTCTTTGAGCACATTCCCAAAATTTACCGAAAGCTAAAAACCATTCAAGACGTAGGTTTGGGGTACATTACCCTTGGGCAGCAGTCCACCACCCTTTCGGGCGGGGAGGCGCAGCGCATCAAGTTGGCCACCGAACTCTCCAAAAGGGACACCGGAAATACCTTTTACATCTTGGACGAACCCACTACCGGCTTGCATTTTGAAGACATACGGGTGTTGATGCTGGTATTGCAAAAATTAGTAGACAAAGGAAATACGGTGCTTATTATTGAACACAACCTAGATGTAGTGAAAATGGCCGATTACCTTATCGATATAGGCCCTGAGGGAGGAAAAAAAGGAGGTAGGGTGATTGCGGAGGGAACCCCCGAGGAGGTGAGCAAGAATACCCTAAGCTATACGGCCCAATTCCTTAAAAAAGAGTTACATTCGTTAAAATTGAATTGATCATGAGAAGTGAAGTAAGACATAAAAACTGGAATGAAATAAAAACTAACGACTCCTGGGCGATCTTTAAGATCATGGGAGAGTTTGTGGAAGGATATGAAAAACTAAGCCGAATTGGCCCCTGTGTTTCCATCTTTGGGTCGGCCCGAACCAAACCCGACCACCCCTATTACCAATTGGCACAACGCATTGCCGAAAAAATCACTGATAATGGTTACGGAATCATCACCGGAGGGGGTCCCGGTATCATGGAAGCAGGGAACAGAGGCGCCCATGTGGCGGGAGGAACTTCGGTGGGATTGAACATTGAATTGCCCTTCGAGCAGCACGACAATCCTTTTATTGATAAGGACAAAAGCATCGATTTTGATTATTTCTTTGTGCGAAAAGTGATGTTTGTAAAGTATTCACAGGGATTTGTGGTCATGCCCGGCGGTTTTGGCACCTTGGATGAACTCTTTGAAGCGATTACCCTTATCCAAACGCATAAAATCGAGCGCTTCCCCATTATTTTGGTGGGCACCGAGTTCTGGTCGGGATTGCTGGATTGGATCAAGAATACGCTTATTGCAGCAGGAAACATTAGCCCAGAGGATATCAATCTCATCAATTTGGTTGACACCGAAGAAGAAGTATTGACCATCTTAAATAATTTCTATAATGAATTCAATTTAAGCCCCAACTTTTAGGAACACTCCCCAGTTTATGTTCATCAAACAAGTTCTTATTGCATGCATGCTATTGCCCTCCTTGGGGGTTGCCCAAAGTGTCCTCAAGGCGATGTCCTATAACTTGTTGGAATTTCCAGAAGCCAATCCGCAAAACCGCGAACTCATTCTTAGGGATATATTGAATGAATACGAACCGGACCTCTTCATGGTGTGTGAACTGCAAAGTCCTGCGGGGGCCAGTCTTATTTTGGATGCTTCGCTAAACGATACCAACAACACCTACACAAGTGCCACTTTTGTCTATAACCAATCGGCCGGGGGCACCAACTTGCAGCAATTGCTTTTCTTCCGAAGGGATAAATTTGTCCTACTGGCCGAAGAAACCCTCCAAACCAACATTAGGGACATTAACCATTACACCCTTCAATTGAATACAGCCAATGGGCAGAATAATCCCGTTGTCCTTGAGATTTTTGTGGCCCATTTAAAATCCAGCCAAGGAGGGAGTAACCAAGCGGAACGGCTGGCTATGGTACAACAATTCACCAACCGCTTGGAAAGTTTAGACCCCAATGCGTTTGTCCTTTTTGCAGGTGATTTGAACCTATACACCTCTACCGAGCTTGCCTATATTGAGCTATTGGACCCTACCAATGCCATTGTTATGGCCGATCCCATTGATACCCCCGGAGCGTGGAACAGCAATATCAACTTTCAGGACGTGCATACCCAAAGCACCCGCATTAGTTCAGGGCCTTTTGGTGCCGGTTCGGGAGGAGGGCTGGACGATCGTTTCGATTTTATTTTGGTTTCCGAAAATATGTTGAGCGATCCCAACCTGCATTACCTGCCCAATACCTATCAATCGTATGGCAATAATGGCAATTGCTTTAACTTAAGTATCAATGACGCTTCCTGCGACGGGCCCTTTAGCCAGTCCCTTCGAGACTTACTCTATAACATGAGCGACCACCTGCCCATTGTGATGCAACTGGAAACCAATGAAGCAGTGGTTTTGCAAAACCCCCACTTTGTGAGCCAAAACACCCTCTTTCTAAAAAACACCCTGGTGTATAACCAACTGGAACTAAACTTCCCAGACACCGAAACCCATCCCATGGTGCTCTACAATTCCTTGGGGCAACGCTTGATGGAATTTACCGTACCGGGTGGGGAAAACAAGGTGATAGATGTTTCCTTTATAGCACCGGGCCTCTATTATTTAAAAGATACGTCTGGGAACAGCGCCCCTGTAACCTTTTTGAAAGCATAATTTGAAAATAACACGATGGTTTATTGGTTGCCTATTTTTGCTCACCGCTTCGGCTGTAGCACAACATGCCATACGCATGGAGGTAACGCTGGATGAAGCCACGCAAACCCTCACCATCCAACAGCAAATTGATTTCTTCAATAGCGGTGCATCGCCCCTCACCGAAATCTACCTCACCGATTGGGCCCATAGCTTTTCCAGTAAAACCACGCCCCTTGCCAAACGCTTTGCCGAAAATTTCAATAGTTCGTTCCACTTCGAAAAAGAAGAAGACCGTGGAAAAACCCTACTCAACAGCCTAGAGGATAACAACCACACGGCGCTGGATTGGGAACGTCTGGATGGGCAGGACGTAATCAAAGTCACCTTACAGGAGCCATTAGCTGCCAAACAATCTACAACACTCCAACTTGCTTACCAAGTAAAAGTTCCCAACGATAAGTTTACCCGCTTTGGGGTTTCCAAGTACGGCGATTACAAATTGCGCTATTGGTTTATTGCCCCGGCCGTATTTGACGGGGAATGGCATTTTTATAGCAATAAAAATGTGGACGACTTTTATATGAGTCCGTCGCGTTTCGTCATCACCTTTCACTTTCCCAAAGCCTTTCAGTTGGTGTCTGATTTGGATGTAGTCACCGAAACCATGATCGATGGGGTAAAAATTGTTCGTTTGGAAGGCAAGGACCGCATGAATGCCCCCATCTATTTGGACAAAAATCTAGGCTTTAAAAGTGTGGTGACCGATAATTTTGAAGTCATTACCGATATCTCAGACCGAAAGGTCACGCCTGCCATCAAAGCCTTGGAAATAGACCGAATTACCCACTTTCTGGAAGAAAAACTAGGGCCTTACCCCTTCCAAAAGATGGTGGTGAGTGATGCCGACTACCGCATTAGCCCCGTATACGGATTGAACCAGCTACCCGATTTCATTAGCCCTTTTCCCAATGGCTTCGAAATGGATCTGGAATTATTGAAAACCCTCTCCCGAAAGTTTTTGGAGAACACCCTTTACATGAACCCGCGGGAAGACCACTGGCTGCTAGGGGCCCTTCAAATCTATTTGATGATTGACTATGTGAATACCTACTATCCCGATATCAAGCTGATGGGGAACCTGAGCGATTTTTTCATTGTAAAATGGTCGCACGCCAGTACGTTGGAATTCAACGATCAATACGCCATCCTTTACTTGAACATGGCGCGCAACAATCTGCACCAATCGCTGGTCACCCCAAGGGATTCCCTGCTCAAATACAATAAAAACATTGCCAGTGATTACTACGCAGGGACGGGTTTTACCTATTTAAGCGATTATTTGGGAAAAGATGTCCTGGAGCAAACCATGGCCCAGTTTTACCAAACCTACCAACTCGCCCCTGCCAACACAGAAAGCTTTCAGGAACTGCTATCGCAACATACTTCGCTGCCCGTGGACTGGTTTTTTGAAACCTATGTAGGCAAGCGAACCCTTATCGACTTTAAGATAAAACAAGTGGAACCCGTGGGTGATTCGTTACGGGTAACTGTCCTCAATAAAGAGCACAGCCCTATGCCTATCTCGCTTTATGGGCTTCACAAAGACAGCATCGTCTTTAAGAAATGGTTGGCCCCTTTTGATAGTGTGGCAAGCATCACCGTGTCCAAGGAAAACGTCAAAAAACTGGCCCTCAATTATGAAGGCATTGTACCCGAATCCAACCAGCGCAACAATTATAAAAAAGTAACCGGCTTGCTCAACAGGCCCGTTCAGTTTAGGTTATTCCAGGATGTGGAAGACCCACGGTACAACCAGTTGTTCTTTATGCCCGTGTTTCAGTACAATTTGTACGATGGGTTTAGTTTGGGAACCAAAATTTACAACAAGACCGTACTGCCCAAAAACCTGCATTACCGGTTGGACCCACAATATGGATTTCGTTCCAAAACGCTGGTTGGAAGTGGTGCCGTGGTTTATACCGGCCGTTTGGAGGAGCAAAGCCTGTATGCCATTCGCGTGGGGGTTTCGGGGAATCTTTTCTCCTATGATGACGATCTTTTTTATCGTCGCTTATCCCCTTTTCTCACCCTTGCTTTTCGGGATTACAAAGACTTGCGGAAAAACACCAAGCAGTTTATCAACTTGCGTAACGTGAATGTTTTTAAAGATATTGACCCTAACGACCCCGACCAGAACCCCAATTATAGCGTGTTCAATGCGCAGTATGTGTATTCAGACAACAACCTGATTGATTACTACCGAGGGGTGTTTGATTTTCAGGTAGCCAAAAGCTTTGGAAAGGCCTCGTTGCAATGGGAATACCGCAAGCTGTTTTTGAGCAACCGCCAGTTCAACGTACGTTTATTTTCGGGCATCTTCCTCTATAATAAAAATGAAACCAGTGACGATTATTTCAACTTTGCGCTGGACCGTCCGTCAGACTACCTCTTCGATTACAATTACTATGGCCGGAGTGAGAGCAGTGGTTTGTTTAGCCAGCAGTTGATCGTGGCCGAAGGCGGGTTTAAATCGAAGTTGCAGCCGGCTTATGCCAACCAGTGGATCACAACGGTCAATACCAGTACCAACATTTGGAAATGGATCTATGCCTATGCCGATGTGGGATTGGTGAAGAACACGGGCTTTGAACCCAAATTTGTCTACGATGGCGGGATACGGGCAAGCCTCGTGGCCGATTATTTTGAACTCTACTTTCCGCTGTACTCCAATTTGGGTTGGGAACCAGGATTGGGTGATTATGACCAGCGCATCCGTTTTATCGTGACCCTTGATTTGCGTACCCTTACGGGGCTGTTCACCCGAAAGTGGTACTAGAGGCGCTGGGTGCTGGGTGCTGAGTGCTGAGTGCTGAGTGCTGGGTAAAAGTATTTTTTTTATTTTTATTGTTCTAACATAACTTAACCCTTAACCCATGAACCTCCTCAACAACTGGCGTATCATCCTATTACTTTGTCTTACCCTGGGCCTGGCTCCCTATGCTCCCGAGCCGCACCTATGGGGCAAACTGAAATGGCTGGCCGGAGGAGCGGTAGGCATGCAGCCCATGGACTATGCTGATTTACTCCTTCATGGGCTCCCTTTCCTTTTACTCATTCGCATTGTTTTTGTTGAAATTCGAAAAAACACTGAAAAATAGTTATTAAAATTAGTGTTTTATTAAGAATTCCTTAAAATTTTAGCATTGCTCCGCATGGATATTTTACCTACTTTTGTGACGTAATTTTCCCACTATGCAAACAGACCCAAAAACCAACGGCGCTATTTCTTTTGAAGACTTTAAAGCGGAAGTTTTAAACGATTACCAAGTGGCCGTCACCAGTAGGGAATGTAGTTTGTTGGGAAGACGCGAAGTACTCACCGGAAAAGCAAAGTTTGGGATTTTTGGCGATGGAAAGGAAGTGCCTCAACTGGCTTGGGCCAAGGCCTTCCAAAAAGGGGATTGGCGTAGCGGCTACTACCGTGACCAAACCTTTATGATGGCCAATGGCCAATTAACCATCGAGCAGTTTTTTGCCGGGCTGTATGCCCATACCTCCATCGAGGCCGATCCCATGAGCGCCGGACGCCAAATGGGCGGTCACTTTATGAGCCATAGCTTGAACGAGGACGGCTCTTGGAAAAACCTCACCGAACAGAAAAACAGCAGTTCCGATATCTCTCCCACCGCAGGGCAAATGCCCCGTTTACTAGGATTGGCACAGGCCTCCAAGATTTTTAGGGAAGTGAAGGAAGTACAAGACCTTACCCATTTTTCCCACCATGGAAATGAAGTAGCCTGGGGTACCATTGGCAATGCCAGTACCAGCGAGGGATTGTTTTGGGAAACCATCAATGCGGCAGGCGTATTGCAAGTACCCATGGTGATGTGCGTGTGGGATGATGAATACGGGATTTCGGTGCATGCCAAATACCAAACTACCAAAGAAGATATTTCGGAGATCCTCAGTGGTTTCCAACGTACCGAAGACAAACCGGGCTACGAAATTTTAAAGGTCAAGGGATGGGATTACCCAGCGTTGGTCGAAACGTTTCAAAAGGCTGGCCAACTGGCCCGTGAAGAACACGTTCCCGTGTTGATCCATGTGGTGGAATTAACCCAGCCCCAAGGACACTCTACCAGTGGTTCACATGAGCGTTACAAGAGCGCCGAGCGGCTGCAGTGGGAGAAAGAACACGATTGCAACCTGAAAATGCGTGAGTGGATCATGGAAAGCAATATCGCCACGGCAGAGGAATTGGACGAATTGGAAAAAAGCATTAAAAAGCAAGTTCGGGAAGGCAAGAATAAAGAATGGGCGGCCTTTTTGGCACCCCATAAGCAGGAACAGAAAGAGGCGCTTACCCTCATTGGGAATTTGGCCGAAAGCAGTCCCAACAAGATCTTTATCGAAAAAATTAAAAACGAATTGGCCGAGGAAAAAGAGCCTCTTCGTCGTGATATTATCTCCCGTGCCCGCAAGGCCCTGCGCTATGTAGTGGCCGAAGATTCGCCCGAAAAGAAACAGCTACAGGATTGGGTCAACAACTTCTTTGAGTTGGTGCAGCCCAAGTACAGCGATAATGTGTATTCTGAATTGCCTTCCAAAGCCACCAACATACCCGAAGTCCTTCCCTCCTACGCCCCCGATGCCGAAGAGGTAGACGGGCGCGTCATCTTGCGGGATAATTTTGATACCCTTTTTAAAAACTTTCCAGAAACCCTCATCTTTGGGGAAGATAGTGGTGCCATTGGTGACGTGAACCAAGGCTTGGAGGGCTTGCAAGAGAAATACGGTTCCCTGCGCATTAGCGATACCGGGATTCGGGAGGCGACCATTTTGGGACAAGGGATAGGACTTGCCATGCGGGGACTACGGCCCATTGCCGAAATCCAATACCTGGATTACATCCTGTATTGCCTACAGATCATGGCAGACGACCTAGCGTCGGTACGCTATAGAACCGCCGGAAAGCAAAAAGCCCCACTCATTGTGCGTACCCGTGGGCACCGCCTGGAAGGGATTTGGCACAGTGGCTCGCAAATGGGTGCTTTGATTAATTTGCTACGAGGTATGTACATTCTGGTGCCCCGTAACATGGTAAAAGCGGCCGGGTTCTATAATACCTTACTCCAAAGCGATGAACCTGCCTTGATTGTGGAATGCTTGAACGGCTACCGTTTAAAAGAAAAAATGCCTTCCAACCTAGGCGAGTTCCGAACGCCTATTGGGGTAGTAGAAACCGTGAAGGAAGGAAGCGATATTACCTTGGTGTCCTATGGCAGTACCCTACGGATTGTGCAGGAAGCCGCTAAAGAGTTATTGCAGGTGGGGATTGATGCCGAAGTGATCGACATCCAATCGTTGTTGCCCTTGGACATCCACCACGATATCGTAAAAAGTGTCCAGAAGACCAATCGGTTATTGGTGATTGACGAAGACATGCCAGGAGGGGCTTCCGCCTATATTTTGGAACACATTGTCAACGAACAAAACGGCTACCAATACCTAGATAGCAAACCGCAAACCCTTGCAGCGCAGCCCCACCGCCCTGCTTATGCCACCGATGGGGACTATTTCTCCAAGCCTTCAACCGAAGATGTGTTTGAAAAGGTCTATGCCATGATGCATGAAAGCAACCCCGAGGAGTTTCCGAAGCTTCGTTAGTGTCGTTTCTTTGAGTTTTACTTTTGCTACGTAGGCAGTTTCAACACACCAAAGTGAGCCTAGGGGAAGTTAGAAGTTATCATATTGCTTCTTTCTTTTTGCCATTGCCGCAAACAAGCAAGCATAAATAACTATTTAAGATTACGAGCATATCTTACTTTATACTATTTTTTTATGTTCATTTTCTTTGCTTGTCCAAAGAAAACGAACCAAAAGAAAAGACCCCCTTTTACGGAGTGTCCAGTTTATTTGAGTCCGTGAATCTTCGATTTGAAGGAATTTTTGCTTCGCAAAACCGTCTTGAAAACTCCGCGTCACTTCGCTCCTGGATCTCGGATCTTTTCTGCGACCTATTCTGGACAAAAGGGAAGTTCTTAATCCACAAAAGTAGGATTGAATCGTATAGACGGTTTTTTACTTAACTCACTTCACACTTCTCAAATCAATAAAATTCTCGAACCGAAGATGTGTTTGAAAAGGTTTATGCCATGATGCATGAAAGCAACCCCGAGGAGTTCCCGAAATTGCGTTAAAACACCGCTAATACATAAATCATTTTATCTGTTTTACATAGACAAAAACTATAAAATAACAACATTCGTGGATTCTTGGCAGAACAATGAACCCAAAACAAGGACTTCCCTTTCTCAATAACGACCACCTATTCACTAATACCCACGGGGCGACCCTAACACCCCCAAGAAAGATTCGTGGGTTCGAGGCAGAACAATCAACCCAAAACAAGGACTTCCCTTTCTCAATTACGACCACCTATTCACTAATACCCACGGGGCGACCCTAACACCCCCAAAAAACATTCATGGGTTCGTGGCTAAAGATTTTTAAAAAATAAAACCTAAAAATTTCTTTATTAGAAAAAAACTTCGATATTTACCACAACAAAAAAGATCAAACACAAGTCATGTTGTTTTCCAATTTCAATACTAATAACAATAACGGAAACCCGTAACAGAAACTTGTACCATATACCGAACCCGTCAAGTTTCTAACCTGACGGGTTTTTTAATGTTTAAAACTGATATCCTATGTGTGGAATTGTATGTGCCTTCGACTTAAAGCAACCCAGTGAGGCGTTGCGACCCCAATTACTAACCATGGCAAAATGCCTGCGTCACCGCGGTCCCGACTGGAGCGGGATTTACAGCGACCCCAAGGCCCTCATGGCCCATGAGCGCCTTGCCATTGTAGACCCTACCTCGGGGAAACAACCGCTGTTTTCGGAAGACAAGCAGCTAGTGCTGGCCGCCAATGGCGAAATCTATAACCACCAAGAACTGCGAAAGCAATTTGAGGGCAAATACAACTTCCAAACCAAAAGCGACTGTGAGGTCATCCTCGCCCTCTACAAAGAAAAAGGCACCGCTTTTTTGGACGAGCTTAACGGGATCTTTGGTTTTGCGCTCTACGATGTAGAAAACGACGCCTACCTCATTGCCCGTGACCACATGGGCATTATCCCCCTCTATATGGGCTGGGACAAGGACGGTACGTTTTATGTGGCCAGCGAACTAAAGGCCCTAGAAGGGGTCTGTACCAAAATAGAACTCTTTCCTCCTGGGCATTACCTGTACAGCAAGGAGGGCGAACCCAAGCGCTGGTGGACCCGCGACTGGATGGAGTTTGGCAACGTAAAAGATAACGAAACCTCTATTGACGACCTACGTAAGGCCCTGGATGCGGCCGTGCACCGCCAATTGATGAGCGACGTGCCCTATGGGGTGTTGCTCTCTGGCGGACTGGACAGCTCCATTACCTCTGCCTTGGCGAAAAAGTATGCCGACAAGCGTATTGAGAGCGGTGATGTGGAAAACGCTTGGTACCCTCGCCTCCACTCTTTTGCCATTGGATTGGAAGGCTCCCCCGATTTGGCCGCGGCCCAAAAAGTAGCCGATCATCTAGGGACAGTACACCACGAGATCCACTTTACCATCCAAGAAGGGATTGATGCCCTGCGCGACGTGATCTATCATGTGGAAACCTATGATATCACCACCATCCGTGCTTCTACCCCCATGTTTTTATTGGCACGGGCCATCAAGGCCATGGGCATTAAAATGGTGCTCTCTGGCGAAGGGGCCGATGAGATTTTTGGGGGGTATTTGTACTTCCACAAAGCGCCCACTGCCAAGGACTTTCACGAAGAGAACGTGCGTAAGCTAGACAAACTCCATATGTATGACTGCTTGCGGGCCAACAAGAGCTTGGCCTCTTGGGGCATTGAAGGGCGGGTGCCGTTTTTGGACAAGGAATTTATGGATGTGGCCATGCGCCTCAACCCCAAAGATAAAATGATCATTTCCGGGCAAGGCAGCCCCAAAGCCAAGCAAGCCATGGAAAAGTGGGTGTTGCGGGAAGCCTTTGGCGACCTATTGCCCGAGGCCGTGGCCTGGCGCCAGAAAGAACAGTTTAGCGATGGTGTGGGCTATAGCTGGATTGATACTTTAAAGGAATTGGTCCAACAGGAAGTAAGCGATGAGCAATTGGCCAATGCCAAGTACCGTTTCCCCATCCAGACACCCACCAGCAAGGAGGAGTTTTACTACCGTAGTATTTTTGAGGAGCACTTCCCCAGTGATGCTGCTGCCTTAACGGTGCCCTCGGTGCCCTCTGTGGCCTGTAGTAGCGCCGTAGCCCTGGAATGGGATGCCAGTTTTAAGCATATGAACGACCCCAGCGGTAGGGCGGTTAAAAATGTGCATACCGAGGCGTATGAAAAGTAATAGAAAGGAGTGGATGGTATGTCCGCTCTTTTTTTTAGCTTGCAGAGGCAACAAACCCTAGCCGTATGTATAGAATCCTGTGCTGCTTACTAATGGTTTTGCTCCTTATGGCTTGTAGCAAAAAGGAGGATGGGAACAGCTTGTCTTACCCCCCTGTTGCCGTGTACGGGTTCCCGGAAAGTACCCAAACGGCGGTGGTAACCAAAACCCTAATCAGTCCACAGCTTGCGGTGGGTACTACCCAAAACCTTACCGATGCCTTTGGGTTTGATTGGGGAAGTATGCAAAAAATCTACGACCATGCCATTATTTCCTGGTACCTGTTTACGCCCAATGGCCCCTTTATCTTTAAGGATCCCATCTTTGCACAGGAAACCACCCTGCTTGAGGGCTACTGTGATTTGGGAGAGGTATTTGTACGCGACCCTATATGTACCCCAAACGAAGTGATAGGTGCCTATGACCAGTATGATGCCGCTACCGACACCCACCTTTTGACCTTCGGGCTGCAAGCCTATGGGGAGGCGTGTGAGCGCCTTACCCAACCGGGGTATTTTTTGGTGGATACCATGGCAAAAGATGGGTATTTACTAGCGTTGCTGGGAAAACAGGACATTGGCTACCAGTACAAACTCCTTAAAATAAACCTAGCCACCCAAACCGTGGAAGGTACCTTAAACCTACTAGACCAAGCGCCCCTTTTTATGAAACAAGGAGACCAACTCTATGCCTTTGATCCCTACACGGTAAAAGTCTTTGATTTTGACAGTTTTGCCCTCCTAAGCTCCCAACCCAACCCCATTGCCCTGTTGCAGAGCCTGCAAGGCTTCTTGGACCCTCCCCTAGCTAATGGGCAAATCCTGCTAGACGAACCCGCTGCCCAGCCCAGCCCCTACCTTAGCTATCCGTTGCTGTTGGATTTGGATACGGGCGAAACCCTAAAAGGAGGAGGGGCCTATACGGCCGAATTGGCTACCCAACTGGGGCAAGTGGAAGGCTATGCATACCCGCACCTTGGGGCCTATGCGGTGGATGTGGAACGCGGCTGGGTGGTGTTTGGCTTTACCACCGAATACCACAAACGAGGGGTGGTCTACACCAACTTTAACGCAGAGATACTGGACATTGTGGAACTGGAGGTCATCCCCAACATGATTTTTATAGAAAGGGAGTGACCCTTAGTGTTGAAGTAGGCGGATGTTTTATAACCTATTTGTAACAGTTTAGCTTTTCAAGGCGAATGGGCGCATATACCCTCTTTTTTTGGGGGTTGTCTGTGGTATCCTGCATATGGATTAAAAACTCCAGTTTTTCTTTTTGGGACAAATTTGCAAGGGCATACAACATTTTTTGTTCCCCTTCTTTCCCTAGGAGGACCGTGCAGGTGGGCAGGATGTCTTTGCGGTAGCTACTGGAAAATAACCCTATTTTTTGATCCATCGCCTCTTTACCGTCCCAAGCCGGATCCCTAGGGCAACACGATGAACCATATTCCCTTTGGTAGTAGGACAGTGGCATTTCCCCCTTAGGTTTAGGAGCCATGGTGATTTTGGGCTGTGCTCCTGAAATGCGAAGGCTATCGAGGGTTATTTTGTTATTTTTCTTTGTCAATTGATAATAGATTTGGGTGGTGGCGGGTTCAATACATCCCTCCATGCTTTCGGCTTCCTTGGCCACGCGGTTATAATATTCCCAGTCGGGGGTGATGACGATGACGTTAGCCTTTGAAAAGCGGCTCATCTCCCTTTGTATTTGCTCCAAGAGGAAAGGGGTAGGCAACGTACTAGACGCATTTATATAGACCAGAGAGGCAAAGGTAAGGCCCTTCACAGATTCATTAAGTAACGGGATATCGATAAGGTAATTCCCTTGGGAGGTGGTAACGTTTTCGTTTTCGATGATGAGGGCATCCACAAACAGGCTATCGGTAAGGGCTTGTGAGTGGGCTATAGGACTTATCAACAAGAAAATAAACAAGATTATTTGAACTTCATATTTCTTCATCTGAATCATCAATGTCTTCGAAATTATTTAATTCGCCTAATGCTTCATTCAGCCCTTCCTTTCTGTATATTTCGGAAAGTGATTTTTTGGGATAGTTCTTATTATCGTTAAGTTGAATGGCTTCAAGTAATATGTCATTTGATGATCTAAGATTAGATTCTACGTAATATGCATACTCACCTTTCATACATCTAAGAATGTCATCGGATTTAGTGTCAGGATTTGATTCAACAGCACTCATTAATGTCTGCAAAGTAGTTATCTCTGAACTTGAGAACTGCATTTTTCTTCTAATTAAGCTAACAAAATATGAGTGGATATGATATATGTTGTTTTTTCTTTTTTCATAGTTCTCTTTAGCTAATTCCAATGCTTCGTCATATTGTCCAAGTGAAAGATGAAGGTTTACTATTTCTCTTTTTGTTCTTGAGTGTTCAGGGTAGAATTCAAGTGCTTTGTGATAATATTCCAGAGCCTTTGATTTATTTCCTTTGTGTCTGTGATAAAAGCCTAATAAAAAGTAATAATCAAGATTATTGATGTTATTTTTAAAGAATGATATGTATTCAAAAAATTTGTCATTCTTTGTTCTGGCATATGCTAAAGTTAATCGATAGTTAGTTTCCCAAATTATTTGTTGGTCAAAGTTTGAATTTTCTAGTAGTTCTAAACAAATTTTGATAACATATTCATAATTACCTTTATCGTATTCTTTTATAATGTTTTTGATAATCAAAGATGGAATGAAATATTTTTTTGGGATTTTAATTTCACTCTCAAGCATTTTTTGAAGTGTTATCATAAATTCAGAATAATCATCAATTATAATTTTATCCAAATTTTCTTTTAGCAGTTCTTTGGTAACTAAACTTAGTTGTTCATTATATTCATTATCCAACTTTATTTTTGAGCGATTAATAAAATCAGATAAAGTAGGGTTCAATTTAACGTAGTCATAACTACCAAATACAAAGTTAAATAATGAAAGGTCAAATAATTTTTGTAAAGCAGCAGATGTAAAATCATTTTCACCAAAAACCTTATTTATTAAATCAATGCTAAAAATTTCATTTGTTGAAAGAAAAATAGCTAATTGATATGCATTTGGAGTGCTTTTCAAATGATTTAATATTGTGCTACTGAACCTATCAGAATACTCAACAATTTCATTAATACTTTTCTTTGCCTCCAATGGGTTTATTTCAATTAAGTTTATGGCATAGATTATTTGCGACGGAATTCCATTCAGGTGTTCTATGAAGAACTCTTTATCCTCACGTTTTAAATTTTCAAGTTGATAAATTTTAAGTAATCTAAGAAATAAATTTTTCGTCTCGGACTTTGAAAGTTCGGGTATTCTATAAACAAGTGATTTTTTCTCTCTCTTTAACTGAGCTTCATTTGGGCGAAATTTTGAAATTAAGCAAACTATTAAATTGTTGTCAAATAGCTCATCATTTACTAAGGTTTTAAACCAATCAACAATTGTGTTATTTGGCAAAATAATCCCTCCTTCATCAATAATAAATATTAACTCCTTAAAGTCCATAAACTGCTTAAGAAGTTTAACCGCTATCTCAATTTTAGACTCAATGCTTTGGACAGAAAAGTCATATTCCAATACTTCTGGAAATTTACTAATGGTATTAAGTTTGTAAATGAAGTTTTCTATACTTTCCTTAGAATCCAGAGTAATTGTTGTGGGGGAATCTAAATAATTTGTTAATTCATATTTTCTTAAAGCATTTTTAAGAAATGTTCTCCTTCCAATTCCTTCAAAATAATTATATGCAATAATATAAGTCGGAGTCCAATTATCAATGTTATTTATTTCATTCTCAAATTTTCCCATTTCCGCATTTCTCCCAACAAAATTCTTTTCTATCTCTAGGTTAAATTTTGTCTTTTTAAAATTGACTTCTTTAAGTGCTTGTCGGATTTTCTTTAATATTATAACCTCATTACCTATGAATTTCAAATTATAAGGTTTTGCTATCCAATTTGGTATTCTAGTATCAGAATATATGATATTTTCATCAATTATAATTGGGATTATCCTCTCTAAATAGTCATTGTTTAAGTTTTCTTTTGCTCGATTAATTTCTTTTTTAACCCAAGGTGATTCAAGAGATTCATTTGAAATAAATAAAACAAAGATGTCTGAACTGTCTAATTCTAAAAAAATTTGATCAAGGGTTTTTCTGCCTGGCTCAAATGATATTTCGTCTAGTACAGAATTTTTATTTCCAAGTTGAGTAGCAACATTGCGAACTAAATCTTTGTCTTTACTGCTATGTGATAAAAATGCTTTTGCCATATTTTGTTGTACTTCTTTTTTAATAGTCTGGTTTCTAAAATTGCACCAACGTCTCTTGCTATTCCCAGTCAGCTGGTCGGCTGATTCGCATGAGCCATTGGCAGTCACGCTTTTTTGGCGTGAGAATTAACTTTAGTGTGAAAGCACTTTGCAGCCACAAAAACGAGAATTACAATGTTCTTGAACATAGTTAAGCTATCCACCTATACCTTCTACCTCGGGTTCCTTTTCCTTAAAAATCAGATACCAGTTGCCGTTTTCAATCAGAGCCTCTTTGCCAGTTAAAAATAATAATTTGTCTAGTTGTTTGTCTATTTGTTCTTTGGAAATCTCGTTTAGTATAATCTCGTTCATTTTTGTTTCACAGGCCGAATAAATAATTGACATTAGAGTATATTGATTTCTTATTTGCTCAAACCCTCTTTTTTCATAGTATGCTTTGATTAAAGCAAAAAGGCCAAAAAGAACACTATCAACAACTATTAGCAGATGAATGATATGATGGTTGAAATGTTTGTATTCCAGAATAAAAATGAGCGCTAAAACAGCTAATGCAATCCAAAATATAATTTTAGAAAGTAAATTAAATAATCTTTCGTTCTTTTCAAGTTTACTTAAGCGTAATTCAAAAAAATCTTTTTGATTTATAATCCAATGTGTTTTTACATCTTTTATCGATTCGTCTCTCGTATTTATCCAGTTATAGGTAAGGCCATAAATAGAAAGTAATATATGCTTGACCCAGTTAAATTCCGTTTTATGAATTCTTAAAATATAATTTGCCGCTGCCATTTTTATATCACTTACATTCCAAAAGAATTGAACTCTCAGGGCTTCTGCAATTATTCTATCCTCCAAATACTTTGTGTGGCTACCAACTTTATGGCTTCGCTTATAGATGAAATATGCAATACCAATCAATGTTAAGGTACCACCGAAGAAAATAGGGTTCAAACCAAGGTGTTTATATATCTCAAATACGGAAAGTATTAAAAGTCCCAATAGAAATAATGCTTTAATAAGGTTTAAATACCTTTTCTGTTGTTTTTGGGCTATAGTATCAAAAATAGAATAAAGTCGTTTTAATTGCTGATTTTGTTCAATCAAACTTTTATTCGCAGGATACAAATCATTTGCCGAAGATTCCAATTCAATTTCTGAAAACTTCTGTACTTCCTTATTGGAAGCATCAATTTTATCAAGTGCTTTGCTAATACTTTTGTCTTTTAGCAAATTCTCTAAATAATCATTTTCTAAATGAAAAATTTTTATGTCGGAAGAAACTCGATTACAAGGAATTATAATTAATGAGCCTTTATTGTCAAAAATATGTTCTTCAATATCGTCGTTAAATGTACCTTCAATTTTGTAACGAACAATGTCGGCCGTTCCTCCTTTTTTATTGTTATCCTCATTTTCATAAAGAGCAATTAATATTAAAGACGAGTCTGCAACAAACTTCCCAGCGTTTCTATATAGTTCATTCTTTGGTAGGTTTTCTAAATTTTCAAGTGTAAAAGTTTTTGTCGCTTGCGATAAAATATTTTTAAACTCAATTTTTTCAGAATCGGTTAGTTGATTAATTAATTCTTCTTTTTCATAGGGTAAAGGTACAATTAACCGAAAATCTATCTTCGTTTGTTCTTTGCACTCTAAAAATACTTTTGCTACTTCAATGTCTGCACCTTTTGCTAGTTGCGAAAACAAAGCAATAGGGCTATTTGGGTATAACCTTGAGAGTTTTTCGAGTATATTGACAATGACAACTTTATGTTCTTCGGTAAATATTGTATCTAAATGCCCAATTACGCCTAAAGTTATTGGTATTTTATTTATCATATTTATCACATATATAATTTTTGTATTTTAATGAGTCTTCAATATATTCAAAAGTTGGGTAGAACTTTAATACCTTGTTATATGCATTTTTTGTAAATGAAACAACTTTTTCTGATTCAATAACCAATTTATTAGCAAGGTCTGATTCATAACATAATCTTAGCATATTGTGATTCAATATTCCAAGATGTTTCTCTGAATCTGCTAAATCAATTGCATTATCATAAGCAGAAAAAGAAGATTCAAACTTCTCTTTCTCTCTCAAAAAATTGCCATACTTATGAAAAATATGTGCTGTTTTATGAGTTTTTAAGTACATTTCACAAATCTTGATACCATATTCAAATTCTTCCAAATATTGAATAGTTGCTAAAAAAGAGCCAATAAAGGAGTCTCTTAATCCGTTAGATTTATAAACATTTTTTTGATAAAAAAACGCTTTACTATAATTAAGCTTTGCATTCGTAAATCTTTTCTTTTCTTGCAATTTTTTACCTGCATCAAAATGATAAGTTGCGAGTCTAGTTCTTATTCTATTTAAAATATCATTACAATTTTCTTTATGAAAATCATTGTCCGCTTCTATACTCTTATAAATAATGTATGATACGGAATCTTTTACCTTTTCTTTACCTAATAAGGTAGCCCCTGTTTTTTCTTGGCCATTATAAAATTCAACTTTTGTAAAATAATCACTCAAAACTTCCGGATATAAATGAATGTTTATTCTATTTTTTTCTTTTACGATGTATTCAAAAAAGGTTGATTTTTCAACAGTGGACAAACCTTTTACAAACTCTTTATTTGCAGATTTATGTTTATCATTTAATCCTTGCTTATAAAATATAATAGAGTATAATTGTTTGTATTCTAGACTCCTTTCATCTCCAATTAAAGCATACTTAATAAATCTTGAGGCTTTAATCAAAACCTCAACTTGTTTTTTAAATTTAACCGTTTTTGATTCATTAAGATTTGAAAAATTATAATAACTTCTTGAAAGTGAAAAAAATAAAGAAGAGGTATCTCTATTAATTAAATTATAATCAATTATACTTTGCAACACTTTCTCACATTCATTAAAATCTTTTAGAATAAAATAATACTTAAACTTAAGCGAGTATAATTTATCATTAAGTGGAAATTTTTTTATTTGGGTATTTAATTGAGTAATTAGGAACTTATGGGGATTTTTATATTGCATCAAAGTCTTAAACTTATTATTTATAGATATCAATATCTTTTCCGGTAACGGTTTTTGATACACGCTAATTGCACTATGATAAATAAGGTTAATTTTATTACTTGAAATTGGATTTTTGTTTATTTCCTCAAGAACTTCTCGGCTTCTTTTTTCATTATTAATTGAGTATAGATATATTGAAAAGCTTAATTTCCTGTATAATCCATTATAGTTTTTTATGGACTTTTCATAATTGTAGATGTTATTATTTATTGTGTCAATTTCTGATTTTGCAATTTCAAAATACCCTATTTGTTTTATTCTAAAGTCATTTATAGCATGTAGATTTTTGTAAGCTTCACTACTATCTTTTCTTAAAAGACTAATTTTCAGCAAATACAAATGTGCTCTGTTTTTTTCTTCAGTTTTTAATAAGGTATTTAATTTCTTTGTACACTTATCAAACTCTTCTAATTCAAAATAACATTTAGCAACTTCTAAACTTATTTTAGGATTCTTTTTTAATGAAAGAGATTTTTTGAATAATGTAATCGCCCTTCTTATATCTATTTTTTCTGTAAAAGAAATTGAAGTTTTCTTGCTCTTAAAATAATCATCAACTTGTTCTAAATAATCATCAACTTGTTCTGAAAAATCTGGTTTGTGTTTATAAATTAGATGTTTGGCAAAATTTGAATATACAATTGCTTTTTGATTATTATCCTTAGAAAAATCTTCACTTTTTTTTAGTAAAATATCAAAAAAAGTATCGTCAGCTGTTAGTTTAAGTTGTTGTTGATGTAAAAATGAGAAAAAACCATCTTCGTAGTTATATACTTTTCTGTCTTTAATTAATTGATTGATTAATTTACTTGCATCTAAATGCTTTTTATTTTTTAAACATAGTATTACATATCGGGAAATATTTTTGGTGAATCTAGAAAAACTATTGTGGTATGGTGTTTTATGAAAATAATTTTTGAAAATTCGTAAAGACTTTGTTTCATTATATTTAATAAGCGACATAGCATATAAATCATAACTATAAATCCACTTGCTAACTATTTTATTATAATATAAACTTGACCGATAACTATCTCCTTTATGATGATACATATCTCCAATATTTCGATAAAGGAAGTCGATATTTTCTTCAGTATGATTTTCTTTTAAAAATGATTCTACATAGTCAAAGGCAATGGAATACATTTCTTTTTCCTTATAGTAATTCAACCATAAGTCAGCCAAATGAAATTTATTGAAATTTGTTTTACTTAGTAGAGTGATTTCTTTTGTTGCTTTAGTAATATCATTTTTAATATAAAAATTGATTAATGCTTTGGTAAGCAAATCGTTATTATTAATAATTTTTGATACCTGCAATAATACTTTCTCACTTTTATCAAGTTCTCCTTCCTTGTTCAAACTAATTGCCAAATCCTTGATAATGTCTTGTAGTTTTGTTGCATTTTTAGATTCTCCGTATTTTATTTTATCTGCTATAGTATCTTCAAATTTTTGCCAAAAACCTGAACTTTCATAAAATGGTATTGGCGCTTCGATGTCCTTATCAATTACTAAATCTTTAAATAACTCGACGGCTTTTTCACTTTCGTTATTATCTTTATAATATACTGCCAAATTAAAACGAGCTTTTGAGTTAGGTCGATTAAATAGATCAATAACTTTTTTATAAATCTCATTAGCTTTATCTATATTCTCCAATTCTCTTTCTTTTTCAGCCCAACCAATAAAAAAACCTGACAACTTATTTTCAGAATTCTTTTCAAGTAGATTTATACAAGATGCGAAGTTTTCTCTCATTAAATCATAATTTCCCTTTTCATAATAGTATAAGGCTAATAGTCTAAAAAGTAAAGTCTTTTTTTTAGATGAGGGAAATTTATCAGACTCTATTAAATATTCAATATTATGAGAAAAGTCTTTAAAAATGGAGTAGAAATATCTTTGTTTAAGTGTTAATTCTCTAAACAAAAGATATTCATTTTCAATTTGAGAATCACAATTAATAAGGATATCTCGAATTATTGTATTATCATCATTTATTTCATAAGACTGAGACTTACTTTTTCCTATTTTGTTTAGTTCAATGAAAAAACCATTTTTATTGTCTCCACTAATAAAGAGACCTATTTCATTATCTTTTTTTGAAATATTATGTTCAATCAAAGCCCATTCTTCATAATACATTTTTTTTATTAGCGAAATTGGAATTTTAAACTTGTATCTTTCATTTTCTAGAGAAATAATTTGAGGGTTTAATGAATCTATTAATGATACAGCATTAAAGATTTTTTTTACTTCAACTATTAATTCATTATGGCTATTGATATCAAATCTTTTAGAATTATCTATTATATCATGAATTATCCTTTTAGCAATTTTGTTTATATCATTTTTCACATTATACACTGCATAGGTCGAAATTGAGTTTCTATCAGGAAAGACTTCTCGTTTAAATTCTTTTAGGTTTTCTGGGTCATTTTCAGAACAGAAATTTTCATGGTTAATGTATCTTCCAATATAATATGGTAAAATGTTAATACCATTTTCTCTAGCTGTTTTATACTCTAAATGTGTTATTGAGAGTTTCTCATTTTCATGGATATTTTCGCTGTAAGTATCTCCAACAAAAATAACCATCATAGCAGAATCATTTACTGAATCTATTGACCTTTGTAAGGCATCTCTATAATCAGCTTTTCCATCATTTAGGTCAATTAATTCAATTTTAGAGAGCTTAAATTCTTTAAATTCTTTAAATTTTTTTGATAGAATCTCTCTTAAATTTTCAAACTCTTTAAATCTAGAAGCCAAAAATATTTTCATAGGTTGTTATTTTTAGGAATAGGTGAAAATTGTTCTTCTGTTTCTAGTATTGACTTTTGTAGTGAGGATATAAAAAGTCTTATTTAACAATATTGAATTACATTATTAAAATTTTTATTTTTTTGATTATGCATAAAATGTTATGCAATAAATATTATTAACGTCATTCTTTAAATATTAAAATGCATACTTTACTTTTTGAAATGGTCATCCCGGATGGGATCTTGTGGGGAGTATCTCAAATATAATAAAAATCCTGTAACAATCACAGCAATAGAAAAAAGGAGCGCAAAACACTCCTTTTCCATTCTATATCTTCTTATTGCCGGGTGCACTCCACCGTACGGCCCTGCGCCACCCCCGCTTGGGTAAAGCCCTTGATATAATCTTCTATGTAGCTAGCACTGGCACTGCAGGTGGTCTTTTGGTTGACCACGGCCCCCGTGCTGTCCTTTTGCGTACAGGCCACGCAGTACTTCTTAATCTTGATGTCCAGCGACTTGGCAAGCTGTTCCTTGGTAAAGGTGTACACCGTATCCACGCGCAGTTCCTTGTTTTGTAGGTGGATGCCCAACTTGTCTTCAATGGCTGTAAAATCCAGCGAAAGTTGGAAGTTCCCAAAGTTATCGGTACGGGTAGACTTGTTCTGCTTGGGCACCGAAACATCCATGTTTTCCACAGGGGTGTCCCCAAAATAGGTGGTCCCCGAAATGGCACGATCCGCCGCGCAGCCCGTATAGTCGCTCAATTGGGTGGGCTTCATAAAAAAGATGATCACAAACACCGCCAAGGCCCCGTGGCGGTAATGATTTGCCGGTACTTTACCTCAATGAGCCCCGGATGATGGAGGTGCTGCCCGCCAGCGAAAGGATGATGATAAAAATGTTGTTCTGAAAATTGGTAGGGCACTCCACCACCAGCGCTATTACCAGCAGGATGAGCAGCAAGGCCAGCCCCGTGAGGGCGCCAAAGGTTACTTGTTGTTTTTTTGTCATGTCTATAAAGGGTTTTTTGGTTTTAAATCCGTAGGTAGGCAATTGCAGGGCCTCAAACTGGGGCTGCAGTTTTTGGGCCGCTTCCGTATCAAACGTCTTTAAAAACGATTGTATGCTGCTGTAGGCCCGTTCGGAGGGTTTGGGGGGCAGGATATCAAAATCCCCTTGCAGGGAACGGATGAGCTTCCAGTATTTGAGCAGCGTATTGGAAAGGTTCACGGCATCATCCCGCTTGCTATTGCGTATGTTGGGGTTGTGCTTAAACTGTTGGGTACCGTATTCGTTGAGCGATCGGCTAAAAAGATCCACAAAGGCCACGCCCTTTTGGTGCAGTTCGGTGACGGCTTCCTGCACCTGTTCTTGGGTGGCGCTGGGTTGTTTTACCAGCTGCAGTAGCTGCTTGAACTCCTCACTGAATTCCTGCTTGGCCTGGGCAATGGCATCCTCAAAATCGGTGATGTGGTCTTTTTTCATCTACTTGGGCCGTTTCTTGAGGGCATCTTCAATTTGGTCGATAAGGTGGTCCAGATCGCTGCTGTCGATGGATTCCTGAACCACAGAGCCATCAAACTCGGTGATGGACGGAATTAGTTCTTCCAGTTCCCGTTCCAGTTCTTTCCCGCTTTTGATATCTTCCCGGGCCGATTTTAAATGGGTGACCAATTGGGTGAATTCCTCATCGGAAAGCACATGCCCAGACAGTCCTAGGGTTTCCTGTAGATTTCTCTTTAATTTTTCTAGATCCATTGTTGTATGTATTAGAAGGCCCCACGCTGGGCGCGGACACCGGTTCTTATGGGTACCCAATGCAAAAGCTACGCCCAAGAAAACCTAGGGATTTCTTGCCATTGCTTGGGTATCTATGGTGGGGATATTTCCAAAGATAGGGAAAAAAAGTGGCAAGTGGGAGGAAGTTTTAAAGAGGGCAACGTTTTCTATCAACACAAGACACAAGACGTAGGACCTATTTCTAACAAAAAGAAACCACAAAAAACTGGGGTTACGTATAAAGATTCTAAATAACCCCTTAGTAACACTTACCACTCACTATCCTAACCTCTCGATAACCTATCAATAACCTCTGGATAGTTATTGGGTAGCAGTTGGGTAAAGGGTGAGTGTTGAATGTTGAATGTTGAATGTTTAATGCTTAATGTTAAAAGGTTTTCTGTTGACGTAGGATAACATGACGTAGGACCTAAGACCGTTTATTCGTAAGTGTCATTCCACACTGGATGCGGAATCCATTTCAGAATACAGGAACGCCTAGTGGACGCCCAATCGAATTGGGCGTGACAAGTCCCATCATCCCCCCTACTAAAATATCAAGTTTTTTACATACCACCTAGGACCCAGGACCCAGTACCTTTGACCTAATGAGGTGAAGGGTCAAGGGTGAAGGGTGAAGGGTGAATCGTTAATAGTGAATAGTGAATGGTGAGTAGGTAGTATAGTCGCTAGTGGGCAGAAGTCCAATTATCTAACCTACTAAAATACCAACATACCAACATACCAACATACCAACGCGGGACCTATTACCCAAGACCCAAGGGTGGCTTCTGTCATTTTTAACCAAAGGGGAAGATTTGTTATTTCAGGATTTCCGGGAGAATATAGTCTTTCATGATCCTTTCGGGTTGGAATCCTTTGTTGTTTCGGTAATTGCCTGAGGTAATGACGACCACCAATGCATGTTCGGGAACAATAAAGAGGTATTGCCCTCCCGAACCCCTAGCCTCAATGGAAGCAATTTTTTGGCCCGCAACTTCGTAGGTCTTATGCCAAAACAAATACCCATAACCATTTTTATCCCGGGTATTGGCAAGAACGGTGTAGCTTTCCATGCACTGTTGCACCCAGGTTTTGGGAAGGAGTTGCTGGCCTTCCCAGTTTCCCCCTTGCAAGTACAGTTGTCCAAACGTTAATACGTCCTTGGGGGTGAAGTACCAGCCTCCCCCAAAATAGGGCAGGTCTTCATTGTTGGTTTGAAGGCGGTAATTGGAAATCCCCAGGGGGCGGAATAATTTTCTATGGAGGTAGAATTCAAGTCGTTCCCCAAGCACTTCATTCAAAATAGGCGCCAGTAAATGAGGGTTCCCCGAGCCGTAATTGGCCTCACTACCCGGTTCATACACCATGGGGGCTTGCAGAATGTATTGGGTCCAGTTGGGCTGGTCTTGGTAGGCCCCTTCATTGGCATAAGAATTTCGGTTAAGGCCAAAATCAATGGCATCCAGACCGCTGGACATGGTAAGCAAGTGGTGAAGGGTGATACGGTCTTTTCCATTGGTCCAATCGATATCTGGGTAGGCTTTGGCAAAAAACCCTTTAATGGGCAAATCGACATTGGCTAGCTTTTGGTCTGCAATGGCACTACCTACCAAAGCGGCAGCAAAGCTCTTGGAAAGGGAGCGGGTATCGTGGGGCGTGCTGGCGGTAAAACCCTTAAAATACCTTTCCAAAAGGGTTTCCCCTTTTTGGGCGATCAAAACGGCATGGGTCCCCGCTAAGGTATCGGTTTGAATGTCATGGATAAGCCTTGCAAAACGGGCTGGGGCCATTCCTTCAGTTGCCTTTTCTGTGTATTGGCCCCTTTGCCATTGGTCGTAGGCCAACGGAAAGAGGCTAAAAGCAGTGCTTTCGTTGAGAAAGTGCAGGGTAAGGTCTATTTGGTTTTCGTTTAGAATGCCCTTGAAGTGGATGTTGGAACGAATATCGGTAAAGCTTATTTCGTTTTCAACCTTTTTAAAATCTTGGCCCCACATATAGTGGTAGGTAGGTTCTTTGAAAAAGGTAGATGCCCCGTAGCTACCGTTGTCCCATGCCTCCAACGATACATACAGGGTTGGTAAGGAATGAGATTCAATGAGGAGATTCCAGGTGCCCACCCAACTCCCAGTGGGCGATTCTTGCAATGCTAGGTGCGAGAGATGGTGCCCTGTTTGAATAAATGCCACTGGGGTGGCTGCAGTCATGTCTATTCGGATATGCAATTGCCCCATTATTTCACCCACCCAATAAGGAGGGGTTTCTAGGTGAAGGGGAATTTCGGTAATGCTTTTTTTACCCATGAAGCGGGCAATTTTTTCCGTTCCTTCAGAGGTGATTTCAACCGTAAACAAAAAGGGCTGTTCCTCTTTAAAAGTTCCTGCCCATCCCCCCAAATAGGAGTCCATGGAGGTTTGTGCTTTGCAAGAAGTAGCAAATAACAGGCAAAACAACACAAAGATTTTTACTGGCATTGTAGAGTAGGGTTTGGTCTTGGCATCTCTTCCAAAGATAATGAAAAGAATGGGAACCCTACCCAGTGCCTAATGGGGTAAGGGTGAAGGGTGAGGGGTGAAGGGTAAAGGGTGAAGGGTGAAAGGTGAAAGGTGAAGGGTGAAAGGTGAAGGGTGAAAGGTGAAGGGTGAAAGGTGAAGGGTCAAAATAGCTCAAGACCCAAGACCCAGGGCCTAGGACCCAAGACCTATTAAACTCGGTAATGGTAAAAAGAACAATAAGAAAGGGCGGCCAAAAGAAATGAACAAAGAGAAAAACCGGCAATGCAAAAATGAACAAAAAAAAAAGCTACTATTCCGTATTTGTCCCGTGTTTGTCCCGTATTTGTCCCGTGTTTCCTTCGTATTTCCTCCGTCTTTCCTTCGTGTTTCCTTCGTGTATGACCCGTGTATATACCATTGGGACTAGATTGGTGGCTGAGTGCTTCCAAGCGAAGCGAAGGAAGTGTATCGAAGCCACACGATGGTGAAGGGTGAGTGGTGAATGTTGAATGTTGAATGTTGAATGTTGAATGCTTAATGTTTAAAGGTTTTCTGTTGACGTAGGATAACATGACGTAGGACCTAAGACCGTTTATTCGTACGTGCCATTCCACACTGAATGTGGAATCCATTTCAGAATACAGGAACGCCTAGTGGACGCCCAATCGAGTGGGGCGTGACAAGTCCCATCATCCCCCCTACTAAAATACCAACATACCAACGCAGGACCTAGGACCTTTGACCTAATGAGGTGAAGGGTCAAGGGTCAAGGGTGAAGGGTGAATCGTGAATAGTGAATGGTGAGTAGGTAGTATAGTCGCTAGTGGGCAGAAGTCCAATTATCTAACCTACTAAAATACCAACATACCAACATACCAACCCAGGACCCAGCACCCAGGACCTTTGACCTAATGAGGTGAAGGGTCAAGGGTCAAGGTGAAGGGTGGATCGTTAATAGTGAATAGTGAATGGTGAGTAGGTAGTATAGTCGCTAGTGGGCAGAAGTCCAATTATCTAACCTACTAAAATACCAATATTCCAACATACCAACCCAGGACCTAGCACCCGGACCTTTGACCTAATGAGGTGAAGGGTGAAGGGTCAAGGGTGAATCGTTAATAGTGAATAGTGAATGGTGAATGGTGAGTAGGTAGTATAGTCGCTAGTGGGCAGAAGTCCAATTATCTAACCTACTAAAATACCAATAGTCCAACATACCAACCCAGGATCCATAATCTTAAAAACTTACTCCTTGATTACCTTTTGGGTCTTGAGCCCTTTGGTGGTTTCAATGGTGATAAAGTAAATCCCCGCAGGTAAATGTGCCAAGTCCAGTGTCATTTGGGTAGCGGATCCTGGTTCAGAAGATAAACGCATTCCTACCCCATTAAAAACAGTGGTACTTAGGATAGGATTGTCACTTGTTACCGTAAGGGTTTGGGAAACGGGATTGGGGTAAAGATTAAATGCATTGGAAAGGTAATGATTTTCGTATCCCAGCTCACAAGATTCGCTAAATTCTGTCCACTCATCAATGTTCCACTCACCTAAAAATGCCTGAAATTCAGCATAAGCCACATCATCTACTTGGATACAGGATAAGTTTGGATTATATAGGGTAAAAAGACTCCCAATTCCCTCATTATTATTATTATTTATATTGAAATTCACCAATTGATTTTCTTGGCACCAAACATAATCCAAATTGGGATTTGCTGAAAAATCCAAACTAGTAATGGCATTCCCTTCAATAAAAATATTCCGGAGGTTAACATTATTAGAGACATTCAAAGAGGTTAAATTGTTATAACTACCAACCAATACTTCTAAAGGTGCATTATTTAAAAGATTAATACTGGATATGGAATTATGGGGAAATGCCAAATAGTAAAGATTCGAATTATCAGAGATATCGATACTGGTTAAAAAATTTTCTCCAACAGATAAATATTCAAGATTTGGATAATTGCCTGGATGAATAGCTGTAAGCTCATTCCTATAACATACCAACTTCCTTAAATCCAGACTATAAGTTACATCCATATTCGTTATATGATTGAATGTACAGTGAAACTCTTGAAGATTTACAAAATATTGTATACCTTCTAAATTGCTTATATTTCCGCTACTAGTTTTCAAAAAAGTAACTACCTCTGCTTCGCTTACTTGAACCTCACCATCATTGTTGGTATCTACGTCATCATCTGGTATTCCATCACCATCTGTATCCACACACAAAACATTGACCAAGTAATTTTTAAAATTAGCATCAGGAATAGTTACAATTTGGGCCTCAATGGAACTTACAAAGCCATGTAATAGAAGTAGTAATAAGAAAAATTTATTCATTCAAAGGAGTTTTTGAAAATTAGACGTTTCACGAAATAAGATTCCCTTCTTCATCCCATTGGGCGATTTCGCCACGGGTGTTGGGGTCTACGCATTTGGCAAGCCACTCGGGATCGTAGGCCATGCCATGGTCATCCAGCACCTCCTGTGGCACCCCGTCCCAGTTATTGGGTACGTTGCCTTGGTAGCCCAGTTCTTTAATGCCCACTTCACTGGTAAAATAGCCCGTAAGGACCAAATTGCGCATGAGGGAGAAAAACTGTACTTCCTGTGGGTGTTCGGTGGCCTCGGGGTCGGGCCAGGCAATGGTATCCAGCACTTGTGTTTGCTGTTCTTCGGTGCAGTTTACAAACGTAGCATTGTACTTGGCGTTGCAATAAATATTGAGCCACATAAGCCCCCCGCGCAGTTTAGTCTGGAATTCGGGGACGTCCTTGGCCATGAATTCAATAAAGGGGACCACATTTGCATCGGCAATGCTTCCTGCCTCGGTGGGAGGTAAAATACGGTTGGCCAACGTTTCTATTTGCTGGAGTTCGGCTTCGTCAAAAAACTCCTCTTCCAGTAACTCCTCATCAAATTCCTGTTCCTTGGGGGTTCTTCCATAGGTATATTTCCAAAGGGCTTCCTCCACCACTTCGGGTGGCGTTACGGTAGGATCGGTACAGGCCTGTAAGGCCAAGCCAGCGCCCAGGGAGCCCAGCAGCATGGTTTTAAAACTTTCTCTTCTATCCATGGCTTATAGGTTTTGTTTTTTTAGTTCTTCAATAATATAGTCTGAAGTGCGCCACGCCAGGGCCAAAATGGTCCAGGTAGGGTTTTTGTCGGCTTGCGACACAAAGGGTCCTGCATCTACTACAAACACGTTCTTCACATCGTGCAGTTGTTCAAACTCGTTCACCACCGAAGTCTTGGGGTCGCTTCCCATGCGGGTAGTGCCCACTTCGTGGATGATACGTCCCGGGTTTAGCAGCCCATAGTCCTGTTCTTTGGTGGGTTTATTGCCCAAGGGAATCCCGCCCATGTTATGGCAAATCTCTTCAAAGGTCTCGTGCATGTGCTTAGCTTGTTTTCGCTCATGGTCGGTCCAGTGGTAATTGAACCGCAGTACGGGTATCCCCCATTCGTCTACCGTAGTGGGGTCTATTTCGCAGTAATTGTCTTTCATGGCAATGGATTCGCCCCGTCCCGAAACACCCATGACCGAACCGTAGAATTTCTTTACGTCTTCACGAAGGCCATTCCCATAACCTCCTACTTTCTCGCCTAGGTACTTGTTCAAGGAATTGGGGTTAAAGCCTGTGCCGTAGCCGGGCATGCCCATCCCGCCCCATACTTCAATATGGTAGCCACGGGGGAAGTCAAGCTTTTTGTTGTCGAGCCACCAAGGGGAATACACGTGCAAGCCTCCTACCCCGTCCTCGTTGTAGCGCTTACGGTTCATCAATTCGGGGATAAAGAAGGCTCGGTCGGTACCGGTGGAATCATGCAGGTACTTCCCAACAAGGCCACTGCTATTGCCAAGGCCGTTGGGGAACTTCTCGCTTTTGGAATTCAATAAAATACGTGCTGAACTACAGGCCGATGCGGCCAAGATCACTACTTTAGCTTTTAAACTGTACTGTTGGCGGTCTTCTTTGTTGATGTATTTAACCCCAGTAGCCTTTCCGTTTTCATCAATGGTGACTTCACTCACCATGGCATTGACGAACAAATCTACTTGTCCGCCGTTTTTCTGCGCAGGGAAAATAAGGCAACTACCCGAGGAGAAGTCGGCATACACCGAACAGCTTCGGTTACACTGGCGGCAATAGAAACACACCCCACGCTCGTTGTTGATGCGCTTGGTTAAGATGGACAATCGGGAGGGAATGACATCTACATTGGACTTCTTGGCGCCTTTAATGTAATACAGTTCGTGCAAACGCGGTTTAGGAGCGGGCAAGAAGAAACCATCGGGATCATTTTCCCTTTTTTCGTTACTACCAAACACCCCAATGAGTTTATCCACCTTATCATAATAGGGTTTTACATCTTCATAGCCAATGGGCCAGTTGTCACCCAGGCCATCACGGTCTTTTCCTTTAAAGTCCTTAGGCCCAAAACGCAGGGAGATACGCCCCCAGTGGTTGGTGCGCCCGCCTAGCATGATGGAGCGGAACCAATCGAATTGGGTATCGCCAATTTGGTTATAGGGTTCCCCTTCAATTTCCCAGCCGCCATAGGCCATATCAAATTCACCGAAATCCCGCTGGGTTCCGGCGCCCCTTCGGGGGGATTCATAGGGCCATTTTAGTTGGGTACGTGTTTTGGGGTCGGCAGGATCAAAGAAAGGCCCTGCTTCTACAACGGCTACTTTTAGACCCGCATCGGCGAGGACTTTGGTGGCCATACCACCGCCTGCACCCGAGCCTACAATAAGCACATCATAGGTTTTTTGGGATTCAATAATTTGCATGAAATAAGAGAGTGTTTGGTTAGTTGTCTAGTTCAAACTTGTTTTAAAAGTACAATTATATTTACAACTTTGGTACTTTATTTTTGCTACGTACCCCTACGTACCTAAGGCTGTGGTAATTTCAATATCTTTGAGTAGCCAAGCACTACGTATATGCGTATTTATTTTGTCCTTTTTTGGTGGGCAGCAATCTCCCCATTGTGGTGCCAGGAACCCAATCTGGCCCAACAACTGCAACGCTATCAAGAGCGTATTGCCATGACTACCCATGGGGAACGGTTGGTGTGGATGGACAGCCTTACGAGTGCCGTAGAGTTCCAGGCAGAACACCATTATGATTCCCTCGCAAGGGCAACGATTGATTTTGCCCTAGCGGAAGACTCGCTGGCCATAGCTGCCGATAATATTTCGGACCTCATCTATTACCGTAAGTCCTATTTGGGAGACCCTTCGCAAGCCGTTGAACTATTCAAACAGTACGAATTCCTCTGAAAAATTGGACCAAAGGATTTGGCCCGTATGTACCTTAACGCCGGAAATGCGTATCAAGATCTAGCGAAAACGAAGCTGCCATTGCCTTTGTTCCGGAAAAGCCAAAGTGCTGGCTACCGAAATAGGCTATGTGCGCTACCAGGGCCTTTCAGAATTGTACATTGGCCAAGCCCTCTCCATGCAGGGCGACTTTGCAGCAGCCTCCAAGGTGCTGCGCAACGCCGAACCCTATTTTGCAAGGGAAAAGGATACCTTTAATGTGATTAATTGCAAGATTGCCTTGTCCATTCTTTACAGCCAGAATGGGTTTTACAAGGAAGCACAGGACATCCGTACCGAGGCCATTGTGCTTTCGGAAGCTTCCCACGAACTGGAAAACTTGATTGCCCTACATTACAATGCCGCCACCGATTACCGAAAAATGCACCAAAACCAAAAGCGCATTGAAAGCCTACTGGCCTCCTATGCCACCAATCAACAATCGGAATTCAAGGCCATTACCGAAATTCCTATCCTTTCGGCCTTGGTGCGTGCCTATTTGGATGTAGGCAACCTTACGGAAGCCAAAAGGTATTTGGACCATTTGGAAGAAGACCCTGAAGCCTTGCTAGATCCGCATAAAAACCGTTCCTACCTCCTTGCCTTGAAACATTACTATTTTGCTACGGGCAACTATGTAAAAGCCATTGAAGTGGGAGAAAAGAATTTGGCCCAACGTGAGGAAAACCAAGAATATGAAGAATTGATGGATGCGGAAGCGTTCTTAGCCAACGCCTATGAGAAAATAGGAAATCCCGAAAAGGCCCTACGGCATTTACAACGTTTTAACCAGCTGAACGATTCCATTAACAGCGCCCAAAAGGTACAAGGCCTCTCCTACTACCAAACCTTATACGAAACCGAAAAACGGGACCTAAAGATCAAAACCCAAGAAAGTGATTTAGCGATATTGGCAGAAAAGAACAAAGTGAAAAACCAATGGATTTTGTTTGGTTCGCTGGGTTTGCTATTGCTCTTTGGCTTTGTGCTGCTAGTGCGCTCCCGAAACACCTACAAAAAACAACAATGGCAGCAAGCCCTTTTTTCTCAGGAACTCATGCAGGCCCAAGAAAAGGAGCGTACCCGGGTAGCCAAGGAACTGCACGACAGTGTAGGCCAGCAACTCACCTTGATACAAAAGAAAGCCCAAAATCTAGCGCAACCCGAATTGGCGTCCATGACGGCTACCACCCTGGAGGAAGTACGTAGCATTTCCCGTGCCCTATATCCGCCCATGTTACAAAAAGTGGGGCTTACCAAGGCCATCACCCAATTGCTGTATGAGGTAGATGAAGAAACTCCTTTGTTTGTTTCTTCCGAAATAGCTGCTATTGATGACTGCTTTAAGGAAGCACAAACGCTTCACTTTTTTCGGTTTGTACAGGAAGCCGTCCACAATGTGGTAAAACATTCGCAAGCAAAGGCATTGAGTGTGACCATTGAGAAAAAAGGGGCCTATGTAACGGTTCATATTGAAGACAACGGTACCGGATTTGAGGATATTGAAAGCCTTCAAAAGAATAGCCTAGGACTCAAGACCATGGCAGAGCGTATTAAAATGTTGGGCGGAACGCTCATCATTGATAGCAAGAAAGGAAAAGGAACCCAATTAAGTGCAACCCTAAAGCCGTAGTATGACCTCAACCATTTCCCTTGTGGTAGCAGACGACCATCCCATCCTTTTAAAGGGATTAATAGAAGAATTGAAAAGCTTCCAGTATACGGTTTTGGGGGGTGCCGAGCATGGTGCTAAAGCCTTGGACTTGATTATTGACCTTCAACCCACCATCGCCTTGCTGGATATTGAAATGCCCTTTCTCACAGGCATCGAAGTCATTCAAAAATGCAGGGAGCAGCAGTTGCCCACCCAATTCATTATTTTAACCTCCCACAAAGAAAAGGGGCTTATCCTACAAACCAAGGAGCTTGGGATTCTAGGGTATATTTTGAAAGAAGAGCCCTTTCAGGAAGTACATCGCTGTATCCAAAGTGTGGTAAAAGGAGAGCCCTATTACAGCAAAACCTTTAAGGACATCCTGCGCCATGAAGTTTCGCCCGAATTGGAGAAACTCAAATACCTCACCCCTTCCGAACGGACCATCCTGCGACTGGTAGGAAAGGGAAAATCCTCCAAAGAAATAGGAGAACTGCTTACCATTTCCTACCGAACGGTTGAAAAACACCGAGCCAATATTATTAGCAAGTTGGAACTCCCTTCCCATATTGATGCCCTAAGTGCTTGGGCCAAGGAAAATATGGAGTTACTGGATATGGTATAGGGAGTACGTGGGGGTACGTATTATTTTTACCTTCTACGTATTTTAAGAACGGAAGGAACATCATACGTTTGTTAGGCAATAAAGCAACTTTGAATCCCTTTGTTATGAAACCTGCCCAACTGTTCATTGTTTCCTTTTTTTGCCTCAGCTTAACCTACGCCCAAGTGGGCATCAACACCACGAGTCCCAATGCCCTTTTGGACATCGTGTCCACCAACCAGGCCAGCCCATCGGCTACCGATGGGATCCTTATTCCGAAAGTAGATAATTTCCCACTGAGCAACCCTAGCCTTAATCAGGATGGCATGATGGTCTTTGTCACCGGAAATGGAGTTCCCCTACAAGGGTTTTATTTTTGGGATAATGCCAATGCCCAATGGCAAAAGGTGGATGGGGAATTGGAGACATTGGATGAAGGCAATGGATATGGATGGCGCTTTAAGGATTCCAATCCGTCCAATTATGGAACGATAGGATTTCACGCAGTAGATCTATCCTACAGTGCTTCTGCCAGCAGTTTTGTAGGGGCTCGTGGAAATTATGCCTTTGCCGGAGGAATTACTTCCAGGGCGGTTGGGGATTATTCTTTTTCCTATGGAAGAAACACCAATGCCAACGGAACGGGTTCTGTAGCCTTGGGGAATGGTAGCCAAGCCATGGGGAGTTTTGGTACGGCGTTGGGGTCTACCTATGCTGCCTCCTATGCAGAAACCAGTTTGGGAACCTATAATGTGATTGGTACCGGGAATGCCACGGCATTTGTGTCCACCGATCCCCTACTTGTGGTGGGTAATGGCACAAGCACGGCCAGCCGGAGCAATGCACTTCTTATCTTAAAAGATGGAACCATCACAGCGCCTAGTTTGGACATGACCGAAATCACCGATTCAAAAGCATTGATCACCAAAGAGTTTGCCGATGCCAATTACACGGTTGAAACGGTTGAAAGTCCAACCAACGCCACATTAACCGCCAGTTGGACCAATTACAGTAGTACCTATGAAAATGCGGGGTATTATAAACATAACAATAGGGTCTATTTAAGGGGACTGGTAAGAAATACCAACCTTATTGTGGGTTCGGGAAGTGTGATATTTACACTCCCTGTGGGGTATCGCCCTTCCAAACGAAAAATATGCACCGGGATGCAAAATGGAGGCATCCGTGTTGACATCAATACCAATGGGCAGGTGATCTACATGGCAGGGGATGATATCCTCTATGATTATTTTAGCCTAGAGGGTATTTCCTTCGATCTTTTTTAACCTCACTATTCCTTCAACAGTCTCAATTCATTTAATCAAAAAGCGTACTGTACTTCTCCTTTCGGGATAGAATGAGAATACCATTCACCACAGCTACAAACAAAGCGGGGAGTAACTGCACAACATTTTGATTGATGAGCCCAAACATTAAAAAAGCAATGGATAACGGAAAAAGGACAATGTAGATAAAGGTTTTCCATTTGTTGAAAACCAAAAACAGCCCAATGAGTATCTCAAAAATATATAAAATGGGCAGGTACATGGCCACCGAATCCAAAAAGTCTTGCGTCACAGCAGGCATGGCTCCATAACTATTGGGAACGATGTGCAAAAATTTGTTCAATGCGTAGGCAATGAGGAATAACCCCAATAGGATACGCAGAAATTTGAAAGTGGGTCTAGATTTTTCCATGATGGTACTATTAGTTGGTGATTTGTAAAATTACCTCAACACCACCTCCCAATAAATGATAAAAATCATATCTCCACAGGAATAAATATCAAGATTTTAGATAGGTTTCCACAAAACGGGCCAAATGATTTCCGTGGAGGTTTTTGGCAATCACTTTCCCTTGGGCATCCAAAATAAAATTGGCAGGAATGGTTTGAATGCGCAGCACTTGCATAAAAGGAGCGTCGTCCCCTTGTAGGTGGGAGGCATGGGGCCAGCGATAGGCACCATCTTTTTCAATGGCGGCTTTCCAGGCAGCTTCATTGCTTTCCAGTCCGTAGCCCAAGATCTGAAATCCCTTATCGTGGTAGGCTTCCCACAACGGCACTAGGATCTCACGGTTTTCTTTTCGGCAGGGCACGCACCAGGAGGCCCACAGATCGATAATGGTAAGTTTGCTTCCCAATTGAGGATATAATGGGGCCATTTCACCAGAGAGCATGGGTAATTCGGTGTTCGGAAAAGAATCCCCAACCAATACGGGCAACGCCGACTTATCTGCTTTTTCACATAATTGCTGCGTCCAAGGGTGCGCGGGTTCTTTTTCTTTCCAACGTTCGCATTGAGCAAAGAGAAATTCGGCAGTACGCTCATAATCCTGTTGTGGGCTCACCCAGCGAACGGCCACAAGGGCAGGTAGGAAAGCATCGGTGGTTTGAGCAAAATCTATCATTGCTTTTTGGTACTCCAACAAAGCATCTTCTTTTTCCAGCAATTGGGTCCCCTCATGGATATCCCACTCCTTGTTTTGCAAAAATTGCTGAAAGGCGACCACTTTTGCATTCCGAAGTTGTAGCATGGCACTATTTGCTGTGGAAGGATTTTGGATTGAAAAGCTTTGCTGAAAGCGTGCACTATTGGCGGTGATGGAAAGGATTTCGCCCGTTTGCCAAACCAGTGGCATATAATTATCGGTGGTGGGATTGTCATTGATTAATTGATTGGGCCGGTTTCCTTGGGGCTGCAGGGCAATTACAAAAAGCGTAGGCGCTGTTAGGGTAGGCAAATTCCGAAAAGCAAAACTTCCATCCTTTTGAACGATGGCTGAATCAATGACAGTTCCAAAATAAGGTGAAGCGATTTCGTTGAAGCCCTGGGGCTGAATAAGATAGAGGGTATAGCTATTGTCTTCGGGAACTTCCAAAACACCCGAAATACTTGCTTTTTCGGAACAGGAAGAAACGATAAAGAACGCCGCTAAGAGAGAATAAAAATAAAGCTTCATAAATAACTTATTGTTTTTTAAAAAAGGATTCATTGGATTTGTAAAGCCATTCCAGCAAAAAGCAAAAGGCCAGAATACCTAACGAAACCAAAATGCCCACTTTATTGCTTTGGAGCTCTTGGTAGACCAGCACACCTGCTGCGATGATACAAAGCACAGCCCCCAAAAGTGGAATAGTGCTACGGGATTGTATCTCTTTTGCCTTTTTATAGCCCACCCAATTTACCGTTCCAAAAATGAGCAAAAATCCAATGCTCCCTGCCGTGGAGATGCTCTCCAATTGCAAGAGGTTGACCAATACCAATGTGGCTAAGGCCGTGATGAGTAGCCCAATGGGCTGGTTCCATAATTTGGCAAGGAAGTGATGTGGCAGTTCATCGTCTTGGGCAATTTCAAAATTGACCCTACTGCCCCCATATAACGAGGCATTAATCGCTGAAAAGGTAGAAATGAGCGCCGCAATGGTGATGGTGGTAAAGCCAATCCTACCCAACATGGGACGGGCGGCTTCGGCCAATACATAGTCTTGGGCAGTTTTTATTTTTTCGAAAGGCAAAGAACCTACGGTAACCACGGCAATAACAATATACAATAGCATCACAAAAATAACAGAGTAATAATAGGCCCTAGCAATGTTCTTTTCGGGATTACGAATGTCTGGAGCGGCATTGGCGATGAGTTCAAACCCTTCATAGGCGACAAAAATAACCATGCCCCCGGCAAACAATTGCAAGGGAGACTCCCAATGGGATAACGCCAATTGAGACAAATTGGGATTACCCACAAGGCCATAGGCACCCAGCCCAACAAACCCCATTAAAATGATGAGTTTAATGACCACTGCATAGGATTCAATCTTTCCCACCACCTTGATACTATAATAATTAATGATTGTAGCAAAAACAATAATAGCACTTGCATAGATGTGAAAATCCACCGTAGCATCACCGGTCATCGACCAGAGGTTTGGAGCATAGGAGCCAAAGGCAGAAGCGTAGAGGGACAACATGATAATGTAGCTAATCCACAATACATTATTCATGGCTCCGCTAAATATAGAAGTTCCAAATCCTTGATTTATGAACTTTACGGTTCCTCCTCTATCGGGATATGCTTTAGAGAGTTTTACGTAACTGTAGGAAGTAATTAAAGCCAAAATACCTGCCCATAAGAAAGCAATGGGCGTTCCCCCTTTGGCGATGGATACAGCAAGACCCAGTACGGCAAAAATTCCACCACCCACCATTCCGCCAATTCCAATGGAAATGGCCTCCTTAAGGCTAATTTTATTGGCGGTATTGGGCATCTATTAGGGTAACCACTTTTTATTGAAATTGGGTTTGCGTTTTTCCAAAAAGGCATCACGCCCTTCCTTGGCTTCATCGGTCATATAAGCCAATCGGGTAGCTTCCCCTGCAAATACTTGTTGGCCCACCATTCCGTCATCGGTCAAATTCATGGCAAACTTGAGCATTTTGATGGAGATAGGACTCTTGGCCAATACTTCCTGAGCCCATTCATAGGCCGTTTGTTCCAATGCTTCGTGCGGAACAACGGCGTTCACCATACCCATTTCAAAAGCTTCCTGAGCGCTGTAATTCCTTCCCAAGAAAAAGATTTCACGGGCTTTTTTCTGTCCCACCATTTTGGCGAGGTAGGCACTTCCGTAGCCCCCATCAAAACTAGTGACATCGGCATCGGTTTGTTTAAAAATAGCGTGCTCCTTGCTCGCCAGGGTCATATCGCACACCACATGAAGACTGTGCCCCCCTCCTACGGCCCAACCGGGGACTACCGCTATTACGGCTTTGGGCATAAAGCGAATGAGCCGCTGTACTTCCAGGATATTCAAACGGTGGTAGCCATCATCTCCCACATAGCCTTGATGGCCACGTGCGGCTTGGTCTCCCCCGCTACAAAAACTATACACCCCATCTTTGGGTGAAGGCCCTTCGGCAGAAAGCAACACCACACCAATGGAAGTATCTTCCTGCGCATCGTGAAAGGCATCGAGCAATTCGCTGGTGGTTTTGGGGCGAAAGGCATTGCGTACTTCGGGACGGTTGAAAGCAATACGGGCTACGCCGTTGCATTTTTTATAGGTGATATCGGTATATTCTTTGGCGGTTTTCCAATGCGGTGTATTCATAATTTGTAAATTTACCTCAAAGATACTACTTCTCGTTTCATTCCGTTATTTTGGAATATTCGAAGTGACAAAATTTTTAGCATGAAGAAACCCTTATTTTTTTTCGCAGTATGTTTATTTACCGCCTTTTCGTTCGCCCAACAACGCTATCGTTTTACCGAACTTATTGACCTAGAGGCTACTCCGGTGATTAGCCAAGGGGTGACGGGGACCTGTTGGAGCTTTTCGAGTACCTCCTTTTTGGAAAGTGAAATTATTCGTCTTACAGGAAAACACATTGATCTTTCCGAAATGTACCAAGTGCGGAATACCTACCCAAAAAAAGCCGAAAATTATGTCCTGCGGCAAGGAAGGGCTCAATTTGGTGAAGGCGGATTGGCCCATGACGTGATGAACTCGGTGCGGGATTTTGGGATGGTGCCACAGGAAGTATTCAGTGGGTATATGGATGGAGCAGATAGTTACAATCATGCCGAGTTGGCTGCCGTGCTCGAGTCCATGTTAAAAACCTATGTGGACAATCCTGGAAGGAAACTGAGCAAGCAATGGAAACCTGCTATTGAGGCCGTTTTGGATATTTATTTGGGCAAAAATCCCGCTACGTTCATGTATGAAGGGAAAAGTTATACCCCAATGACGTTTGCCGAAATGACCGGTATTCAACCCAAGGATTATATAACCCTCACCAGCTTTACCCAAGCCCCTTTTTATTCGTCTTTCCTATTGAATATCCCCGATAATTGGAGCAATGGAAGCATGTACAATGTTCCGCTGGACGAGATGATGGCTACAATAAACCACGCTCTGGAAAATGGTTTTACGGTAGAATTGGACTGCGATGTAAGCGAGCGCACTTTCTCTTCCAAAGACGGGGTAGCAGTGATTCCAGAGGATGCCGAAAATAATGTAAAAGCCTTGCAAGGGATTTATCCCGAAAAAACCATCTCGCAGCAATACCGTCAGGATGAATTTGAAAATTATGATACCACAGACGATCATTTAATGCACATTACGGGAAAACTGAAAGACCAAAATGGTACTGTTTACTATAAGGTGAAGAACAGTTGGGGCACCGATCCCAACAGGAATGCCAATGGCGGTTATGTATATTTTAGTGAAAGTTACATGCGCCTAAAGGCCATGAGCATTACCGTTCACAAAGACGCGATTGCCAAGGATACTGCCAATAAGTTAAATATTTAAAAAGAGAAAATCACTTAGGCAGCATTTTTGATATTTTTGATGCGGATGAAAAAGAGCTTTTTTATATTCATTTTACTTCCCTTAGCCACCTGGGCACAGTACGATTTTGAATCTCGCTATTTTACCATTACCGCCGAGTCCCTACCCGAAGTTCCCGAATTAAGTGCCTTTGATATTAATTTTGGCTCGAAAAGGGATTTTAGTATCCGAAGCCTTTCCGATTTCAATAAAGTAACTTCTTCCAATTATTGGCAAGCGGTAGATATGGCTGCTGCCATTGAAAAACAGGAACAATACAAAACCAACAATTCTTACAATGTAGAGGCCCTTCAGCAGAAATATTCGGCCATTGGAGGAAATGCACCATATGCTGCCGATGGCTCTACCAAAGTCACCAATTTTGTGTATAAAGAGCAGCGCGGTTTGGATTTGATGGATCCTTGCCCCCCCTTTGGTATTTGCCCAAGGTGCGCCCCCTATCGGGTGGGCAGAGGGTTCTAACTATTGAGATTTATTAAGTAACTCAATACCCTCTTCGGTAATCCTAATTTGCTTGTCTTTGTATAGACTACCAATGGCTTTCTTAAAACTTTTTTTGCTGAGCCCCAATTCGTTTTTGATGATTTCGGGATCGGTTTTGTCATGAAAAGGGAGGAACCCGCCCGCCGCTTTCAATTCGTCGAGAAGGTAGTTCGCATTGGGTTCAATGCTTCGATACCCTGGGGGATGCAACACGATATCTACTTTTTTATCTTCCCTAATTTTTTTCACGTAAGCTTTCATTCGATCACCAGAGCGAATATCTTCAAAAATATCCCCTACAAAAATGAGCCCCTTATGAATCCCATTGATGATTACATTGGCTCCCTGCTCGGTAATATGGGTCACCATGATTTCCACTTCGTCAAATTTTTGGATGGTTAGGTTTTCGTTGCTCAAAAACTTATTGGTCTTGCTCGAACCCACCAATCGGTTGGTTTTGTCATCCAAATACAAATACACAATGTACCAATTCCCCACTTTCATGGGGCGGGCTTGTTCTTTAAAAGGAACAAATAACTGTTTTACCAAGCCCCAATCCATAAATGCTCCATAATCATTTACGTCGCTACAACGGAGGTAGCCAAAGGTATTGAGGGTAAGATAGGGCCTATCGGTAGTGGCTATGGGACGCTCCTCATTATCCAAATAAAGAAATACTTCCACAGAATCACCCACTTGATAATTGCTGGGCTTATACCGATGAGGAAGCAGTACCTCATTCTCGGCATCATCTCCTAAAAATAATCCCGGTTCGGTTTCCCTGAGGATGGTAAGTGTATTGTATTGGCCCAGTTGCATCATTTGGCAAAGGTACTCTTTTTATGATGTAAAAAAATACGTGGAAATTCGTATGCCTTAAAAAAAATTAATTGGTTATTTTCGGCCTTTCATGAAAGTACCAACCCATCACGATTTGCCAGAGGAGTATGTCCTGAAAGATGTTTTCAGCACTGAAATCAATACGGTGTATTTTTACAAAAACATCGTGGTTGTAGAAGCGAAAGAGGGGATCACGCTATCCTACAAAACGGCTTTTCCTATTTTGGTCACTGGTTTGAAAATGTTGGGAAGGAAACCTTGGGTATACATTGCCAATCGCATCCACTCATATGCAGTCAATCCCAACGATTATGTTTACCTAGAAAAAATCCCTACCTTAAAAGGGATTGCCTTGGTTACCTATGATGAAATAGGAAGAAAAAATGCCGAGATGGAATCCATGTTTTTCAAAAAGCATTTTCATTGTTGTGATGACCTTTCCAGTGCGTTTTCATGGGCTAAAGGTATTTTGGAAAAAGCTTAACCTATGGCTTTAAAATAGGCATTCAATTGCAGGTCATTTACTTCGGAAGGCGTAAAGACTTCCAGTAATTTTGGGCGGTCACTTCCCTTAAAAAATTCTTCCAGGGTGTTTTCTACTTGCTGTGAATTTTGAGCAGAAAAGTAATCGAAGCCAAACATGGCGCATAAATGAACCGCCGTTAACGAATGTTTGGTTTCAAAAAAACGTTCAAAATGGGACATGGTTTTTGCTTTGGGCAAAATCCTAAAAATCCCACCTCCCCCATTGTTTACCAAAATAATACGAAAAGAAGCAGGAATATACTGGTTCCATAACGCGTTACTGTCATAGAAAAAACTTAAATCGCCAGTCACCAATACCGTAGGATGCCCACTCGCCACTGCGGCCCCAATTGCCGTACTAGTGCTTCCATCAATCCCACTGGTTCCCCTATTACAAAAAACACTCAAGCTAGGATGCAACGCAAAAAGCTGTGCATACCGAATTGCGGTACTGTTGGCCAATTGTAATAGATGCTGTTGGGGAATTTTTCTAAAAATGGCCTCATAGACTTTAAAATCGGAGTAAGTGACTTGGGCCACAAAAACATCATGCTTCCCCAAACGCCCATTTCTTACTTTCAGCCAGTAGGATTGATAGTTTTCAACAGCCTTTGAATCTTTTAAAAAATGATTAAAAAAGTAATTGGGGGTATTTTTAAAATGTTTGGTTAAGCAAAAGAACGTATTGTTGGCGGTTTTTGGGCCGATGTGCCAATGCTCTTTGGGGGTATATTTTCGCAAAAACGCTTTGATGCGTTTCGATACGATCATTCCCCCAAAGGTAAGCAACAGTTCGGGTTGTAATTTTTTAAATTCCTCATCATCCAACGGACTTATAAGCTGGTCGATGGCAGGAAAAAAGGAAGGGTGATGTAAATTTGAAGTGGTTTCGGTAAGTACAATAACAGAAGGATCGTTCGCCAAAACCTCTAAAAACCGGGCTTCCACCGAATGGGGAGGTAACGTTCCCACCAAGACCATTTTGCGGGGGCTTTTTCTCCATTTTTCAGTATAGGAAATTAAATTCCCTTCCAACCTTTGTTCTGAGAATAATCGTGGCGGTATATCCAACGGGGTTATTTGTGCTTCAGCAACTATTTCGTATAGCGGTTCCGAAAAGGGAACATTGATGTGTACGGGGCCTTGCCCTTCAATAGCGGTGTTCAAGGCAGTATTGATCTCGGTCTCATTATAGGATTGAAACTCCTCCCCTTCCTTGCAAAGGGCGGCATATTCAATATGTTGTTGGTACACGTTTTCCTGCCGAATGGTTTGTCCGTCGCCCACATCTATTAAATGGGAAGGTCGGTCTGCCGTGATGACCACCAAAGAATATCGCTGTCAAAAAAGCTTCGGCAATGGCGGATAATTTAGAGCTGCCGAACCAGAAGTACAAGCATTTGGCCACGGGTTTATGGAGTTGTTGCGCCATTACCCAATGCGAAAAATGCAGCACCGTTCATCAACACACAGCAGTGAAAGAACCATGGGAGGTAAACCCGGCAATCAATGGGGCATTTCGGGAGCCTGGGGAAATTACAATGTGGTCAATTCCTTTGGAGAGGCACAATTGAACGACCGTTTGGGAAAGGATTTTTGAGGAATAGCTCATTCAGTACAAGGGTACAAACACCTGTACATATTTTAAAGAAAAGGTTGCAATAAGCTAAGCATCGTTTGCATTTTATGTTGTGTTTCCCATGGCTACTTCAGGAACAGTCTTGGGTAATGCCTCCTCCAACAAAAATATGGGCAGTATTTCCTTCAATCTTCATACAACGTAAATTCACAAAAATACTGGATTCTTCCAGCTTTTCCCTTAAGGCCCTAAATACCCCGTATAGTATTCACGATCATACCACTTCGTGGGTTTCTATAGAATTTTTTAGAAAGGCTTCTGGGGTACCACAAACGGCTGATGTAGGGTGCAGGCTTGCCGCTATCTCGGTAAGGGTGGATTTCCCTTTTTTGATGCAGCCCGTAATATCTGTCCGTAAATGCACCACTGGCCCTGCATTAAAGTTATAGGTTTTGGAAACCTTAATGACCGATAGGATGCTTTGCAATTTATCCACAATATCATCTATTACCAATTGGTGTTCATTTCGTTCCTTTTCGCCCCATTCAATTCTTTGGATGGAATCATTCTTTTGGGTTCCTGCCAGCGCCATGGTGGTAAAACAGGTATCGCTCGTTTTCAATAACACTTCGGGGGTAACGCCACACCAGATACTGGTTTCGGGATGATACCATAAATACCGAAAGGCCGTAGGATAAATAAGCAACAATCGATAAAGGATTTCTTCAAAATTGATGGGGGCAATAGTGAGGGAGGCTTTTCTAGAAACTACAATTTTTTGGGCATTCCTAGTTTTTATGTTGGAAACGGTTTTGGAGACCAAATCTTCGTACTGGGATTTGGTTGCTGCATTTTCTTCAAAATTGATGGGCTGTGTTTCAAGTAATCGAAGGGACACTTGTTGTTTTAAAACCGTGGCGTGTTCCTTGGGAATGCAGTAATCCTTATGATTGTTTGAAAAGGGGTAAAAAACAAAGGCACTCTTGGTAAAATCCTCTGTTGGATAATAGGTACTGTTCTTTTGAAGTATTACTGTAATTTCCTGGCTATCAGGCAAGGAATACACTACAAAGGGAAGTTTTTTTCTGTATTGTTCCGAAATAAGCTCGAGGGTAGCAGGTTCAATCATATCTCTATGTACGCAACGTAATCGTGGTGAGTTTTATAAAGGAGACTAATTCCTTTGCTTCATTTTCAATACGAATATGCCATAATTGAAGGGTCTTCCCATGATGGATAATTTGGGCATGTGCATACACGTAACCCTCTTTGACACTTTTTATATGATTGGCAGAAATCTCAATCCCCCTTATTTGAATATTAGGCTCCCCAAGGAATATAAACGCTCCGGCACTCCCTACACTTTCTGCCAAAGCAACAGAGGCTCCGCCATGAAGTACGCCATCGGGTTGGTGTACTTTGGGAGTTACGGGCATTCTGGCAATAATAGTATCTTTTGAAATGGCCGTAAATTCAATGCCTAAGGTCTCCATCAAGGTATTTTTGCACATCGCGTTGCATGATTCTACAAGCTGCTGCTCACTTTTTTCCATGGAGGGATATTAACTCTGTAAAGGTATAAAAAAGGGATAAAATAAGATACAAATTGGCTTTCCAATCTCCCCTTTATCATTCAAGCGTTAAAAATAATAATGCATTTCATCGAATTTATTTTGTCATTAATCGAATTTATAAGTTATTTGAACTATTGATTCGTAAGAATAATCGTAACCAACCTCAATTATGAAAAAAATAGCGGTTTTTTTATCCTTCTTTTTGGCTAGTTGTAGCCTTTTTGCGCAACTCCCTGCAAATGAGATGGCTGCCCTTACAGATTTGTATCAATCGACTAATGGAGACCAATGGAAAGTAAGCTGGCCCTTGGACAAGCCGGTAACCCAATGGGAAGGGATTACCGTTTCCCACAACCACATTACCGAAATACGCATGCTTTTCAATAATATGGAGGGAACAATACCTGCTTCCATTGCACAACTTACCGAATTGAAAGTCTTGGAACTTTCCTTTAATAAAATCAATGGGGAACTTCCAGAAACCATAGGTTCTTTAGGAAAATTGGAAGTACTTGCGTTGAATGGAAATGATATCACAGGGTCAATCCCTGCCTCTTTTGGAGATCTGGCTACCTTGAAGCAACTGCACCTTAGCAGCAATCAATTGAGTGGTGAAGTTCCCAACAGCATTAATCGTTTGGAGAATTTGGAAGTTTTCAATGTATTCCAAAACCAATTATCGGGTAATCTGCCATTGGCATTGTCCCGCAACAGAAATTTAAAGGTATTTGTTATTGCCGAAAATAATTTCCAAAACACCAATGAAATATCTGCTGTCTTATTAAGCAACTCGGCTTTTATGTCGCTAGAGGAATCTTCCCTGGAAAGCGGCGGTAAACCTGTAATTGCTATTGAGACTAGTGACGATAAAGACTAAACAAACCTAACAAAACAACATAGGGCCCTTAAAAAGGGCCTTTTTTTATGAATTTCATTCCGAAATCGTTATCGAAATGAAAGAATCTAAAAAGTGTATTCAATATTGCCTTTGGTTTTATATATTTAACAGTACAAAGTAAAACAAACCACTATATGCATAACCAAAGTAGGGTTATTATAGAAAACGTAACTCCACAACTTGAAGGAGGGCTGTACCCCATAAAAAGCGTTGTTAATGAAATTATTACGGTTTCCGCCGATATCCTTGCCGATGGCCATGATGTCTTGGCAGCCCATCTTTGTTATAAGCACGAAAAAGCCAAAACATGGTCCAAAAAAAGGATGCATCCTCATGAAAATGACCGCTGGGAAGTTTCTTTTGTGACCGAAAAGCAGGGCTTTTATGAATATAAAATAGAAGGTTGGGTAGATTACGCCCTTAATTGGCAGCATGGTATTCATCGTAAAATTGACGATGGCCAAAAAGTAACTTCCGAATTGCTGGAAGGAATCGATTACCTCTCCAAAATTCAACAAAGATATGACTTGGAGAAGAATACCTTGAAATGCTCAAAACTGCCTTTTGCCAAACCAGAAGCGTACGAGCAAGCCATAAAAGAGGCCGTTTCGGAAAAGCTGCACCATATTTTCACGGCGTATCCCGAATGTTTTTTAATGAATGAAAGCATCACCTTAAAAGCTTATTGCGATCGTGAAAAAGCACGCTTCAGCACATGGTACGAATTTTTCCCACGCTCTGCTTCTCCTGTGGAAGAAACACATGGCACCTTTGCCGATTGTGAAACATTGCTCCCAAGGGTTGCTAAGATGGGCTTTGATACGTTGTACCTCCCTCCCATTCATCCTATTGGCGAAGTAAACCGAAAAGGAAAAAATAATACCACGACGGCGCAAGAAAGCGATGTGGGGTCTTGCTGGGGCATTGGTTCAAAATACGGGGGGCATAAAAGTTTGCATCCCCAATTGGGCAATGAAGCCGATTTTAAATCGTTGGTCAACAAAGCCAAAGAACTGGGCATTGAAATTGCCATGGATTTTGCACTACAGGCAGCACCAGACCACCCTTGGGTACAGGAACATCCACAATGGTTTAAATGGCGCCCAGACGGCACTGTTCAGTATGCAGAAAACCCTCCCAAAAAATACCAGGATATCCTTCCCATCTATTTTGAAAGTGAAGACTGGAAAAATTTATGGGACGAAATGCTATCCACTGCCTTGTATTGGATAGAGGAGTTTGGTATTCAGGTGTTCCGAGTAGACAACCCTCACACCAAGCCCTTTTATTTTTGGGGATGGTTAATCGCAGAAGTAAAAAAGAAGCACCCTAATGTGCTCTTCTTGGCCGAAGCATTTACACGTCCCAAAATCATGCACCAGTTGGCCAAACAAGGTTTTTCGCAATCCTATACCTATTTCACTTGGCGTAACAGCAAGCACGAACTTATTGAATACCTTACCGAGTTGACCCAAACAGACCAACGGTATTTCTTCCGCCCCAACTTTTGGCCCAATACGCCCGATATCAACCCGTGGGCGCTTCAGGGGAATTTGGAATCGGTATACCTTCAAAAATACTTTTTGGCCGCTACCCTATCTTCCAACATAGGTATTTATGGGCCCGTGTTTGAATACATGCAAGGTGCTGCTTTACCGGGAAGGGAAGAGTACCTGGATTCTGAAAAATTTCAAATCAGACATTGGGACTGGACAATCGAAAACAAACTCACAACGCTCATCACCAAGATCAACCATATTCGAAGGGAGCAAAAAGCCCTTCAGCAAACCAATAATATTCAGTTTTTGAATGTTGAAAACGAGAATTTGATTGCCTATTATAAATATGATCAACACAAGGAAAACGAGCTTATCTGTGTAGCAAGCCTGGATCCCTATTATACCCAAAAAGGAATGTTGCAACTGCCTTTGGCCTCTCTTGGAATCCAAGAAGGGCATCAAGTAAAAGTGTTCGATTTGATTACGCAGAGCAGTTACCTTTGGAACAAAGAATGGAATTATATCGAGCTTCACACCGTGCTTCCCTTCCATTTGTTTAAAATAGAAAAATAACATGGCAAAACTGGAAACCACCAAAATGAAATCCCCTTCTCACTTCAATGCTCCCTGGGAGCAATTGATGGACGACCCTGGCTTCATGAAAATGTTCCTTTCCGAAGTACTGGAAGATTACATCATTAAGCAACGGTGGTACGGTGGAAAATCCAGCAAATTGAAATACATCGAGTTGACCGAATATTTCCGTATTCAACAAAATGAAGAGGTGTACTATGGGCTTATCCTAGAAGTAAACTTTGTGGAAGCCTTTTATCAACATTATTTTTTGCCCATTGCCTTTGTGACCGATGAAAATTTTGCCAAGGAAGAACGTATCCTAAAAGTCAAAATTCAGGAAACCGATGGGTACATTATTGATGCCATTCATTTGGAAGCCTTCCGAAAGCTGGTTTTTGAACGCATCCTAACGGCCCAACCCAATGATACCACCCGCGTACAATACCACAAAGGAGACCGTTTCAAGGAAACCGAGTACAAATCCTCACGATTTATGGGCATGGAACAGAGCAATACCTCTGTGATCATCAACGACACTTGTGTTATTAAATTCTTCCGAAGGATTTATGCCACCAAAAACCCAGATTACGAAATGTCGCGGTTCCTTTCCGATAAAAAAGGGTTTAAAAATACGCCTGCCTATCTGGGAAGCATCAACATTAAGGATACGGAAAATATCATCACCACCATTGCCCTTATGCAGGAACTAGTTCCCAATGAAGGGGACGCGTGGGAATACATGCTGAAAAAGCTGGACCGGGTTTTCCATAACCTAAAGGACAAGCATATCAATGTGAAGCATTTGCCCGATGTGGGGATGTTCCAACGACTAAAAATACAAGAGGTTCCCCCAGAGATTATTGATTGGGCAGGATTGAGCGTATTTCAGAATTTACGCCAACTAGGAATTCGTACGGCCGAAATGCACATTGCCCTAGGTTCTGAATTTGAGGAAACAGCCTTTACACCAGAACGTTTCAATGGCGATTATGAAGTATGGCTGAAAAACCGCTTGCTGTATCAATTCCAAAACCGCTTGAATACCGTAGAGAACAACCTACATAAACTGGAGGGACTTACCCTTTCCTTGGCAAAACAGTTTTTGGAACAGAAAAACGAAATCCGTAAACGGTTCCTCGATTTTGACTGGACCAAACTGAAAGGAGAACGCCTTCGCGTGCATGGCGATTACCATTTGGGGCAAATCTTGGTGAAAAACAATGATTTTTACATCCTCGATTTTGAGGGTGAACCCGAGAGCACCATCCGTGACCGAAAAGTGAAACAACCTCCCTTGAAAGACGTGGCGGGTTTGTTTCGTTCGTTCCATTATGCTATTTACGCCACTATTTTCAATAACGGAGACCAGTACCCACAAACCGAGGAAGAGTTGTTCTTTGCAGGCGAATTGCTATACCGCTACTTCATTGGGGTATTCCTGGAAAGTTACACCGAAAAAATCCAAAATGCCAACATCAACATTGGCTACAGCCAAGAGCGCATTTATGTCCTCAAGTATTCCATGCTGGAAAAGGCCGTTTACGAACTGGGTTATGAAATGAACGCACGGCCCCTTTGGGCAGTCATCCCATTGGAAGGCATCGCATCGATTATGAAATTAGATTAACAAATCCTTTATGAGCAACGTACATTCTCACAGTCTTTTTACCGAATTTGACATCAACTTATTTAAAGCCGGAAAACACTTCAGATTATACGAAAAACTTGGGGCGCACCTCACGGAAGTGAACGGCGAAAAGGGCGTCTATTTTGCCGTTTGGGCCCCCTCGGCCAAGGCGGTATCGGTAGTGGGGGACTTTAATTATTGGATTGAAGGAGAACACCCTTTGTTTGTGCGTTGGGACGGTTCAGGCATTTGGGAAGGGTTTATTCCCAACATCGAAAAGGGAACCAAATACAAATACAAGATTCATTCGCACCACAACGATATCAAAACCGAAAAAGCCGATCCCTTTGCCCGAAAATGTGAGCATCCACCCAACACGGCCTCCATTGTTTGGAATACCCACTATACTTGGAAAGACCAAGCATGGATGGAATCGCGAAAGGAAAGCAACCAATTGAACAAACCCTTCTCGGTCTATGAAGTGCATCTGGGCTCTTGGATGTATAACAGCAAGGAAAACAGGCCATTGTCCTATATTGAATTGGCCAAGGAACTGACCGCCTACGTAAAAAAGATGAACTTTACCCATGTTGAGTTCATGCCCATCATGGAATACCCGTACGATCCTTCCTGGGGCTACCAACTTACCGGCTATTTTGCTCCTACCTCGCGTTTTGGAAAGCCCGAAGACTTCATGCTACTGGTAGATGAACTTCACAAAAACAATATTGGCGTCATCCTGGACTGGGTTCCTTCCCACTTTCCGGAAGATGCACACGGATTGGGTTTTTTTGATGGTACCCACCTTTATGAGCACCCTGATAGAAGAAAAGGCTATCATCCCGACTGGAAAAGCCTCATTTTTAATTACGGAAGAAACGAAGTACGAGCATTCCTTATAAGCAATGCCATTTTCTGGCTCGATCAATGCCACGCCGATGGCCTTCGGGTAGATGCCGTGGCTTCCATGTTATATTTGGATTATTCCAGAAACGATGGTGAATGGGAGCCCAATCAATTTGGTGGTAGGGAAAACCTAGAAGCCATTTCATTTTTGAAAGAGTTGAACCAAGAAGTGTACGCCTCTTTTGAAGGGGTACAAACCATAGCCGAAGAGTCTACCAGTTTCCCTATGGTCTCAAAGCCTACTTTTTTGGGCGGATTGGGCTTTGGGATGAAATGGATGATGGGCTGGATGCACGATACGCTGGAATATTTCAAAAAAGAGCCCATCTACAGAAGGCATCATCAAAACGATCTTACCTTTAGTATGACCTATGCCTTTACCGAAAATTTCATGCTGCCATTAAGCCATGATGAAGTGGTGTATGGCAAGAGATCTTTGCTGTACCGCATGCCAGGTGATGAATGGCAACGCTTTGCCAACCTTCGATTATTGTATAGCTACATGCTTACCCATCCGGGAAGCAATCTATTGTTCATGGGAGGGGAATTTGGGCAAAGTGAAGAATGGAATTTCCAACAGAGCTTGGACTGGCATTTGCTAGAATATGATTATCACAAAGGTGTCCAGCAATTAGTAGCCGATTTGAATGCCCTGTACCGAAAAGAGCCGGCATTACACGAAAAACAATTTAGCCCCTCTGGATTTGAATGGATAGATTACAACGATGCCGAAAACTCGGTGCTTTCATATATTAGAAAAGGAGAAAACGAAAAGGACGATGTCATCATTATTTGCAACATGACTCCTGTGCCCAGGGAAGACTATCGCATAGGCCTGCCTAAAGCAGGAAAATACAAATTGATCTTCAACAGTGACGAAAGCCAATACGCAGGAGCGCAGTTCCCCGTAAAAAAACAGTACACCACCGAAGCCAAGGAATGGCAGTACCGAAAGCAATCGGCCCTGTTCAACCTTCCACCCTTGGGCATGATTGCCCTAAAAAGAATCAATTCCAAATAAAAAGAATCAATTCCAAATAAGGAATTTCCAAATTACTGTGTGGAATCATTAAATTTTTTGGGGAAATTGGCCCTTTTTAACCTCTATCCTGAGGTAAAAAGTTAACGAAATCGATTTCGGTTGTTGATTACTTTTTTTAAATACTCCATTTGAATAGTTTTGTTTTTCAATGAAAAGCGTTCATTTGTAAAATGCCTTAATCTTAAGATTAAAAGATGATTATAAATACCGAACTGGAACACAAAGGGAACCAATTTCCCTCCCAAATTATACAATTTACCAAAGAAAAAGACAAATTCCTTATCGCTTCCGAAAATGGTGTCTTACTACAAGTCACCGTGATACGGGATAGCGTACTGCGCTTTCGCTACACTACCTATGGAAGCTTCCCAAAAGACTTCAGCTATGCCCTTGATACAGACCACGTAAGGGGTTATAACCACTTGGAATATTCTGAAACGGCCGACCGTTTTATCATTCAAACGGCAAAATTGGTTTTGCACATAGAGAAAGCCAATATGCATAAAACCATTTACGATATCGAAGGCAACCTCATCAACCAAGATGAAATTGGCTTTCACTGGGAATACAGCTATGAACACGGTGGCGATATCGTTAAAATGAGCAAGCAAGAACAAAAACTGGAATGCTATTATGGCTTGGGAGACAAACCTACCCATTTTAACCTAAAAGGAAAACGTTTTGAAAATTGGGTGACCGATGAGTATGCCTTCGGAAAGGACCGCGACCCACTCTATAAAGCTATTCCTTTTTACATTGGGCTGCACAATAATCTTTCCTACGGGATTTTCTTCGACAATACCTTTAGGACCTTTTTCGATTTTGGCCAAGAGCGCCGCAATGTGACCAGCTTCTGGGCGCAAGGTGGGGAAATGAACTACTATTTTTTCTACGGCCCCGAAATGAACGAAGTGGTGACCAGCTATACCGATCTTACCGGAAAGCCTGAACTCCCTCCCTTATGGGCCCTTGGGTACCACCAAAGCAAGTGGAGTTATTACCCAGAAAGCAATGTACGGGAAATCACGTCAAAATTTAGGGAACTACAAATTCCCTGCGATGCCATTTACCTTGACATTGATTATATGGACGGATGGCGTTGCTTTACGTGGAATGAAGATTATTTCCCCGATCCCAAAAAGATGGTTTCCGATTTGGAAAAGGAAGGCTTTAAAACAGTGGCTATCATTGACCCGGGAATCAAGATTGATAAAGACTATTTTGTGTATCAGGAAGCGCTGGAAAATGATTACTTCTGTAAACGCGCCGATGGTCCTTTAATGCGAGGAAAAGTATGGCCCGGAGAGTGTAATTTCCCCGATTTCACCAACCCTAAAGTACGTAAATGGTGGAGTGGATTGTACAAGGAATTGATCGAAGATATAGGTATTAGCGGCGTTTGGAACGATATGAATGAACCGGCCGTGATGGAAGTGCCCACCAAAACCTTCCCACTGGACGTACGGCACGACTATGATGGCAATCCCTGTAGCCATAGCAAGGCCCACAATATTTATGGCATGCAAATGGCCCGTGCCACCTACAAAGGGGTTAAACAATTTGTATTCCCAAAAAGGCCCTTTGTCATTACCCGTGCGGCTTATTCGGGTACGCAACGCTATACGTCCAGTTGGACCGGTGATAATGTAGCCAGTTGGGAACACCTTTGGATTGCCAACCAGCAAATACAACGCATGGCGATTTCGGGGATGAGTTTCATAGGTACCGATATTGGAGGATTTGCCGAACAACCTACGGGCGAATTATTTATCCGCTGGATACAGTTAGGAATCTTCCATCCCTTTTGTAGGGTACATTCTTCGGGAGACCACGGAGACCAAGAACCTTGGTCCTTCGATGAAAATGTGACCAACATTACCCGTAAGTTTGTGGAACTTAGGTATAAATTATTGCCTTACCTCTACACTACCTTCCGCCAGTATGTGACCGAGGGAACCCCCATGATTAAGCCCTTAGTGCTTTTCGATCAAGAAGACGCACAAACCTATTATAGAACCGATGAGTTTATGTTGGGCGACCACATTTTGGTGTGCCCCATTTTGGAACCCAATGCCAAAGGAAGACGTATGTACATCCCGAAAGGGAAATGGTTCAATTACTGGACACACGAAGTGGTAAAAGGAGGAAAGGAAGTCTGGGTTGATGCCGATATAGACAGTATCCCTATGTTCATTAAAGAAGGGGCAATTATCCCGAAATATCCTGTGCAACAGTATGTAGGGGAAAAAGAATTTGATGAAGTAGAACTGGAAGTGTATTTTAAGGATGGAAAGGAGGAATCGGTCTTGTATGAAGATGCCCATGATGGATACGATTACCGAAAGGGACGCTTCAGCTTTAGGACCTTCAAACTTACCGGAAAACCTAAGGAATTGATCATTCAGCAACACAAAGAAGGAAAATATACCACACCATATACCAAGTTCAAGCTTGATCTGAAGCGATTGCCCTTTACCATTACCACCATTGAAGTGGACAACCAGGTAACGTCTCTTTCCAAGCTAAAGGTAAACGGAAATACCTCGCTTACAGTAGACAAAAACTTTACCGAGTTGCATATTATTGGGAAATAAGTATTTTTACTTTACGTAGAAACCTTACGCTTCATAAAAAATAGTACTTATGAAGACATTTTTTAGTATTTCCATATTTTTCTTTTCCATCCTCTTATGGGCTCAAGTTCCTGAGCATTATTCTGGAATTATTGAAATTACTCCTTTAGAGCAAGAATGATATGCAGCTATTAAAGGTGAAAGTATCGGCTCCATTTTAGGGAGATTATGGATGCAATTTGATGAAAAATTAAAAAATCATCCCCGTAAAAATGCAGTATTAAAGGAAAAGCTTCCAGGATGTTCTGGGAAACGAAACTTTCATCATTACGCCAATTTTGTAGTAAAGAAAGTAGACGTAGATTCAAAAATACTTAAATAATTACCTAAGTCCTTTTTTAGTAGATAACCAAAGAGAAATGAATTGCTTATGTAATTCGTTATTATTTTTGGGAATAAAGACAATGTAGACTTTCCCAAAAAGGCAGAGAAGCTGGTCTGCATTTAAACAACGTATTAATGGCGGCACTATCCCCACCATTGTAAAAAACACCCAACGGGAGTACACAAGTTTAACCCGCAGTGTGGGAAATGAAAAAATAACAATATTAATGTCTTGGGAAACTCTGGAAGATGCAGATAAGAAAAAAAGAGATTGCAATCCAAGAACCATTTATACCCGTAATAACTCTACCAACGGACAAGAAATTGCTATACAAGGGTATTACAAGGCAAAATTATACCAAATACCCAACAGTAGTAATGTGCAAATTGAAGGAAAGCTAGAACTTCCTGGCAGCCTGTATGATCATCAATTTACCGATAGAGAACTATACCACATAGGCATTATTTGCAGTCACAGTATGTACCCCACCCAAACGTGGCTAGATGTAAATCCAGAAAAGCAATGCTACACGGTAACCTATGTGGCTACTAAAGATGGCGATGGCATCAAATTTCAATATACGGATGATAGAAATAATAAAGTAATTGTATCCGTACATTATAAACGCGGAACGTCCTACGGAACGCCTGTTTTTGTAAATTTGAATATAAATCCATAATCATGAAAGCATATGCAAACGTAGACGCCTACATAGCAGTTCAGCCTGCCGAAAAGCAACACATTTTAAAAGAAATACGCAAACAGTTGCAAAAAGCTGTGCCCGAAGCTACAGAAGCTATTAAATATGGTATGCCTACGCTTGTTTTTCATGGGAACTTAGTGCATTATGCCGCACAGAAAAACCACATTGGTTACTACCCAGCCCCATCGGGTATTACGGCTTTTGCCAAACAATTGGCTCCCTACGCTACCTCAAAAGGAGCGATCCAGTTTCCCATAGATCAGCCTATTCCATTGAAATTAATGGTCGAGATTGCCCTTTTTCGGAAAACAGAAAACTGGGAGAAAGCCCAGTTGAAAAAGAAGAAATAGCTCATTATTAAATTAATCCCGTCAAAATGAAAAACAACCGAGTCTTCCAAATGTCTTTTGCCAGCGTGTACCCCCACTACCTTGCCAAAGTAGAAAAAAAAGGCCGTACAGAGGAGGAACTACACACGGTGATTGAATGGCTCACCGGGTACAGCCCAAAAGCCTTGCAGGAACACATCGATCAAAAAACCACTTTTGAGGCATTTTTTGCCCAAGCAAAATTGAATTCCAATGCATCAAAGATTACAGGGGTCATTTGTGGCTATCGAGTGGAAGAGATAGAAGATCCCTTAATGCAAAAGATTCGATATTTGGATAAAGTGATTGATGAGTTGGCGAAGGGAAAAGCCCTTGAAAAAATCTTACGCACCTAAAAAAAGAGTTCCTAATTTTCAGTTAAAATCAATAGAACAACTGATTATTATCATCCCCTCTCCCATCCATTTTTTGTACCTTTGAATACTATCTTCCGAAAGTAATTTTAGTACAAAAATGGCTTTTATCGATTATTATAGCATTTTGGGAGTCGACAAAACGGCAACCGAGGCCGAGATCAAAAAGGCTTATCGTAAATTGGCCCGAAAATACCATCCCGATGTAAACCCAAACAACCCTGAGGCTGAAAAGAAATTCAAGGAAATCAACGAGGCCAATGAAGTCTTAAGCGATCCCCAAAACCGAAAAAAATACGACCAGTACGGCAAAGACTGGAAACATGCCGAAGAGTTTGAGAAAGCCAGGCAACAGCAACAGTCCCAACAACGGCAACAGTACCAGTCTACAGGAGGTTTTTCGGAAAGTGATTATTCCGATTTCTTTGAATCGATGTTTGGTGGCGGAAGTCAACAGGGACGATCTAGGGGATCCATGCGATTTCGGGGAGAAGATTACCATACAGAGCTACGCTTACCCCTAGAAGAAGTATATACTACCCATAAACGCACCTTGACGGTCAATGGCAAAAATATTCGCCTTACCATTCCTGCTGGGGTTAAAAACGGACAGGTCATCAAAATCAAAGGAAAGGGCGGCCCAGGGATTAATAATGGACCTCATGGGGATTTACTTATTCAATTCACCATAGAAAATCATCCCCAATTCAAAAGAGATGGAGACGATTTACATACCACGGTATCACTGGATGTTTACAAAGCCTTATTGGGTGGGGAAATAACCGTGGGTACCCTGGATGGAAAAGTAAAACTTCAGGTAAAACCCGAAACACAAAACGGAACTACCGTAAAATTAAAGGGAAAAGGGTTTCCCCAGTATAAAAAGGAAGGGCATTTTGGTGATTTATTTATTACCTATAAAATTGTGCTTCCCAAGAACCTAACCCCAAAGGAAAAAGAATTACTAACCGAACTAGCGAAACTTCGATCATCATGAATACCAAAAACCTAATCCCTCTAAAGGAATTATCCACGCATTATGAGGTTGAGATGTCTTTTTTTAGCCAATTGGATGAATATGGCTTAATAGAAATTGCCAAGGTGAAGGAGTCGCTTTACATTTCTGAAGAAACCGTTACCCTCGTAGAAAAAATCGTGCGTATGCACCATGAACTACATCTTAACTTTGAAGGGATTGATGTGGCATTGAACCTTTTAGGACAAATACAAGAATTACGGCAAGAGCTGATCACTACACAAAACCGATTGAGACGGTATGAAGATCCAGACCAATCTCACTTTGAATAGTGTCAAATAAAAAAGAGCAGCCAAAGCTGCTCTTTCTTCTAACGACCAAAATTAAAATCACTGTTAACCGATTTTAATGTCTTTAACAAACGTTTCGCCCGCGTTGGTCACCAACTTAAAGGTGTAGACACCTTCTTGAGCCGTTTGGAAATTGAAAGCCTTTCCTAACGTAGTGTGGCTTCCTAATGTACTTTTGAATACCATGGTACCATCTTCACTGTAGATAAAAAGGGTATAGGTTGCATTTTGGGTATTCAATACAGAAACCGCTACGGTTTCGTTTTGTTCGGTAATCGTTACGTTCCCTACTTTTGGAGCACCTTTTTCGTTACTGGCAGTTGCCATTAATGAGATCATCAATAATCCCGTAAGCAATACATTTTTCATTGTTTTCATAATTGCTGTTTTTAAGTATTTGTTATGGCAAAGATGGGGCAGGTATTTTTCCTACACTCCTGCGTATTTTGCGAATATCTATGCTATTTTATCATTATAGACGCATTAAAAACTAATAAAAGATAAAATACCATATATTTAGGTTAAATTTGCACATGCTATGCATACATAACACTTGTACCTTTGTGAAAAAAGATGAAGAAAACACCTTTATTTGAGTCCATTCCCCTTTCACACGGGAGTTCGCTTTCGGTGAATAACTTCAAGGAATTCAATACCGAAAATCCTGCCTCATGGCATTACCATCCCGAAATGGAACTGGTTTATGTAAATGGTGGAAATGGAAAAAGACATATTGGAAATCATATTTCCTATTACAATGATGGCGACCTTATCTTCATAGGAGCCCATTTGCCCCATTTTGGATTTACCGATTGCCTCACCAAAAACAAAAGTGAAGTGGGTATCCAGGTTCGTGAAGATTTTTTAGGGCCCCACTTTTTTGAAGCTCCTGAATTAAAACAAATCAAACAACTACTCAATCGAAGTAAACAGGGCATTGTATTTCATGGCAACACCAAAGAAGAAGTAGGCCCAAAAATTGAAGCCCTTTTGGAACAATCCTCTTTCGAACGCTTAGTCTCTTTCTTGAACATCCTCCAAGAATTGGCAGAAAGTGAGGAATATACCGTTTTAAATGTAGAAAACGTACAACTGGAATCCCGCCCACAGGATACCGAACGCCTAGATACCATTTATAGCTTTGTGAGTACTCAATTTACAAGGCCCATTGCACTGGAAGAAATCGCCGATAAAGTAAGCATGACCGAACAGGCCTTTAGCAGGTATTTTAAGAACAAGACCGGAAAAACCTTTACCCAGTTTGTGAATGAATACCGCTTGGTCCATGCATGCAAGCTCCTTGCCGAAAAACACCTTAGCATTACCGATGTATGCTTTGAATGTGGGTTCAACAACTTTTCGCATTTCAATAAAAAATTCAAAGAGTTTACCGGAAAAAACCCTTCACAATACCGAAACGAGATTAAAACCATTGTGGCCTAACAAAAAAAGCGCTCCAAGGAGCGCTTCTTTATTCAAATTGCCACTATTTTATTTATCAGCGCTGGGTCTTCCTTCCCAAACCGAAAGGGATTTTTTATTTAAGGCGATATAATCGGCATTACCCGCTTTTGTAGCAAGATCTAAGGAAGTCTTGGCTGCCGCAATAGCTCCTTTTTTATCACCTGCTTTGGCATAAATCAATGACTGTTGACGATAGTACCAAAATGCAGGTTGCTCACGCATGGCAATGGCTTTATCGATCCACATTTTAGCTTTGTTAATGTCTTTATCCGCCTCCAAATAATAAACGGCTGCAGCATAATAATCATTGGAAGATGGCCCGCCCATCACTTTTTCGATATTGGCGCTCACTGCTTTATCGGTCATGAAGGTAATAGGCACTCCCACATAGAGGTTTTCCCACATAATACCAAGGTTTGCGGTACTATTTGTTAAGTCGTCAAAAGACATGGTAAAGGTTTCAATGGGCATAGGTATAGGGTAAGTATTTACCTTAACTGTGGATGCTACTTTGGCTTCGTCCCATTCTTGAGGTGTTCCCCAATTATTAGTATCGGTATAAAAATAGACTTCCCAGGTTCTTTGGCTGGGTTTGGTGTAAATGGCATATGAACCTGCCTTTAAAGTGGTTCCATTTACCATAACATCATCGCTAAAAGTAATTTTGGTATTGGCATTGGCACCGGTCCTCCAAACGTTGTCATAAGGAACCAAATCGCCAAATATTTTCCTGCCTTTCATGGAAGGTCTGGAATACTCAAGGGTAACATTGGTTAATCCAACTGTTTGCTCAATTTTTTGAGATGGACTTGCTGCTGGGGTTTCAATTTGAGAAAAACCCGAATAGGTAAAAAAGCTTACCGCTACAAATAGAAGTATTTTTTTCATGATGGTTTTTTTAGTTTTACCGCCCTAAGATACTACTTGAAAGTGAGGGTAAAAGTTAACAAAACCTTAAAAGCATTTACTTCGTAATAAATAGAAGAGCCTCAAAATTAATTTGCTGCTAAATTATGGTTAATTGTACTAAATCCCCTTTCACCCAATAATGACTCGTGCTATCTTTAAAGAAAAAATGCAAAGACTCCTGAATAAGTTTTTGGGGAAATCCCCTACCCAAGAGCAAAAAAGAAAACGAAGTATCTATAGGTTATTGCATATGAACCGACAGGTACTTTCTTTGAAAAAAGAAGGTTAAATTTTGTTTAATATTATAGATTTTTTATTAAACAAAATGTATTTTTACAGAAAGTAACTATTCTGTTGAAAATTTACACTTTACACTATACGCAATTTTTGCCCATATCCCTGCAAGAAGCCTGGGATTTTCTGTCGGACCCAAAAAATTTGAAGGTCATTACCCCAGACTATATGGGGTTTCATATTATGTCAGGAGCTGAACGGAATATGTATCCCGGCCAAATCATTGAATATGTAGTAACTCCTGTTTTGGGTATCAAAACCACTTGGGTCACCGAAATTACCCATGTAAAGAATTTAGAATATTTTGTGGATGAGCAACGCTTTGGGCCTTATGCTCTTTGGCACCATAAACATTTTCTAAAAGAAGTACCCGGTGGTGTGGAAATGGAAGACCTTATTCATTACAAGGTACCTTTTGGATGGTTGGGAACTCTACTGCATCCCATACTGGTACGGCCCAAATTGGAAGAAATATTTACCTATCGAAAAGAAAAAATAAACACCCTCTTTGAAAAAGAAAAATTGCTATGAAGAAGAATATTTTGCTTATTGGAGGCTCCTACGGAATTGGTCATGAAATTGCTTCCCAACTAAACACTTCCCATCAAGTCTACATAGCTTCCCGTACCGCTGATGCTATTCCCAATGGTTGTATTCACCTTCCTTTTGATGCATTAAAAGATGACATCTCACAATGCGAGGTACCCAATGTCATTGATGGGTTAGTCTATTGCCCGGGAAGTATCAATCTTCGGCCTTTTAAAATGTTGAAGCCCGAAAATTTTCAGGAAGACCTAGAAATCAACTTTGTATCGTTGGTAAAAGTAGTGCACTCGTTGCTTCCCCAACTAAAAAATGCTTCTCAAGCTAGTTTAGTGTTTTTTAGCACCGTAGCCGTTCAGGTGGGGATGCCGTTTCATACTAGTGTGGCCGCTGCGAAAGGAGCCATCGAAGGTTTTGCTAAAGCATTGGCTGCAGAATACGCGCCCAGTTTTCGGGTCAACGTAATTGCTCCCTCCCTCACCGAAACCCCATTAGCGCATAAATTGGTTGTTTCAGAAGAGAAAAAAGAAAAAATGGCAGAACGCCACCCGTTAAAACGTATTGGTACACCCACAGATATTGCAAAAGCTGCCGTATTTTTGTTGAGTGATGATGCCTCATGGATTACAGGCCAAGTTGTTGGAATTGATGGAGGGATGTCTACCTTGAACGTACACTAATTTTGAGTAAAAAAGTAAATATATTTTGGTTTCGTCGCGATTTACGCTTACAAGATAATGTAGGGTTTTACAAAGCCTTGCATGGCAAATTCCCTGTGCTTCCTATTTTTATTTTTGACAAAAACATACTTGAAAAGTTACCCGAAAAGGATGCGCGGGTGACATTTATTTTTGAAACACTGCAATCGCTTCGTTCTCAATTACAAGAGCACGGAAGTAGCATCGCCCTATACCATGGAACCCCAAGGGGTGTTTTTGAGGAAATATGTCACGATTTTGAAGTTCAGAACGTAATTACCAACCACGACTATGAACCTTATGCCAAAGAACGGGATGCAGCGGTAAAAGATTTCCTTTCAGAAAAAAACATAGGATTTTATACCTTCAAAGACCAAGTAATCTTTGAAAAAGAGGAAGTAGTCAAGGACGATGGCAATCCTTATGTGGTCTATACGCCCTACAGTAAAAAATGGTTGGAAAAGCTCGGGAAAAGCAATTCCCTGAAAACCTATGATCCTTCCGAAAAATTTTCACAGCTATACCAACATTCACGCTTGCCCAATTTATCCCTAAGTGATCTTGGGTTTGAAAAATCTTCCATAAAGGTATTGCCTTTCAATATTTCAGAAAAAACCATCAATCATTACCAACAAACCCGAAATTTTCCTGCCAATACCGAAGGTACTACCCACTTATCACCTCATTTGCGGTTTGGCACCATTGGTATTCGAACCCTGGTCAACAAAGCACTGGAAAGCAATAATCCCACTTTTTTGAAGGAACTTATCTGGCGAGAATTTTTTATGCAGATTTTATGGCACTTCCCCCATACCGTGACGAAATCTTTTAAAGCACCATACGATCGCATTGTTTGGAGAAACAACGAAACCGAATTTGAAGCTTGGAAAAAAGGGGAAACGGGTTATCCATTTGTGGATGCCGGAATGAGGGAATTGAATGAGACCGGTTTCATGCACAATAGGGTGCGAATGATTGTGGCCAGTTTCCTGTGCAAACATTTGCTTATCGATTGGCGTTGGGGTGAAGCCTATTTTGCCGAAAAATTACTGGATTATGAAATGTCCAGTAATGTGGGGAATTGGCAGTGGGCTGCGGGATCTGGCGTAGATGCGGCGCCCTATTTTAGGATTTTTAACCCCACAACACAAATAGATAAATTCGATAAAAATCATGGCTATATCAAACATTGGGTACCCGAATATACTGCCGAAAAGTATCCAAAACCCATTGTGGATCATAAAGAAGCTAGGGAGCGTTGCTTGGAAACCTACAAAAGTGCTTTGAATGGTTGAAACACAAAAAATACAATTTTTATGCATTTTGTCGATATTTTATATATATTTATCGATATTTTTACGTTGTACAATAGTTAACCCCCAAATGCTTTGACTATGGAAATCGACACTAATACGTTTACCAATGGTAAAATTAAAGTAACCTACGACCCAAAAAAATGTGTCCTTGCCGAAACGTGTTGCAAAGGGCTTTCGGAAGTTTTTCGAAATTCGGTGATCCCCTGGATCGATTTGGATGCCGCTTCCACCGAGCAAATCATTCAGCAGATAAAAAAATGTCCTTCGGGAGCATTACAATTTGAATATGTACCATCGCTGGAGCTTGTTAAATAAATGGTAAAGACCCTGTAAAATTGGGAGTTAAAAAACAAATTTTATACTCTTGCGGTCACAAAACAAACCTAAACTCCCCCCTCATGAACCGTACTCTTTCCATCCTCCTGTTTTTTATCCTTGTAGGGAATGGGTATCTCCATGCCCAAGACCACAGCCTTGAAGACCAATTTACCGATGTAATTGATAAATCGAACCGCTATGAAGATTATAAAGTGGTAAAGATTTATAAACTAAATGAACTTCGAAAAAACGTTATAGATTCCATTGCGAAACTGGAAAATGAGGTAGATCAACTTCAAGCTACTGTTTCAACCAAGCAATCGTCTATTGATTCCCTTACCCAAAAAATAACCACCACCGCTGAAGCTCTGGCATTGTCTCAAAAGAAAGAAGATGGGATTTCTTTTTTTGGTAGTATTATAAAAAAATCGACCTACCAAACCATTATGTGGTCCATTATTGGCTTATTGATATTAACCGCGTTATTTTTCCTATATAAATTCAAGAATAGTAACGCCATTACCCGCGAGGCAAACAAAAAATTGATGGACACCGAAACCGAATATGAGGACCATCGTAGAATGGCTTTGGAACGAGAGCAACAGCTTCGTAGAAAACTTCAGGACGAAATCAATAAACAGAAAAAAGCTTAATCCAGTCGGGTGATTTTAGCCCCTATGGCGCGTAAGCGTTCATCAATGTTTTCGTAACCACGATCTATTTGTTCAATATTATGGATAACGCTGGTTCCACTGGCTGAAAGCGCGGCGATGAGCAGTGATATTCCCGCACGTATATCGGGCGAAACCATAGTGGTAGGCTTCAATTTGGATTTAAAGTTATGGCCAATAACCGTGGCACGGTGGGGATCGCAGAGAATGATTTTAGCCCCCATATCAATCAATTTATCCACAAAGAACAACCGGCTTTCAAACATTTTTTGATGAATGAGCACACTCCCCTTCGCTTGGGTACAGACCACCAAGACAATACTTAACAAATCTGGGGTAAAGCCTGGCCAGGGCGCATCGGCAACGGTTAAGATGGACCCATCCATATCTGCCTGGATCTCATACCCTTTTTGCTTCGGAATGACAATATCATCACCCTTTTTTTGCAACTTTATTCCCAATTTTCGGAAAGTATCGGGAATAAGCCCTAGGTCCTTCCAACTCACATTCTTAATGGTAATTTCACTTTGCGTCATGGCGGCAAGTCCTATCCAACTGCCAATCTCAATCATATCGGGGAGTATTCGATGCTTACACCCGGTTAAATAATCCACCCCTTCAATGGTTAATAAATTGGACCCTACCCCAGTAATTTTGGCGCCCATGCTATTCAGCATGTTGCACAATTGCTGCAAATAAGGTTCGCAAGCGGCGTTGTAAATCGTGGTTTTCCCTTTTGCCAATACGGCGGCCATTACAATATTGGCCGTTCCTGTCACCGAAGCTTGATCCAATAGCATGTATGTCCCCTTCAATCCGTTTGGGGCTTCCACTCCATAAAAACGTTCCTCTTTATTATAGCGAAACTTGGCTCCTAGGTTGATAAACCCTTCAAAGTGGGTATCTAGACGTCGTCTTCCTATTTTATCACCCCCCGGCCTAGGGATATACCCTTTTCCAAATCGAGCCAAAAGTGGGCCCACGATCATAATGGAACCCCTAAGGGAACTTCCTTCTTTTTTGAACAATTCAGATTCCAGGTACTTTAAATTGATATCATCTGCCTTGAAAGCATAGGTACCTTTTCCCAGTTTTTGGATTTTAACACCCAAATTCCCTAAAATGCCTATGAGTTTGTTGACATCCACAATATCTGGGATGTTTTCAATAATTACTTCCTCGGGGGTGAGCAGCACACAACAAAGTATTTGAAGCGCTTCGTTTTTTGCCCCTTGAGGGTGGATGTCGCCTTTTAAGGAATGACCGCCTTCAATTTGAAAAGTTCCCATGAGAAAAAAAAGGTTGTGGGGTTAGTAGCGTTTACGGTTTCGGTTCCCTTTATTGGAATTGTTTTTCTTAAACCGTTTTTTGTTTTTCAAAAGGTCTTCGGGGTTGGAAAGGTCTTCGTCACTATTTTTCAGGTTGATTTTACCGTCTGAAAGTTCATATAAATGCTGAAAAATAACTTCATCTTCCACGGTATCCTTGTTCCAGTTGAGGAAACTTTTTTTCATGTGGTTGGCAATGGTCAAGATAAGGCCTTCCTTCATATCCCCTTCTTCCCAGCTATTGGCCACATCAATCATACGCTTTATGTTGTTTCCATAAAAACGGTATTTGGGATGGTTTTGTGGATAATCTAGGGGTTCGGGGCGTTCTGCGAGTTCCTCTCGGGAAGGTTTTGGGTATGGAGAATCTGCATCTAGTTTAAAGTCGGAAATGATAAATAACTGGTCCCACAGTTTATGCTGAAAATCGGGCACATCCCGTAAATGGGGATTTAGGTTTCCCATTACGGCAATGATGCTTTTGGCACAGTTGTTACGGGCTTCACGGTCTTCTAGATGGATGGCGTGGTCGACCATTTTTTGAATGTGTCGTCCATATTCAGGAATAATTAAATGGGGACGTTCGGTATTGTATTCTATAGCGTCAATCAAAATAAGTATATTTTAAAGGAAAAGACTTGTTGTAGTAAGCTGCAAATTAATAAAATTATAGTGAAATTACCCCTTCTACCTTGGAAACTTCCAGATATTTTTCAATCACGGCATCGGGAGAGTCCATGGGCACTTTAATGGAGATACTTGCAAAATTGCCCTTGGAGGAATTCCGCGTGGTCATTTCGGCATTGGTTCCGTTAAATATAGCTTCAATTACCGCTATTTTTTCCAAACTGGCTGGAACAATAAATTTAAAAAGGTATTCCGATGGCCACTGGGTATCATTTTGCAACTGTTCCCGTAATCGATCGTAAAATTCTTTGGTGCGTTCTTCTTCTGTCATAAGATGAGGTAACTTTTTACAAAGATAGCGTATGCCTACAATAATAACTAACTTTGTGCAAATTTGTAACGCTTGAAACCCAAAAGAATTGTTATTACGGGAGGTCCCGGTTCGGGGAAAACCTCACTCATTGATTACTTAAAGGAGCAAGGAAAAGCCTGTCTCCCCGAAGTTTCGCGCGAGGTTACTGCCAGGGCCCAAGCCCAAGGCATTGATCAGCTTTTTTTGAAAGACCCTATCCTATTCAGTAAATTATTGTTGGAAGGACGCTTGGAACAGTACGCGGCAGCAGAATCGTTACCCTCCGACTTCCTTTTTTACGATCGGGGCATTCCCGATATTTTGGCATATATGGATTATCTTAAAACCGAATACCCTTCGTACTTTTCGGAAGCATGTGTACATAATAAATATGATGTAGTGTTTCTGTTGCCTCCTTGGGAAGATATCTATATTCAGGATAAAGAGCGGTATGAATCCTTTCAGGAAGCCGAAAAAATATTTCACTACTTGCATCAAGGTTATCAATACTTTGGATATGAAGTACATCATGTACCGGTAGGCTCCATAGAATACCGTTGTGCTCATATTCTAAAAAAAATAGAAGAATTACTTTGAAATCGCCACACGAAATACTGAAACAGTATTGGGGACACCCAGAATTTAGGCCACTTCAGGAAGAAATCATTACAAGTATTCTCAATGGAAGGGATACCATAGCATTACTTCCCACCGGTGGGGGAAAATCCCTGTGTTTTCAAATTCCAGCGATAGTGATGGAAGGTATTTGTATTGTGGTTTCGCCTCTGGTTGCCCTCATGGTAGACCAGGTGCAATCCTTGATGGACAGGGGTATTAAAGCGCTTGCCATTACGGGCGGACTCTCTGGTGATGAGCTTACCGCTCAATTGGATAATGCGCTTTTCGGGAAGTACCAGTTTTTATATTTGTCTCCAGAGCGCTTGCAGCAGGAACAAGTGCAGCTTTCCATACAAAAAATGAACGTAAACCTTATTGCCATTGACGAGGCACACTGCATTTCGCAATGGGGTAATGATTTTAGACCTTCCTATTTAGGTATTCCAGTCCTACGCGAATTGCATCCTTATGTACCTATAGTAGCGCTCACGGCCACAGCCACTCCCGAGGTATTGGCAGATACCTTGGCAGAATTGAAATTGGAAGAGCCAGTGATTTTTAAAAGTTCGTTTGCACGTTCCAATATTTCCTATCAAACCCAAAAAGAAACCGATAAAGTCTACGAACTTACAAAGTTGCTCAAAAATCTGGATGGATCTGCCATTGTGTATGTACGGAGTCGTAACCAAGCCGAAACTTACAGCAACCGCCTACAAAGTGAAGGCATTACGGCAAGCTTTTACCATGGCGGGGTAAGCCCCAAGGATAGAAAAGACCGGTTAAACCGTTGGAAAAATCAATCCATTAGCACTATGGTAG
>JAWKMP010000006.1:0-107631 GCA_041392175.1 Flavobacteriaceae bacterium | reverse complement strand
GAGGTCTACAACAAACCCGATTCCTATTGGGAAGAAAAGCGCATGGAGCAGTTAAGCCGCGATGAAAAAGGGGTCTATGAAATGTTGGATACCTTAAAAACCGTTCCCCGTTTTAAAAGCTTGTATAATATTGGAGCAACACTCGCAACGGGGTATTACCAAATAGGACATATTGATGTGGGCCCTGTATTTTCCATATTTGGCTTTAATGAGGCCGAAGGAATGCGCATTCGGTTGGGAGGACGTACTTATTTTGGGCAAAATGACCCCTGGCGATTGGAAGTGTTTGGGGCCTATGGGTTCAAGGACCGAAGGTTCAAGCATGGGATTTCCGGAAAATGGTTGCTGGACCGAAAGTCCCGTTTCACTGTGTTTGGTGGAAACCGAAAGGATGTAGAGCAAACAGGGGCCAGTTTAACCAATAGCAATGATGTGTTGGGCAGAAATCTGGCTTCTTCGTCGCTCATTACGGTAGGTGCAAACGATAAACTCACCCGATTGAACCTTACGGCGGCAGGATTTTCAATAGATCCCATTAAGAATTTTCAAATTAGGTTCACGGGGACCTATCGCACATTGGAGTCGGCGACAGATTCCTTTAGCTTGGAATATTTTGACCCCAATGGAGCTGTGCAAAATAAAATTTCTCAGGCAGAGGTCGATTTAGGACTGTTTTATACTCCTAAACGAAAAACCTCTGGTTACGGGGTGGAGCAAACCGTGATTAACGATGGGGATTTCCCCAGCTTTTATTTAGGCTATACCCATGGGTTAAAAAACGTTCTGGGAGGTGATTTTGAATATTCCCGCTTACAAGGATTGTATTTTCAGCCTTGGAACATTGGCGGTATAGGTAGGTTGTATACCACCATTGAGGCTGGGAAAATTTTTGACCCCGTCCCTTTAGGGCTTTTAAGCCCCATTCCCGGAAACCAAACCTTATTTAGTATTTATAATACCTTTACCAATCTCGATTATTACGAATTTGTAAGTGATAGTTACTTGAGCATGCACCTGCAACACAATTTTGGAGGGCGATTGTTCTCAAGGGTCCCTTGGTTACGAAAACTCAATCTTAGGGAAATTGTAGGGGTTAGGGCGGCATACGGCACTCTTTCTAATGAGAATATGGCCCTCAACCAGCCCAACGGATTATTGATGCAAGCTCCTACCAAAGGATATTGGGAATGGAGCGTGGGCGTGGGTAATATCTTCCGGATTTTTAGGATTGATTTTAACTTCCGCGGAAACTACTTGGATCATCCCGATGCTAGGAGATTTGGGGTTACGGGTGAGTTTGGGTTCTCTTTTTAAATTCTTCCCGATTATTAATTTCCATTACCAATCAATTTTACTACTTTTGCACTCGCAATTTTTGAAACTGTTACACTAAATAACTCAACTATGCTAGAACAAAACATTATCTACGTTCCCATTGCACTTGCCATACTTGGTTTGCTTTTCATGGTCATCAAAATGAATTGGGTAAAAAAACAAGCTGCCGGAAATGAGCGTATGCAATCTATTTCCAAAAGTATCAAAGAAGGTGCTTTGGCCTTTTTAAGTGCCGAATATAGACTCTTGGTACTATTTGTTGTGATTGCCTCTGTCTTGCTATTTGTTGTTTCCAAACAAGTGGAAACCACTAGTTGGATGATTGTTCCTGCCTTTATTTTTGGAGCCATTTTTTCGGCCCTTGCAGGAAATATTGGAATGCGCATCGCTACTGAAGCAAATGCACGTACAGCAGAAGCTGCCAAAACCAGTTTGCCACAGGCATTAAAAGTTTCTTTTGGCGGTGGTACCGTCATGGGACTAGGTGTAGCTGGTCTAGCGGTATTGGGATTGAGTTTGTTCTTTCTATTTTTTGTAGGACAATTTATTACCGAAGGAGGCCATTTTTATAACGAAATGACGATTGTCCTTGAAGCCTTGGCCGGTTTCTCCCTTGGGGCTGAGAGTATTGCCTTGTTTGCCCGTGTAGGTGGAGGTATCTACACCAAAGCAGCCGATGTGGGTGCAGATTTGGTTGGAAAAGTAGAAGCAGGCATTCCTGAAGACGACCCCAGAAACCCTGCAACCATTGCCGATAACGTGGGAGATAACGTTGGAGATGTGGCCGGTATGGGAGCCGACCTTTTTGGATCCTATGTGGCAACCGTATTGGCTTCTATGGTATTAGGAAATTATGTGGTACGCGACATGTCTACCACAACTCAATTTACAGATGCCTTTAATAATATGGGCCCAATCCTTCTTCCTTTAGTGATTGCAGGCGTGGGGGTACTAGCCTCTATTATAGGAACTTTTTTTGTAAGTATTAAAAATAATGAAGCCAAAGAAGCCCAAGTGCAAAAAGCACTCGATATGGGGAACTGGTTTGCCATTGGGTTAACCCTTATTGCTAGTTATTTCTTGATCGATTGGATGCTTCCAGAAAAAATGATGATGAATTTCTTTGGAGAAGGTGCAAGGGAAGTAGCTTCCATCAATGTTTTTTGGGCAGCTTGTATTGGTCTTTCGGTAGGAGCATTGATTTCCTTTGTGACGGCTTTCTATACCAGTTTAGGTAAAAAACCGGTATTGGACATCGTTCAAAACTCTTCTACTGGTGCAGCCACAAACATTATTGCTGGTTTGGCCGTAGGGATGAAATCTACCTTTTGGAGCGTATTGTTATTTGCCGTTGCGATTGCAGGATCTTATGCATTGGCTGGGTTTTATGGAGTCGCCTTGGCGGCTTCTGCCATGATGGCCACGACCGCTATGCAGTTGGCCATTGATGCCTTTGGACCTATTGCAGATAATGCCGGGGGAGTTGCCGAAATGAGCGAATTGGAAGATCAAGTGCGTGAGCGTACCGATATTTTGGATTCTGTAGGAAATACTACGGCAGCCGTTGGAAAAGGATTTGCCATTGCTTCTGCTGCATTAACCGCCTTAGCCTTATTTGCGGCCTACGTAACCTTTACTGGAATAGACGGCATCAACATTTTTAAGGCACCTGTTTTGGCCGCTTTGTTTGTAGGAGGGATGATTCCCGTGGTGTTCTCTGCCATGGCAATGAAATCGGTGGGTAAAGCCGCCATGGAAATGGTACAGGAAGTGCGCCGCCAGTTCCGCGAAATCCCGGGGATTATGGAAGGAACCGGAAAGCCAGAATATGGGAAATGTGTTGAAATTTCGACTAAAGCTGCATTAAAGGAAATGCTTTTGCCAGGCTTGCTTACTATTGTAACCCCGCTTATAGTAGGATTGGGAACTGCCATGATAACCGGGGACTATCCTTTGGGTGCCGAAGTATTGGGAGGCTATATGGCAGGAGTATGTGTAAGTGGAGTGATGTGGGCTATTTTCCAGAACAATGCTGGAGGTGCTTGGGACAATGCTAAAAAATCATTCGAAGCGGGTGTAGAAATCAATGGTGAGATGACCTACAAAGGAAGTGATGCTCACAAAGCGGCTGTTACTGGGGATACCGTAGGAGATCCATTTAAGGATACTTCTGGCCCTTCAATGAACATTTTGATTAAATTAACCTGTTTGGTTGGTCTGGTAATTTCTCCTATCCTAGGAGGACACAGTGCCGAGGAAACCATCATTAGTGGAGACGAAACCGAGATGGTGTTTATTTCCGAAGATGGTACCAAAACAGTTTTGACCGATAAAGTAGCGCAAGAAGCAGAAAAGGTAACCAAAGAAGTGAAGGTTGAAATGAACAAGGAAGGAGAGGAGACTGTTGCCAATGTGACCATTATGACTACCGTTAATGGAGAAACTACCTCGGAAACCAAAACCTTTCGAGGAACAGAAGAAGAAGTAAAAGCCCAATTGGAAGCAATGAAAGAAGCCGAAGTGAAAGTAGAAGAGGGTCAAAAAGTAGTGAAGGAAGTAATTGAAGAAGTAGAGAAAAACTAATTTCCACTTTTATTATACAAAAAAGCCCGAACCAATGGTTCGGGCTTTTTGGTTTTCATTTTATTTATAGGTCTAATGTAAATTCACCTTGACTGATACTATATGTAGTGGTGCCTTGACCAAAAGGATCCCCTGCAGTAAATACAAAAATACCTTGCATTGTTTTTTCTACTGGATCATAACTTGTTATAGTAATAGTTCCATCAAGAGATGTATAGATAGAGGGAGGGGTAATCCCTCCTACTCCTTTAAGATACTGCCCAACCGCACCCCCTGGATAACCAATACTACTCAATTTATGCGTTCCAACAGTAATTTCTGAGGATATGAATAGGGCAATTGCCTTAGAACTATTTTCATTAGTGCCTACAATACCGTAATAGGTATAACCTTGTGATGTTTGTTCCGCTGATGCAACTGAGGTTGGAATTAATGGCATTCCATCAATTTTAGCATTTAGTGAATTCCCAAGTGTTGTATTGGTTTCTATGACATAATTAACATTTTGGAATATGCCATTGATAGTTAAACTTTCATCCGATAAATTATATGCTTCAAATTCAAAATTGCCGGATATTGTTTTGTTTGCTGTATTATAGCTTGTTACAATTATCTCACCGGTACCTTCGCCATATAAAGAACTATATTGAACATTTGAGACAACATAACTTCCAGCATTATAGTTTTCACCTGTAATACTAAGGTCAAATGTTGCAATGGCCGGGTTTCGAAAAGTAACTTGTACCACTTCATCGCTTTGAAGATTTGCAAATTGGAGCGACATCATTTCATTTACTAAGACAGCAGAAATATCTGTATTTTGAGAAACAAATTCATTTCCGTTTACAGACAATTGCGCTTCGCCATCACTTAATGAATCTCCGTTATTTGATTCATCATTATTTTTTGAGCAGGAAATAAATATGATAGATATAATTGTTAAAAATAAAAGTGTTATTTTTTTCATTGTTTTTATGTTAAAGTTTATAAAAATAATGATAGTTTCTTTTTAAAAGGGAAACAAAAAAAAAAGGAAAAAATTTAAAAAAGTCCGTGAAGCTCAGCATCAATTTTATTGATGACCTCCCCCAAATCTTCGGCCTTGTCTACAAAGTTGATGTGGTCCACATCAATCACAAGAAGGTTTCCTTTGTCATAGCCATGAATCCAAGCCTCGTAGCGTTCATTCAAACGGCTTAGGTAATCAATGCTAATGGAGTTTTCGTATTCCCGCCCACGTTTATGGATTTGATTCACCAAATTGGGAATGGAGCTTCTTAAATAAATCAAAAGATCGGGGCCTTTGGTCACACTTTCCATCAAGTCGAAAAGAGCACGGTAATTTTCAAAATCACGGTTGGTCATAAGGCCCATGGCATGCAAATTGGGTGCAAAGATGAAAGCATCTTCATAAATGGTACGATCCTGAATAACGCTCTTTCCACTTTCACGAATGTCCAAAATTTGCCTAAAACGGCTGTTGAGGAAATAAATCTGTAAATTAAAGGACCAACGCTCCATTTGGTTATAAAAGTCATCCAGATAGGGATTATCCTCTACATCTTCGTAGTGTGCTTTCCATTTGTAATGTTTGGCAAGCAATCGGGTTAACGTGGTCTTACCGGAACCAATATTTCCTGCAATGGCAACGTGCATAAGCCTTACGGTTTGGGTTGGGTTAGTGTAAAAGTATACAGTGTTTTACCGTCGTAAATATACAGGAAATCCTGCGTTAGCTGCAAGTCTTTTATGGGTTTTTCGTTTAAGGGAATGGGTAGTGGCCGAACGGTATTTTCACCAATCAAATAGAGATTGTTTTCCTTTAATCCCAAAACAGTTTTACTGTATTGCACAATTTTTTCAAAACCTTCCAAAGGGATTTCAAAAAGGAGGCTTCCGTATACATTTAATTGGCGCAGGTGGGTATCGGTAAGTAATGTACAATCATTAAAAGTACTGGTCTGGGCGACTAATTTCCCTTTAAAAGGCTGTGAAACCTGGGTTTCTTGCCGGTTTCGGTAATGAAACAGTTCCAGTTGCTGGGTGTCTACATTAAAAACCCAAAGCCTGCTATTGCCAGCATTGGTAGCGGTGCTCACATTTAAAAAAGAAGGAAGTTCATTAAAGAGAATACGTTCCTTTTCGTTCAATCGATTGTCCAAAAAAACGACCGTATTGGTTTCGGCATAAAAAACCACCACATTCAAAGGATTGATCATATCCACGGTAGCAATAGGCCCCAATTGAAAATCCTGAAAGACAAATGTTCCCAATTCCCCTTCCTTGTGCAATGCACCCTTTTCAATGTAGTAAATGTGCTTGTAAGCGTCAAAACCCACAAAGGTATCTGCTTTCAAAGCAGTTTTGTTGACCAAATCCGCCTGTTGGGAAATACCGGTTTGGAAAGTGAGAAAAAACAGGACAAAGAAAACTCTCATAGGCTTCCAAGATACAAAAACTGCTCCAATTTCAACATACCAATTGATAGCCGTACCCTCGTACGTTAATAATTTGAATGCTGGGGTCCTTTTCCAGTTTTTTTCGAAGTTTTGTAATGAAAACATCCATGCTGCGAGCATTGAAAAAAGTATCATCCCCCCACAATTTTTTCAAAATTGCCGAACGGACCATTACTTGGTTTTTGTGCTGTAACAATTGGTAGAGTAGTTGGGCCTCCCGGTGGGTCAAGGAAAGGGGTTTTTCTTCCCCAAATTGCAATTCCTGTTTTTTGTAGTGAAAAAAATACTTCCCAATGGGCATTTCATGAAGTTCTGAAGGAACGTGGCGTTTTACCAGACTTTGAATACGAACAATAAGCTCTTCCATACTGAAGGGCTTCTTGAGGTAATCGTTTCCACCCAACTGAAATCCTTCCACCACATCTTTGGTTTGTGATTTGGCCGTTAAAAACAGAATGGGGATGGTGGTATTTTGCTTTCGGATTTCCTTGGCCAAGGTAAAACCATCTTTTTTGGGCATCATTACGTCCAGCACCAAAAGAGTGGGATTTTCCTTTTGAAACCCTTCCCAGGCTTCTTCCCCATTGTGGCAAAATAGGACCTTAAACCCTCGGCTTTCAAGGGCTTCTTTAATAATAAGCCCCAATGAAGGCTCATCCTCGGCTAAGAGTATGGTCATGGGTTCAGCCATAAGGTAATGTAATTTTAAAGACGGTATTGGGTTGTGGGATGAGTAGGATAGTCCCGCCGTGTTTTTCAATGATTTTTTTGGTGTAATAGAGTCCAATGCCAAACCCTTTTACATCATGCGTATTGCCTTTTGGCACCCGATAAAACTTTTCAAACAAATGCTTTGCGTGACTTTCATTGAGGCTATTTCCCGAGTCTGAAAAGGAAATTTCCACACTTTCTTTCTTTTTTTGGAGTGCTACTTGAATCGTTTTTCCTCCATATTTCAAGGCATTGTCGATCATATTATTTAAGGCGTTTTCAAAATGGAAAGTATCCACTGGCAATATCACAGCTGCTTTTGGAAAACTCACATGCAACTCCTTTTCTCCTTTAATGAAAGCTTCTTTTTGAACTACTTTTTCCAACAGGGCAACAAGGTTGCATGGAGTTAATTTTAACGGTAAATCCTGACTATCCAGTGTGGCGGTTTCCAATAATTTTTCTACCATAAGGTCCAATTTCTCCACCTGTTCCCTAGAAATTTTGGTATACCGTTGGGTTTTTTCCGGGTTGTTTTCTTCGTTGAAATTTTCAATGGCCTCCAACGCTACCCCAATGGTGGCAATGGGGGTCTTGAATTCATGGGTGATGTTGCTAATGAGGTCGTTCTTCAATTCGGCCAATTGCTTTTGCTGTTGGATGATTTTGAGCAAATACAATAAGGCAGCAATAACCCCTCCCACCAATAAAAAGGAAAGAAATATCCCAAAGGCATTTCTTTTTAGAATCGAAAAGGTCGCATTGGTAAAATGCACGGAAAGCGTTGTGCCTTGAAAGAAAAAAGGAGAGGTTGATTTTGTTTTCAACGTCGCTTTTTCTATGATTTCTGGACGAAGGGTTTCACTTTTTCCAAAATCATGTGAGGCAATCAAGCCATAGGCTATGGGAATGTTTTTGCGTTGCAATTCAAGCCCCAGGAGGCTGTCTATTTTGGGGAGTGATAGGTTGTCTTCCGAAAAGGAAACGATAATTTTCGAGGAAAGGATTTCCACAGGATTGTGGGTGGAATCAATGAATTTAAGTAATTGGGTACTTTGCGATGGATGGTTATCGTTGATGGAAATATTCACCCCAAGGCTATCGTTGGAGAGGGATTTAAAAATAGTCATTCCCTCCACAAGGGTGTCAAGGCTCCATTTATTTGCTGTCTTCATTAAGGAATCATCAATAAATGAAAAATGATTCAGCATTCCTTTTTTGGAAAACCGTAAGGAATCCCCCAAAAACTGGAAAGAGCTACGGGTGGCCAACTGTGTAAAATAGTGATCCACGGCATTGTCCAAACTGGTCTGTACATCATTGATCAACTGTTGTTTGCCCACTTCATAATTTTTGTAGTTCCAGTATGCCTGTATACAAAGGGTAACAGCAATGACCAAGGCAATGTAAAAGAGAATTTTTTTGCTTATGCTTGTATTCATACGTCAAAAATAGGAAGGAAAAATAGGCTGACAATGGTTCGTTAACACACGTTAACACTCCTTAACCCAAAAACCGAAAAGGACTTTGCATCTTTGTAAAGCAATTTTAAACAGCTTCTTATGAAAACACTTACCCATGTATCTTTATTTTTTACCCTATTTGTTTGTCATTGCCTTTATGCCCAACAAATAGAAGGTATTGCTACCTATAAAAGTCAAAGAAAATTCGACGTGCAACTGGATAGCACCATGAATGATGGCATGAGGGACCAAATCATGGCCATGCTCAAAAAGCAATCGGAACGAACCTATTTTTTGGAGTTTTCCCAAAATGAGTCGGCCTATAAGCAGGAAGAAAAGTTGGATGACGACTCGGTTTTGGAAGGTGGCGGGATGAAAATTGTTGTTGCCGGTTCGGGAGGCAATGATGTCCTATATAAAAACGTAGCCGAAAACCGGTATGCCAATCAAGTGGAAATGTTTGGAAAACAATTTTTAATTAAGGATGCCTTGGAAAAACCCAATTGGCAATTGAGCAAGGAAACCAAAAACATAGGGGAATATACTTGTTTTAAAGCAAGTTATACCACTACTCGTACCGTCTTGGAGGCCGTGTCTTCTTCCGAAAATGGTGAAGGTGACTCCACCGAAAGAAAAGTGGAAGAGGAAGTAATGGTCACTGCCTGGTATACACCGCAAATCCCCGTTCAAAATGGCCCCGCAAATTACGGTGGGCTGCCTGGTTTAATCTTGGAAGTAAATGATGGTTCAGAAACTATTTTATGTAGCAAAATTGTTCTATATCCCGAGAAGGGCCTTTCGCTCAAAGAACCCAGTAAAGGACAAGTGGTCACCAATACCGAATACCAGGAAATCATGGAGAAGAAAATGAAGGAAATGAACGAACAATTTGAGGGCGATGGCCGCAGGAATGATGGAAATCACATGCGCATTCGAATAGGGGGCTAACTTTACCACTATTTTAACAAGGAAGGGTCAAACGGTAACTAGGAAAAATGTATTTTGCTGTAGCTTTTAAATACCCGTACACTTATGAAATCAATTGTTGCCCTATTCATCCTGTTAGTACCTTTTGTTTCGTTTTCCCAAAATATTAATGGGAAGGCTTATTATGAATCCAAAACTACCGTAGATATGGATAATTTTGGAAGGAGGGATATGAGTGAAGACATGAAGAAACAAATCATGGAACGTATGAAAAACTTCTTGGAAAAGACCTACATCCTTACCTTCAGTGGTGATGAATCGGTGTATAAAGAAGAGGAAAAGCTGGAGGCAGGAGAAGGTAACCGGGGTTTTGGAATGATGATGAGCAGTTTTTCGGCAGGGGAACAATATAAAAATTTGACAACCCGTCAACTTTTGGAAGAGCGGGAATTTTTCGGGAAACAATTTTTGATCAATGATAGTATTCCGCATTTAGATTGGCAAGTGGGGAAGGAGTCTAAACAAATAGGGCAGTATTTAGCCATTAAGGCAACGGCCATAAAGCAAGTAGATCCTACCGATTTTAGCTTTGCCCGAAGAAGGCGGGATCGTGACAGCGAAGAAAAAAAGGAAGCAGAGAATACTACCGATACCACCAAAACAAAGGATCCTATGGATGAGATTGAAGTGCCCAAAGAAGTATTGGTTACGGCTTGGTTTACGCCCCAAATTCCCATTAAAAATGGCCCAGGGGAATATGCAGGATTACCAGGACTTATTTTGGAATTGAATGTAGATAGAACGACTATTCTTTGTTCCAAAATTGTACTAAATACCAAGGAAAAAGAAACCATTGAGCCTCCAAAAAAAGGGAAGGAAGTTTCCCGGGCAGAATACAACCAAATTGTAAAGGAAAAGACCGAAGAAATGCGAGAAAACTTTAGGAATAGCGGTGGACGAAGGGACGGTGGTGGAAGGCGCTTTGGCGGATAATATGGGAGGGTCTCATCGAGATCCATTACTTTCAGCAAACAATGAAACAACTATTTTTTTTATTGGCAGTAATAGGTGCTTTTAATGCTACTGCCCAAAGTATCAAATTACGTGGGTTTATCAAAGATAGCTTAGGAGAACCCCTGGAATTGGCTAATGTGATTGCCACCGTAAAATCTAGTGGTGATATTGAATCGTATGCCATTACCAATTTTGAAGGGCGTTTTCAACTCGATCTCCCTGCCAACAATACCTACCTTTTAAGAGCCAGCTTTTTGGGGTTTGAGACCCAAGAGAAGGAAATTACCATTCCGGAAGGTTCCGAAGACGTAACCTTGAATTTTAATTTGAGTCCGCAGGCGAACCAGTTGGATGGGGTAGAAATCGTCTACGAAATGCCCGTGACCGTAAAGGGAGATACCATTGTGTACAATGCCGATTCTTTTAATAGAGGAGACGAAAAGAAATTGGGAGATGTCATGAAAAACCTCCCAGGGGTTGAGGTGAATGAGGATGGGGAAATTCAGGTGGAAGGGAAGACTGTTCAAAAAGTGATGGTGGAGGGAAAGGATTTTTTTGATGGCGATTCAAAATTGGCCACCAAGAATATCCCGGCCAATGCTGTGGATAAAGTGGAAGTACTGCGCAATTACAGTGAAGTAGGACAGCTTCGGAATGTGACCAACAACCAGGATAATGTAGCCATCAATATTAAGTTAAAGGAAGGTAAAAAGAATTTTTGGTTTGGGGAGGTTACAGCCGGATCGGGCATTGATGATGAAACCAATGCGCGCTATTTAGCCCACCCAAAGCTGTTTTATTACAACCCCAAGTACAGCCTCAATTTCATTACCGATGTAAACGATATTGGCGAAGTGCCTTTTACCTGGAGGGACTATTTTAATTTTACGGGAGGTTTTCGCAATTTTAATAGGGGTGGAGGAACCAATTTCAACATCAGTCAAAGCGATTTGGGCTTTGCCGTTGCCCAAAACAACCGCGCTAACAGTATTGAAACCAAATTCCTTGCCGGGAACTTTAGCCTTGCCGCCACCAATCAATGGGACGTAAGCGGTTTTGGCATCCTTTCGGACAATACCACGAATATGGTCACCAATTCCATCACACAATACATTACTTCGGGTGTATCGGAAAGCACTGCCAGTAATTCAAAACAAAAAAACCAACTGGGAATGCTCAAATTGAGCAGTGTGTACAAGCCTAATGTGAATTTTCAAATGGATTATGATGTATTGCTAAAGGCATCCAAGCAAACAGAGGATGATTCCACGCTTTCCCTTTTTCAAGACGCGAGTAATTCCATTTCCGAAGAAAAAGAAAACAAGCCCAGTTCAATCAATCAAAACCTAAACCTCTATTACACCCTTAACGACAACAATATCTTTGCGGGGCAAGTACAGCATTTGTGGCAAGAGGAAGACCCCTTTTACAACGCCATTACCGATTTGCTTCCATTTCCGGGGGTGCTGCCCATAGATACGCTTCAAAACCGGTTCAACATCAATCAAGACAAGAACATTGAAACCAATAAGTTGGATGCCAAAATAGATTACTACCATATCATCAATAACAAAAGTAATGTCAATCTCACTTTGGGAACCACCCTTAGTAGGCAACGTTTCAAATCCTCCATTTTTCAATTATTGGACAATGGGGATAGGGAAGATTTGCTTGAAACCCCCAAAATTGATGGCGAAACGGCCTCTTTGTTAAATGATGTTCGCTATGGTTTTAGTGATCTATTTTTGGGAATGCACTATAAATTCAAAACTGGACAATTTACCTTTTCACCTGGAGTAACACTGCACCATTATGGGCTGCGCAATGAACAACAAGGGTTTTCCATCACCCAAAACGATTGGAAACTGCTTCCCGATGTATTTGCCCTTTGGGAAATAAAGAAAAGCGAAAGCCTACGGTTTACCTATTCCCTTTCGGCAGATTACACCGATGTAAATAGTTTTGCTGAAGCCTATGTGTTCAATAATTACAACCGGCTGTACCGTGGAAATCGTTTACTGGAAAATGCCATTTCGCATAGTTATAACCTAACGTACTTTAGTTTTAACTTGTTTAACTATACCAATGTTTCGGGGTCCTTAAATTATTCCCGAAGAATCCACGGCATTAAAAACAATACCCAAATAGTGGCCATTAACCAAGTCACTACTCCCGAAAATATCGATAGTAATTTTCCCGATGAAACCTTTTCGGCTTTTGGGCGCTTTAGCAAAAGGATCAAAAAGATTGAGTGGGTAGCCAATGCCAATGTGAGCTTGAGCAAATTGTACAACACCATTAACCAAAACATTCGCCAAAGTGAGAGCCTTACCCAAAATTACAGGGTAAGCGCACGAAGCAGTTTTAAGGAATGGCCCAATTTTGAAGTGGGGTATAACTTTACCCTTAACCGCTATGATAATGGGGGGGTTCAGCAAACCTTCTATACCAAAAGGCCGTATGCCAATGTGGACATTAACTTTTTGAAATCGTTTACCCTTTCGGCCAATTGGGACCTGTACCACTATTCAGACAAGGACAAAACCATTCAAAACCAGTACTCCTTTTTGAATGGAACCCTTTACTACCAAAAAGGCGAAAGCCCATGGGAATTTTCCCTTCAGGCCACCAATATTATCAATACCAGTGCGACCAATAACGACAGTTTCAACGAAGAATTCAATACCACAAGTCAATACTTTGTACTACCCAGAATTCTTATGCTGGTGGTGAAATATGATTTATAGACTTTATGATTTTGGTAACAGATCTATTCTCCAAGAGGTTAGTTTAACGGAATTTCATTACAAATTATCTAAATTTTGTATTGGATTGGAAAATTAATAGTATTTTAATACCAACTAATCCAATCAATTATGAAAAAAATACTGTTACTACTAGCAGTTTTTTTGCCGCTTATGGTTTTTTCTCAAGGCCGAATCGGTAGAATTGCTGAAGACGTTGTGTCTACCAAAATCAAACCCGGAAAGTTCAAGCCTTACGAGCTTTTCAACAATGGCTTCACTAAAGCCAGTGGAACTCACAAAGATGCCGTAAGACAAGGAATTGTCCTTGACTTCAGCCCTGCTAAGGTGGCAGATTTGGTTCAAAAAAATCCAAGGGAAATTGAATTGACCTTACCCATTAACGAAAGGGGAGAAACCGTGACCTTGGAATTGATTCAAAAAGAAATTTTTTCGTCCAATTTTAGGGTTCGTACCAGCGATGGGCAGGATATTACCAACACCATTGACCGCGGGAAGCATTATCGTGGTATTGTAGCTGGTAAGCCGCACTCTTTGGTTGGGATAAGCATCTTCAATAATGAGGTGATGGGTTTCATTTCCTTTGGGGAAGGAAATTATGTGATAGGACGCCTTCAGGATTCCCAGAGCAAGCACATTATCTATAATGAGCGCGATTTGTTAATGGAAGATCCTTTTAGCTGTACCACGCCCGATGACGGGGTGGGCTATTCGGCAGAGCAATTGCAAGCACCTCAAAATAGGGATCCCGGTGATGTGGTTTGTATCTACATTGAAGCGGGACAATCGGTCTTCAATGCTTTTGGCGGAAACTTAACCAATACTACCAACTTCCTGAACGGTGTTTTTGCAAATTGCTACACCTTGTATGCCAATGAAGGCATTCCCATGCAAACGTCTGAAATGTTTATTTGGACCACGGCCGATCCATACAACGGGGCCAATACTGGCCAACAATTGTCTGCCTTTCAAGCGCAAACTTCTTCCATCAATGGAAATTTAGGACATTTGGTAGAAGTACAGAACATTGGAGGTCTTGCAGCAGGGTTTAGTGGTATTTGTGCGGCCAATGTAGATGACAGTCTTTGTTTTAGTGGTTTTTCGGGAACTAGTTTCAATACGGTTCCTACCTTCTCCTTTAATGTGATGATCATTACCCATGAAATGGGCCACTTGCTGGGATCACGCCATACACATGCTTGCGTTTGGAACGGCAACAACACGGCTATTGATGGTTGTGCTGGTTTCACGGAAGGAGGCTGCCCACTACCTCCATCACCTCCTGGTGGTGGAACCATCATGAGCTATTGTCATAACGATCCTGTGGGAGTAGATTTCACCCAAGGATTTGGGCCACAGCCCGGTGCTGTTGTACTTAATACCGTCAATACACCCGGAAACTGTTTGATTGGTACTTGTAGTGCCGCTCCAGCAAATGATCTTTGTGCCAATGCACAACCCATGAACTGTGGGGATACCGTAGCAGGCGATACGACTATGGCCACCTTTGATGGGGTGGGAACCTGCACTACTAGTAATACAGCACCAGGAGTTTGGTATTCCTTTACCGCAATTGGTCCCTCAGCGACCTTAAGTACTTGTAATCAAGCGGCCTATGATACCAAGATTTCGGTATTTTCAGGATCTTGCGGAACTTTGGTTTGTGTGGGCGGAAATGACGACGGGCCCGGATGTAGCGGTTTTACCTCTCAGGTAACCGTACCCACTACGCCAGGAACAACCTACCTGGTTTTGGTACACGGATTTGCATCTGCTGTGGGAACCTTCAACCTTACCCTTACCTGCGCCCCTCCAGCGGTACCTAATGATTTTTGTACGGGTGCTATTTCCATGAATTGTGGCGATACGGTAACTGGCGATACTACTTCATCAACTATTGATAACGTTGGATTTTGTGGTACCTCAAATACGGCTCCAGGGGTTTGGTATAGCTTTGCCGGTTTTGATGGACAAGCTACTTTGAGTACTTGTAACCAAGCAGGATATGATACTAAAATCTCCGTATTCTCCGGATCCTGTGGAAGCTTAGTCTGCGAAGGGGGTAATGATGATGGCCCAGGTTGTTCTGGATTTACCTCTTTGCTAGATGTTTGTGTTTCGGCAGGAGAAACGTATTATGTTTTGGTGCATGGTTTTGGTAGTGCTACAGGGACATTTGATTTAACCTTGACCTGCAGCCCATCTACCGTAGCAGTAACCTGCCCACCTACCATGAATATTGAAGGATGTGGCATTGGCGATGCACCATTGTATACAAGCATTGCTGCATTCCAGGCAGCGGGTGGTACCGTTACAGGTGCTACCTCCATTTCCATGATCAATGAGGTTACTTCAGGTACGTGTCCCGTAACCGTTACCCGTACTTATGAGGTTTCCGATGATTGTGGTTTCACCGCAACCTGCGATCATACCGTTACAGTAGATGATACAACCTTACCTGTAATCACTTGTCCTGCCGATGCAACGGTAGAGTGTTCCCCTGGCGGAATCATCAATGGCACCAATACGGCCAACTATACAGGCCCCACCATTAGCTGGGGCGATTCTACAACGGGTAATGTGGGTAACCCCACTGCCGATTTAAGCGGTATTCCCGGGGGCGCAACCATTACCGATGTGAATCTAAGTTTTGATATAGACCATAGCTGGGTAGGGGATTTAAATATCTCCTTGATTAGTCCTTCTGGAACCGTCGTACAAGTGATTGATAATGTTGTCTGTGGTGGAAGTGGAAATTCAGATAACGTTTCTGCTACCTTTGACGATGCAGCAGGAGGGCCTACTTCTGCTTCCTGTATTGGAGGCGTATCTACGGGTAGCAACTCAGAAACTTGCCCAGGAAATTATGCCGTAAATGCAGCTATTAATAGTACATATCAACCTGATAGTCCTTTTTCAGCTTTTAACGGGGAAGTTGCCGCAGGAACGTGGACCCTTCAAGTAAATGATGATGTAGGAGGTGATGGAGGCTGTTTGCATAATTTCTCGGTAGAAGTATCTTGGACAGGTTTTGGGAACAATACAGATCCTTCTATTACAGGAACAGCAACCGCTACCGATAACTGTAATGCTACGGTAACCTATAGCGATGCCTCAACACCCATGTGCGGTAATACCGAAACCATCACCCGTACCTGGACAGCGACCGATGATTGTGGAAACTCAGTTAGTTGTGATCAAATCATCACAGTAGTAGATACTACCTTCCCCACGGTTACCAATTGCCCAGGGGATATATCGGTAGGTAATGATCCCGGTATTTGTGGGGCCGTAGTAAATTATACGGCTGTGACAGGAACCGATACCTGCGGAAATGTAACCGTAACCCAAACTGGTGGATTGGCCTCTGGTAGTGTTTTCCCCGTGGGAACTACGGTGAATACTTTTGATATTACCGATGACTGCGGAAACACAAGCAATTGCACCTTTAGTGTAACAGTAGCAGATACTGAACCTCCCGTTGCCGTTTGCCAAGATATTACAGTGCAACTCGATATCAATGGAAATGCTACTATCCTCCCTTCCGATGTGGACGGTGGATCAACCGATAACTGTACAATTCCAGCAAACTTGGTCCTTTCGGTTTCTCCCGATACCTTCACCTGTGCCGATGCCACAACTCCAGGAAGTGATTTTGCATTGGATTTTGATGGTGTAAATGATTTTGTTTCAGTACCCAACGCTTCAGCATCTTTGGCAGGTACCAATTCATTTACCCTTGAAGGTTGGGTTTTCCCAAGGAATACAGCGCCAAACTTTCCAAACTTCGATGGATTCTTCGGATTTAGAAATGAATCCAATGCCGATATCTATCTATTGCATTTAACCACCAACTCTGTGGAAGCAAGATTTAGAAATAGTAGTGGCGTTAATTTCGATGTAGTTGGAGCTGGATTGGTCGTTAACCAATGGCAACATTTATCCTTTACATACGATGGTGCGAATTTGCGACTTTATATCAATGGTAATTTGGTGGGAACTACACCTGCCTCCGGAAACTTTACTTCTTCCACAACAGAACCTTTCTATATTGGCCAAACATTGTTCTTCGGAACACCCTTTAGATTGAATGGTCAAGTAGATGAGGTTAGATTTTGGAACGTGGCTAGATCACAAGCCGAAATCCTTGCCAGCATGAATCTTAGTTTGGTAAGCCCGCAACCTGGTTTAGTAATGAACTATACCATAGAAGAAGGTACGGGAAGTGCTATTACGGCTGATGAAACTGGGACCAACGCCAATGGTGCTTTGCAAAACATGGATCCCGCTACCGATTGGGTTCCAGGAGCGCCTATTAGTGGCGGCGGCGGAACAACGGTAACATTAACTGTTACTGATGAAGCTGGAAATGCTTCTTCTTGTAACGCCACAGTAACGGTAGTAGATAGTCTTCCGCCTACCATTTCCTGTCCGATGGATATTACCGTTGATAACGACCCAGGGGTTTGTGGAGCCCAAGTGTTCTTTGCAGATGCTATTGCAATTGACAATTGTGGGGTGGCTTCAGTAGAACAAACTGCTGGTGATCCTAGCGGAAGTGTATTCCCAATAGGATCGACCACCATTGAATATACGGCAACCGATGTGAATGGAAATTCAATTACCTGTAGCTTTACCATCACTGTAAACGATACGGAAGCTCCTATGGTAACGTGTTCTGATCTTACCGTCGAGCTTGATGCCTCCGGTAACGTGACCGTATTGCCCGGCGACGTGGCTACTGCCACAGACAACTGCCCAGGGGTTATGATGGAGTTTTTGCCTGTTGGAGGAGGTCCCGGCTCACTAACCACAACTTTCAGTACTAATAATGGTTCTGCTGGGAATATGTTTGAAGTGGTGCCTTTGGTAGATCTCACCATAGAATCCTTCGATGTGAACAATACCAGTACTACTACTGTAGATTACCAAATTTATTTTAAAACAGGTACTTATATTGGTTCGGAGAGTAATGCTGGCGATTGGACTTTGGTTGGTACAGCTTCCGGAGTACCCGGAAATGGCCAAGACAATCCAACCCCTCTTGGACTTAATATGGGCGTTGCACTTACTGCCGGAAATACGTATTCCTTTTATGTGGCTGACGTAGGCCCTGGAACCCATAGATATGTTAATGGAACAACGGAAGGTGCTTTATGGGCAAGTGATGCTAATCTTGAAGTGTATGAAGGTGCTGGAAAAGGAGGTTTGTTTACAACTACTTTCCGACCACGAAACTTTAGCGGTAATATTGTATACAATATTGCAGCACCACCAGTACCAAGCCTTGACTTTACCTGTGCCGATGTAGGGGACAATACCGTAACAGTAATCGCTACCGATGCTGCCGGCAACACCTCTACCTGTACGGCGGTGATTACCGTTGAGGACAACACCGCACCGGTGATTGCCTGTATCGGCGAGCCCGTTGACGTGACCGATACGGCGAGCGACTCCCCCGGGGTGGCCATTCCGGACAACGATACCAACGGGGTTTCCACGACCCTCACGGTGACCGATGACTTCATCATCACCGACCTGAACGTGGACCTTGACATCTCGCATACCTGGGTGGGCGACATCGACGTGACCCTCGAGTCCCCATCGGGCACCACGGTGACCATCTTGGACCGTCCCGGGGTACCTGCCTCTACCTTTGGCTGCTCGGGCAACGATATCCTTGCCACCCTCGACGACGAGGCTGGCTCCCCCGTGGAGGACGAGTGCGGTGCGGGCGTGCCCACCATCAACGGTTCGTTCACCCCGAACAACCCGCTCTCTGCCTTCGACGGCGAGAGTACATTGGGTACCTGGACACTTACCGTTAGGGACAATGCGGGCGGGGATACCGGAACGATCAACACTTGGGGGATCTCCTATTCCCACGAAGTGGTCTCCGCTCCCTACGAAGCGGTCCTTGACGGTACCACTGGGACCGTGACGGTGAACGTTGCGGACCTGCTCCTGAGCGTTGACGAGGCCTGCGGCTACACGGTGACCACCGGAGGCGGTGCTCCCGTCCCCGGCACGATCACGACCCTTTTCGACTCGAACAACGGCGGTTCCAACGGTGGGGCCATCTACTTCGACGTGACGGTGGGCCCACAGGACATCAACATCACCGACATGGACATCAACACCGATGAGCCCGGTGCCTTCACCATGGACATCTATACCCTGGTGGGCAGCTACGTGGGCAACACCGGCGACCCCGGTGCGTGGACCCTTTCGGCCACTGCCTCCGGTACGGCCTCCGGTACGATCAACGTCCCCTCCAATGCGGTACTGGGCACTGCCCTGACCCTTACGGCGGGTACCACCTACGGGATGGCACTGGTGCTGGATGCCTCTCACGGGCACAGCTATTCCGGTACGGGCTCCGACCCGTCCCCCGGGTCGACGGCCTATTCCAATGCCGACCTTGCCCTTGCCCTGGGTGCTGCCACCAATGCGCCCTTCGACGGGTCGCCCTTCAGCCCGAGGGTGTTCAACGGTACGATCAACTACCTGGTAGGGGAACCTGCCAGCACCACCATCGAGTTCGACTGCTCCGACCTAGGGGAGAACCAGGTGGAGGTAACGGTGACCGACGACAGCGGCAACACGGCTACCTGTACCGCCACGGTGAACGTGGTGGACATCACCGACCCGATCCTGGTGTGCATGGACGCCACCGTGGAGCTCGATGAGAACGGCATGGCCGAGGTGACCCCCGACCTGTTCATAGACACGGCCGCTTCCTTCGATGCCTGCGGCATCACCATCACCGCCGTGGACGTGACCGACGTGACCTGTGACGACATAGGGACCTCCATCACCGTGACCGTGTTCGCCAGCGATGCCAGCGGCAACCTTGCCTCCTGCACCGCTACCCTGACCGTGGTCGACGCCATGGGCCCCATGCTCGAGAACTGCCCTGCCGACACGACCGTCGACCCGGGGCCGCTCAACCTGTTCTATGAACTGCCCGATTACTGGGCCACGGCCGGCATCACCGCCACGGACAACTGTACCGACCCGGTGACCGTCTTTACCCAGGACCCTGCACCAGGTACCCTGTTGCCCGACGGGGTGTACACCATCAACGTGTGCGCCGAGGACGAGTACGGTAACGTGGGGTGCTGTACCTTCGAGCTTACCGTGGAGAGCGTGCTGGGCAATGAAGAGGTTAATTTTGATATTGGTACCCTTATCATGTATCCAAACCCTGCCAATAACATAGTGAATATTGCTAACCCTCAAGCAATTCCTTTGAATGCAGTGAGTATTTACGATGTAACAGGTAGGTTGGTTAATACTTATGATGTACGTGATAACTATACTGAGATTTCAATGGATATCTCCAATTTGGCCTCGGCTACCTATCTTGTGGTTATTCAGGCTGAAAAGGTAACCATTACCAAACAACTTATTAAAGAATAATTTTTTTTAATATGACTAGGAAACCCTCCAAAGAATATTGGAGGGTTTTTTATTTTAATACGTCAATTGCCCTATTTCAGATGAAAAGTAAAAAGTAGAATTTTAGGGAGTAAAAACCAAACGTTATGAGACACCTCTTTTTGTTAATTCTCTTGATCCCTTTTTTTTCAATAGGACAAGAATATCCCATGGGAATGATTTGGGATGAAGAATCGTATAGAAGCATTCCTTATAAAGTAGAATTTACGGCAGCTACGTATACAAATTTGCCTAGTAGCTATTCCCTGGAACAGTATGCTCCAATGCCAGAAAATCAAGGTCAATATGGAACTTGTGTTGCCTATGCAAGTGCGTATGGTTTGAGGACCATCATGCTTGCAAAGGATTTAGGGATTACCAACCGCCAAACCATTACCGAAAATGCATTGTCTCCTTCTTTTGTGTACTCCATTATTAAACGTGAAGATGACTTGGACTGTAGCAAGGGGGCCAATCCAAAGTTTGGTCTGGAGGCACTAAAAGTAGCTGGGGCTCCTACTTTGCGTTCGCTTCCTTACCAGTGCAATCCTGAAATTAGCACCGCTGTTCAATTAGAAGCCATCGATTATCGTATTAGGGACTATCAAACACTTTTCTTTTTTGATGCACAGGATTATGGCCAAAAAACAAATGCTACCAAAAAAGCCCTTACCGAAGGATATCCTGTGCTTTTGGGGATGAAACTTCCCCAAAGTTTTTTCAAAGCCACCAACACTTGGAGGTCATTAGAGGCAGAAAAAGGGACTGTGGCCAATCAACATGGGTACCACGCCATGGTTGTGATTGGGTATGATGATAATTATGAAGGAGGGGCATTCAGGCTATTGAATAGTTGGGGAACCCAATGGGGTGATGGGGGATTTATTTGGGTACCCTACAATGAGTATGAAACGTGGGCTATGGGTGCTTTGCAGCCTTATAGTTATTATGTACGAAAAGATAGTAATGGAAAACCTTCCATGCCATCTGTTCTTAAAACGTTGCCCAACACACCCAACCAGCCCAATCGGCCCAACCTTCCTAGGGTGGAACCCAATAACCCCAACCAGCCCATTAAACCAACACTTCCCGCTGGGCAAGTAGATCCCAATCCTATTGCGGCTTTACTTCCCGAAGGGAGTTTACGTTTTGAGACCAATACCGGGCAACCCATGGAAGTGACACGCTCCTCAACAAGAAATTTGGTTGTGGAAGATGATGTGGAGGGAGAAGATTTGGTTGCCTACAAAATGATTGAATCGTATCCTTCGGGTACCCGTTTCCGCTTCTATTTGGATAATGTAAATGAAGGATATATCTATGCTTTTGCGACCGATTTATCACAGAAAATAAATAAAATCCTTCCTTTTGAAGATGGTATGTCCCCACTTATTGGAGCCAATTCGGAATTGGCATTCCCCAGTGAGAAGAAAGTGATTCGAATGGATAACAACCCGGGAACAGATTATTTATTGATTCTTTTTAGCCAGCAGAAATTAGATGAAAAAGACATATTAGAAAAGATGCAACTCACCGAGGGAGGATTAACTACCAAAATTAAAGCAGCATTGGGCGAGGTGCTTATCGACAAGAGCATGGTTCAATATGCATCTGGCACCCCTGGCTTTAAAGTGAAAGATGGGGCCCAGGGATATGTAGTACCCCTTATGGTTGAAATAACCCATCAATAAAATGAGACGCTTTCCTTTATTCATCGTTTCATTGCTGGTTTCTCTGTGCATGCAGGCCCAACAGGAGTTTGTGGTTCAAAGCACACATGCCCAGAATGTAAGTTATTCGGCTTTGGATACCAAGAATGGAGTTCTGGTGACCTATGGATATGCCGACAAAACCCTTAAATTTTGGAACGAGCAAACAGGGTTATTGTACCGGACCATAGACTTGGATAATTACAATAATGATCTAGAAGTAAATTCGAGGGATGGAAAAACCTATATCCTTACCAAGAATACCATTGTGGTCTATAGTAATGAAACTTTCGAAGTGATAGGCAACTATCCACTGGGTAGGATTTATGCAATGGATTATGTAGATACACCTGAATTCCACGCCCTTACTTTTTTTGCGCAAGATACCCAAGGCAATCAGGCCCTATATTCGCTAGACGAGAATTCTGAAACATTCAATTCCGGAAAAATTGCCCCTTTTCCAGGGGAGGGAAATATCAACCATTTTGAATTCAACAGTACCCTAAGTCATTTGCTCATCCTCACCGACTATTTTGAGAATTATGTTTACGATTTTTTAAATGGAACCTACCACGAGTTAAAAGGTTATTGCGTGGCCATTATGGAAAATGGGGATGTGATTAAAGCTGTCTACGATCAAGACAATGGTTTGGCAACTTTTATTCGATTGAATCCCAAAACCCAAGCCGAAGTATGGCGCCATACGGTTCCGTTGCAAGGCGTCGTGGGGGAGGCAATCCCTTTCCGTGGGGATGCTGTAGTAAACGATAATGGCACTACCCTTTGGTTGGCCCCTGGAACAGGCGCACTCACCGAAGTAGATGCCAAAACTGGGACCGTTTTGGGAAAAATTGACCGTAAAGAAGAAAAAATCGCATTGCTTCCCCATGGCAAGTGGCTATATGCACAAGTGGGGTATGACACTCCCTATGGTAAATATAAACGCTATGATAGCATTCCTACGGTAACCTACGGGAAAAGCTTGTTAAACCCCACAAGACTTACATTGTATGCGGGGCAAGATGAATTGGAATTGCTCTTTTCGGCCAAATATGCCAATCACCAAACCTTTTCATTGTATTCGGGACCCAACGCAACACGCTTTACAAACTACCATACCAATTACCGGGATGACTATAGTGATGGAACCATGGTGCCAGATCCCACCTCCTCCAAAGTGCTTGCCATTACCGCCAATACCGATCCCATTAAAATTTTTGAAAGGGGCAAACCCGATAGTTTTTCAGATTTAATTGAAAATTATGGAGAGGTAAACGGGTTTGACTTTAATAGCAAGTCTCATCTTCTGGCACTATTCAGCAAAGGCGGGATGCGAATTATTGATACCGAAGAAGGCACAGAGGTTTTTTCTAAAATGATAGCGGGAGAACCTCCCTATTTCAGCCATAGTGTGAGCTTGGCGCCCTATGCCAATGCAGTAGCATACATTACCCGCGACCTCTATGGGGATGAAGTTCGAAATGAACGCTTGCATTATTTTGATTATGTAACCCGAAAAGAACTTTGGGTGGTAGATGGAAGGTATTTTTCGGTCGTTCACAATTTTGATGGAACCCAACTTATTGCTGCCAATGCAGCCACCCGACAGGTGGAAGTATTGGATGTGAAAACAGGGGCCATTATTCGTTCGTTCCCCACTCATTTCGAAAATTTCATGATGGATTCTGAATTTTCACCCAGTGGCGAGTACCTCTTTTTTACTGGATTTACCTCTGGATCCTTTTTGTACCACATTCCCACGGGAAAATTGGTGAATTCCTTTTCCGAAGATGAAAAAGGATTTTCAAGAGGTGTTTTTGTCAACGATCGAATCTTTGCCTTTACCGAATCCAGTGCTTTGAAATTTTATGACCTTCAAGCCAATAAAGAACTTCTCAGGATTTATGTCTTTGAGGATCACAACTGGATTGCCCTCACGCCCGAAGGACTTTTTGAAGGCTCCCCAGACGCTTGGGATAAGGTAACGTTTGTAAAAGGAAAGGAAGTAGTGCCCTTGGAAAGCGTCTTCAATCAATTCTATACACCAAGACTTATTTATAAGGTCTTGGCAGAAAAGGAATTCAAATTGGTAGCATCGCTTGCCAATATCAAAGAACCTCCTTCGGTGATGCTGAAATATTTGGATGGAACCCGAAATCTTACCGTTGAAGACGATGTAGATGTGAAGGAACTGGAGACCGAAAATGAAACAGCAAACCTTTCTGTTGAAGGAAAGGCCAATGGCGATCAAATTGTAGAATTGCGATTGTATCAAAATGGGAAGTTGGTAGGGAACAAGAACCGAAACCTTTTGGTAGAGGATGATGTTACCCCCAATGGTAATTCAAAGGAATATTCGGTTACCTTAATTGAAGGAGTAAACGAATTTTTGGCAATAGCTATTAACTCACAAGGTACCGAAAGTAGGCCCGAAAAGCTTGTGCTGCATTACAAACCTTCCCAGTCTTTGATAAAGCCACAAGGTATCCAAGCGCATTTGTTGGTCATAGGGATAGACGAATACCAAAATGCCAAGTACAACCTTAATTATGCTGTTGCCGATGCCAAAGGTTTTCAAGAAAGTGTGCAGGCGGGATTGGCTCCTATTACCTCCAAAACGCATGTGTACTTCATTAAAAATGGAGAAGCGGTGCGTAGCAATATTCTCTCTAAGTTAAATGAGATTGCCACGGTTGCCAATCCGCAGGACATCTTCATTTTTTATTATGCCGGGCATGGGGTCATGGGTGAAAATTCAGAATTTTATTTGGTGCCCAATGATGTAACGCAATTGTATGGAGATGACGGAAGCTTGAAACAAAAGGGGATTTCGGCCTCCGAATTGAAAAAAATAGCCTCTGGAATTGCAGCGCAAAAGCAATTGTATTTATTGGATGCCTGCCAAAGTGCTGGAGCATTGGCCACCGTAGCCGCTCGAGGGGCTGTTGAAGAAAAAGCGATAGCGCAGTTGGCAAGAAGTACCGGCACGCACTGGCTTACCGCGAGTGGGAGCCAGCAATTTGCCACCGAATTTGACGAATTGGGACACGGCGTGTTTACGTATGTGCTTTTGGAAGCGCTTTCGGGCAAAGCCGATAGTGGTGATAAACGGGTCACGGTAAACGAACTGAAAGCCTATTTGGAAAGTCGTGTGCCCGAAATTTCCGAAAAATATAAAGGAAGTCCGCAATACCCGTCCAGTTTTGGGTTTGGGCAGGACTTTCCAGTAAGTTTGAACCAAAATTAAAAAATATGAACAATCATTTAAAAAAACTAGGATGGGTGCTTTTTGCCCTTTTTATCATCTCTTGTTCCGGATATGGAGAAAAATTAGTGTATGATGGCACGGAAGTGTATTATAAAGAAGGAGTCTCAGAGGATTTGGCTCGTAAAACGGGGGCCTACCTTCAGGAAATGGGATTTACGGACGGAACGACAAAATCGGTTCAATTGACAAAAGATTCTGTGCATCATTTTAGGATGGTCGTTCAGGACCAATACGCCACCGATACATCCATGGATATCAACTTTGAAGCATTGGCCTTTTTGCTTTCCGAAGAAGTTTTTGATGGAGAAAATATTCGTTTTGAATTATGCAATAACACATTCAAAACCCTGCGGGAAATTCCAGTTCATGCCGCGGGAGAATAATGTAGATAGGTTGTTTTTGTAGTTAATGTGTGAGGGAGGGGAGGTAACACCTCTCTTTCTATTACCCTGTTATCGCATTACATCGGTATCTACGGGTGTATACCCCATATGCCTGCTCATGGAGAGTATTTGGCCTTTGTGGTGAAACTCATGCGTGGTAACGTGGGTAAATAATTTCAATGGGGATGCAGTACCTTTTACGCCAGTTCTAAATTCATATTGGATTTCGGTTGGAAAACGGGTGTTCAAGAAAACGCTCATGAATGCATCCACTTCCTTAAATGCATCTCTTATTTCCGAAAAACTGTACGTTTTTTCATATTCCAAAAAAGAGGTTTCCCGTTGTAATGCCTGCGATGCAATCCAGAATTTGTAGCAGTTGGCAATGTGAAGCAACAAATAGTGGATATTGGCATTCCCAAAGCCTTCCAGTTTCTCCAACAGGGCTTTTTGCGAAAGGGTTTTACAATAATTCAAGAGCACCTCCCGGGAAGAAGTAATATGCTGGTATTGCTGCTCAAGTATTTTCAAGGGCTATAATTTTCGGCTCAAGTTGAACCATCCGCCGCCGTTCATAACTTCTACCCTATTAGAGCGCAGGATAGCTGCCGCACTGCCACTTCGCATGCCACTGGCACAGCAGGTAATAACGGGTTTGTTCCACTTTTTTACTTCATTGATTTTTGAAGAAAGCTGCTGTAACGGAATATTTTTGGAGCCCGGGATGGCACCCCCTTGGTACTCCCCTTTGGTGCGAACATCCAAAATAATAGCCCCGCGGCTTCTAAAATCCTCAATTTTTTTGTTTTTGTTTCCGAAAAGAAAATCAAATAATCCCATAATTTATACAAGTTGAAGCCCAGATTGCAGTAAATGGGCAATTTTTGGTTTACGTTGTTGTAAGTCGTTAAGGTAGGTAAATACTTTCTTTGAAAAAGGCGATTGGGTTTTACACACCAATTCATAGATTTCCAAGGGAAGTAGCCAATCCTCGGGGTAGTGATGTGTCACCATCTGGAAAATTCCCGAAAGGAAATCTTCATTGGTGTTTTTATTTTCACGGTATTCGCGAACTTGTTTGTAAAGTTTATTGAGTACTTTTTCTTCTTCGGAAAGGGGGATCCGGATGGTTTCGGTTTCACTGGCTTTATGGGTAACCAAATCGAACGAATGGTAATCGGCCGGGCCTGCAAAAGCCGAAACAATTTCTTTCCCCACGGCCATATCAAAATCGCCCATGGCGGGTGAAAACAATACTTCGTCTTTGTACTTTACCCAGCAATCGGTAAACTGAATAAGCATTAATTTTCCGTTGAGGTTCCGCATTCCAGTCACGTTAAGCCCCTCTACGGTAATCCCACTTTCAAATTCAAACGAAATAGGTTTCCCATCGTAAAAATTATACGCCTGAAGATCACGTGGGCCCATATTTTCAATGGAAAGATTGATACCCTTCAGCTTGCCCAAAGGTGATCGAAAACCATTTACATGACGACTTACCCCATGACCAATTATTTCCTTTTCGCGATAGGCAAGTGCCGTTTCACCTTCGGTTTCAAAATAGACTACTTCATTGTCGTCGTTCTGGATCATGCGGGTAAATACACCACTTACCTGCAATCCTGTACTCAATTCAATGGTGCCAATTTGCTTGGAACCAATCAATTTTTTTAATCCACGCCAACCTCCTTTTCGTACTGCCATGGTATTGGCAAATTCTTCTAAAACCTCCTGTAAATAAGCAAAATCTGGAGTGACAAATAACTGAGGTTGAGGTTTGGTAATATCAAAATCTTGGTAGGCTGCGTCAATGGAATAGGGGATTTTTTTCACCTCTTCTTTCATGCACCATTCACTTTCACCAATGGAAGAAAGCAATCCTGCGCCATAAATCTTGGGATTTTCAACCGTTCCTACCAAACCGTACTCCACTGTCCACCAATGTAGGTTTCGTATCAGGGAAATTTCACTGGCTTCAACCTCTTTTTCCTGCAATTCCAGTACTTTGGCCTCGGCAGCATCCAATTTCTGCTGTGGGGTACCCTCGGCTTCCTTTAAAATGGAGAGCGTCCTTACGGCTTCGTACATGTGGGTATCATGTGCGCTAGAAATGGCTTTGGCACCAATTTCCCCAAAGCGGCGTAAATACTCTGCATAATCGGGGCTTGCGATAATTGGTGCATGTCCTGCTCCTTCATGGATGATGTCTGGAGCGGGTGTATACTCTATGTTTTCCAATTGGCGAATATCACTGGCAATGACCAAAATTTTATATGCCTGAAACTCCATAAAGGCATTGGGGGGAATAAATCCGTCCACCGCAACGGCAGCCCAACCTATCTCTTTCAAGATACGGTTCATGCCATACATGGAAGGAATCTCGTTGATGGAAATCCCGGTTTTCTTAAGTCCTTCCACATAGCTTTCATGCGCCACCTTGCTCAAATAATCTACATTTTTTCGCATCACAAAGCGCCATACCGCTTGGTTAATGGGCGTATACTGCTCATATTTTTGAGGCTTGATATACTGCTTTAAATGAGGCGGCAGCCGATCGATCAATTCGTTGCTTTCAAATCCTGTTTCCATAGGCCCTCAAAAATAGAAACTATAAATTACTTTTCACATAAAATAAAGTGAAGAAAGTGACCGATGATAAGAGATTTAGAGGGATGTTTTTTAAATTGCATACCATATGAAACCCGCCTCCCGTAAAACCGAGATCATATCCAAAGCCGCGGCCCTTTTTAAGGAAAAAGGGTATAGTGCCGTGAGCATGCGCGATATTGCCCAGGCTATGGGTATAAAGGCAGCGAGTTTGTACAACCATATTGACGGGAAACAAGAGATTCTCTCTATTTTGATTTTGGATTTGGCTACTGAATTTACCCAAGGGATGCATGAAATTCTGCAAATGAAGAATTCTCCCCTTCAAAAAATTGAAAAACTCATCGAATTGCATATTGATATCACGGTCAACCAATCGGAAGCTTTAGCTGCATTGAACAACGATTGGATGCATATGGCCGAAGGGGATGTTGCTCACTTTGTTGCCATGCGGGAAGCCTATGAGGAAAATTTCAGGAGTATCATTAAAGAAGGAATTTCATTAGGACAATTACAGCAGCGGCATCCAGAAGTGATCCTTTTCTCCATTCTGTCCACTTTACGAACACTTTATTTATGGTACCAAAAACGGGGTAAGCTGGATGTCAATGTGTTAAAAAGGGACATGGTAGCGGTATTGATACGAGGTGTTGTTTAGAAATTTTTAACTTGCAAATCAAACTAACAAACGTTAGTTTTGTTCATTCAATAGTAGCAAATGGCAACATTTCATAAAGTTAAAGTGTCGGAAGTATTCAAAGAGACCAAAGACACTACCGTGCTGGGTTTTGAGATCCCCAAAGAGCTGCAATCAAAATTTTCATTCCAGCAAGGACAACACCTTACATTAAAAGCCATAATCAATGGGCAAGATGTAAGGCGTTCATATAGTCTCTGCTCCAGTCCTTTAGAAGGTGCGTGGCGGGTGGCAGTGAAACAAATACCAGGTGGGGTTTTTTCTGGGTATGTGAGTGCGTCGGTTAAGGTAGGAGACACCCTTGAAGTCATGGCTCCCAGTGGGCTGTTTGGTGTAAAAACATCTCCATCCATTCCTAAAAACTATCTTTTTTTTGCGGCCGGAAGCGGTATCACCCCTATTATTTCCATGATTAAAACCCATTTAGCCCTAGAGCCACAAGCCACTTGCAAACTTTTTTATGTAAATCGAACCGCAAAAACCATTATCTTTAAGGAAGCACTGGAACAACTTCGGAATCAATATTTTGGAAGGCTGGAAATTTATTATTTCCTTACTCAGGAACGTCGTGACATCGAGCTATTTAATGGGCGTTTTGACGAAGAAAAAATGAAGGTGTTAACCCAAACATTCATCGATATTCCCGATACCAATGAGGTGTTCTTGTGCGGCCCCGAGGAGATGGTGCATTTTGTGAGTGATTCTTTGGTTAAGGCAGGGCTGCCTAAAGTGTTAATTCATTTTGAACTCTTTGTAACCGGTCTTTCGGAAGAAGACAAAGCACGGGCAGAGCGCTTGGCACAGCAAAAAGTGGAAGGCGTTGCGGTAACCATTATCGATGGCGGAAAAGAATTCCATTATACCATGACCGATGCGTACGATAACCTCTTGGATGCTGCCTTGGGTGCTGGGGCCGACCTCCCATTTGCATGTAAGGGAGGGGTTTGCAGTACCTGTAAATGCAAGGTTCTGGAAGGAAAAGTTGAAATGAAAGTGAATTATGCCCTGGAAGAAGAAGAACTGAAACAGCACTTTGTGTTAAGTTGCCAATCGGTTCCCCTTTCTGAAAAAGTGACCCTTAATTTTGATGTATAATAGCAGAAAGCTGGATGCTTTCAAGTGAAAGACAAACATATGAGCGAAAAGGAAATTAAAAACTTAGAGCAAATTTTTGAGGAACGTATTGCCCGTGACGAAAAAATTGAACCGAAAGATTGGATGCCCGAAAAATACCGGCAAACCCACATTCGGCAAATTTCCCAACATGCCCATTCCGAAATTGTTGGCATGTTACCCGAAGGAAACTGGATTACCAGAGCTCCTTCTTTACGCCGTAAGGCAGCCTTGCTTGCCAAAGTACAGGACGAAGGGGGACATGGGCTTTATTTGTATTCGGCTACCGAAACACTGGGGATTTCCCGTGAAGAATTGTATGAACAATTACATTCCGGCAAAGCGAAATATTCCTCTATTTTTAACTATCCCAGTATTACTTGGGCCGACATTGGTGCCATTGGATGGTTGGTAGATGGTGCGGCAATTATCAACCAAGTGGCCCTATGCAATACTTCTTTTGGCCCTTATGCCCGTGCCATGGTTCGTATTTGTAAGGAAGAAAGTTTCCATCAACGACAAGGCTATGAAATTATGCTCACCTTGTGTAAAGGGACTCTAGAACAAAAAGCCATGGCGCAAGATGCGCTAAATCGTTGGTGGTGGCCAAGTTTGATGATGTTTGGCCCTAGGGATGAAGACTCTCCGCATACTGCCCAATCCATGAAATGGAAGTTAAAACGTAAAACCAATGATGAATTACGGCAGCAATTTATTGATCAAACCGTGCCTCAAGCCGATATTTTAGGAATCACCATTCCAGATCCCCATTTAAAATGGAACGAGGAAAAGGGACATTATGATTTTGGTGCGATTGATTGGGACGAATTTTGGCAAGTAGTAAAAGGACATGGTCCCTGTAACAAAGAACGCATGAAAGCTAGGGTAACTGCTTGGGAAAATGGGGCTTGGGTAAGGGATGCCGCCATGGCCTATGCAGAAAAGCAGGAAAAAAAGAAAGTAGCAAAAGCAAGTTAAAAAGATATCCAATGAAAAAAAATTGGCCCCTTTGGGAAGTATTTGTACGTAGTAAAAACGGTTTGGAGCACCGTCATTTCGGGAGCCTTCATGCCGCCGATGCCGATATGGCATTGGAAAACGCCCGTGACGTCTATACACGTCGTAACGAAGGTGTAAGCATTTGGGTAGTGGAAAGTAAATACATTACCGCTTCAAACCCTGCCGATAATGGTGAACTCTTTGAACCAGCCATGGACAAAGTATACCGCCATCCCACTTTTTATGAGTTACCTGATGAAGTAAAGCACATGTAATGGAAACGCAGAATTTATATAATTACATTTTAGGCATTGCCGATAATAATTTAATCCTTGGCCAACGGCTGGGAGAGCTCTGTGGACATGGCCCAAATTTGGAAACCGATATCGCCCTTACCAATATTGCCTTGGATTTATTGGGTCAAACCCGAAGTTATTACCAATATGCAGCAACACTTTCTGAAACGTTTAACACCGAAGATGATGTTGCTTTTTTACGAAAAGAACGGGAATATAGAAATGTGTTGTTGGTAGAGCAGCCCAATACCCATTTTGGATATGTGATCGTGCGCCAGTTCTTGTTTGATGTGTTTCATTACCTATTCCTCGAAAAACTTCAAAATAGCAAAGATGAAACGCTTTCGGCCATTGCCAAAAAAGCAATTAAAGAAGTGAGTTATCACAAACGGTTTTCGGGTGATTGGATAAAACGCCTAGGGGACGGAACGGCAGAAAGCCATGAAAAAATACAGGAAGCCCTAGATGACTTGTGGCCATATACCCATGAGCTTTTTGAAATGACAGAAGTAGATAAAGATGCCCATAAGGAAGGAGTTGGTGTGGATCTTTCCGAATTAAGGGAAATGTATCTCAAAGAAATATCGGCAGTATTCAACGACGCTACACTGGCAATTCCCTCAACTCCCTTTTTCCAAAAAGGGGGCAAAGCCGGAATACACAGTGAGCACATGGGGTACCTTTTGGCAGACCTACAATATATGCAACGTACCTATCCCAACATGCATTGGTAAAAAGTTGAACGTCATTTGAGCGCAGTATAGAGATCTCAAAAATGATTTTAGAAAAAGCACATATTGAAGCGCATTTAATTCCGGTTTTGGAAACGGTTTCCGACCCAGAAATTCCAGTACTTTCGGTGTTGGATTTAGGGGTTATTCGAGAAGCCGTAGAAGCAAATGGAGTAGTGCAAATAAAATTAACCCCCACTTATTCGGGTTGTCCAGCCATGGATGTCATTGGCGATGACCTAAAAAAAGCCTTTTCAGCCATAGGAAAAAAAGCCGAAGTAACTTTAATACTTTCCCCAGCTTGGAGTACCGACTGGATGAGTGAACAAGGACTTCAAAAAATGGAAGCGTATGGGATTGCCCGTCCGCTTTCTCCCATTCACGATAAAGAAGCGTTGCTGGGAAATGAAAAAAGGGTGAAATGCCCCCAATGTGGTAGCAGGAATACCCATTTGGTAAGCCAATTTGGGTCTACTGCTTGTAAAGCCTTGTTCCAATGTGACGATTGCCATGAACCTTTTGACTACTTTAAATGCTTGAAATAACATGCTAGGACTAAGAACCACTATTTATAAAGTACCTCAGTTGGAGGAGGCCAAAAACTGGTACACAAAAGCCTTTGGAATACCCCCTTATTTTGATGAACCTTTCTATGTGGGCTTTGATATTAAGGGTTATGAGTTGGGCTTATTGCCCGAAACCTCCCAAAAAGGAGATAATATTTTGTCCTATTGGGGAGTGGAAAACATTCAAAAAACCTATCAGGACTTATTGAATTTAGGCGCTATCTCACACGAAGCGCCCAATAATGTAGGAGGCGAAATAGAAGTGGCCTCTGTGAAAGACCCTTGGGGAAATATTATAGGAATTATTTACAACCCTCATTTCAAAATACCCTAAAAAATATGAGTTCGATTCAATCGAAAATAGAAAACAACATTGCCTGGCTTCACCTAAACAGGCCCGAAGTGTTTAATAGTTTTAACCGTGAAATGGCGCTGTTGTTACAAGCCGAATTGGATGCTTGTAATACCAACCCAGAAATTAGGGCGATTGTCATTACGGGAAACGGAAAAGCTTTTTGCGCAGGGCAGGATTTAAAGGAAGTAACTTCGCCCGAATTGAACCCGGGTTTCAAAAAGATTCTGGAAGAACACTACAATCCCATTGTTTCTCGAATTCGATCTATCGAAAAGCCCATAATTGCTGCCGTGAATGGCGTGGCTGCTGGTGCAGGGGCCAATATTGCCTTGGCCTGTGATGTGGTGATTGCTTCTGAACAAGCCAGTTTTATACAGGCCTTCAGTAAAATTGGATTGATACCCGATAGCGGAGGGACCTTCTTTTTGCCCAGACTAATTGGTTTTCAAAAAGCCTCTGCCTTAATGATGCTAGGCGATAAGGTATTGGCTTCCGAAGCAGAACAACTGGGGATGGTGTACAAAGTAATAGCTCCTGAACATTTTGTGGAAGAAGTGCAGAAAATTGCCAAAGTGCTTTCACAAATGCCCACCCAAGCTTTAGGCATGACCAAACGCTTACTAAACCAGTCGATGACCAACGATTTGGAAGCCCAATTGGAAGAGGAAGGGAAACTTCAAATTGAAGCGGCCCAAAGTGATGATTACGCCGAAGGCGTTTCGGCCTTTGTTGAAAAAAGAATTCCTAACTTTAAAGGAAAATAATAGGTTTCCCAACCACAATTTTGGGGTCTCCATTATGGAAAAAATAAATAAAATAGGAATCATCGGCGCTGGCACCATGGGAAGCGGCATTGCACAAGTGGCCGCCACGGCGGGGTGTTCGGTTAAGCTATTTGATACCAAAGAAGAAGCGTTGCAAAAAGCAGCAGCGTCATTGGAAAAAATATTGTCGCGATTGGTGGAAAAAGGAACACTAACCGAAAAGACTAAAAATGATATTCAGCAAAACATCGAGTATGTAAATTCCATTAAGGAATTGAGCAATTGCCAATTAACCATCGAGGCAATTGTTGAAAATATTGAAATTAAAAAGAATGTTTTTTCGACCCTTGAAAAATTTGTGAGTGATGATTGCATCATTGCGTCCAACACATCTTCACTCTCCATCGCTTCCATTGCGTCCTCTTTGGAAAAACCCGAGCGTTGCGTAGGGATTCATTTTTTTAACCCGGCCCCATTAATGAAGCTGGTAGAAGTGATTCCTGCCGTGCAAACGTCACAAAAGGTGTTGGAAACGGCCTCAGGAATTATTAAAAGTTGGGGGAAAACCGTCGCCATTGCCAAAGATACCCCTGGTTTTATTGTGAACCGTGTCGCTCGACCCTTTTATGGGGAAGCCCTGCGAATGTATGAAGAAGGAATGGCTTCCTTTATGGAAATTGATATGGCCATGAAAGAAGTAGGTGGGTTTAGGATGGGCCCTTTCGAATTGATGGATTTTATAGGGAACGATGTCAATTATACCGTAACCGAATCGGTTTTTGAAGCCTTTTATTTTGATCCTCGCTACAAACCTTCTTTCACCCAAAAAAGATACAGTGAAGCAGGTTGGTTGGGGAGAAAATCAGGCAAAGGGTACTATGATTATGCTAGCGGGCAGCCAATCACTCCGAACCGTAGTGAGGAATCTCAAAAACCAAGGGAGTATATTTTCAACCGAATCTTAGCGATGCTCATCAACGAAGCAGCCGATGCTTTGTTTTGGAACATTGCCTCTGCAGAAGATATTGACCATGCCATGACTCAAGGCGTCAATTACCCCAAAGGCTTATTGGCCTGGGCCGATGAAAAAGGGATGGATTGGTGTGTGCAACAAATGGATACTTTGTATGAAACCTATCGGGAAGACCGTTACCGTTGTTCGCCCTTGTTGCGAAAAATGAAGGCGGAAAATAAAACGTTTTTTTAAATGAAGGGAGACCAAATTCCATACAAAATGCTATCGCAAGATGCCTTTAGCCAGTGGTTGGGCATTGAAATTTTGGAATGTGAAATAGGGCGCTGCAAAGTAGGAATGACGGTGCGCAAGGATATGTTGAACAGCATGTACAAAGCCCATGGCGGAATAAGCTATTCCCTTGCCGATACGGCTTTTGGCTTTGCGGCCAACACACACGGTAGGTATGCGGTCTCCATTGAAACCTCTATCAACCACATTGAAGCATTGGCAGAAGGCGATGTATTGGTGGCCGAAAGTGTCATCGAAAAAGTAAATAACAAACTTGGATTCAACGTAGTTGAGGTACGGCGCGGGACTGAGTTGGTCGCCCTCTTTAAAGGAGTGGTGTACCGTACCCAAAAACAATGGGAAGAATAACCATCAAAAAAAGTATAACACTAAATTTCTAAAACTATGAAATGGCAAGGTAGAAGACAAAGCGGCAATGTGGAAGACCGCAGGGGTATGGGCTCTAAAGGCAAGACGGTAGCCGGAGGCGGTATTTTGGTTGTGGTCATTGTATTGGCCCTAAAATTCTTCGGTGGGGAAACCGGGCAGCAATTGGCACCCATTGTCGAGCAAATGAGCAATCAAAACACCCAACAAGTAGAGGAAAGGGAACTAACCCCGCAAGAGAAGGAATTAGGGAATTTTGCCGCTACGGTGCTGGCCGATACAGAAGATGTTTGGAATAAGATTTTTAATGACTATAACATAGGAGATTATCAAGAGCCTACCATGGTCCTTTTTTCAGATGTGGTCCAAACCGCTTGCGGCGGTGCCAGCTCGGCCACAGGACCTTTTTATTGCCCAGCCGATCAAAAAGTGTATATGGACCTAACATTTTTTGAAGAACTCCGAACCCGTTTTGGGGCAAAAGGAGGTGATTTTGCCATTGCGTATGTTACCGCTCACGAAATTGGACACCATGTGCAAAACCTATTGGGCATTTCCGAAAAATCGCGAAGGCTGCAGCAGGGGTTGGGTGAGGCAGAAGCCAATGAAGTTTCCGTAGCGGTAGAATTGCAAGCCGATTTCTATGCAGGCCTTTTTGCGCATTACAATCAAAAATACCTAGAGGCAGGAGATATTGACGAAGCGTTAAGTGCGGCAAATGCCGTAGGCGATGATGCCATTCAAAAAAGAATGCAAGGGCGTGTTGTCCCCGATTCTTTTACCCATGGAACATCACAGCAACGCAAAGAATGGTTTATGAAAGGGTATACCACGGGAGACATTCGCCAAGGAGATACCTTTTCAGCACTTTTAAGATAAAACATGAAAAACGCATTTATCACAGATGGTATTCGAACTCCCATTGGGAGTTACCAAGGCACCTTAAGTACCATTCGTACCGATGATTTGGCTGCATTGGTGATTGCTGAAATCGTAAAAAGAAACCCAAACATCCCAAAGGAAGCTTTCGACGATGTGATATTGGGTTGTGCCAATCAGGCTGGGGAAGATAACCGAAATGTCGCCCGTATGGCGCTGCTGCTGGCAGGGCTGCCAGTCACCGTGCCCGGTGAAACAGTCAATAGACTGTGCAGCAGCGGCCTCTCGGCCATCATTCATGCCAATAGGGCCATTAAGGCCGGGGATGGAGATTTATTTATTGCAGGGGGTGTTGAGAACATGACCCGTGGCCCCTATGTGCTTGCCAAGCCCTCTTCGGCCTATGGAACCGATGCCCAACTGTACGATTCCAGTTTTGGGTGGCGGTTTGTAAACCCAAAAATGCATGAATTATATGGCACCGATGGGATGGGGAATACCGCTGAAAATTTGGTTGAAAAATATTCCATTTCCCGCGAAGATCAAGATGCTTTTGCCTATTGGAGCCAGATGAAGGCCACCAAAGCACAGCAATCGGGTAGGTTGGCAAAGGAAATTGTTTCGGTGGAAATTCCGCAGCGAAAAAAAGATCCCATACTCTTTTCGGAAGACGAATTCATTAAGCCCACAACCACCAAAGAAGTTCTGGCAAAACTACGTCCTGCTTTCAAAAAAGACGGAAGCGTGACCGCTGGCAATAGCTCTGGCTTGAACGATGGGGCGGCTGCCACTATCATCGCTTCAGAGGACGCTGTAAAGAAGTACAATCTATCACCCATCGCGAAAATTGTGAGTTCTGCTATTGTAGGGGTTGAACCCAGAATTATGGGGATTGGCCCCGTGGAGGCAAGTAACAAAGCATTGGCCAAAGCTGGGTTAACCCTGAGTGATATGGATATCATCGAATTGAATGAAGCCTTCGCCTCACAGGCTTTAGCGTGTATAAGAGCATGGGGACTAAAGGATAATGACCCCCGTATTAACCCCAACGGAGGTGCAATTGCCATTGGGCATCCATTAGGCGTAACGGGTACCCGTATTGCCTACTCAGCCGCTTTGGAATTACAACAGCAACAAAAGAAGTATGCCTTGATCACCATGTGCATAGGGGTTGGACAGGGCTATGCAGTAGTTATTGAAAATGTAAAATCATGATTAAGAACCTCGCGTAGTTTAGGAGGTCCCAAAATAATACTATGACAAAAACAGAACATTATCTCTTAGGAAAGTGGATGAGCGGCGAAGGCGATGGAGTTCCCATTTTAGACTCGGTCACTGGAGAGCATTTCACCAATGTCACTACCCAGGGACTGGACATTGCAGCAGCGCTTCAATACGGCAGGGATAAGGGCGAAGCCCTTCGGAAGATGACATTTCAGGAACGTGGGTTGATGCTCAAAAAGCTAGCATTATATCTCACTAAACGCAAGGAAGCTTTCTACGAACTTAGTTATAGAACCGGAGCCACCAAACTAGACAGTTGGATTGACATTGAAGGAGGTTTCGGAAATTTATTTGCCAATGCATCCCTTCGTAAATTGTTCCCCAATCAACCTTATCATGTGGAAGGAGATCCTATCGATTTATCACGTGGGGGACGTTTTATGGCACATCACATTATGGTGCCCCGTCGCGGGGTGGCTGTCCACATTAATGCCTATAATTTTCCTGTTTGGGGCATGTTGGAGAAATGTGCGGTCAATTGGATGGCAGGAATGCCTGCTGTGGTCCTTCCTGCGCCACAAACGGCCTATGTAACCGAGGCTGTGGTTAAAGAGATCATTGCCGCTGGAATACTCCCAGAAGGGGCTTTGCAACTCATAAGTGGTACGGCCAAAACCATTTTGGATACCGTGCAATCGCAGGATGTAGTCACGTTTACCGGTTCTGCCAGTACAGGAAAATTATTGAAAAACCACCCTCAATTATTGGAGGAATCCGTTCCCTTTACCATGGAAGCCGATAGTTTGAATGCTTCTATTTTAGGAGAAGATTCAGTTCCCGGAACTCCCGAATTTGATCTTTTCATTAAAGAAGTTCGGAAGGAAATGACGGTTAAAGCGGGGCAAAAGTGTACGGCGATCCGTAGAATTTTAGTGCCAGAAAAGTTGATGGAAGACGTGCAAATCACCCTAGGAAGGGAATTGGATAAAGTCACCATTGGCGATCCACGCTTGCAAGAGGTGCGAATGGGCTCTTTGGTAGACAAGAAGCAGTGTGCATCGGTCAAGGAACAAATTCAAAAAATTGCCAAAACAGCCCAAATGGTGTATGGAAATTTGGACGAGGTGGAGACCCTAGGGGCCGATGCTTCAAAGGGAGCTTTTTTGAAGCCTATTTTACTTCGTGAAGACCATCCTTTCAGAAATGAAGCAGCACATATTACCGAGGCTTTTGGACCTGTAAGCACTTTGATGCCCTATAAAACTCTAGAAGAAGCTATTGCTCTTTCTCAAATGGGGAAAGGTTCCTTGGTTTCCTCCATTGTAACGTTTGATGACAAAATTGCCAAGGAATATACCATCAATGCGGCCTCACATCACGGTAGGATTTTAATACTTAACCGCGAAAATGCCAAACAAAGCACGGGACATGGCTCGCCCCTGCCTACCTTGATCCATGGAGGTCCGGGACGTGCCGGAGGTGGGGAAGAAATGGGAGGAGTACGCGGGATCAAGCATTACTTGCAGCGTTGTGCCGTGCAAGGAACCCCCACTACCTTAACCGAAGTTACCGGAATCTACCAACCCAAGGGTGCTTATAAAGAAACCAAAAAGCATCCCTTTCAGTATCACTGGGAGGACATTGAACCCGGAATGTCCCTACAAACCCATAAGCGCACCATTACCGATAGTGATATCATCAATTTTGCAAACCTCACCTGGGATCATTTCTATGCCCATACCGATATTACTTCCCTTGACGGAAGTATTTTCGAAAAAAGAACCGCCCATGGCTACTTTATTTTAGCGGCAGCAGCAGGATTATTTGTCTATCCCAATAAGGGCCCCGTTGCGGCCAATTACGGCTTGGAAGATTGCAGATTCCTTCGCCCTATCTATCATAACGATACCATTTATGTTCGGCTCACCTGTAAACAGAAAATAGACCGTGAGCAGCGTGGGACCGAATTGCCTAGCGGCATTGTTAAATGGTACGGAGAGGTATTTGATGCCGATGATGAATTGGTCGCCATTGTGACGGTTTTGACCATGGTCCAGAAAAAGCAAACGGTTTTTACCGAAATGACCACCGAAAAAATCACGGAATGCTTATCGAAGCTTACCGAAGATGCCAAGCCACAGTGGGGTAGCTTAGGTCCTCAACAAATGGTAGAACACTTGGAATACACCTACCTTATTGCTTCGGGTAAAATTCAGGATTTTGAGATTGCTACTCCCGAAAAAATATTGGAAAAGGTTCATGAGACCTTATATAATTATGATAAAATGCCCCGAGAGTACGATTTCCCGTTACGGGAAAAATCAAACATGGCACAACTCAAATACCCTAGTTTAGCAGTAGCAAAAGAAAAATTAATGGAAGCTAGGGAAGGCTATCTTCAATATTTTAAAGAAAATCCAGGGGTCAAAACCAAAAATGTGGTTTTTGGGGAGCTCAATGCCTTTGAATGGTATTTAATGGAACGAAAACACCTTAACCACCATTTCGAACAATTTAATCTATTATAAACATGGGGACACCTTATGTAAAACAACATACCCACGATGGGATTGCAACCATAGAATTTTACCATCCAGAGCACAACAGCTTGCCCGGTGATTTATTGGCTTCTTTGGTGGAAGCTATTAACCATGCTGGCGAAAATGAGGAGGCAAAGGTTATTATATTGCGAAGCGGAGGAGACCGTACTTTTTGTGCAGGAGCCAGTTTTCAGGAGTTGATCCATATTGATAACCCAGAAGCGGGGAAAGTATTTTTTAGTGGTTTTGCCAACGTAATCAATGCCATGCGCAAATGCCCTAAGTTCATCATAGGGAGAATTCAAGGGAAAACCGTTGGGGGAGGCGTTGGCTTGGCATCGGCAACCGATTTTTGCATGGCTTCCAAATTTGCCTCTATTAAGTTAAGCGAATTGAACGTAGGCATTGGCCCTTTTGTGGTAGGTCCTGCCGTGCAACGAAAATTGGGCATTAGTGGAATGAGCCAAATAGCCATTGATGCCAATACTTTTTATGATGCCGATTGGGCCTTGCAAAAAGGACTATTTAATCAAGTATTCGACAATCTTGAGGACCTAGACGAAGGGGTTCAAGCGTTTGCCGAAAATCTGTGCAAGTATAATCCGGAAGCTATGATGGAAATGAAAAAAATGTTCTGGAAAGGCACCGAAGATTGGGATACTCTTTTGGCTGAAAGAGCCGCCATTAGTGGGCGATTGGTCCTTTCGGAATTTACAAAGGAAACCTTGAAAAAATACAAATGATTTATTCTTTTAAAGGTCATATTCCCGTAGTACATCCCTCCAGTTTTGTGCATCCTTTGGCAGCTGTGACTGGAAATGTGATTATTGGAAAAAATTGTTATATCGGTCCCGGAGCTGCCATTCGTGGCGACTGGGGAGAAATTATTTTGGAAGATGGGGTGAACGTGCAGGAAAATTGTACGGTACACATGTTTCCTGGCAAAAGTATGGTACTAAAGGAAAGTGCCCATGTAGGCCACGGGGCCGTGATTCATGGCGCTACTTTGGGACGAAATTGTTTAATTGGCATGAACAGCGTTATTATGGATGGAGCCGTGATAGGGGATGAGTGTATTGTGGGTGCCATGAGCTTTATCAAAGCCGAAGCCGTTTTTGAAGCAAGGCAACTTATTGTGGGGAATCCTGCAAAAGTGATTAAGGAAGTAACCGCAGATATGATTGCATGGAAAACAGCAGGAACAAAGCTGTACCAACAATTGCCCAACGATTGCTTTGAAAGCTTGAAGGAAGTGGAACCCTTGCGGGAAATCCCAAAAGTGAGACCTGTTCAAGAAGATTTTTATAAAACCTTGGAAGAATTTAAACGAAACTAATGCCACACGTAGAATTCAATATGCCGCGTTTGGGCGAAAGTATTACCGAAGCTGCCATCATTAAATGGTGGAAAAGCGAAGGCGACACCATAGAAGTGGATGAAATTTTACTGGAAGTTGCAACCGATAAGGTAGATAGCGAAGTACATTCCACCCTATCGGGAACCATTGTGAAACTGTTGTATGAACCCAATGCCGTGATTGAAATTGGAGCCCCCATTGCCATTATTGATAGTGAAGGCAAACCTCTGGAAAAGAGAGACGTTCCCAAGGCTGAAATAAGAAAACAGGTAGAAAAGGTTTCTCCTTCCGTAAAAGGAAAATCCCAAAAAGGCCCTCAATCGTTTCAGGTAAATGAGAATGTCTACATTTCACCTTTGGTGGAAAGCATTGCTAGGGAACATCACATCAGTTTTGAAGAATTGGCACGTATTCCTGCTTCCGGAAATGAGGGAAGACTTCGCAAAAGCGATGTAATGCAATACCTTGCCGAAGGCAGACCCTTTAAGTTTGCAAAGCCAGTTTCAGAAAACAATGGCTTTCAAGTTCCCGATCTAAAATTTGATAAAGGCACAGGAAGGGTTGTAGAAATGGACCGCATGCGGCAACTCATTGCCGATCATATGGTTTTCAGTAAGCACACCTCGCCTCATGTAACTGCCTATGTAGAAGCCGATCTTACCGAAATGGTCCAGTGGCGCAATAAGGTTAAGAATCAATTTCAGCAGAAATACAACGAGAAACTTACGTTTACCCCTTTATTTATAGAGTGTATTTCCAAAGCTATTCAGGATTTTCCTTTGATAAATACCTCTTTGGATGGGAAAAACATTATTGTAAAAGAGGAAATAAATATTGGGATGGCAACAGCGCTTCCTTCGGGAAACTTGATTGTTCCCGTGGTTCAACATGCCAATAAAAAATCATTAATCGAATTGGCAGCTACAACCAACGATCTTGCAGGTAAAGCCCGAAACGGGAAACTCACGGCTGATGAAACCAAAGGAAGCACTTTCACCATTAGCAATGTAGGGACTTTTGGCAGTGTGATGGGAACTCCCATCATCAACCAGCCGGAAGCCGCTATTTTGGCTACGGGAATCATCAAAAAACGCGCTGAGGTAATGGAACGGGAAGAAGGGGATATTATTGAAATTAGGAGCATGATGTACCTCTCACTTTCGTTTGACCACAGGATTGTGGATGGGTATTTGGCTGGTTCTTTTTTACGGAGAATTGCAGATTATATGGAACAGTTTGATGGGAAAAGAACGATATGATCAAGGAAGAAAAGACAAATTTGAAAACACCAACCATTGATAGGGATATTTTGGTAAAAGCCTTTACCAATCTTTGCACGGCAAAAGCCATGACCTTTTTGTATGAAGAGAATTTTAAAGTGGTTTCCAAATATGTGCATGCTACTTCCCGGGGGCATGAAGCCATTCAAACGGCTGTTGGAATGCAATTAAAACCGCAAGATTATGCGTTTCCCTATTATAGGGATGATGCAATGCTATTGGCTATTGGGATGCAGCCTTATGATTTAATGCTTCAGGTGTTGGCAAAGCGCGACGACCCGTTTTCGGGGGGTAGGACCTACTATTCGCATCCAAGCTTGAAAGAAGAAGATAAGCCGAAGATACCCCATCAAAGTTCAGCCACAGGCATGCAAGCCATTCCCGCTACGGGTGCCGCCATGGGTTTTTGGTACAAGGAAGCCGAGGGCTTGTCAAACTATTCCAAAGGGGAATACCCTTTAGTGGTTTGTAGTTTAGGCGATGCTTCGGTTACTGAAGGAGAAATAGCCGAGGCCTTTCAAATGGCTGCCTTAAAGCAATTGCCCATTTTGTATTTGGTTCAAGATAATGGGTGGGATATTTCGGCCAATGCCGAAGAAACCCGTGCCCAAAATGCCTTTGAGTATGCTAAGGGATTTCATGGTTTGGAAGCGGTCTCTATTGATGGAACCGATTTTGAGCAAAGCTTTACTGCCATTCAAAATATCATGGCTATCATTCGAAAAGAACGAAGGCCATTTTTGGTCCACGCAAAAGTTCCTTTATTGAACCACCATACTTCGGGGGTACGCATGGAATGGTACCGAGATGATCTGGAAGAAGCTCGTACCCGTGATCCCTATCCGAAAATGAAGCATTTAATGGAGCAGCATGGCTATTCGAAGGAGGAAATCCAACAATTTGAAAACAATTGCATTACAACGGTGCGAGCCCATTTTGAAAGAGCGCTACAAGCGGATGACCCAACACCGGAAGATCTTTTCACGCACGATTTTGCACCCACTCCTATTTTAGAGGAAAAAGGAGAACGCTCCCCTGAAGGAGCCGATAAAGTGGTGATGGTAGATTGTGCCCTTTTTGCTATTGAAGAACTCATGGCAAAGCATAAAGAATGCCTGTTGTATGGTCAAGATGTGGGAGGAAGGCTAGGAGGTGTGTTTCGCGAAGCGGCTACATTGGCACAGAAATTTGGAGATAACCGAGTATTTAATACTCCTATTCAAGAAGCATTTATTGTAGGTTCAACGGTTGGGATGAGTGCCGTGGGGCTAAAACCCATTGTAGAGGTACAGTTTGCCGATTATATTTGGCCAGGGCTCAATCAATTATTTACCGAAGTTTCCAGAAGCTGTTATTTGTCCAATGGGAAATGGCCCGTTTCCATGATTTTACGGGTTCCCATTGGTGCTTATGGTAGTGGTGGGCCCTATCACTCTTCTTCGGTAGAAAGCATCGTGACCAATATTCGAGGATTGAAAATTGCCTATCCCAGTAATGGAGCTGATTTAAAAGGACTATTGAAAGCGGCCTATTACGACCCCAATCCCGTGGTTATTTTTGAACACAAAGGGTTGTATTGGAGCAAAGTGCCAGGCACCAAAGGGGCAACGAGCGTAGAGCCTGCCGAAGCGTATATACTCCCCTTTGGAAAGGCATGGGTGCTCCAGGAAATTTGGAAGCAAGAAGAGGTAGAAACCCTTTCCATTATTACCTACGGAATGGGAGTGCATTGGGCGATGAATGCTTCGGAAGCATTGAAAATGGAGGGCCGTATTGAAATTGTGGATTTACGAACGCTTCATCCCATTGATTGGGAAACGATTTATAAAAGCGTAAAAAAATGCGGTAAATGTTTAGTAGTCACCGAAGAACCTTCCGATAACGGTTTTTCCAGAAGTATTCAAGCTAAAATACAAGAAAATTGCTTTCAGCATTTAGATGCTCCTGTGATGCTTATTGGTTCCGAAAACATGCCTGCCATTCCCTTGAATGCTACCTTGGAACAAACCATGATTCCTTCCGTGGAAAAAGTAAAAGCAAAAATTCTTGAAGTATTGAATTATTGAGTACTTTTCATGTCATAACGTAACGATGTTTTGATATGAAAACTTTTATCACCTGTTTCTTTCTTTTCTTTATTGCTTTCGCAAATGCACAATGGACCACCGATACCTCCCTAAATACTTTGGTAGCCGATAGTGAAGGGGGCGATATGAAAGCCCTTGGGGGTACTAATGGTTATACCTATGTGGTTTTTTGGAAATCGGTCGCAGCACCAACCAATTATGAACTACGGTTGCAAATACTGGATACAGACGGTAACCAACTGCTGGGAAACGATGGGGCTTTGGTGAGTGACCTAATTCCCATGAGCACCTTTACGGTTATCTGGAGCATGGTATTGGATGCGAATAACAACCTTTACATAGGAGTTACTGGAACGGGTGGGGGAGATCCCGCCTTTGTGTTCAAGATGGATGCCAACGGGAACAGTTTATGGGGCCCTTCTGGGGAAAATATAGGCAATGGAAACTTGGTAACAGTTCTTCCTCTTTTAGACGGGAACATCATTGTGAGTTGGTTTTCTGGTTCGGGAGGTCTTATGATGAAAATGGATGGTAACGGTAACGATCTTTGGCCGCTTGTACAACCCATTGAGGGTGCAGCCACCGATGTAGCTCCAGCCAATATGTTTGAACTTTCCGCAGGGGATTTTGGGATGGTCTACCATAAATTGATAGGGGGGATTAACTCTCATCTATATACACAAAAGTATGATAGTGATGGATTTCCCGTTTGGGGAGCCCCAGTACAAATTTGCAATCAGGCTACCGCATTTAATAGGAGCTATACAGGGCTCCAGGATGGCGATGTAATGTATATGGGGTATTTCGGCTCCACAGGAGTTCGGTTTGATTCTTTTCTGCAACGTATTAATCCCGATGGGACATTGCCATGGGGTATTAACGGTTCCGATTTCGACACCAATCAGACCAATTACGAAACATATACTGAAATTGCTTTTGAACCCGGATCTCAAAACATTTGGGCCGTTTGTACCTACACAGATCCTACCCAAAATGACACTGGAGAGTATGTACAAAAATTTGATAAAGATTCTGGGGCAAGGCTTTTAGGCAATAATGCCAAAGAGGTATATGCCATTGGCAGTGATAATGTGCATGCGGGAGCATTACAATTAAAAAATGATAGCCCTTTATTCCTTTTGAAGAAAGGATTTGACAATGGGGCAACGCCTACGACTTTGGATGTAGTTTATTTGGATGAGAATGGAGACTTTGCATGGCCAGAGGAATCAAGGCCTGTAGCAACATTTAGTGCCCACAAGAGCCGAATTCATTATACCCAACCAGTTAATAATCAAAGTGTAGCGGTATTTATTGAAAAAAAAAGTGGTTTTCCGAAGATATATGCCCAACATTTTATGGATGAAGTCTTATCTACGGAAGATTTCCCCAATAAATTGGAGCTGGTTTATATAAATCCTGTTGTTGGAGAGTTTCATGTAGAAAGTAATTTACCAATTACCCAAGTTCAAATTTACAATGTGTTAGGGCAAAAGCTGTTATTTCAAGAAATAGCAGCCTCCACACAATTGGTTCTGGATATGTCATCATGGCAAGAAGGGATTTATTTTGTAAAGCTTCAGATGGGAAACCAATCAAAAAGTACCCTAAAAATATTGAAAAACAGGTAAATACCCCTTTTATAGTATGGGATAGAATCATAACTTTAGAAAAACTAAAGTTATGTACCAATACAAAGCAAAAATCATTGATGTCTATGATGGCGATACCGTAACGGCTGTTGTGGACCTAGGATTCCTACATTTTCAGGAAATGAAATTGCGACTCTATGGAATCGATACCCCCGAATTAAAAGGCGAAGAAAGAGAGCAAGGCTTAGTAGTTAGGGATATTTTAAGGGGTCTTATTCTCGATAAAGAGGTGATGATTCATTCCTATAAAGATAAACAAGGGAAGTACGGGAGGTACCTGGCTACCATTTTTCTGGATGGGCTCAACATTAATAACTGGTTGGTTGATGAGGGGCATGCGGTTGTTTATCTTCCATAAAAAAGGCGCCCTTAGGCGCCCTCTTAATCTGGAAAATCCAACTCCTATAAATTAAATCTTAATTAATTTCATTGTTTTTGAGGCATTTCCGGATGTGATTTTTGCCATATAAGTTCCTGTTTTCAAAGAAGAAATATCTAGGTTCATTTTGGTGGAATCTGCTTCAAACTGCAATACTTTTTGTCCTAAGACATTGTAAATCTCTATTTGGCTCATAGCGTCATTGGTCTCAATGGTAACAAAATTCTCTGCAGGATTTGGGTACATACTTACATTTTGTAAAGTGTTTTCTGGGGTTCCCAAAGAATCATCATAAATGATGAGGTCATATTCAGAATTAACTGGAAAACCAGAGCCATCTTCAGTATAGATAGACCAATTGGTACCGGTATACCAAACCCCTAAAACCTCATTTACAATAACATTGGAGGGTTGTCCACTCTCACCCCAATTGTGAAGAAAAACGAGTTTAGCGTCTGGATTTCCATTTAGCAAAGGGTGATCTATAATTGTGTAATTGCCGCTAATAGTTGCCGCTGTAGCTGCATGCCGATAGTTTTGTGCAACTATACCGTTTACCGCCACCATAAAGGCATCATCAAATTGAATGGGAGAAGCGTCTTCGGTGTATAGATTCCAAAAGCTGCCATCATACCATGTGCCATAGGTAAAATCATTACGGGAGCTATTGGGGTTATAATAGGTTGAAACCACTACTTGTGCTTCTGGGTTGCCATTCAAATCGGGATGATTTAAAACAGTATACGATGGATCACTACCTTGATTACCAGCGCTGGCAATGTGTACAAACATATTGGCACCTTCTTCCATGTATACAAAGTAAGATGAGCCTTCCACGATATTGGAAGCATCTTCATTGTAGACTCCCCATTTTCCTTCAATAGAGTCATAATACAATCCGGTTCGGTGGGTATTGTAAATCCCGCCTGACCCAGGGGGGTTCCAAACGTGAGATACCACTAATTGTGCGGAAGGATTCCCGTTTAAATCGGGGTGGTCGATATAACTAAGGTCTGCCGAGGTATTTGCGGCCGTGGCGGTATGCACAAACATAGTGTTTTGTGCCATTGCTATCGAAAGACTTAAGGATAACAAAAAAGTAAAAATGAATTTCATGATTTTTGGTTTTAGAATTAATGCTACTACAAATTTAACTCATAACACGCTGTAAATCAAATAAAAAAGCCCCCAATTTAATGGGGGCTTTCACCTATTTTTTATTGGGATTTTTACCGCAAAAACTTAAGGGTTCATAGAGGGAGGATATTTTGCTAAAATTTCCCTTACAATTTCTTTTATGCGTTCTTCCTTTTTTTCAATATCACCCGAAGTAATGAGCCTGGCACTGCCAACCCCTTGCCAAACAAGCTCGTTGGTTTTGGCATCAATTAAATCAATGTACAATTGTCCTTCGGTGGTTCTTGAAACGGTATTGCCCCAATAACCTCCATACCACCAAGGATTCCATCCCCATCCCCAACCAAAGTTGTTGTTATAAACATCCACCCGTTCTTGTTCTTTGGTAAAAATACTCACCAAAAGGGTAGGAGTTTCAGACTTTTGAATGCCTTTGGCCGAAAGTTCAGCATCAATAGCGCGAAGGATCCTTTTTTTGTCCAGGTCGCTTATCTTCGCTTTGTCTATTCCGGGTTTGTAAAATGCAAAAGAAGTGTAATTGCCAAAATTTGCGTTGCGGTCATAATCGGTAGCCACGCGTACAGTGGTACAGGAACTGGCTGTTATAATTAACAGCAATAGGGGTAGGAATTTTAGATTTTTCATAGCGTATGTATATTTATTGAAACAATTTTTCATCTACTATATGAGGAAGCGTTACTTTCAATTTGGGCTCCTGTTCCATTGCTTTTTTAATGGCAAAGATGGCTTCCTCGTTTCTAGCCCAACTTCGGCGTGCAATTCCATTATTCACATCCCAGAAAAGCATTGATTCTAAACGAGATTGGGCTTCTTTAGTACCATCAAGAACCATACCGAATCCACCATTAATAACCTCTCCCCAGCCTACGCCACCACCGTTGTGGATGCTTACCCAAGTGGCGCCACGAAAACTATCTCCGATGACATTCTGTATGGCCATATCGGCCGTAAATCTACTGCCATCATATAGGTTGGAAGTTTCACGGTAGGGGGAATCGGTTCCAGAAACATCGTGATGATCCCTGCCTAAAATAACGGGACCTATCTTGCCTTCTGAAATAGCTTTGTTGAATGCCGATGCAATTTCAATTCGCCCGTTGCTATCGGCATAAAGGATTCTAGCTTGAGAACCAACCACCAATTTGTTTTCCTGCGCCCCTTTGATCCATTGGATGTTGTCCTGCATTTGCTGTTGTATTTCTGGCGGAGATGCAGTAATTAATTGCTCCAGAACCTGAGCGGCTATTTCATCTGTTTTGGCCAAATCCCCTGGTTCCCCCGAAGCACATACCCATCGAAAAGGCCCAAAGCCATAGTCAAAGCACATCGGGCCCATGATATCTTGCACGTAACTAGGATATTTGAATTCCCTCTTTGTATTTTTCTCTTTAGAATTTACATCAGCCCCAGCGCGGGAGGCTTCCAAGAGAAATGCATTTCCATAGTCGAAGAAATAGGTGCCTTTAGCCGTATGCTTATTAATGGCAGTAGCTTGCCTTCGTAAGCTCTCCTGAACTTTTTCTTTAAAAAGCGAGGGGTTGTTCGCCATCATTTCATTGGCTTCCTCATAGGTCATCCCTGCCGGATAGTACCCTCCTGCCCATGGATTGTGGAGCGAAGTTTGATCACTTCCCAAATCGATATGAATGTTTTCCCTATCGAAATGTTCCCAAACGTCAACCACATTGCCGTCATAGGCAATAGAGACGGTTTCTTTTTGGAAAATAGCTTTTTTTACCCGCTGGCATAATTCATTCAAGTCTGAAATCACTTCATCTACCCAACCTTGACTATGCCTGGTATGGGTTGCTTTTTTGTTTACTTCGGCGCATACGGTAACACAGCCAGCGATATTCCCTGCTTTGGGTTGCGCGCCACTCATTCCGCCAAGACCGGAGGTAACGAAAAGGCCCCCTTTGGGCGATTTGTTTATTTTTCTAAAACCGTTCAATACGGTAATGGTAGTGCCGTGTACAATTCCCTGTGGGCCAATATACATATAGCTTCCTGCGGTCATTTGTCCATATTGGGTAACTCCAAGGGCGTTGAATTTTTCCCAATCGTCTGGTTGTGAATAATTGGGAATCATCATTCCATTGGTAACAACCACCCTGGGCGCATTTTTATGGGAGGGAAACAATCCCAAGGGGTGTCCAGAATACATCACCAAAGTTTGTTCCTCGGTCATTTCAGAAAGGTATTTCATTACCAAGCGGTATTGTGCCCAATTCTGAAATACGGCGCCATTGCCTCCATAAGTAATCAGTTCATGGGGGTGTTGTGCTACCGCGTGGTCCAAATTGTTCTGGATCATAAGCATGATGGCTTTGGCTTGGTTGCAGATTCCGGGATAGTGGTTAAGGGGCCTTGCAAAAATGGGATGCTCTGGGCGGAAACGGTACATGTAAATCCTTCCGAAAGTTTCCAGTTCTTCCTTAAACTCGGGCAGGAGGGTGGCATGATGCTTAGGCTCAAAGTATCTCAGCGCATTTTGAAGGGCCAATTTTTTTTCCTCTTGGGTCAAAATATCCTTTCTTTTTGGCGCATGATTTACAGTGGGGTCATATGCTTTGGGATTTGGCAATGTATGGGGGATGCCTTGCAGTATCTCTTCTTGAAACGTCATATCCTACGTATTGGGTCTTGTTTTTTTGTTGAATCCATAAGGGCAGTGTTTACAATTGCTTTCGCAACAGTACCCTCTTTTTAGATGGTATTGTTCTGTGAAGCATTTATATCCCTCTGGGGTGAGGTAATAATCACCTTCTTCCAGTTGGATTTTTTTCTTTGGGAATAGCATCTTACAAAAATACCAAATTCTTACCTTGCATGAATGATCGTTTGGGTGAATCGTTTTTTGCTTCGAAAGAAATTTTTGGGAATGGCCCTCTGGCCCTTCATCATAGTACGAAATAGGGCCCTGTTAAGCGATAACGTATTTTTAAACCACGAAAAAATTCACCTAAGGCAACAACTGGAATTGGGCCTTGTGTTTTTTTACGTTTGGTACGGATTGGAATTTTTGATTCGCTGGGCCCAGTATAAAAATAGGTATAGAGCCTACCAACAAATTTCCTTTGAAAGAGAAGCCTATCAAAACGAAAAAGACCTCGATTATTTACAAACGAGGTCTTTTTGGTATTTTATTCACTATCTAAATTAGTTGACAGGACCGCTGCTACTGTCTTCTTTGGGCAGTTCAACTTGTTTTTCTTCCTTAAGCGGTTTGCTCTTTAAAGGCCCTGGCCCTATAGGTAAGCGCAAGCCTGCATTTTTGACACTACATTACCGTTGGCATCTTTGGTGTCTGCCCTGTTGGCTACAATTTGCCATGAAAAAGCTGCATTGCTGGTTCCGCCTTGTAATTCCTTTACGGTAAATCCATCAGCCGATTTGTTGGTGACATAGATTCCATTACAATCTCCTTCCAAGGTCACATAGACTTTAATAGGGTGATCTTTGTCTACATAAATGTTTCTTTTTAAGATAGGATCCAAATCGATTCTGGCTTGGCCATTGACCAATTGCCCAACTCCAAAATCCTGGAAAAGAATTTCAGGAGCCTCTGGGGCAAACATAATCCTTGGCACGTTGTTTTCATCATTGATCAAAGTAGAAACGCTACCCGTACCAATAATTTTGTAATCGGTACCAGAGGTTCCGGTAGAGTTGGTATTGTAACGCATTCCTACATAGGCATAAGCGGGAGAGCCACTAATACTACCTCCACTGAAATACCCTCCATAGTAACTGTCCCTTGAGCCTGAGGTTCCAAAGGGTTGTACATTATTAAAACCGGCCAAGGTAGCGGTTGCTCTGGTAGCGCCTGTACCTGTGTTAGTGGTAACATTATTATCGGCATCAAGATCAAATCTTGCCCCGGCATTTCCCCGGTTGGCACTGGACACGCCGCCATTCCCTGCATATCCAAATACCCCAAGCACGTCTCCAGAACCCCCTACGCCGGACCCGTCTGGATCGTAAACAATAGAGGTTCTTGCATTTCCTGTTCCAATAATTCCCGTTCCAGTATTGCTCTTTGCAATTCCCGCGCCACCAAAATTGGTTCCATTGAAACTGCCTCCTGTGGTGTCGTAAAAACTTAAAGATTCACCGTTTGCGGCTGATACAATACCCACGCTTAAGTTTGTTCCGTCTGAAACCCGCGTATTTTGAGAGATATAATCCGCTGTAAAATTGGTGGTCAAACTTCTTAGGGCTCCACCCGAAGCAGAGTTGTATGCGCGAATACCATACCCGGTACCCGATCCATATCCAGCAATGGCAGTACCATTGGTAGCGGTGGCTTGCACTTCAAACTGGAAGTCGGTATTGTTGGGCGTAGCGCCAAACCCGATGTTTACCTGTCCGTCATTTTCAATTTCCATCCTTTCGGTATTGTTAGACCTAAAGACCACGCCTACGTTATCTGTGCTTCCTAAAAAGTTGTTGGTGGTATTGGTTCCACTGTTTCCGGTAAGGGTCCAGTCCAATCCTCCCGGGGATCCGGCAAAGGCCACCCATCTTGATCCGTTCCAGAAGTATAATCCAGGAGCTACATTATTAGGTGCCGCTCCGGCTGTATTGGTATTGTAGACGCATGTTCCAGCTGCTAGGCTTCCCCCTTGTGGATTTACTACGGGAGATTCAACCAACGTAGAAGTCAATGAAACACGGGGGGGTACCATACCCATGGTAGAAGAATTCATATCAAACAATCCATTGGGGGCATTGGTGCCTATCCCTATGGTATTTGAACCGCCATCAATAAATAGCATATTTGCATTTCCGTCGGTTTCTACACGTAAATTGGTATCGTTGCTGTCTTCGTTGAAGGTCACTTCGGAAGAGCTACCATTTTCTAGAAAACGTACCATTTCGAGTCCGCCAGATGAGACATTCAATACATCTTGTGCACTTCTCCAAAGTCCAGTATCTGGATCGTTATTCCAGGTGTAAAAAGGCAAGGCCCCGGTTCCAGAGTTCATGGCCCAAATTTGGTTGGCATCGGGATAGCGTACACGTTCCACACCTCCGGTAACGAATCCTAGTTCGTTGGCACCAGCCCTGTAAAAACCGGTATCGGTATCACCATTCCAGTGAAAAACCGGTGTGGCAGCGGTTCCATCGGTATAAAACCTAAAATAGCCATTACTGGTAATTCGAATACGCTCGGTATTGTTTGTAAAAATACTAAGCGCTTGGTTATCGGTGGTTCCTAAAAAATTGGTTCCTGGAGTGGTTCCGGCATTACCGGTTGTTTTCCAATCATCACTAGGTGAAGCATATTCCATACGAACCCATTGAGCACCATTATTATAATAGTATCCTGGGGTAACATCACCTACTGTGGCTGTATTGTACAATAACATCCCTGCTACGTGTGCGCTAAGTGGCGCAGCGCTTGCAGTACTGGTTAAGCTTACCCGGGGCAATAAAGTACCTTTGTTGGTACTTGTTACGTCGAGCATGGCATTTGAATTGGGTGAAGTAGTGTTAATGCCTACTTGGGCAATAGCGGGGGAATTGATGATTAACAAGACCGCTATTAGCAAATAACACTTTAATGTAGAGTTATTCATGGTCTTATATTTTAGATTTGGTGGAGTAAAAATACATTAAATTATCCACAAAATCCCAAAATATTCGATGAAAAGCACTCTATATCAAATATAATAATAAATTTCCTACAAAAAATAAATTAAAAAAGGCAACTTTTTCAATTAAAGCTGCCTTTTGTTAAGCTGTTGTTTATTAGGTTTTTACCTATTTTAATGCCTTTTTATAATTTTCTTGGTAACACTTCCTATTTCGGTATCTATTTTTATAAAGTAAATACCGTCTTTTAAATTTGACAGGTCTAATTGATAACTGTTCCTTTCTCCATCAATTTTTTGGGAGATCCTCTTTCCAAGTAAATCATAAACCTCAAGTGTCAATAAATGGCTACTTGGGGAATATACGGTAATATTCTTGTTTGCAGGATTTGGGAAAATTGAAATTAAGTCCAGTGCAGACTCCCCAGGGCCTAAAATTTCTTCTCCCATGAATTTAATGGTAAATCTATTCTTAAAAGTTCCCATCCCACTTTTGAATGTATATGGCTGGTCTTTTAGATTTACGGTTTTGTTTTCAAAATTGTCAAAAATAAACACTTCGGCGCTTTCAAGGTTTTCCCCTTTGATATCTGAAATGGAAATTTCATATTCCAGGTTTTCATCGATTTGCGAATTGAAACCAAAAGGTATTTTAGTTCCACTTTCAAATTTTCCAATGGTCTGAATACCCAGTTCTTCTGTTCCTTCATCTTGTAGTAGTGAATACAATGAAACCACGGTTGCAAGCCTATTGGTATCCATTTCTTCATCATATCCATTTGTACCATTATCGTGGAAAGCGATCCCTGCAAAACTACCATAGCCATGAGTATCTTCGCGGACCTCCAAAATCAATTTTTCGGTAGTGCTTTCTTGATCCCTAAGGGTTGTGTTTCCTGAGGTCAAACGCATAGTGTTATTAAAAGTAATGGTGCCTGTGCTGCCAGGAGTCCCTGTGGTGCGAACACCAAACCCTTGCCCGGTGGCAATAATCCCGTTTGGGGCCGTTGTTCCTCCTGTGTCATTGGCGGCAGGAATTCCCATCACACCATTATAAATGGAAATATCATCCATATCGAAACGTAAGTTGGAAACAGGAAGAGGATTGCCTGGAGGGGTTAAATGTTCCCAGAAATAGAGGGCCCCTATCCCCGGGTTCGCGGAAATAAACGTGTTGGCATCAATAGCACTTGCATATGGGTTGGCAATAATATTGGGGGTTCCATTTGGATTCGCTGTTGGGCCATTATTATAGTTTGTATAGCTAATGTCTCCGTTGTTGAGGGTTCCCAATTCGTACACAAAATCAAAGGTTCTCCCGCTGGGAGGAACCGAAGGATCGTTATACCCGCTTTGAGGGCGGACCACATACCCTTCCCCAGGATTTATTGTTCCTGTATAAATACTGTTGAAATCACCATTGTCATCTGCAAAGTTGGTTCCTCCTGCGGGCACATCTGGATGAGGCAGGAAATTTTGAGGGATAAAGTTCAAAACCAAAAAAGCTGAATCCCACACCCCATTTCTATCTTCTGAGGTCATAGGGCTACCCATTACCATAAAATCCCTTTTCCTAAGGATAGGAGAAGTAACATTTACGTTTATGGTTCCATTTTTTATCACACTAGCTGTTGGGTTTGTTTGCACAACATTTCCTTGGTGTGCTACATTCAAAGTTCCATTAACCGTAATATTTTTCTCTATTTTAATATAGTCATCTGCATTTACCGTTAGGGTTTTGGTTGCATCAATTTCACAAGTACAGGCATCAATACTTCCAAAGGATGCGGTATCGTAATCTGAGCTTATTTTGGCATTGGAACCAACATCAGGAATACCATTGCTCCAAACCCCAGCCCCTAAATGCGCAGTGGTTTCGGCAGCAACAGTTACCGTTGCCACACAGGAAGAGGTGTTTCCATAGTCGTCCTTGACCGTAAGGGTTACATTGAAAGTGTTTCCTACATCTGCACAGGTGAATGTGGTTTGACCCGTTATGGATCTTTGTGTAATTCCGAAATTATCGGTTGAGCCCCCGTCAACATCCAAGGCATTTATAGAGGCAGTACCTAATGTTTTGTCAAGCGTTACAGTAATGTTTTGGCACACAGCCGTTGGGGCAACGTTGTCATAATTTGGATCTCTCAAAATAAATAATCCTCCATCTCCATTTACATTTTCATCACCAAAACCGGTAGCAATTAAATTTCCACTTTCAAAAAAGGGATAAACATTCCAGGTTGCATTAAAACTAGCTGAATTGGAAGCAGGGAACGTATCAAAATAGTTAATTTCGGTCATGCTAGGGGTGGGGTCATAAAGGCCATCAATTTTTAGAATTCTCATCCCGGCAGCATAATTGGCCAAATAGAACCTATTTCCTCTTACGTACCCATTATGGTCAATAGCGGGAGTGGCTCCAAAGTAGGTGTAATGTAGGGATGGGCTATCCAAATCTTCCATGTCGAATACCAGTGTACGGGTGTTGAAACCCACATTTTCTTCATCTACTTCATCTCCGGTGATGAAAAATTTTCGGTCTTCGGTGAACCATCCTTGGTGGGTGTAGTATTTGTTTGAGTAATCCAAGGAGCTAATTTGTGTAAAAGTTACAGCACCTGTTGAAGGATTTGTGTTTACTTTTAGTACCCTTACAAAATCTGACCCACTGAAGGTACCTACCATGATCTCATCTCCTTGGTAATCGGGATCAGGACCGTCATAAATCAATACTTGGGCATCGTGGCAATATCCAGCAGTTGAATAGGTGCCCACGATAGAAGGGTTTTCGGGATCGGTAGTTAAATCGAAGACCACAATACCTCCGCTAATGTAAGGGCTAACTCCTACTACAAAGGCGTGTCCGGTTTCTTCTTGGATGATAATATTATGGGCTCTTCCCCTATTGGTGCCTGATGTACCCCATGTTTTCCAACCATCTTCCGTAAAGTTTACCGGTGGGCTAACCACACTTCTTAACCGGGTTAAATCGAAAATCTGCATTCCATGATTGCCATTCCCATCACTTACAATGTAGGCGTGGTAGGTATCATTAACATAGTCATTGTATACTTTTACATCCCTCCAAAGACTGCTACCGGTATGCGTATTGAGCCTACCTAGATAAATTGGGGAAGTGGGGTTGGTAATATCTACAAATGCAGTACCGTTGTCCAGTCCTACAAGGGCATACTCCTTATTGGTTAGGGGGTCTGTCCATCCCCAAGAATCTTGGCCTTCTGCAGCACCCATGGTAGCAGCAGATATGTAAGATTGTAATGTGATTCCATCACAGGGATAAGAACCGGCCATACCTCCTGAACAGGGGGTTTGGGATAAAAATAATTGTGGTAATAATAAGGTTAAACCGAGGAGTAATTTTTTATTCATTTTTAAATTTTAGATTATTTAGTCGCCAATATATTCAAATTCAATGGAGCACGGGATGTAATGTCCTATGTGCCCTTGGCCGTCACCACTATCACCGTTGTTTATGAAGTAGTCGTGACCGGTAGTGATACAATTGCTAAGGTTGAAGGTGTAGTTTTGACCTGCTATCAGATACTCATAGAACACCAATGAAGCATAATGTGCCACGTTGTAACTTTCTAATGCAGGGCTCTCAATATCATTTTCACTGGAATAGGAATGGCAATAAGACCATCCTTCACTAGAATCATAGCTTGAGCTGGCAGGGTCAATATCTACTCCTGTTCCATTCATTTTGAAGAAAAAAGCACCTTCGGATGTGGCCAGTGAGATTTCACTTTCTGCACCAGAGGTAAAATCGTTGATGCGGCCTGCACCAAAGTTTACGCGTACCTCAATTCGGTATCTTCCAGAATAATTTGGAGTGAATGTTTGATTGGTTAATCCTGCAATATTATCGGCATTGTTTGGATCGGGGTCAGAGAGGGATTCGCGTATGGTAGTTCTCTGGCAGCCTCCTGTTTGCTCAAATTTGGTATACTCTTTTTTATAGAATTGTGCTCGCCATTCTGAACCATTCCAGCTGTAGATTCCAGGGTGGACATCGTTGGCTCCATTCGTAGTTTTACTGGTATTGTAAACAGTGGTTCCCACCACCAGTCCTCCTCCATTTGGGTTAACTACTGGACTTTCCACAATAGTAGAGGTCAAGGCTACCCTTGGGTACACAAATCCGTAGCCAGAAGATTCTACATCCAGGGCCCCTTTGGGGCTGGTAGTTCCTATACCCACTTGTGCGATGGATATTGCTGAATAGGAAAATACCAATACGATAATGAAACTGAATAAAGTATTTTTTTTCATCGGTTCGATACTTAATTACTAATAGATCTAAATTCGACAGAACATTTTAAATCATTATTGATAGATATGTAGCCACGCCCGTCTTCAAGAAGAATGTTATCCCCGTCTGCCTCAAACCCATTTGCAGGTACCTGGTTGAAGGTGAGGGAGAACAAATAGAGTGTATTTCTGGTTAAGGTTTCTGTGGTTTTAAACACACATTGTCTTACTCTATTGGTGTGAACATCGAAAGTGCCCCCATCAAAAAGCTTGTCGTCATTACTTCCCGAATAGCTTTTTAGGGAGAATGTGTGGGTTGTGCCATTGAATGTAAAATCAAATTCTCCTTCTTGTGCTTGAAAATTAACCCACTGGTCATTGGCATAATTGGGGGCATCCAATGCTCCTCCGCCAAAATGCACGGTAAGCGTGACTTGGTAAACCCCATCATATATTGGGGTAAAAGTGTTGTCATCAAATGAAATGGTTTGATCCCCTAAAATTGGGTTCAGTATATCGTCGGAGCCTGTTCTTAAGCTACTGTTTTGATAACAAATTTTTGAATTTCTTTTATGAAACTGTGGTATCCAATACGTGCCGTCCCATACATAAATACCAGGGAATACAGCACTTGCGCCTGTTCCTGAAGCGGTAGTGTTATAAACGGTAGTTCCAGCGACGATACTACCTCCGCTGGGGTTGGTTATGGTTTCGGTATTGATATCGGTTAATGCAACCCTAGGGTAAAGCATTCCTGTTGTTGTTGCTGAAATGTCCAAAATCCCATTTGGACTGGTCGTATTAATACCAACAACTCCACTATTTTGAGCAAAAAAATAGGAATTGACCAATAAAAATAAGGCGAATAATAGGGTACTATTTTTCATGTGTTTTCTGTTTGAGAAAGTTTTATTCTCCATTATAAGAAATTTCAATCCTGCATGGGATGTCATAGGCAACATAACCTCTTCCACCGCTGGTAGCATTGCCCTCAAATTCTTCTCGGGTTGAGGTGTCTTGGAGAAAGCTTAAACTTAAATTGACCGTTTGGTTGGCAGTAAGGGTAACATATTCGGTGATGGTAAACTCTTCCCAAATAGCAAAATAATTTGTGGCCGGGGTAACGGCATTATAGGCAGTAGAGTAGGCATAGACAGGGATGGTGTAATTGGACCCATTGAAGGTAAAGGTGTAGGCTCCAAGCGCAGAAGCTATATTTAAATCTCCGTCCGATCTATTTGCTGCACTTCCTTCTCTTGGAGGTTTGGCATTTCCGCCAGCAAAATCGACTCTAATAAGAATTTTATATTCACCTGTATAATTAGCAGTAAAAGTTTGGGTAGATAACCCGTTAAGAGGAACTGTCAAAGCCGTACCTGCGGTACTTCTAAGAGTTCCAACCGAGCTTTCATATTTTTTGTATTGCCGTTTTAAGAATTGGCCCTGCCACTCCGTTCCATCCCAAGTGTATAAACCGGGCACAACATCATTTAAGCCGTTGGAGGTGGTTGCCGTATTGTACACGGTGGTTCCGATAGCCAAGCTCCCTCCTTGGGGATTAACCACCGGGGCCATCACGTTACTTGCCGTTAGGGCCGCTTTTGGAGGAACAATACCCATAGTGGTGCTAGTGACATCTAGGATTCCATTGGGAGTTAAAGTATTGATACCCACCTGCCCTGAAACATGGGAAAGTGAGACTATTGCAATAATTATTAACAAATAACACTCCCGCGTAAGGTTATTCATGGTTTTAGTCTTTAAGATTTGGCAGAACAATATTAGTCAATATTATCCATAAAATCCAAAAAAAATCGACAAAAATCTCTAAATATTAATTATATAGGAAAAATACTACAAAATAATGTCAATCAAAAAGATATGTAATTTGTATATCTGTTTACTAGTGTAATGTTTTAAAAATAATTTTATTTCATAGGCTTTTCGGTTGTATTTGGCTTTGGATTTATTTTTACAATACTTGTTGCCACATTTTCTTGTGGTTCAATTGCTTTTGGGGCATTTGGAAATCGCAAATTCGCATAGTCTGAGTTTTCCTGTAAAGTACTTCCTTTTTCATCTTTACGATTTGCTACAATGTGCCAAGAAAAAGAAGTGTTTGAAGTACCATTTTGTAGTTCTTTTACCATGAATCCTTGGGCTGTTTTTTCGGTTACATAGACCCCATTGCAATCGCCTTCCAATTGGATAAATACTTTTAAGGGATGTTTTTCGTCTACGATAATATTATTGGAAAAGTTAGGGTCAATGGTTATAAACGCATTTCCGTTTGATAGGGTTCCAATCCCGTAATCTTCAAAGAGTACTTCGGGTGCTTCGGGTGCAAACATGATTTTGTTTTTTCCATCGGTTCCTTCCACAATGGTGGATACGGTACCATTTCCAATAATTTTATAGTTGGTTGTACCATAGCGGGCACCTGCGTAGGCGTAAGAAGAGTTTGTGGAAGACCCCCCGCTATAGAGGTATCCTCCATAGTACATGGTATTTCCTCCTACTTGACTATTGGTAGTAAATCCTGCCAATTGTGCTCTTGGATCCCGGGAATCTGCATTAATGGCACTTCCTGTATAGTTGGTTTGAAACCTTGCAGCTTCGGCATCACCAATGCTAGTAATGGGCCCCTCCGTTAATGCATACAAAGCAAGGTCTGTTGCATTGGTATCTACTCCAACATTTAAAACTTGGCTTGATGAAATAGAAGTGGTGCTTCCGGAAACCGCTCTAATTCCCATATTTGAATCGCTGCCGGCGGGTTGGTCTGCAACGGCCAACATCCCGTTGGCTCTATTGGCACCGCCTCCCCAGCCTATGATTCCTCCAATTAAAAAGGCACCTCCCGTATAGTTGGTAGTACCAAAAATTCCATGATTGTTGGCCGAGGTACTAAACATTCCCAAACCGGTACCCGTATCACTTGCATATATGGTAACACCTGTAGAGGAGGTTTCGGCCACAATCCCGTAGGGCTGTGAGGCATTGTTTACGCGAAGTCCAGTATCTACATAGGGGGAATTCCCAATTCCTACGGTACCTGCAGCATCAATCTCCATTCTTTCGGTATCATTTGTTCTGAAATTTAGGGAAGTATTGTCGGTAGTTCCCAAAAAATTGGTGGAGGCATTCGTGCCTGCATTTCCTTCCAGGGACCAATCTTTTCCACCTGTACCTCCCATGGCAATCCATCTAGATCCATCCCAATAATAAAACCCGGGAAGTACTTCTGTACTACCGGTACTGGCATTAGCTGTATTGTAAACCAGTAAGCCTGTTGCCGGAGATGTAATAGGAGCAGCAGAGGCAGTTGAGGTAAGAGGAACCTTATTGATCAATATTCCTCGATCATTATCAGCCAAGACAAGTTGTGCACTGTTGTTGGGGTTATTGGTTCCCAATCCTACATTATTATTGGTTCCATCGACAAAAAAAGCATTGGTCTCGCCAGAAGTTGCAATTCGGAAATCTGTGATATTTTCCGTGTTGTTGAAAATTACTTCCGAATTGGCTCCATTTTCACTGAATTCGGCCATTTCAAGTCCTCCGCAGGAAATATTTAGGATATCTTGGCCGCTTCGCCAAAACCCTGTATCGGTATCGTTATTCCAAGAATAAAAAGGAAGGGCATTGGATCCTGCATTCATCCCCCAAATTTGATTGGCGTCTGGGAAACGCAAACGTTCTGTACCTCCTGTTACAATACCTAACTCATTGGCACCGGCACGGTAAAATCCTGTATCGGTATCACCATTCCAGTGAAATACGGGTGTTGCGGCGGTACCATCGGTGTAAAAGCGAAAGTATCCATTACTGGTTATTCGAATACGTTCTGTATTGTTGGTGGCGATGCTCAATGCGGTATTGTCTGTCGTTCCTACAAAATCAGTTCCGGGTGTAGTACCAGCATTTCCACTTTTCTTCCAGTCGTCGCTGGATAGGGCAATCCATTGGGTGCCACTCCAATAATAATATCCTTTTCCCGTGGTGGTATTGGTATTGTAGACCAATAAACTTTCGGTGGCACCTCCAGTAATGGGGGCAATAGTATTTAAATTTGCTATGTCTACTCTTGGAACGAGCATTCCTTTGTCGGTGCTAGTGATATCTAGCATACTTCCTGGTTGTGGGGAAGTAGTATTGATCCCAACTTGGGAATACATATTAAGGGAGAGTAGGATCCCAAACAAAATGAGGTTAAGTTTTAGGTGGGGTAAAGTTGTTTTCATATAGGCTCATTTAGTAAGATAGTTCCTACAATATTATAATAAATAATCGATAAAAGACAAATAAAATCGATGAAATACTAAATAATTTAACTAATTGAAAAATTAATTGTTAATTTTTTGGAAAAAATAAAATGCCCTGTTTTTAAAAAGATTCGCATTATTCTGTTAAATTATATGGGCTCTTTTAAAAAATTTGTGGAATTTTAGTGGTATCGTTGCGGGATTCATAAATTTTTTTGGGTATTTAAAAATTTAATTTTCTGAAAATCAGCATGTTTAATACAGCTAAAAAAAATGTTCCAGTTCAAAAAGTGGAAGCGTTCTCCTCTTCTTTTGAACCTTATGAGCTTCATGTATTACGCGAGGATTTAATTCATCCCCATGTTTCGGGGAATAAATTCAGGAAATTGAAGTACAATATTAAGGAAGCCAAGCTGCAAAAAAAGTCTTCTTTACTTACGTTTGGCGGGGCTTTTTCAAATCATATTGCCGCCACGGCAGCCGCTGGGAAAGAGACAGGCCTTGCTACTATTGGTGTGATTCGAGGCGAAGAATTGATCAATTCGATCAACGATAACCCTACCCTGTTTTTTGCCCAGCAATGTGGAATGCAATTTCATTTTGTTGACCGCGAAACCTATAAACAGAAAACAGAACCCCTCTTTTTGGAACAATTGGAAAATAAGTTTGGAGATTTTTATGTATTACCCGAAGGCGGGACCAATCATCTTGCTGTAAAAGGGTGCGAGGAGATTCTCTCCGCGGCGCTTCATGATTTTGATTACCTCTGTGTTTCGGTAGGAACGGGAGGTACTTTGGCTGGATTGGTGCGGGCTGCAAAAGAACATCAAAAGGTACTGGGTTTTTCTGCATTGAAAGGAACCTTTCAGCAATCTGAAGTCAAGAAATACACATCAAAAACCCATTTTGAAATCCTTGATGATTATTGTTTTGGGGGGTACGGTAAAATAGATGCAGTATTGGTTCGTTTTATGAACAACTTTACATCCAAAACAAACATTCCATTAGACCCAGTCTATACTGGCAAAATGATGTATGGAATTTTTGAGATGATGGAACAGCGAAAATTTAAAGAAAATAGCCGTATTTTAGCCATTCATACCGGAGGATTACAAGGAATTGCTGGAATGAACCAACTTTTGAAAAAGAAACAATTACCTCAAATTGAATAACAGTATGTTATCGCGAATTTTTACGTTTTTATTAGTAGGGCTTTTATTATTTGGCTGCAAATCCAAAAAACAAGTGGTTTCCAAAAAGCCAAGGGTTAAAACCGAAAAGGTAGTCATTTCGCAAAAAAAAGATCCTATCGAAGCAATCCTTCCGGAAAAAACCGATGAGACCAAAATTGAAACCCTTCCCAAAAATGCTACCTATGCCGAAGTGTTGGGAGCCTACATCGACACCTATAGTGATATAGCCAAGGAAGAGATGCTTCAGTACGGTATACCGGCAAGTATTACCCTTGCACAAGGTATTTTGGAAAGTGGTGCTGGTAGGGGAGAACTTACCCAAAAAGCCAACAATCATTTTGGTATTAAATGCCATACCAATTGGACCGGTGAGAAAGTCTATCATGACGATGATGAAAAAGGAGAATGCTTTCGAAAATATGTAGATGCCAAATACTCATTTAGGGACCATTCCTTGTTTTTAACACAACGAACCCGTTACCAGGGATTGTTCAAATTGGCTAAAGATGATTATAAAGGGTGGGCCTATGGATTGAAAAGTGCGGGATATGCTACAGACCCCAAATACCCCAAAAAACTAATTGACATTATTGAAGCCAATCAACTCTATAAGTACGATGAGGAAGTCCTGGGAGGAAAAGTAACAAATCCTACATCAACAAACGATGAAAAAATTGGGACTTATACTGTTGAAAAAGGGGACACTCTCTATAGTATTTCCCGCCGCTTTAACCTAACCGTTGAAACACTCATGGAGTACAACGGGTTACAAAGTAGTGACATTTCCGTTGGGCAAGTGTTATATTTGCATTCGGTAAAAGACCGATAAAAAACCTATGGTGTATACGCGAAGCAGTGCTCTTTTTCAAGAAGCACAAGAAGTAATTCCAGGAGGAGTAAATTCACCCGTGAGGGCTTTCAAGGCCGTTGGTGGAACCCCAATTTTTGTTGAAAAAGCCAAAGGGGCCTATTTGTATGATGTGGATGGAAACCAACTCATAGACTATATCAATTCCTGGGGGCCCATGATTTTGGGACATGCATACCCCAAGGTGGTGGACGCTCTCATTGATAAGGCCCAAAAAGGGACTTCCTTCGGAATGCCCACCGAAATAGAAACCGAAATTGCCTCCTTAGCAGTTTCTATGGTTCCCCATATTGATAAAATTCGTTTTGTCAATAGTGGTACCGAAGCCTGCATGAGCGCAATCCGTCTAGCCCGAGGCGTTACCGGAAAGGAGAAAATCATAAAATTTGCCGGATGCTATCACGGTCATAGCGATTCATTTCTCATTCAAGCTGGGAGCGGTGCCGTTACCTTTGGCACTCCAAACAGTCCCGGTGTTACCCAAGGAACAGCAAAAGACACCTTATTGGCCGTTTACAATAATATAGATAACGTAGCTGCTGTTATAGATGAAAACCCAAACGAAATAGCAGCCATCATCCTTGAACCTGTTGCTGGAAATATGGGGTGTATTCCGCCAAGGGAAGGATTCCTAGAGGGGCTTAGGGTTTTGTGTGATACACATCACATTCTATTGATTTTTGATGAAGTAATGACGGGTTTTCGACTTGCCAAAGGAGGTGCACAGGAGTTGTTGGGGGTAAAGGCAGATATTGTCACCTTTGGAAAGATTATTGGCGGCGGATTACCGGTAGGTGCTTTTGCCGCACGAAAAGAAATCATGGATTTTTTGGCTCCTGAAGGTCCTGTCTACCAAGCAGGAACCCTTAGCGGGAATCCGTTGGCCATGGCAGCAGGCTTGGCCATGCTTACCGAATTGAACGAAAATCCCTCTATCTTTGAATCTATAAATGCGAAAACAACATATCTCCACAAAGGACTTTCATCGGTTTTAAAACAGAATGGAGTTCCATTTACGATCAATAGGCTGGGTTCCATGATTTCGGTGCATTTTTCGGAAACCCCCGTGATTGATTTCGAAACCTCGGCAAATGCTGCCCAAGGGGATACTTTTAAAAAGTTCTTCCATGGCATGTTGCAAAAGGGAATCTACATTGCCCCTAGCGCTTATGAAACTTGGTTTGTTTCTGATGCCTTATCCTATGATGATTTGGATAAAACCATTCTTGCCGCTAGTGATGTTTCAAAAAGCTTAAAATAAAAAATGCTCCCGAAGGGAGCATTTTTAGTATTTAATAATTTCTTTATTGTTTTTGCATCGCTTGCCACTTTTGGTATTGATCGGCAGTAAGTGCTTTTTTCATCGAGATTTCAAAAACTTCGTCGTGCTTTTTCTTGTTTGCAACAACATCTGCACTTTTCAAATCTTTTCCGTTTACATCTTTTGCATAGTTGTTTTCTTTTACCACTAGGGCACGATAAACAGCACGTTGCTGGTCACCAGTTAAATTGAGTGCTGTGCTAAGTTTTTCGGTTTGCTGTTTGGCGACAACCTCGGGGGTATTTTGGTCCTGCTTCAAGGATTGAGCGTTCATAGTGCCCATCCCAACCAACATCACAAAAGAAAAAGCAATGATTTTAAATAAATTTTTCATGGTTTTGTTTCGTTTTTAAAGTTACTAATGTAACTAATTTCGCATTAAGTAACCAAAAACTGCGCCAAAAAATAATTATCCTTTTGTTCCTTTGGGATGTTCACGTCGCATTTTGCCTTCGCGCATCTTTGTTTTTTCAAGCTTGGTGTATTGCTCTTCAGTTAAAATGCTTTTCAACTGTTTTTTCATTTCTATTTCCTCATCCAGCATTTTCGACTTTAAAGCAAACTTTTCCTCTTGGGTTAATTCTTTGCCTTTCTCACGTTGAGCACGCATTTCGTCTCTTTTCAATTCCTTTTGTAGGATGAGATCCTGCACTTTTTTTTGTTGAGCTTCGGTTAGATCGAGATGCAAGGTCATTTTTTTGGTTTTCAGTTCGGCACGTTGCTGTGGGGTAAGATCTTCCCTTTGTTCGCGTGATTCTTTGTTTCCTCTATGCGGACCATCACCGGGTTGTGCTTGAATCGCAAGTCCCATTAGTACAAAAAGGATAAACACTAATTTTTTCATTTTTTTTCAATTTAAGATTATTGGCTTTATGACTTTCTTAATGCGCATTGGTTTAAAAGCGTTTTCATTAATTATTTGTTAAAGTTGTTTTTGGGGTGGGTGTTGGCTCACTCAACTAAAGCGTTCCCTCAATACAGGTTTTAAGATCTGAGGTTGGTTCCTACTTTCGAGAGGAATTTTAAAACCACGTAATATGAAAAGCAAATTGATTTTTTTGGCCCTTCCCATCTTTGCATTGGGATTTTGGCTTTCTGCAAACAATTCAGCCTCTAGCTATGCTGAAACTAAACGCCTCTTAGAGCCCATAGATGGCTGTGTATTTATGACCCTCATGGGAGAACAATCCTCTCAGGATTTTGATGTGTTCATGACATCAGAAAATCTATCACTATCCATTCGAGATGGCCTGGCCTGGCTTGGGGAGGCGCAGCTGCCCTCTGGAGGCTATGGTGCTGGCAGCCATGCTGCACAAAATATCATGGATCCCCATGCGGTAAAGGCAGATCCCGCAACAACTGCAATGGTTGCTCAGGCATTTTTAAGAAGTGGTATTACCTTGCAAAAGGGGGCGTATTCCCATAACTTAAAAAAGGCAATCGATTATTTATTGGAAGCTGTTGAAAGTGTCCCTCAAAATGCAGCCTATATTACAGAAGTTAGGGGTACCCAAATCCAAACCAAGTTAGGACAAAACATTGATGCGGTACTTACCGCCCAGTTGCTCTCCAACCTTTTGGACCGAAACCTAAAAGGAATTGATACAAAACGGGTGGCCCGTTGTTTGGACATTTGTGTCTCCAAAATTGAAGCCAATACCGATGCCAGCGGAAGACAGACCGGTGCGGGCTGGGCAGGAGTTCTGCAAAGTGGTTTGGCATACAGCGCATTGGAGTCTGCCGAGGCGGTGGGAGCCACAGTAGATAAAAAGGTATTGGAGCGTTCCAAGAAATACCAAAAGGATAATTACGATTCAGACAGTGGGAACATCAAAACCGAAGATGGTGCAGGGGTCATGCTCTATACCGTGAGCAATAGTGTTCGTGCCAGTGCCAAAGAGGCTAGGGAAGTGGAAGAAGCCATGAACAAAGCCAAAAAAGAAGGGAAGCTGGCCAGTAATGCGCCTGTCTCTGTAGAAAACCTTAAAAAAATTGGGTACGCCGAAAGTGAGGCAATGGAATACAACACTTCCTATAAGGTATACCAATCTGGAAAAGATGCCGCCCAGCGCGAAGATGTGTTAAACGGATTTGGAAACAACGGGGGTGAAGAATTTTTAAGTTTTCTGCAAACCGGGGAATCACTTGCGGTGAACCAGGATAAAGACTGGAAGGAGTGGTACAACAATATGAGTGGCCGTATTTTGAAAATACAGAACCAAGACGGCAGTTGGAATGGCCATCACTGCATTACTAGCCCTGTGTTTTGTACGGCGACCAGTATTTTGCTGTTAACGGTTGAAAATGATATCGATTTTTTAAGTAAAGTAGGTAAGTAACCCTGCTTTTTATAAAGTGCGATATAGAACCTTTGGCAGGGTGGCACCTTCCCAGTATCTTTAAGGTGCAAATAGTTTAGGTTGGTTTAAGCACCACCCAGAATGCTGGTAGGGATACCAGCCCCCCAATGCCAATGCGGGAGGATTTCTGGGTGGTGTTTTGTTTTAAAACTGCTCTTTCCCTATCTCTTCAATTTCGTTTACGTTCCCGGTTTTTGGGTTGGGCCCATACTGGTTGGAACCTGGGTTACTGTCCATGCAGTAAAAAACTAATAGTACAATCCCACCTATATAGCTTACAACAGGAATGACCCCAATAAGGTACCACCAGCCCGATTTACCGGTATCGTGCAAGCGCCTCACAGCGACGGCTATACTGGGAACTAAAAGTGCTAATGCAAAAAGGATCAATGGAACCATCAAGAGAATAAAGAGTGTGGAATTATCTCCCATGGAAACTCCTGCAATCAAAACAATAATACCATATGCCAAAATAATTAAGAAATTAAAAAGTGCATAGTACCAATATTCTGAACGTCTGGCACGACCTTCAAAATTGGCGTAATTTTCCATCACTACTTTTTTCCACCAATCAATCATGTTATAATCGGCTTCTGTTTTTTTAAGAATTGTGTTCATGGTTAAAAAATTAAAATGGTTAGTGGTTAAAAATAACAATTTTTACCAGAATACCTTTTACATGAGTTCCACAAAAAGTCCTTCATCGGTTTTCTCTACTTTGGCCAATTTGTTTGAAGTAAGGTGTTTGATGGCTTTGTCCCATTTTTTATTGCTAAGGCCACTCTGCGTTTTTAACTCCTCCAGTGCTATTTTTTCAACCTTTTGAAGTGTCTCCAGAACCCCTTTTTCTTCCTCATTTAATTCAATTTTGGGTGCAATACGCTCAGGCTTCATTTGGGGGAAGAACAATACTTCTTGGATGGAAGCATTATTGGTCAAAAACATAATCAAGCGGTCCATTCCTATGCCCATCCCCGAAGTAGGGGGCATTCCATATTCTAGGGCACGAATAAAGTCGTTATCTATGAACATGGCTTCATCGTCCCCTTTTTCAGCCAGTTTTAACTGGGCTTCAAAGCGTTCACGTTGGTCTATGGGATCATTCAGCTCACTATAGGCATTGGCAATTTCCTTTCCGCAGACCATCAATTCAAAACGCTCGGTTAATTCGGGGTTATCGCGGTGTTCCTTGCACAAAGGACTCATTTCCTTGGGGTAATCGGTAATAAAGGTGGGTTGGATAAAATTGCCTTCGCACTTCTCCCCAAAAATTTCATCAATTAATTTTCCTTTTCCCATCGACTCATCTACGGGAATTCCCATCCCAATTGCTGCTGTTCTAATCTCTTCTTCCGTTTTTCCAATGATATCAAAACCAGTGTACTTTTTAATGGCATCTGCCATGGTTACCCTTGGATAGGGGGCTTTAAAGTCTATTTTATGATCCCCAAAGGTAGCCTCGGTAGTTCCATTCACTTGTATGGCACAGTACTCCAATAATTCCTCGCAAAAATCCATCATCCAATGATAATCCTTATAGGCCACATAGATTTCCATAGCAGTAAATTCTGGGTTGTGCGTACGGTCCATTCCTTCGTTACGGAAGTTTTTGGAAAACTCATACACGCCATCAAATCCACCCACGATTAATCTTTTTAAGTACAATTCGTTGGCAATTCGCATGTACAATGGAATGTCCAAGCTATTGTGGTGGGTAATGAATGGGCGTGCCGCTGCTCCTCCCGGGATGGGCTGTAAAATGGGGGTTTCCACTTCAAAATAGCCACGCTCGTTAAAGAAATTCCGCATGGCGTTGAAGAGGCGGGTCCTTTTCACAAATACTTCCTTTACATGAGGGTTTACCACCAAATCGGCATACCGCTGGCGATAGCGCTGCTCGGGGTCGGTAAAGGCGTCGTGCACTACTCCATCGGCATCTTCACGGGGTTGCGGCAGTGGCTTTAGTGCCTTAGAAAGGAGGGTGAAGTTTTTAACCATGACGGTTTTTTCTCCCACTTGGGTGGTAAACAATGTTCCTTCAATGCCCACAAAATCCCCTATGTCCAGTAATTTTTTATATACTTCGTTGTAATGTGTTTTATCCTCGCCGGGGCAAATTTCATCCCGGTTAAAATAGAGCTGGATTCTACCTTCGGCATCCTGTAATTCTGCAAAGGAAGCCGATCCTTGAATACGCCGCGACATCAACCTGCCGGCAATAACCACCTTTTTACCTTCTTCAAAATGTTGTTTGATTTTTTTTGAAGTATGGTCCACGGGGTAGAGGGCCGCAGGATAAGGGTTGATGCCCAATTGGCGTAAATGGTTCAATTTTTCCCTTCGGATAAGTTCCAGTTCAGAAAGTTGCATGCTCATGAATTTTAAGCTGCAAAATTACCGTATTTTGAATAGTCTTGGGTGAATTACGCTATTTTTTTATATTCAATTCTTCCTCAAACATCTTTACAAGGGATTGCAAATCCTCCCTCGTGGGGTCAATTTGTAATGCTTTTTGATAGGTTATTATGGCGTCTCTTTTATGGTTTGAAACTCCTTGAATGTTGGCAAGGGTTTCAAAAACACTAATTTCCCCAGGAAATAAATAGGTGTTGATGGTTGCCACCGCAATGGCTTCTTCATTTTTATCCTGTGCCAAAAGCACTTTGCAAAAAGTGTTTAAATCGTACTTAGTATGGATGTAGGGTAAAATTTCCTTACTAATTTTCTTGGCATTTGCCACTACTTTTTGGGGCTTTTGATTTTCCAAATAGGTATTGACCCGTGTTACTCCATAATGATAGTTGTTGTAATTGCCCGTTACTATTTGCAACAGGTCTTCCTCCAAACTAGCCATAGGGTGTTCTACAATTCGATTGACTTCCACACCCTTTTTATACAGAATAAAAGTGGGAACCCTATGGATGTTTAAGCCCTCCTCTTCCCCGCCTGGACTTTTTTTATACGATTTATTTTTGAGCCCCAAAGCTACTGCCGTAACGCGTTCCAGAGGAAAATCGGCAGCTTCCAAAATTTTAAAGAACCTAGGGGTTTCCCTTTTGCTGTCCCCACACCAGGTCCCCATGAAAAGGGTAATGGTATAGTTGGAAAGTTCTTTTTTTAGGGAGTTGATAACGGTTTGATTGGGGGCGTATACATCAAAATTTTTCTGGAACCAGGAGGCGTACGGTTCTTGTAATAAAGCATCCTTGTTGAATTTTCCCAGCAAGTGGGGAACACTATCAATCATCACTTGGTTGTTGAAGGATTGTGAAAAGGTGATGCCCATCCAAAACAGGCAAACAAAGTAGCATAGTTTTTTCATCGTTGTTGTTTTATGATTTACAAAGCGAAGATGAAGAAGTGCGAGTCAATTTGTAAAAAATAACGGTTTGAAATAGGGACTAGACCCCCGTTTGAATTTTATATTTACTTAATATTCAGCTGTTTTAACTCCTCTCTGGAAGTAACGCCCATTTTTTTGTAAAGGTTGTTAATGTGTGTTTTTACGGTACTCACACTCACAAAGAGTGCATCGGCGATTTCCTTATTTGAGTTGTCCAAAAGAATAAGTTCCATGACCTTTTGTTCCTGTTTGGAAAGGGTTTCGGTATTTTTTGAGGATTTTTGCAGTTGCCGCCATTTCCCAATAAAGTAAAAGTTGCCTAGCACCGATAAAAGTGCAACAATGCCTAAAAAGTAGATCCACCAAGGTGTTTTTTTGTTTCGGTTGGCCAAAAACTCATCGGCTTTCAATTCGGCTTCGTATTGTTGGGTATAACTGGCTTCGGGATAGCTCGATTTTAATCTTGAAAGCAAGCCTTCATAATAATGATTGGTTTTCAAGTCCTCCAAATAGTAAGGGTGCAGGTCGCTGGCACGATCACTTAAAAAGGCATAGGTATATACTTCTGCCAATGGCTCATTAAGGGATTTGCTGTATTCCTGAAGGGTAGTAAACCATTTTTGGGTATTCATTTTTCTATTGGCCTCGCTTCGGTAGGTAGCAAAGGCATATTTCATGTCATCCTTTATGGAATCAATGCGGAAGAGCATTTTTGATGTATTGTTTTTGGAGACTACTTTACAGAACATTTCCTTTTCAAAGCCAAAAGGGAGCGAAAGAGTATCGGTATTATTGGCAATAAAAAGAATTTCCTTGCTATTGCTGCAATGTCCCGAAAAATGATTTACCGGTTGTTCTTCTTCGGAACAAGTATCCAAGTGGATGCGGTAGATTTTGTTTTCTGGCGGAAGGTTATCACCTTCAAAACGAAAATGCCCTAGGGAGTCTGCCGTGGTTTGATTGAGGATTTGCTCACTGTACACCCCCGATATTTTTCGATAGTCCTCCACCACAGAAAGATATATCTTGCCCTCCAGTGCATCCTTGCTCACGTGGCCCGTAAATTGGTATTGCCCAAACCCCCAATAGAAGCTTAGGATGGAGAAAATAGTGAGCAACATGCGGTGGTTCATGCTCACGAAGATAACCAAATTAGCCACGTGTAACAAAACGATATAGAAACGACTTATTGCTTGATTAATAATAGTATTTTTGTATCATGAGTTTTTGGAGAGTACTGCTTTCAATTCTGTTCCCACCTTTAGCGGTGATCGATAAAGGGTGTGGGTCTGTTTTAATTGTTTTACTTTTAACCGTTTGTGGATGGGTCCCTGGGGTCATTGCCGCATTAATTATTTTGAATAACCCAAAACGATAACACATGATACGAAAAATAGGATTGCTGTTGGCTTTGTCCATAAGTTTGGTAAGCTGCCAATTTACCGAAACCATGGTCCTCAACGAAGATGGCTCGGGGCAAATGAAGCTTAGCCTTGATTTAAGTGAAATGATGGCTTTTAGTGGGGAAATGGCGCAGGATTCCACCCTAGTGAAACAGGATACTACAGTTGCTTTCAAGGATCTTCTTGAAGAGAAAAAAGATAGTATTGCCCAACTTCCAGAAGAACAACAGCAGCGTTTGAAAGCGTTGAAAAACTTTAGTATGCATCTTTTTTCCGACCCCGAAAGCAACCAAATGGTGATGGATGTGTTTACGGATTTTTCTAATGTGGCCGAGGCCAATGACCTTATGAAAGGGTTTCAGCAGAGCGATAATCTTTTCCCCCAAAAGAATGGTAACCCTTCTGAAGAACCCAAGGAAATGGAACCCGAAACCATTGGGGTAACCTATTCCTTTAAAAATGGAATTTTTAAACGGGATGCATATATTATTGATGTAGCCAAACACCAGGCGCAGGTAGATAGCCTTAAACAAGCAGAGGCCTTTATGGGGGGTATTATGTACAAGATAAAATATACCTTTCCTCGAAAAATAAAGAAAACATCGGTAGAGGATGCTACTTTTTCCTTGGATGGAAAAACCCTCGAACTGCAGCGTAGTTTTATCGATTACATCAAAACGCCAGATGTATTGGACGTTGAAGTGGAACTTGAAAAATAATCTTTTTTGAACAAAACTGTAGACATACAGGATTTAGGCTATAAAGACTACAAAGATACTTGGGACTATCAGGAAACCCTTTTCAAGGAAATTCTTGATATTAAAATTAAAAACCGAAGGGAAGAAACGCTTTTAAAAACACCCAACTATTTTCTTTTTGTGGAGCATCCCCATGTTTATACCTTGGGTAAAAGTGGTGATTTTGATAATCTTTTAATCGACGAAAAAAAACTGGAGGAAATTGAGGCTACTTTCTACAAGATCAACAGGGGAGGGGATATTACCTATCACGGTCCGGGACAAATTGTGGGGTATCCTATCTTGGATTTGGAAAACTTCTTTACCGATATCCATCAATACCTTCGTTTTTTGGAAGAAATGGTCATTTGTACCCTAGCCGAATATGGATTAAAGGCAGAGCGAAGTAAAGGGGAAACTGGGGTTTGGCTGGATGTGGGCACCCCTTTTGCCCGAAAGATTTGTGCTATGGGGGTTCGTGCCAGCCGTTGGGTGACCATGCATGGTTTTGCCTTGAATGTCAATGCCAATTTGGGCTATTTTGACCACATGATTCCCTGTGGGATTAGGGGGAAGGCAGTTACTTCTTTACATGTGGAATTGGGTAAAACCGAAATCTCGATGGAGGAGGTCAAAGAAAAATTACTTGCCCATTTTTTGCGCCTCTTTCAGGCTTCAGTCCAAAAACAAACCGTTAGTTAGGGGAGGTAGTTGCCAACTGCTTTTCTATTAATCCACAACAATTTATAAGAAGGGCTAGGGCAAGGACATACAAAATTTTGCTTCCGTAAATAAAAAGATCGACTCTTGTTTCACTGTAGTAGGATGCCGCGCGGGTGATTTCCGAAAGGATAAAGACAAAGACAAAAGCCAAAAATACCATGGCAATTTGAGTAGGGTTTTGATGGACCAATAACAAGGCACTTGCCAGCATAAAGATAAGTGCCAAGTTAACGACATTGAAAAGGACAAACTGAACATAACTGGTATACTGGCTTTTACTCAATTGGGTTAGTTCAAAAAGAAAATACCCTATGACCAATAGGGTTATAAAGAAATAAATTCGCAAAAACCAACTTGCTTTGATTTTGGAAAGTTGTCTTGTAGCTGAAAACCCTGCTAACGTGTAAGCAATCCCTGAAAAAAAGAGCGTTAATATCCCAAAAATAGGTCGCTCAAAAAATAATGCCATGATTGATGAAAAAGAGAGGAACCCTAAAAACAAAAGCGGCATCTTGTGCTTACTTGGGGTAAACGAAAAAGAAACAATACCTATGGCTGCCAAGTTTGGGATTAACCATAATATTCTATTGCCCAGTGTCCCCACATCTAAAAAAATAAGTAACGAAAAAATGATGAAAAAAGGGAAGCCTATTTTAAAATGGGGCAATTTTTTTTGCTGCACAAGAGGTTTATTTTTTACAATAATACCGTAAAAAGTTGAAACCCCCTGATTTAAAATAAATAAGGGGGTTTTTATTCAAAAATAAAGGATCTACTTTTTGAAAGCTGTTAGGATTCCGTACCCCTCCAACTTTCCCTTTTTGTTGTAATCTTCTGTTTTTACTACGCCAACACCTTCGGCAAGCCACTGCTTTGAATTACTTTTCATGGTGCCAGCCATTCCTTTTGCAATGTTGCTTTGCGAAATCACATAACAATCAAAGGTGCCTGCAGGGGTAGTAATCTTTTCCTTTCCAACCACTTCACGATCGGTTATGAGGGTGGTCATGTTAAAATTCATTCCAGACAAGCTTATCTTAATGTTCATCTCGGCATCTCCCAATTTTTGGCCCACACTAAGATTGTTTGGGATATCTAGGTTTGTGCCCGTGATTTGCGAGTCTACCTCCATATTACTATAGGCATCCATCAATCCTGGCCGCATCAATGAATTGAAATCGATGGAAACTGTTCCATTTTTACAAGTTGCATCATAATTGGTGGTGGTGATGTCCTTTCCTTTTTCGTCTTTAAAACTTGTACTTATATTGGCTTTTTCACCTTCACTAGTGTTTGAAATGCTAAGTACTTCATAGGTAATAGTGCCCTGTGATTTCCCTTTTTCATTATAAAGCGTTAGGGTGGATTTGGCTCCTTTTGAAAAGGGGTAAAATTGGCTGCATTGGCCTATACAAAGACACGAAAATGTCAAAAATAAAATACTGGTTAAAAAGAGTTTTTTCATGATGTTGGCTTTAAATGATCATTTTATTTTAGTGTGATTAACAAAACTCTTCTTTTGGAGGAGCAAATTGTAAAGTTATGATAATCAATTATTTTATACTGAAAAGGTAAAAAAAATCCTTACACGAATGGAGGGCTGTTGCGATTTTTTCTGAAGAAAAAGGTATCCCTAGTTCACTTGATATAGGATAACCTCTTTGGGTTGTCCTTGCACCAGAAGATTCAGCTTTTTGTTTTTATTGGCATCAGCCAGATCAATTTCGGAAGTTCCATAGATAGGGAAATTGGGCTGTAGTTTTGCAGCACCATCAAAAAGGTAAACTTTGTGTTCGTTCAATTCGGTAACGGCAACATACGTCTTTTTATTCACCAAAAATACGTTCGGCTTGGAATACATGCCCAAAGGTAGTTCGGCCAATTGCCCATTAATGCGCAACAAATGATCGTCCAGGGTAACTTTCGTGTTGCCCAAAATAGTAAACCAATAATGTTGGGATACCTGCAGGTTTTCAGCGCTTATTTTTCCTTCTTGGGTAATGGTAGTCTTTACATTATCTTTGGAGATCACCACAAACTGGCTGCCTTCCTTTTCAACGGGAATAGAGGAAAAGGAAAAGGTTTTGGATACTTTTATTCGCTCTTTTCCCGTGCGGCTTAAAATATTCAATTGGCCATTTTCCTCGGCAATCACAATGTAATCCTTAGTGCCCATTCGAATATGCTGTGGCGTCATGGCAATGGGAGAACTTGCTTTTTTAAAGGAAAATCCATTGACCGCATCCCCTTTGCTGTCATACATAAAAACATTTTCCCCTTGGCAGATCACAAAGCGGTATTTTCGGTTATTGTCATAATCAAATACGGCTAAGGGCTGTGTGATGGCATCTTTGAATTTCTTGGGGAAGGGGGGCACGGTTTTGCCATTCCGGTCTAATACATAGAGGTTTTTTTCGGTGGCAAAAGCTAGTTGTTTCTTTCCGTTCCGAAGGAGGTCCACTTCATTTACATTTCCCAAAATAGGGCCGTCCAGTTGTTTTTTCCAGAGCACTTTGCCATTAGCGGAAATAAAATACAACACATTAGAAATATCTTGAGCGACAATGTTCTTGCCAGAGGTGGTATGATCGGTAAAAAAGGTGGGAGTTCCCAAAAGAGGTCTTTCCAGCTCAATGTTGAAGACTTCATCAATGAGGCCTTGGGAGGGTTTTTGTCCCGAAACCTCCTTAGCAATAAAATTGAGGTGGGCAAAATCCCGGTCATGAATAAGCTGCACTGTCACCAAAGGGAAGTGTGGCAAGCGTGAAGCCTCTCCGCCCAAAAGTTGCGGAACAGTCCTTCAACCTTACCTTGCAGGGAATAGGCAGTAAAAGAGGAGGCTTGTGCCAGTTGTGTATTGGCCGATTCAAAAAAGGGAGCACTGGCCAAAACAGTATGGTTTTGATAATCGGCAATGAGCTGTTCAGCGATTGTTTGGCTTTGGGTAAACACAAAAAAATCCTCCCATTGAAAAACAATACGATAGGAAGTATTTGTTAGTAAGGGTGAAAAACCCCCAAAAAAAGGAGTTTCCTCTGTAAATTCAAACAAGGGAACTTCGCGAAAGGTTTCTTTTTCGGAAATATACTTGGCCAGATAATCCCAGGTAATTTGTGGGTCCAAGCTTTTAAGGCATACAATAGGTTGCCCTTCCATTTGTATTTCGACCACTTCATTGATGGTTTCAAAAGTAGGGTCTAGGTTAAGGCTGTCTTTTTTATATTTCTGAAGGTTTTTCTGAAATGCAGCCATGTTTTGAAAGGTAAACGAATGCGCCTTTGTGGCCTTTACAGGGATTATGGTTGGAGCCTCATTTTTTTGCGGGACTTGTCCCTTAAAAACCGAGAGCAACTGTAGCAGTGAGTCCTGTTCCAGCAGTACGCCATTGCCCACCAAACCATCGGGAAGTAGTTGTAGTTCAAAAGATGCCCATGAAGCCCAAATTGGGAGGGTGTCACCCTCGTTAAGTTGAGTGACGTAGGCAAGCTCTTCATCGTTTTTTAATTTGAGTGCTTTAAGGAAGGTGGGTTCATTTTTGGTTTTTCCTTCAAGACTTTCCTTGATGAGCCCTTCGGAAGTGGAAAGCATAAAAATACTGTCCCATTGAATACTAAATACCTCCCTCTCTTTGTATTGTATTTTTTGAATTGTCTTTCCTGCGAAGGAAATTTGGGTTTGTTGAATGCCTTCTAGGGAATCTATTTGAAATAGGGAAGGTGAAATTTTGGTGATGAAGGTAAATTGTGCCACACCATCATTGGTTTTTTCATAACAGAGCAAAGCCTTTTGGGAGGGCTTTAGGAATTGAAAGACCGAATTTTTGTCTGTAAAGAAGGGAGAGAAAGGGTCGTTCTCTAATTCACCAATAAGTAAATTCTTTTTAAAATCTTCCCGGGTGGTTTCCCAGTTTTTAATTTTTAGTACGGTTTGGGAGCTTTTTGGAATAAAATCGGCTAAAACACGATGCTTTTTAGAATTGGTCTCACAGCCCCAAAGTGTAATGAGGACCAAAAATAGAACGATGAAATTCCTACATTGCTGCATACGCAAAAATAGCAAGGTTTGGTTCAAAATACGTAAGGAAAAGCAATAGTTTATTGACGGGTTTTTAACAACAACTCGTATCTAGAAACATGATTTTTTTAGAAAAGGGTTAACAATCCAACCAGGTTTTAAAGTCTTTGGTTTTTGCCCTGCTCACAACTTCTTTTTGATTATTTAACAGGGTAACGTCAATGCGGGATTGGGAAAGCACTTCCATTTTTTTGATACTATCAATGTGAATGATTGTTTTTCTATTGATACGAAAGAATCTTTTTGGGTCTAATTCTTTTTCCAAGGTATCAAGGCTATAATTAATTACAAATGCCTTGCCCTCTTTACTTCGAAGAAGGGTTGCGTGGTCCTCAAATTGAAAGTAGAGGATTTCTTCGGCTGCAATGGAATATACCGTATGATTCAACTTGGCAAAAAACCTAGATTTGTAATTGGGGAAAAAGCTTTTTTTCAATGCTTCCAGCACTTCTTTTTCAATTTGAAACTTTTGATTTTGATAGATTTTTTGATACTTAATAAGTGCCTTTTCAATATCCCTTTGTAAATAAGGTTTTAAAATGTAGTCAATGCTGTTTAATTTGAAGGCCTCAATGGCGTAATGGTTAAAGGCCGTTACAAAGATGATGGGAGAAAAAAGGGTGGTTTTTTCGAAAATTTCGAAGGATGTTCCATCAGAAAGCTGGATGTCCAAAAAGAGTAAATCGGGCGGGTCGTTTACTTCCAGCCACGAAAGGGTTTCCGTTACCGATGTACAAACACCAACAATTTGGACATGCGCTACCTTTTCTAGCATGCCCGATAACCGCTTGGAAGCATGTAACTCATCTTCAACAATTAGGATCTTCATGGTCAATGAGGGGTATTTTTACTATAAATTCTTTTTCGCTTTCTTCAATGATCACCTCTTTGTCTGAAAGGATTTTGTATCGACTGATAATGTTGTTCAGCCCAATGCCAGAGGAATAAACATAATTTGCTTTTTGAAGTACGTTGTTTTTAATGGTTAGATATGACCCATCTAAAAAAATATGGATAAACAACTTGTTTTCCTTGGAAACGACGTTGTGTTTTACGGCATTTTCTATGAGCAATTGAAGCGTAAAAGTGGCTATGTTGAAATTCTTAAAATCCTCCTTTTGGTAGAGAAACTCAATGGTATTGCCATATTTAATTTTAAGCAAATAAATGAGGGAGTGCAACATGTTAAACTCTTTTTCAATAGGCACCACATCTGCTTTTTTTTCCTCGAGGAGGTATCGATAAATTGTAGAAAGCTGGACAATATATTCTTCGGCCTCGGGGCTTTTCTCGCTCACCAAGTGCGATAAGGTGTTTAGATTATTAAATAAAAAATGGGGATTGATCTGGTTTTTTAGCGCCAGTAGTTCCTGCTTGATGTGTTGTTTGCTAATTTCTTGATTTTTGATGAGCGATTTTTCCCAGGAAGAAAAGAAATAGGTGCTATTGATGTACAAGGAAACAATAATCACCGTAAAAAGGTTGTTGAGTTTTAAAAAATAGATTTGTTCTTTTCCATATTGTTCTGGATAGAGACCAAATATAATTTCGATGGCAAAGTAGTTTAGCGGAATAAACACCAACAAAATAAAAGCTGCATTTGCCCAAAGCATTTTGTATGGGCGGGTAATCCAATTGTATTTTTTGTTGAAATACTTTGCTGTCAGCTCCGCTAGTTCATAGACGGCAAAAAAAGTAAGGATATAGTAAAGAAGCACCCTTGCATTTTCTTCTTGGGGGTCTGAAAAACAATAGGGACAAAAAATAAAAGAGCTACACCCTCCTATAAGTATAGCCCTTATTATTTTTTTAAACCATTTATTTTTAAGCATAAACTAAAAGTAAATGATTTGTGATTAAAAACGTTATTGCTTGAATAATTTTATGGGTTTTGTTTTTTTTGAACCTTCCGAAATGACAACCAAACAAGAAGTCCTTATGCTTACCGGAATTTGGTTTTCACCTATGGAAACTTGAAAATCCTTCGCAGGTGAAATGCGCTTGCCATCGTAGCCATATTGGGTGATTTTAATTTCGGTATTTCTATTGGAAATAACTTGGATGCCTTCATTGTTATAAGGGTTGACAAAGTTAAACAGCATTCCTTCTATTTTGTTTTCCTTGGGGAGGGACAAAATTGATACGGTTCCCATGCCGCCATACACTCCCATGTCATTACGAACGGTTCCCCTGGAAGGGAATAGGGCATTTCCAGGGGAGGAAGGGTCTTCTATATCATAATAAAAAGAGTCTGGGTGTCCAGCATCAACGCAAGGGGATGAGGTGCTTAATAAGAAACTGGAGGTATTCTCGAAAAGGGGGTCTTCGTCAATCATCCCTTCCTCATTACCCTCTCCATCAAATCCACCTTCAATATTGGTATAAGTAAGGTTCGCATTCCCTGCAAAACGCTTATAAATTTGTGGAAAGGCATTTGTGGCCGTATTGCCATAGATGATGCAATTGGTAATTTCGGTTGTGGTTCCCGTAGTAATAATAGCGCCTCCTTTATCCCCCGAATGGTTATACACAATGGTATTGTTTTCCAGAACAATGGGTTCCCAGTCTACATAAATACCGCCGCCCCCATTAAAGGATCCCGTAGCAAGATTGTAGGAAATCAAATTGTTGGTAATTATGGCACCTTCGCAATAGGCCACCATCATTCCTCCGGCATATCCGCCTGAATTATTGGTGATGACGTTGTTTGTCACGATGGGTTGTCCAAACCCCATCCTTATTCCACCCCCGCCGGCACCAGAAACACCCGTTTCGGCTACGCAATGGTTATCTTTAATGATATTATACTTGATTGTAGGAGAAGTTTCATTGATTAAAATACCCCCACCGGTCCTAAAATAGGCATCATCAGCCGGATTATAAGTTTTGGTTCCAGAACCTCCTGTAATGGTAAAACCCTGTAAGACAGAGTCGTTTCCTTCCCCATTTTTAAAACTTACGCAACTGCCTATGTCGGGATTGTTAGGTTGGCTTCCATCAATTACAGTGTTGATGATATCGTTTATGTCACCGCTAAAAGCAAAGTTGCTAGTGACCGTAACAGCCTTTCCGAAAAAATCTATATTTTCAATGTAGAGGCCATTTTCCACTATAATCACATCTCCTGGATTCGCTGCGAAGATTGCTTCTTGGATGGTGGGATAGTCTGCCGGAACATGTATGTCTGCTGCTATTATCCTACCCGTGCTAATCAATAGTATCAGAAAAAGTAGTTTTGTTTTCATGGTATCTTGTTTTTGGATTCAGCATAAAACTATACTGAATACTATTGAAGATAAAAACCAATTTGTTGAACGGTAATAATAGGTTTTGAATGGAATAAAAACCTACCTGAATGGTTTTGTTTTCTTAAAAAAGACTTAGTTGTTCTGGAAGCAAGCGGAAGCTCTTTCGATGATAGGGCGTAGGGCCATATTTTTTGATGGCCTGCCTATGTTCGGCAGTGGGATAGCCTTTGTTTTTTTGCCACTGGTAGGCAGGGAACTGTTCATGTAATTGTTCCATCCATTCATCCCTATAGGTCTTGGCCAAAATCGAAGCAGCGGCTATATGCAAGTACTTTCCATCTCCCTTTACCACACATTGATACGGGACTTTGCCGTAGGGTTTAAAACGGTTACCGTCAATGGCGATAAATTCGGGCGTATGCGAAAGCTGCTCAATGGCACGGTGCATGGCAAGAATAGAAGCATTTAAAATATTTACCTGATCAATCTCCTCCATCATAACGTGTGAAACCGCAAAACAGACTGCCTCTGCTTCAATAATGGGTCGCAATTCCTGCCGTTTTTTTTCGGAAAGTTGTTTAGAATCGGTCAACCAAGGGTGCGAAAAATCATCGGGTAAAATAACCGCGGCAGCGGTCACAGGACCGCCAAACAACCTCTTCCGGCTTCGTCGGTTCCACATTCCAATAAGTGGGGATGGATTTTCAGCAATAGCATAGCAATTAAAAATACGCATTTCCGTTTAAAAAATTTAACTTTGCCGTTTAAGTTTAATTGGGATGAAAAAAATAGGGTTGCTATGGATACTATTGGGTTGCTGGGCAACGGTATTTTCCCAAAATTTTCCTGCCAATACTACTTCATCCCCTACCGTAAAAGTTGAAAAGCCTTCTGTTACTTTGTACAAGATTGTCTCGATGGATCGCGATACCACGTATTTGGATACCACCCTTTCCATTGCAAAAGATTACAAATTTAACTATTTACGAAGGGATGCTTTTGAGCTACTCCCTTTTTCAAACGTAGGGCAAACCTACAATTCCTTGGCCTATTCTTTTGATAAGGAAAACTTGATGCCGTTATTTGTAGCGCAGTCGCATCATTTCAATTATGCCGATGCCGAAGACATTTTCTATTACAACGTTCCCACCCCATTAACCGAGCTGTATTTTAAAACTGCCTTTTCACAAGGCCAGCAATTGGATGGGTTTTTTACAGTAAATACCAGTGAACAGTTTAATTTTTCTATTGCGTACAAGGGGGTTCGATCGCTTGGAAAATACCAAAACACATTGGTAAGTACGGGAAATTTTAGGTTTACGACCAATTATCACACAAAAAACAACCGTTATAACCTAAGGGCACATCTAGTTGCACAGGATATTTTCAATGAGGAAAATGGCGGATTGACCGCTACATCGAAAAATTTGTTTGAAACCAATGACCCTGAGTTTCAGGATCGAGGAAGGTTGGATGTAGCTTTTGAGGATGCCGATAACAAACTGGAAGGATTGCGGTTTTTTGGTATGCAGGAGTATGCATTGGTCTCGCAAAAGGATAGCACAGGCTTTTCCGAAATTACCATAGGCAATACCCTAAAGTATGAAACCAAGGATTTTAAGTATGGACAAACCAGCCCTTATGATGGGTATGGAGCCTCCTATGAAACTAGCGATTTGTTTACCAAGACCACCCTGGACCAGTTTGAAACAAAGGGTAGTGCTACCTGGCGCAATACGCTTTTTGGGACGCTTTCTGCATTTGTTGGGTATACCCATTATGATTATGGCTATGATTCTGCTTTGGTTTTGGATAGCGGAACGATCACCAATCGTTTTATTGGAAATCTTGTAAGCGCAGGCGCTTCGTACCAAAAGGTATACAAGGGTTTTGAACTGTTTGGGAAAGGTGCCCTCAACATTTCGGGCGACTTTGATGCTCATTATTTATTGGGCGGTGCTTCTTTCCGCTTTGATGAACACAACTCGGTTACAGGACACCTAAAAATTCACAGTGCAGCCCCCAATTTTAATTTTCTGCTCTACCAAAGTGATTATGTGAATTACAATTGGCAAACGTCTTTCAACAATGTGAAGACCCAAGAATTGTATTTTGAATTGGACTCCAAAAAAATAGTGAAAGCATCCCTTAGCTATACTGGCATAGAGGACTATGCCTATTTTGCCATTCAGCCTAACGACAGCACCCCAACCCCTCACCAGTTTGATAAACGAGTGGATTATTTAAAAATCAAGGCCGAAAGGGAATTTACCTTTGGAAAGTTTGCGTTAATGAATACAATCCTCTTCCAACAGGCATTAGGGGGTGAAGAAGTGTTTAATGTGCCCCAATTTGTGACTCGGCAATCACTTTACTTTCAGGATGAATGGTTCAAAAAAGCAGCGTTTATTCAAACGGGAGTGAAATTCAAGTACTTTTCAAAATACACAATGAATGCTTATGACCCTGTGTTGGCCGAGTTTTATGTACAAAACAATGAAACATTAGGGGGGTTTCCCATTTTCGATTTATTCTTCAATGCCAAAATACGCCAAACCCGGATTTTCTTTTCCTACGAACATATTAACCAATTGTTCAACAGCACCAACAATCATTACGCTGCCCCTAATTACCCTTACCGGGATGCAGTATTGCGGTTTGGGCTGGTGTGGAATTTTTTCCTTTAATATTAATTGAGAGAATCCTGTAAGATTCTTATTTCTTGACCGGAGAGGGTATCTATTCTTATGGAATCTTCTCCTTCCAAAACATCCCTGTCCGTTCTTTTGGGCCAAATATCCTCATCTTTCAGGTGTTCCGAGGTTTTCCAGGTTTCGCCCAACTGATTTAAAATACTGTCTTCCCAAGTGGAAGGATGCTTGGCATCAATCCAAACCACATCGCGGTATTGGCAATCTACCAAAGCCAAATCTGGAGTAGAGGCTCCGTCAAATTTTTTACTGTCGTCTTTCTTAGCTGCCACGGTACAGAAAACAAACAGCCGCTTTTTTCCCCCTAGTTCTTTGATAAAAGGACGAAATTCCACCGGCTTGTTAACGCTCCAATCGTATTCTTTTCGAGACTCAATAATTTTTAAAGGCATGGCCGAAACCCCTGCCAAGCCTTCTTTTTTGGCGGCGTGATTGTAAAAATAGAGTTTGTCTGTGCCATCGGCAGGAATCATGACGCTAAAAGAAAGACTGGTGCGTTCTTCACCAATGGGTTCCAGTCCAAACCAATGGTACAAACCGTTGAATGCGTCCACATTCATCCCGGTAAAATTAAAATCGGTGACAAAGGGTTGCCAGTTTTCGTCATCGGCCAGGTCGGGGATTTTTACTGCGGTTTCTTTGTTCCAGGGCAAAGGATCGGTAAATCCGCCTAAAAACTGTAGCGATTGTGCTTGTAACCTAGAGACTTTTTCGGCAAGGGTGTTTTGCCTTGTTAAATAAGGATGCTTCTGGGTTTCCTCTGGCGAAATGTAGGTGCCTTTTCCTATCAATATGCGTTCAAAATAATCTTTGGTGGTGTGTTTTCCAGGTTCAATGACCATAACGCCGCCATAGGTAGGGTAAGGGAAAAAGAAACCTTTCCACTTAATCAAACTCACCACTTCTACCCACTTACCCGAATCGTCTTTCATGTAAAAAACATCACTGGGCTCTAGGGTAAACAATTGAAACAAGTTGAAGCGTTGTACTACGGCGTTGTAGGTATTTCGGCTAAAGGCAAGGGACTCTCCAATGGAAAAAGTAACCGGGATCCTATTTTCTCCTGCAAAACGCGGAAAAGGTGTCGTACTTTCCACCGTGAAAATTTCTTCGGTATTGTCATTCATGCGTTGCCATATATAGTCTTTGGAGGGTTGTACCGCCATGGTCCACTGGTTGGTAGAATCTACCCGCACCAATTGCGGAAGGGTGACTTCCTGAGTTTCGCCTATGGACTCGTAAGCCATGGTTAAGATGTTGTTGAACGGCTGAATGCGTTCGTTTTGGGTTAAGGGTAGTTCTTGTAGTTCTACTAAGTTGAGGTGCTTGAAGACATTGTAGCTCTGCATGTATTTATAAAGCTCTATTTTCCAGCCAAAAAACCAACCCGTAGCGAAAAAAGCAACGATTCCCAATAAAATAAGGATACGACGTCCTGCACTTGGAGCTTTCCGGAATTTGGAAAGTGTGAACCCTAAAAACAGGATGCTTATGAGGATCAAGAAAATATACTTGCGAAGAAATAATAGGGCTGGCTGGTAATCATCCCTTAAAAAGAATAGCAGTAGTAGTAAAAGAGTACTACCCAAAATGACGATTCTTTTTTGTTTTCTTCCTTTGTTCCAGTAGTTTTTTAGCATGGTGTCCCTTATTTAATCATTCCTTTATCTTTCAAGCGGTCACGCGCACTTTTTTGTGGAGTTTCTTCCCCTTTATTTTCCAGTTTTTCGGTGACTTCCTTGGCCTCCACTTCTATCGTATCCTTTTTGCCTTCGGCCAATTCTTCCACAAAATCCTTCCCTTTTTCTATAACATCCTTAATGTTTTCTTTTTTCAAGCCTTTGGAAGCCACAAAAAACCCTGCGGCAATGTATGTCCCCAGTAAGGTTCCCACCACTGCAGTGGCTACATACTGAATTTGGAAAATGTTGAAAGGGATAATAAAATTCAGGATAATTGCAGCCAAAAGGAACAATAGGGTAACCCATACCAAGCGCAATAAAAAAGGCTGTTCATATACAAATCCTTTGGGATTGCCCTCCTGCATTTGCAGTTCCTTGGAGTGCATCAACTTATTAAAAAAACGGTACAATCTGTTGTTTTTGGATTCTCGTACATAAATGACAATCCCAAACAAGATTGTGGCAATAAATACAATGACTTCTATGGTAATCATGGCTGCTCTTTTTTGTTATGTTCTAAGATACAATCTATTACCCAATCTTGATAAGAATCGGGCCAGGTTTTAAAGGCTTTGTAAAAATCCTCCTTGTTGTACCAGTATAAATGCAATGGGTCTTTTGGGATCATTTCGGTAAGCAGTCTCCAAATAAGCTCTTTTTGTTCTTCTTCAAGGGAGGAATGTGGCTCCAAAAGGGCTTTGGTATATTCAAGGGGGACAACTTCGTTGATTTTCAAATCCCGCTCCACAATCTTTCGCTGGTTATAGATTTCTACGCTCAATAGCTTCTTTTGGGTTACTTCATCCAGTTCGTTAATGTATTTCTTGAACAAAAACGGACTGTCCAAAATTTCTTTGATGGGGTGTTGCAACGAGCGGCAATTCTCGATAAAAAACTGCTTTTTTATCCGGGCATAACGTTCGGTCTTAGCGGCTTTTTTGATATCTAAATCGGCAATGAGGTGATTCACCAATGTGGCTGTCAATTCATTATGGCTTACGTGAAAGAGGCTAACCTCGTGAACGGTATCTTTTATGGCTTTCTGAAACACCTCCAAATCCTCAAAAACAATAATATCGGTGATAAAGTCACGGAGCACAAAAATTCCCCCGAAGGCTTTGGTGTAAAATGAGCCAATGGGTAGTGAAATGGGCTCCAATTGTAATTTCCGGTGCCGTAGGTCACCATATTTTTGGGCAGATTCCAGCAATTTTTCGTGTAAATGCAAATCGATAAAATGGTTTCCTACGTGAAATTTGTTCACGAGTTCCTTTTGCTCTTCTTGCCTTTTCTGAAGGTCATGGGTGACCGTAAAACTAAGGGTAATGGTATCGTACTGAAGCAAATCGAAGGGTGCATAGTATGCATCAATGTTCTGGTCCAATTGCACGCAAATGGCGGCATCCTTGGTAATATCCCTTATTTCTTGTCCGTAGGCCGCAAAAATGGCTTCCATGATATTTCGGTCAAAGCTATGAAAGGGATTATGCACAGGTTTACCCTCCTGTGCTGGGGAAACAATGATGGCATTGCTATTGGCGTCCCCTAGGTTGAGGTAAAAGGAGGCTCCTTTTTCTTCCGCAATTTCTGGGCTCCAGCCCATGGCATCGATAGTAAAAGAAGTAAGTTGGGTGGGCTCCATTCCCAAGAGGGCGAGGCAGTCATTATAGCGTTGCGCCAACGATCCCGAAACAGGGACCATTGCCCCGCCAAATAATCCCGCTGCTTTAAGCTTGTCCATTAATCTTCTTCGGCTTCAAATTGTTTTCGGGCTTCCAGTTGTACATTCAATTCGTGTACCCGCTGGTCTACTTTTCGCTTAAAGTCGGTGTCGGCAATGGTCGCTACATTATCCAGATAGCGAATGACTTCTTGTCTTCGTATATCGGAAAAGCTCAAGCCCTTCATATTGGCTTTCATCAATTCCTGTAGCATCCCAAATTTGGTATCGTAATCTTTTTTAAAGTAGCTTTCAGCATTTTCAAACCATTCCTTCGGAAGGTCAAAATCGGTTAGCCTTAGCGATACTGCACTTTGAATATTCCGTATATCCCTGGAAGAAAAGAACGGAAATGCTTTTTGGATGTTTTTATATAATGCTGCATAGAAGAGATGCTCATCCGTTCCATGTATTGCTTCGGTTTTTTCATAAATTTCCAACACCCTTTCTTCGGTAGGCTTTTCGGTAGAATTTAAAATTTCCCCGAGGTTTTTGGCAAGCCCCTGTTCGCTTAAAAAAGTGTAATCGTTCGGATTTTTCATGTTCACGAAACCGGGCATGGTCTTTTCAATTTTTCGCCACCACAGGTAATCTTGATCCACAAAATCGGGTAGGGTGCGGGCCCCATCAATCTTGAAACGCCCCTGTACACGGGAAATGACCGCTTTGTCCAGCATTTCGGGGAGGTTGGTAAATAAGCCTATGGAGCTGTTGCCATAATTTACGGCATATGCACCTTCCGTATAACGTAAAAACACGCCAATTACTTCCTTTACCCCGGCAGAAACGCCCTGTGCGGTTCGTTCCTGTAGGTTGTTTTCGGCATCGTCGATAGGCGCAAAAATAATTTTGGAAGGATCTTGCAAGGGTTTCATCCATTGCACCATCTTTTCGGCTGAACCCCCTTGAAAGGTAGAAATCAACGTGTCGGGCATAGGGTGGAACAAAAACGGAATTTCGAGGTTATCACAATGTTCCTTCAATCGGGTAGCAATGGCGGCAATAAGCATACTTTTCCCGGTTCCCGGAATGCCGTAGCCCATAAAGACCGGCATAAAGCCACCCAATTCCTGAAACGGATTCTTTTTAGCTGTAAAATCGTAGCTTAGCATGCGCTCTGTTAGACGGCGGGCAAAGTGCTTGGCATCTCGGTTTCCTACGATTTCTTCAAACTGGATTTTATTGAATTCGACACTTTTTGCTGAGCCTTCAAATACATTTTCCCAACCCGAGACCGCAAATTCACTCTTTTCCAGTTTGTAGGTCCGGTCGGTGATGCTTTCGGTGTATTCCAGAGAACTGATGCGCAATTGGATTTCGGCAATGATTCCTTCAAAAAACACCACCGAAAAATCCAGCATGTCCTTGTCGCTGGCAATCAATTCGGGATGATTCAAATACTTGTCGTAATAAAATAATAGGCAGGATATTCCTTTCAAAGGCGTTGCAAGGGAAAGTTCTGGAATGCCTGCAAATTTATTTTTCATCACGCTCAAGTCATCGGTGAGCGGTTTTAAATCGTACAAAATTCGGTAGGCCGTTCCGTACAGCATAAAAGCCGTGGCGGTTTGTTGCTTGCTGTCAAATTCTCTTCGTTCGGTAGCATCCAGTGCCGATTTCCGTTCATTCAAGCTTGTCAATCCCGAAGCGTCATAATAACTGTCGCGCAGCCAAAGTCCCATGGTGATGCCCTCCTGCAATGAGTAGAGCGACTGGTTCAAATGAAGGGGGATCGCAACCGAATCGGGCAAGAGTTTCTTTTTAAGCCCCAAGATGGTTTTCGACACCGAAACGACCTCACTGGTACTATTTCCTGTGGCTTTGGACAGGTACAGTAATATGGATTCATCCTTTCCATTCTTATCCCGGTTTTTGGCTTTCAAACTTTGGTCCCATTGCACCCCTTTTAGGTATGAAGTAGCTTCATCCCTAAGGGTATTGAGTTCGGCAATTTTGATGGGAAAAGTAGTATTGTGTTCCATGTTACAGTGTTAAAGCGGGAATTTCAATAGGTTCTTCGGTTAAGGTATTTATATACTCTGGGATACGGTCATAAAACACTTGCATGACCCGGTGTGGGCTAAAAAGGTACTTTTTGGGTTTTTGGGCTTCCCAAATTTGAAGCTCCTGTTTATTGAAAAAATTTCCTTCCTTAAAGTTCCCTTTGGTTTCCAAATCCTCAATGGAAAGGGAAATAGCATGAGCCGAAAGATCCAAAACTTTATTTACAATCCCTTGCATGATACAATGGGTGGCTTCCAGTTCGTCCTTCGCAAAGACACTGTGGATGGGGCCCAAATCGATTTTCCTTAGTTTTTTGGGAAGCAATTTGGGTAATTTTTTATCAATGCCATAGGCCATCATATCGAGGCTCATGTCGCGATCGGCTACTTTTTCCAAAACGTCATAAATTTCCTTGGTGTATTCCTCGACCGTTGTTTTGTGCAAATTGAAGTACATAAAACATACAAAGGGCCGGTTATGGCTTACATCATAAAAGGACCAACTTATAAGGTAGGGTGCTTCGGGGTTATTTTCTATTTTCTGAATCTTTCCCTGTACAAAGCGTTTAAAGATATAGCGTGCATCCACCGAGGTGTAATACACAATGGAGGCAGCCTGTTCCAACTTTCTTTTGGGGACGGCCGTTTTGTATTTTAGGATGCTTTCCAAAAATTCCTCTTTCAATACTTCCACTTTGGGAAGTTTGCTGATGTGTTCATTTTTCAACTCCAAATCATTGACCAAATAACGGAATTCCAAGTAATTGGGAAACCCGGATTCGGTAAGGTCGATTTTCATTTTATCTTCTTCATTGTACAAATACTTTACGCGAAAAGCCTCCAAGGAGTAGGTAATGAGCTCGAAGTATTGTTCCAAAAAAGAAATTTCCAATGGGTTGCAAATGGTGCGTGCTTGAATGCTTTTAAATAGTTCCCCAAAAGCGTGAGTCACGATTTTAAAGTACACCTGGTACTGTTCCTTGGTTTCTAGAACAGCACTGTCAAGCGGTGTCACTATTTGGTTGATGGACATGGAATGTATGGAGTTTTGTTTACACCCCTCGGTCCCCTCCAAATTTAGGAGGGGAGGGTTTTTGTTTTCTTACTTAGTGTCACGGCAGGCACCTAATTTATTACCCCAATAAATCTCCTTCATCGGCTGGCTTTGGGTCTTCCGGCGACTTTTCAGGATTGTGTGAAGGCACATTGCCATCGCTTGCATAGAATTCCTCGAAGATTTCCTTCATGTCTATCCCATACCGATTGGCAAAATCCTTTTGGATTTCGGCATCCTTTTCCCTGATTTCCTGTAAGGCTTCGGCATAGCTTCCGTATACGCCCTGCATTACTTTTTCATGCACCGGAATGTTGTCCATCATTTCTTGACGGGCTTTGGCACTTGCACTATGCATCGCAGCTAGGGTGGTCCCAATATGCTCATCGGTTTTTACCCCAAGGTGTTCCAAAATAGCGGCAAACTCTTGGTCTGTTCGGGCTTTTAAGGCAACTACATATCCGTCGTAATATTTAAGACGCTCGTCGGTATCACTTTTCAGTTTGGCACGGTGTGTCTGCAAATTGCTTCGTAAGGATGTCAACACTTTAATAGTCAAGTTATGCTTGTGCACAAAACTATCTTTACTGGCGGCAAGGGTGGTATAGGCATTTTTCAATCCTTCTAGTTCTTCCACTTTTTGTTCAATGGAGGTAATCTTCCCAATGGCCTCACTATAGGCCGTAGACTGTTTGTCTGCAATTTCCTCCAAAGCCAAACGGGCTTGTTTTAACAAAGCATATTGCTCTTCCAGTTGGTCTTCGGTTTCCTTTTTCTTTTCAAGGGCCTTGGTGTGGTTTTTACTGGCTTCCACAATGGCATCCTGCAACTTGTCTTCCACTTCCTTGATTTCCACTTCGCGGTTTTTCAAACGGGTCACCGCAGCTTGGCTTTTGTAGGAGAGTTCGCTTAACAGGGTTTGTACATCGGCTGTTTCAATACGTTCTTGGAACATGGCCTTGGCTTTCATATCGGCGGCTTCGCGCTCCTTTTGAGCAGCTTCCAACTCAGCTTCTCTTTTTTTGATGCGGGATTTACGGCCCCAAAGGTTGTTCCACCAGTTGTCTTTCACATTTTCGGCATCTTCCAACGCCAATTTCGCCCTATCGAGCGCCTTTTGGGCATCATCGATGACCTTTTGTTCTTTGGCATTGAGGGTAGAAAATTTTTCGAAGATAATACCTACTTCATCTTGATAATCGGTGAGGTCTTTAATGGCGTCGAGCAAGGAAGTACGGTCTTTTTCGGCCATGCCCACTACATCGTCAAGGGTAGCATTGAGTATTTTTTGGCGCATTTCGGGATCGTCTTCCTGGGCGAGTTTAGACTTCATTTGGTCTACGGCTTTTCCCCAGTTCACTTCTACTTTTTCTTGTTTTGCAGAGGAAGAGTCGGTTTCTAATAAATCAAAATCATCAGACATAGGTATGGCTATTTACGGGTTAGTAATTTTAAATTTTGGAGTGTTAATTTCGGTAAAAAAATTGAGTTAGAGGGTACATTTTGGAAAAGTACGCCTTATGAGTCGAAGAATTCATGGTTTTGTTACTTTGAAATAAAAAAGCCCCGCAACATTTGCGGGGCTTTTTACAATTATATCTAGTTTTTTAATCTCTCAACAATCCTCTAGAAATTACAATTTTTTGAATCTCGCTCGTTCCTTCGTAAATCTGGGTGATTTTTGCGTCGCGCATCAAGCGTTCCACATGGTATTCTTTTACGTAGCCATTCCCGCCGTGAATCTGTACAGCTTCAACCGTAACTTCCATGGCGGTTTGCGAAGCATATAGCTTGGCTATGGCGCCACTCATGTCGTAATTATTGCCTTGGTCTTTGTCCCATGCAGCCTTCATGACCAAGTGACGTGCGGCTTCAATTTTGGTGTGCATATCTGCCAATTTAAAAGCAATGGCTTGGTGGTTGCAAATTTCAGTACCAAAAGACTTTCTAATTTTAGAATAATCTCTTGCCAATTCATAAGCGCCAGCCGCAATTCCTAAGGCTTGTGCGGCAATCCCAATACGGCCACCACTCAAGGTTTTCATGGCAAATTTAAACCCGAAACCATCTTCTCCAATTCTATTTTCTTTTGGGACTTTCACATCGTTAAAGTTCAATGAATGGGTATCGCTCCCGCGAATGCCCAGTTTGTCTTCTTTAGGCCCAACTTCAAATCCTTCCCAACCTTTTTCAACGATAAATGCATTGATGCCGTGGTGTCCCTTTTCACGATCGGTTTGGGCAATTACTAAATAGTAATCGGCCGTGCCGCCATTCGTGATCCAGTTTTTGGTTCCATTTAACAAATAATAATCGCCTTTGTCGATAGCTGTGGTACGTTGCGAGGTAGCATCGCTTCCTGCTTCGGGCTCACTCAAGCAAAAAGCCCCTAATTTTTCACCCGTAGCAAGTTTTGTAAGGTATTTTTCTTTCTGTTCTTCATTTCCATAAGCCTGCAAGCCATAGCACACCAGCGAATTATTTACCGAAACCACTACCGAAGCCGAAGCATCGATTTTGCTCAATTCTTCCATGGCCAATACATAGGAAACGGTATCCATGCCGCCTCCGCCGTATTTGGGATCGACCATCATTCCCAAAAAGCCCAATTCGCCCATTTTCTTGACTTGCTCGGCAGGAAATTTTTGGTGGGTATCCCGTTCAATAACGCCCGGAAGCAGTTCGGTTTTGGCAAAATCACGCGCGGCATCGCGTATCATTAAGTGTTCTTCGGAAAGGCTAAAATCCATAGGTTCTATTTTAAATCTAAATCGTTTTCGAAATGAGTGCAAAGATACTTTTTTGGTTACAGAAATTCAATAAAAGCCTTTATTTTTACGAAATGAAAAAAGGGAATTACCAAGTTTTGGGCATGATGAGCGGTACCTCATTGGACGGAATAGACCTAGCTTTGTGCTCTTTTAGGATTTCCGAAGCAAACCAATGGAGTTTTGCTATAGAAAAAGCCGAAACCCTCCCGTACCCCACTCATTGGCAAGCCCGCTTGAAGGAAGCTGTTCATTTTTCGGAAGGAAAATTGCAAAGTCTAAACGAGGAATACACGCTTTATCTAGCTGAAGTTATTTCAGGATTTATTGAGCGGCATTCGATAAAGAATCTTGATGCAGTTTGCAGCCACGGACATACCATTTTGCACCAACCCAACAAAGGGGTCACTTTGCAAATTGGGAATCTTCCCATTTTGGCAGAAAAAATTCAACAAACCGTGGTGTGCGACTTTCGGGTACAGGATGTGCAATTGGGCGGACAAGGAGCACCATTGGTGCCCATGGGGGATCAATTGCTCTTTGGGCATTATGATTACTGTTTAAACCTGGGTGGATTTGCTAACGTATCTTTTGAAAAGCAAGGGAAAAGGATGGCCTATGATATATGCCCCGTCAATATTGTCATGAACCATTATGCTGAAAAACTGGGAAAAGCGTATGACGAAAGTGGAACTTTTGCCCGAAGTGGAACTATCAATGAACGATTGCTTGAACACTTGAGTGCCCTTCCTTTTTATTCGCAAGAGCCTCCCAAGTCTTTGGGGCTGGAATGGGTACTTCAATGTGTTTTTCCCTTACTCGAGGCAGCAAATGAAAGGCCGCAAAACGTATTGCGAACCTTTGTGGAACATGTTGCCTTTCAGCTTTCCAAATCCTTTGAAGAAAATACATCGGTATTGATCACGGGTGGAGGCGCTTACAACCCATTTTTGATAGAACGGTTCATGGCGCAAAAATTGTTGAGTGTTGAAATTCCTGGGCCCTTACTTATTGAATACAAGGAAGCTATGGTGTTTGGCCTGCTAGGGGTGCTAAAATTAAGGGGAGAAACCAATTGTTTGGCAAGTGTCACTGGGGCAAGGCAAGACCATTGCTCAGGGCAAAAATTCAAACTAATTTAACGTTTAATACATTTAACCTGTGTATTTTTACGCTTTAATAAAATTTTATATGAATAAATTTATCTTATCCTTTTTGGGGATGCTCTTGTTTTTCTCTTCTTGCTCCAATAATAATGACGACAGTAACAACAACCAAGGAATTTTTAGGGCAACCATTAATGGAGAACTCTGGGAGGCCGAAGTTTTTTCGGAAACCAATGGGCTTATACAAGTAACTCAATTCAATGAACAATTATTCCAATTGCAAGGCGATAGCAATGGTATACGATTAAGGGTAGCCATCTCTCAAAATAGTATTTCCGAGTGTATTAATACGGGGAATTATGCATTTCCCAATAGAGTAGATATTTATTATCAGATAGGCGAGGATAGCTATTTAAGTGGGCATATGTATGACGAGGATGCCAATGGTAATGAAATTATGACTTTAACGGTTACTAGTTGTAGCAACAATAGGATTTCAGGAACTTTCTCCGGCAGTTATTCGGGTGATTCTGGCCCCGATTCTCCTGCCAATGTAGTGATTACTGATGGTGTTTTTGAGAACATCGAGTTTGAGATTTTTCAACAATAAAGCAACCGTGTTAGTAAAAGATTCAATGAAGGAACTCCTTAAAAAGTACGAAGAAAAAGCCCCCGAAATAGTTTTTCACTGGAATGACCCCGAAACCGAAGCCGAAGGCTGGACGGTCATCAATTCATTACGTGGCGGCGCTGCAGGGGGTGGCACGCGTATGCGCCCAGGCCTTGATCAAAATGAAGTGTTGAGCTTGGCCAAAACCATGGAGGTGAAATTTACTGTTTCTGGACCACCTATAGGCGGGGCGAAATCGGGTATTAATTTCGACCCAAGCGACCCCCGTAAAAAAGGAGTTTTGGAACGCTGGTACAAGGCGGTCTCTCCTCTGCTGAAGGCCTATTATGGTACGGGTGGGGATTTGAACGTAGATGAAATCCATGAAGTGATCCCCATCACCGAAGAAAGTGGGGTTTGGCATCCACAAGAAGGGGTTTTTAATGGACATTTTAGCCCTACCGAGGCTGATAAAATAAATCGCATTGGGCAATTACGCCAAGGAGTGATCAAAGTATTGGAAAACATACATTATTCTCCCGATGTCACCCGAAAATATACCGTTGCCGATATGATTACAGGGTATGGGGTTGCGGAAGCCGTGCGCCATTATTACGCCATTTATGGAGGGAGTGTAGAGGGAAAACGTGCCATTGTACAGGGTTTTGGGAATGTAGGTGCTGCCGCTGCCTATTATTTGGCACAAATGGGGGCCAACGTAGTAGGGATTATTGATCGAGCTGGCGGTATTATTAATGAAAAGGGATTTAGTTTTGAAGAAGTAAAAGAGCTGTTCCTTCAGAAAAAAAGGAAACACCTAGTGACAAACGCATTGATTCCACACAGGGAAATCCAATGATAGGATATGGGATTTGCAAACTGAAATGTTTGCCCCATGTGCCGCTTCTAGGCTTATTACCAAAAGAACAAATCTCAAAATGATTTCCACGGGATTGGAAGCAATAAGCTGTGGCGCCAATGTCCTTTTTGCAGACCGGGAAATTTTCTTTGGCCCCATCATGGAGTATACAGATGAACGGGTGAGTTTAATCCCCGATTTTATTAGTAATTGTGGTATGGCCAGAGTCTTTGCCTATTTTATGGAGCGCAGGGTACAAATGACCGATGAGGCTATTTTTAATGATACCTCCATGACCATCAAAAATGCCATCCAAAATACCTTTGATCATAATAGCAGTAAAACAAATATTAGTAAAACCGCTTTTGAAATTGCCTTGAAACAATTAATTTAGAGCAAAACTAATCCCACCATATATGGAAGCAATCATTATTTTAATTTTCGTACTAGGATATCTGTCCATTACCCTTGAGCATCCTTTGAAGTTGGATAAAACAGTGCCGGCACTTATTATGGCTGCATTGATTTGGGCAGTATTGGCTGTAGGTTTTATGAATGGTTGGTTCGATATCATCAATGGGGAAGAACAATCCTTTAACTTCCTTTCGGGCGGCGAAGCAGCCATGGAGGGATTTGAGGGAACCTTGCTGCACCATTTAGGAAAAACAGCAGAAATCCTTATCTTTCTTATAGGGGCCATGACTATTGTGGAAATCATCGATTTGCACCGTGGTTTTGAAATACTGAAGGGAGCAGTACGTACCAAAAGCAAGAAAAAATTATTATGGATTATAGGGATTTTGGCGTTTTTCCTTTCAGCCGTTATTGACAACCTTACCGCTACCATTGTATTGATTACCTTATTGAGGAAGTTAATTCATAAAAGGAGGACCGTTTTATAATTGCTGCTGGTGGTGATTGCCGCCAATGCTGGAGGAGCTTGGTCGCCTATTGGGGATGTGACAACTACCATGCTTTGGATTGCCAAAAAGACCTCTGCCGCAGGCCTTATTGAATATGTGGTTTTACCCTCCATTGTATGCTTTGCCTTGCCCTTTTTAATTGCAAGTTATTTACCTGCTTTTCGTGGAACCATAGAAGTGGATTCCCGTGAAGACAAAGAAGAGGAACGTTTGTTGAGCAGCAAGACTATGCTGTTCTTGGGGTTGGGGATGATTGTTTCGGTTCCTATTTTTAAAACCTTGACCCATTTGCCCCCATACATGGGAATGATGCTGGCCCTAGGGGTCGTTTGGTTGGTTTCGGAATACATTCACCCCACAGCAAGGAAAGAAGACATCTTTACTCTGCCCACAAGGCATTATCACGTATTGAAATTTCCAGTATTTTGTTTTTCTTGGGAATTTTAATGGCAGTAGCAGGATTGGAAGCTTTGGTATATGGGGTGGTCAATGGGGAAGAAGTAGGAACGTTGCGTTACCTTGCAGAAGTGTTGCAACAAGCCATTCCTAACCAAGATGTTGTGGTCATATTGCTTGGGGTTCTCTCAGCTGTTATTGATAATGTTCCTTTGGTGGCTGCTTCTATGGGGATGTAGTCCTGCCATACCCCACCGATGCCGTGCTATGGCACTTCATTGCTATTCTGCAGGAACCGGAGGTAGTATGCTCATTATTGGCTCTGCGGCCGGTGTTGCTGCCATGGGCATGGAACGAATCGATTTATTTGGTACCTTAAAAAAATTACTTGGTTGGCCTTTGGGCTTTATTGTGGGAGAGGCGGGAGTCTTTCTGCTTTTCGAAAGGGTGATATTTCACCAAGCGTAACAATTTATGAGTACATCATCCGTTAATCGGTAAACAAACACTACGTATGCTAAACTTCTTTTACAGGCTGCCGATGCTTCTTTGCAGGAATTGGAACCTGGTAACCGAAAAAACCCTTTCCATCATGGACCTTATTGCAAGCCAGGGGACTTGCCGGACAAATTATTATTGCCGTACTTTTTGTGTTGCTTTTGTAGCCGTCTATATTTATTTTGAACGGCTCTTCGCCATCAAGGCCGCTTCCAAAATGGATGGGAATTTTATGAATCCCAAATACGGGATAAAGTGACCAGTGGTAACATACAAGCTGCAAAAGTATTGTGCACAACAAAATTCACCTGTGTCACGGCTTACTGAGAAGGGAATTTCACATTGGAAGTCCGTTGGAAGACATCAATACCGCCATTGAAAATGCGGGTCGACTGGAAGTATATAAATTGGAAAAAAACGTAAGTATCCTTGCTACCATTGCTGGGTGGCGCCTTCATGATTGGTTTTTGGGTACCGTTATTGGAATGGTGCTGGCCTTTCACCAGTTGGCTACCAGTAGTGGACAAAGGCAGAAATGAGTACGCCTTGGCACAAAGGAATCTATACCGCAATGACCACTACGGTTGCAGGGCTTATTGTTGGTATTGTGCCTATATGGGCTATAACCACTTAGTGGGAAACAGACAAGTGGTCCATCAAATGGAGGCTACCGCAGTGGATTTTCTGGATTTATTAAATGAACGCCTAATGAACCTAAGAGGAAGAAATAAAGTTAGTGCCGAATTTAGTATGAGTTCCATGACCGATATCGTGTTTCTCCTGCTGGTATTCTTTTTATTGACCTCTCCTGCAATCACACCAGATGCTTTGGACTTGATTTTGCCTAAACAAAAGGAAATCAACAACAACAAGAAGCTGGTAAGCATCACCAAAGATGATGGGCATATTCATAGCAAGAACGGGTAAGTGAATATGCCATCGAAAAATTAAGCTGCGGAGACATTCAAGCCAACTGTTATCCCTTCTGTTGCCAAAAGAAGGTGCCCATTGAAGATGCCGTTTTGTCATGGACATTACCAATAAGAACAATTTTAAGGTGGTACTGACCGTTCGGCCCAATTAATCATGAGCCTATTAAAGATGCTACATACAAGCGAAAGAGCATGACTATTACGGTTATTTTACACGTGATACTGCTTTTGCTTTTATTTTATTTTGGGCTGAAATACCTCGATCCTCCTCCCGAAAATGGCATTGCTGTAAATTTTGGTACTACCGATTTTGGCAAAGGAAACGATCTTCACGGTCTGTTAAAACAGCCCCTAAGGCTTCCTCTCCTTACTCGAAACTAAGACGGAAGTGAAGGAAGAGTGTGAAAATGAAGCTCTGTAATTAAAAGGAAGAAAAAGACGGCTAAAAATACCTAAGGAAGTCCCCAAAGGTAGAACCAAAAACCCGATCCAAAGCCAGATAGTCACACCACAGATGCCCTGTCTAGCCTAATCAATGGCCCAAAGAATGAGGGAACTGCTCAAGGAGTGAAGGTAACGACGATAAATGGGGATAAAGGCATTTAATGGTGACTTAATACCGGTAATTCAATGGTACAGGAAAGGACTTGATGGAGACGGTAATTATCTCTTGGGCGGTAGAAAAGGCACTTAACGAAAAATGCATCCAAGATTGCAATGAAGCCGGAAAAGTGGTGGTAAGTATTGAAGTTGACGAACCGGTAAGGTAATTAGTGCCGAGGGGTGAGGGCACCACAAATAATTCCAAGTGCTTGTTGGAGCGCAAAACGAGCAGCGCTGGCTACACGCTTTAATGCCGATAAAGAAGTACTTGACCAAACAAATAGAGGCAAAGATCATCCTACAATTTCAAACTTTCAGAATAAAATTTTAACAGGAATAAAGTATCTTTAGGAAAAATTTATTTCTATGATACCGCCTTTCCTTAATCCTAGTGATTTTTTACTTTATTTCTGTAAAACATTACTGAAAGAGAAATCAATCTTCTTTGGAAGAAACGGCCGAAAATGGCCCTAGTGATTTTATGTTCGTACGGGCCTATCCTACAGTCAAATTAAAACAAGAGGAAACACCGGGAAGCCATGCAGTGGAAAAACAAAACCCAAAATGCCAATGGTGGTGGATGGGAATTTTGTGGGGCCCGTAGCGCATCGGGGCCGTGTTACCGATATTGAAATACCCATCGATCAACCTCAAAACCTATTATGTGGGGACCGCCTCGGGTGGGATTTTTAAGACCACCGATGCTGGAACACTTGGACTAATTTTTGATGATCCAGAACATGCTCTATTGGGGACATGGAAATTTCCAAGAACGACAGTGATGTTATTTGGGTAGGCACTGGCGAAGTCAACGCAGGAGGTGGATCCCTAGCCTATGACGGCGATGGTATTTACAAAAGTACCGATGGGGGAATTACCTGGGAAGTGAAAGGCTTGCCCGATATTGGGAGTATCAGTAAAATTTTAATCGATCCCAATGATGACAATACCCTCTTTGTTGGGGGAATGGGGCCTTTGTTTCGAAACGACAACAATAGGGGAGTCTATCGTTCTACCGATGGCGGAACAACCTGGGAGCAAAAATTATTTGTGAGCGATTCCACCGGAATTATTGACATGGCCATCCATCCTACCAATGGAAATATTGTCTATGCCGCTAGTTGGGAGCGAATTCGTAGGCCGCAATACCGCCAATATGGTGGAGAAACGTCTCGTATTTACCGAAGCACCGACGGCGGTGAAAACTGGACTGAATTGACCAATGGATTGCCTAGTTTAGCTTCAGAGAAGGGAAGGATTAGCATCGCTATTTCACAATCCAACCCAAATGTACTTTATGCCCGTTATGCCGACAGGAACGGAAGCATTCAAGGGGTGTACCGCACTGCCAATGGAGGCGATTCTTGGACAGCGGTGAATTCTGCTGCTTTAACCAATGTAGGTTTTCACTGGTGGTTTAGGGGTATTGTAATAGATCCAGAAGATGAAAACATTCTATACAATGTAGATTTCGAGGTCCAGAAATCAACCGATGGTGGAAATACTTGGTCTGGTGCTTTTGTAAATGCCCATGTAGATCAACATGCCTTGGCTTTTAATGCCAGTGTACCCGGTGAAGTCTTGATGGGAAGTGATGGAGGCCTTTTTAAAAGTAGTGATTCGGGTGATAGTTGGTTTAAGTACGAAAACCTGCCCATTACCCAATTTTATCGAATGTATGTGGATTCCAATAATGAAAATAAAATTTATGGAGGCGCTCAAGATAATAGTACTTCCAGAACGCAAACAGGGAGTGCTGGCGATTGGCAAATAATCTATGGGGGAGATGGTTTTCAACCCTTAGCAGATCCTGCTAATACGAACACTATTTACGCTCAATACCAATACGGAAGTATTGGAAAATCTATCAACAACGGAGGTTCTTTTACAAATGCAACTACTGGAATTTCGAATGGGGATCGAAAAAACTGGGACACCCCTTTAGTTTTTGACCCAAACAATTCACAAATACTGTACACTGGCACGCAACGAGTGTATAAAACCACCAATGGCGCCGGAAACTGGACAGCTATTAGTTCTGATTTGACCAATGGTCCCGGAGGAGGAAATCTTACTTTCGGTACAGTAACATCCATTGACGTTTCAGCTTTAAATTCAAACAAGATTATCGTAGGAACCGATGATGGTAATGTTTGGATTACCCAAGATGGGGGTGCCAACTGGAATAATGTTTCTAGTAGTTTGCCAAACAGGTGGGTTACAAAAGTTCTTGCCTCAAAAACAAACCCCAATCGTTTTTATGTTACTTTATCGGGGTATCGTTATGGTGCTGATGAAGGCCATGTTTATGTTTCGTCTAACAACGGAAATAGTTGGGCAGATTTAAGTGCAACACTTCCCGATATTCCTGTAAACGATATTGTGCAGGGAGCTAACGGGAGACTTTACTTGGCCACCGATGTGGGTGTGTTTGGCTCTGCCAATAGTGGAACCTCTTGGGAATCTATGGACGCGAATATACCTAATGTTGTAGTAACGGATTTGTTTATAGATGAAGCGACAGATTACTTATATGCTGCTTCCTATGGCAGGTCTATTTATAAAATTGATTTGTCTCAAGTTGTTTTAAGTAAAAATGAAGTTAACGGACTGGCTCAAATTACCCTTTTTCCAAACCCAACCTCAGAATATCTCACAATTCAGTCTCCATTTACTTTGGAAGGAAGAAGTTTAAAAATCTATAACCAGCTAGGTGCACAAATTTTTGAAGACTCTCTTATTCAGGAAGCTCAAAACAATCTCTGTAGCGGCAATTTATTGACTGGGTTGTATTTTGTGACCGTTTCTTCAGAAAAACCACAAAAAAACTGCTCATTCAGTAATCAGGTTCACTGTGAACTATCAAGAAACCTTGGATTGGCTCTTTGCCCAGTTGCCCATGTCACCAACGGGTAGGACAGGCTGCCTATAAGGCCAATTTAGACAATACGCTGAAACTGGCTGCCTATTTGGAGCAACCGAGGAAAACTCCTTTAAAAGTATTCATGTGGCAGGTACCAATGGCGGGGTTCTACCTTCATATGTTGGCTTCCATACTGCAAGCAGGCTACAAAGTGGGCTTGTATACATCACCCCATTTAAAGGATTTTAGGGAACGCATAAAGTGAATGGTGAGATGATTCCCTATTGAACGGTCACTTCGCTATCAAGAAGCATCAACCCTTTTTTGTTGAAAATGCACTTTCCTTTTTTGAAATAGGCCGTAGGTTTAGCTTTTGATTTTTTCCGAAGAAGTAGACATCGCTGTGATAAGTAGGAATGGGAGGGAGGCTAGATAGTACCAATATCATTACTCCCGAAGTTTCGGTCATTACCAATATTAGGTGGGGCCCATACCCAATTTTGGGGGATTCTTTAGCTAAAATTGCCTCAGAAAAGCAGGGATCATAAAAAGAGGAATTCCCGTGGTTATTGGGAAACCGTCCCCGAAACCAAACTATTTTTTGTTGAAAAAGCAAACAAAATGATGGCTTCCATTGTTTTTACCGAAGAAGAACCATTCGGTTTTATCCTTCCGACCTGAAGGGGTACCAGAAAATGAATCAAAAAACCGTGCTTTCTGCCCTGCAGATCCTTAAAGCGAATGAATGGAAAGTGACCGAACAAAATATAACACAAGGGCTAAAAAACGTTGTCAAGAATACGGGCTTACTAGGCAGGTGGCAACAATTGAAGACAAGTCCCAAAGTCATTTGTGATACGGCACATAATAAAGAAGGATTGTCTCTAACAATGCAACAACTGTGTCAGGAGGATTTTAAAAAATTGCATATTGTTTTGGGCGTGGTGAGCGATAAAGATTTAAAAGAGTATTGCCTTTGTTCCCTAAAGATGCAACCTATTATTTTTTTGTGAATTAACATCCCAAGAGCTATGCCGGTTCTATTGCTGGGAAAAGAAGCAATGGCCTATGGATTGAAGGAACTTCCTATGAAAGTGTAAAAAGTGCTTATAAAAACGCTTTGAAACACGCTCAAATAGAAAGATGTTATCTACATTGGCGGAAGTACTTTTTTGGTTGCAGAAGTTTTGTAGTTTTTTTGGGTAATTGTTTGCGGGTTTTAAAAACTAACATATTTTGCATCCGCTAACAACAAGGGAGCGCTTAGCTCAGCTGGTTCAGAGCACCTCGTTTACACCGAGGGGGTCGGGGGTTCGAATCCCTCAGCGCCCACAAAGGTTTCCAAAAAAACCCTTTTTTTTATGCTTTGTCTTTAAATTTTGCATATTTTAGTTTTAAATACGGGTCATTAGCTCAGTTGGTTCAGAGTGTCGCCTTGACATGGCGGAGGTCACTGGTTCGAACCCAGTATGACCCACAAAAAAAGCTGCTTTATGCAGCTTTTTTTATATGATATCCAGTACCCGTTCAGGGCCATACCTCTTGACCCCTTGATTAATAGAAAGCTGTTTTTTGATTGAATGTTGCGTGAGGTGATTTTTTGAAGTCTTCAAACAATTCAAACTTTTGGATTTCGATGAATTTGTTTTCGTAGCAAAGAAGTTCTTACCAATTAAATAGGTTTTTTCAAGGGTTCTTGCCTCAATAAAAATCAACTATCTTTTGGTGTTCTTTGGCTGCCTCAGTTCCTAATTCAAACATATCTCCCAAAACGAGTATTTTGAGGTTCCTTCCAAATTTTAAAGTTCTGTAAAGCTGCCATCATACTTGTGGGGTTGGCATTATAGGCATCTAGGATTATTTTGCAATGGTCTTTCTCAATAACCTGCGAACGGTTCATTTGAGGTGTAGTCCTCTAGTGCTTTCTTTATCATTCCACAGGTACCTTAAAATAATTCCCCATGGCGATCGCAGCAGCAATGTTGGAAAAGTTATAACTGCCTATTAATTGCGTTTAGTTTCTTGCTCTTGAAACCGAACCTTCGAATTGTTTAAGTCTTTTTCTAAAAGTTGAATTTGATTATTGGGTGGATCCATTAAAAATGATGCGATCAAGTTTTGCGTGAGTTCCATTTGTTTGGCATCTTCTCCATTCACAAATACTTTTATGTTTTAATTTGAGAAATCGATAGAGCTCCGATTTTCCTTTAATGACTCCTTCCAGACTTCCAAAGCCCTCTAAATGGGCTTTACCAAAATTGGTGATATACCCATAATCCGGGTTTGCAATTTCAACAAGCAAGGCAATTTCCCCTAAATGGTTGGCCCCCATTTCCACCAAACCTATTTCGGTTTCGCGGTCCATAGAAAGTAGGGTAAGAGGAACGCCTATATGGTTGTTGAGATTTCCTTTCGTGGCTATGCAATGGTATTTTTGGGAAAGTACGGCATGAATCAACTCTTTTGAGGTGGTTTTTCCATTACTTCCCGTAAGGGCAATGATAGGGATTTTCAAGAAATTTCGATGAAAAGTGGCCAATTTTTGGAGGGTTTTAAGGACATCATCGCAAAGCCAGGTATTTTCTTTTGTATGGTATTGTTCTTCATCTACAACCGCAAGGGTGGCACCCATTTCCAGGGCCGTTGTGGCAAAGCTATTTCCATTAAAATTTTCGCCTTTTAAGGCAAAAAAAACACATCCGGGTATTATTTTTCGGGTATCGGTGCATACTCCCGTACTTTCCAGGAAATGCTTATGAAGGGATTCTATTTTCAAGACTTGTTTTTAGAAAATGAAAGATACAAAAAAACCCTCTTCTGGAAATTGAAGAGGGTTTCTATTAAAAAGATTGATTTATTAGTTTCTTGGACGTTTTCCTTTTTGGGATTTTGAACCCACTCTGGACATGGCGCATCTAAAACCAATATAGTCGGTAGCCATATCTTGTGGGAAGTAACGTCTTTGTGCTGGGTCTAACCAGTAGTCACGATCTCTCCAAGAACCTCCTTTGTAAACGCGTACTTCGTTATTGATAAGGGTGGTTCTTTTGGAAGAACGGTCATACTCTCTTTCCAAATCTCCTATGCTGTCTGCATATACTTTTTGTTGAGGTGAATTGTACATGCGTTTGCTATCATCAAGCTTGTCATCTTCTTCACCACCGAAAGATTGATAGTAACGGGTAGATTTTCTATCGCCATCACGATAATCACGGTTATCACTTTCAGAGAATTGAGTTCTTAGATAGGTTTCATTTTCATCTACAGGAACCTGTAAGATTTCCCCAGGAAGTTCCCTAGCCACAATTTTTCCATTGCTTAGGGTGTCAAATACAATAGAATCTGAAGTGATGATTTTAACTTTCCCGTCTTTACCAATAGCATTTTTGGTGTATACGTTACCACGGTAGTAGTTAAAATCATTGAACTCATCATCAACGATAGGGCGATACACATCGGCAACCCATTCGGCAACGTTTCCTGCCATGTCGTATAAACCATAGTCATTAGGCTCATACGATTTTACTTCAGCAGTAATATCGGCACCATCATCACTCCATCCTGCAATTCCACCATAGTCACCATCGCCTTGTTTAAAGTTGGCTAATTGGTCACCGCGGCTTCTTCTTTTGCTTGAACGGGTGTATTGGCCTTCCCATGGATATTTCTTTCTCCCCGCGGTACACATTGTAGTTACGTATACCAACTAACCCTAAAGCAGCATATTCCCATTCGGCTTCTGTAGGAAGTCTATACCCAGGCAGCAATAAACCATCTTTACGTTGAACATATAAATGGGTGCTGTCTTTACTTCTTTTCGCTAAGGATTGAGAATATTTCCCTCCTCGTGTAATGGAGTCATTACCTCCATACGTTTGGGTAGGGGCGTTCAAATAAGTTTCTGTGCTAAAGGCTTGGCCCGGCTCTACATCGTACCGTGCATTGCGGGAAGTAATGCCTTCCTCTTCAAGGATCAATTCATTAACACGATCGGTTCTCCATTTGCTAAATTCTACCGCTTGTACCCAACTTACTCCAACCACTGGATAGTTGGCATATGCGGGATGTCGAAGGTAGTTATTGGTCATTACCTCATTGTATCCAAGACGGTTTCTCCAGACTAAGGTATCGGGTAATGCCCCATCGTAGATGTTTCGGTAATTCTCGTTGGAGGGTGGGAAAACATTTTTAACCCAATCCAAGTACTCAAGATACATTAGGTTGGTTACCTCGGTTTCGTCCATGTAGAAGGATTGAACGTGCTGTTGGTTGGGGCTATTGTTCCAATCATGCATCGGGTCGTCTTGTACCCTTCCCATGGTGAAAGTTCCACCTTCCACAAAAACCAAGCCTGGGCCTGTTTCTTGCTCTTTGACTTTAGGATTGTATTGAAAACCACCTTCTTTGGCATTCATTTTCCATCCTGTCGCTCGGGAGCTGTCTTTATAGTCTCTAGACTTGCTACAGCTTGCTAATAAGGAGATTGAAGCTACTACAACAAATAGCTTTAAAAATAGGTTTTTCTTAACGTTCATAGTTTCAAAAAATGAAAAAATTGGGTTCGCAATATACTAATTAACGGTTAAAGCACAATAATATTTTATTTTTTTGCGCTCCAAGGGGTTTAGGCGCCTTTTGGCATATGGCATAACGTCTTGTTATTTTAATTAGTATTTACAATATCCATTTTTCCAAAAAAACAAATTGAAATGGCATATAATAAGTGTATTTTTGCCTCGTTATTGCTATGATGAAAAGAACTATTTTTCTCTTTTTACTTGTTTTTGCTTTTGGTTACACTTTTGGACAAACAAAGGATGTGACAATTTATTGGGAAAAGCCTGTTAAAACCTCTAAGGCAAATGCAAATGCTACATATAGGGAGCAGCTATTTGCTTTTTTAGGCCTTCAAATTGATAGAGATCGCATGGTCTTTCAGCAAAAATGGATAGACAAGGCATTTGCAAACAAATCATCCGTAACCATCACCAATACCATCTGGGGTGATGTTACCCAAGAAGAACTAAAACGCATCGACAAAAGTAAAGTTCCCTCTTCCTTAAGCTTTAGTTTGGAAAGTTCTCAATCCCGTGGTCTTTTCTACACGGGGATTTCTATTTCGCCC
>JAWKMP010000005.1:0-120395 GCA_041392175.1 Flavobacteriaceae bacterium | reverse complement strand
CGGGCATTTTTATGTCCATGATGATGATGTCTGGCAGGGTTTCGGCACTTGCCAAATAATCGATCAATTCCTTCCCGTTGGAAGCCTGGTGGACAATTTCAATCTCTTCATCGCGAGCGAGGATGTGGGACATTCCTACCCTAAAGAGTTCTTCATCGTCGGCAAGGATCACTTTAATTTTCATGTTGGGGATGGCATGTTATGGTTACATCAATTCCGTTTCCTGGAGAGGACTGGAGCACGTATTCGGCCTCAATTAATTGTGTCCTGTGTTCTATTCCGCTCATTCCAAGTCCTTTGGCCTTGCGCGCAAGGGAACTATCAAAACCCTTTCCATTATCTACATAGCGTAAAGATACTAGGTTTTCTTGGGTATTTAAAATCACTTTTATGTGGGTGGCACCTGCATGTTTTATGGTATTGCTAAAGAGTTCCTGTACAATCCTGAAAAGATGTAACTCACTGGCTTCCGAAAGGTATTTTTCTGGATAGTGAATGCTGTATTCCAACTGGAACTGTTGGGTCTCGTCCACTTCTTCGCACAGCTCCTCCATGGCGGCCTGAAGTCCAAATTTTTCGAGGGTGGGCGGCAGAAGGTCATGGGCAATACGGCGGGAATTTTCCAGTACCGTAGCCGTGACCTTATGGATGCTATTGCCAATTTTTTGTGCTTCCTCGGCAGTAATGTCTTTTTCGCTAAGCAAATTGGCATTGAGGGAGACCACGTTTAATTTGGAGCTAATGGCATCGTGCAGGTCTTGGGCAATGCGCTTGCGTTCTTCCTCTTGGGTGATGATGGTATTTTGCAGTAACTCCTTTTGGTATTCAATTTCCAATGCCGCTTTTTCCAATTGGGTCTTGATGATTTTTTTTCGGGAGAAGTAGAAAAAAAGGACAATGGCCAGCGACATCAATACCAGTAACCCTATGGAGATAAGGATGATATCGACTACCTGGTTTTCTTCGGAAAGTAATGCTGGTTGCATAACACGAAGATACACATTTGTAAAAAGGAAATTATACTTTTAGGGGGGTAGGCCGAAAATTTCGATACCACTCCACCACAATAAGAATGATAAATACAAAATAGAAGAAATCGTTTACAAAGCCTATCAACCTCATGGTTTCGAGGGATAAATTAAGCTTTAGTAACAAATTCCCAGACGAAAAGAACAAGACACTAGCCATGAGGTACAAAAAAATGCCATTGTTCACGATAAGGAAGCTTCCTTTTTGAGATAGCATTTTATAAAAATACAACATACTATAGACAACCACCACACTTTGCGTTAGGATAACTCCCATGGTATTATAGGCCAAAAAACTAGAAGGATCAAATACATATTGTAAGGCAAGAACCCCCAAAACAAGGAACAATACAATAGGGACCCACTTCTTTTTTAACAGTTCAAAATAGAAGAGGGATAAAAACACAAACTGCCCAATAAAATAGAATTGAAACATAAACAGGTTGTGTATTTTCTGGGCATTCAAATAAAATAGGGTCCCTTGTATGATAGCGATGAACAGCAAGTAGAGTGTAAAAACTTTATAAGCTCTGCTACTTTTAGCAAAGCTTATAAAGTAAATACAGGGTAAAAGGACCGAGGCCAGTACCAGAAAATTGTTAAAATACTCTACAAAGTCAAGCATCCCTTAATTCAATGGGCTGTTGTCATCGCACCAAGTTGGGCAAGGTTTTGTAAAATCGTAAATACTATTACTGCTATCTTCAACTGCTACTCCCGCATCGGGCAATAAGTCGCGGTAGATAATTGAACCATCCCTTTGCACCTCCTGGCTGGTACCCACAATGACCAGCTTTTCTTCATTGGTAGATGGGTCAAGGGCTAAATAGGCACGTACCATAGGAGAACCTGTTTGACCTTGAATTTCGGCCAACGCCCCTTGAAGGTCTTGAATGGGAATCAAAAAAGCCCTGGCACTGGTTACTTCGTTGTTTCGGTAATCGGTTGTCCAGTCAATGGCTTGTTGCAGGGTAATTTTTCCGTCTGTTGCACTCATAATGAAATTGTTTTAGGATTATTGTTAGTAATCCTTAAAAATAGAAAAACCCTCGGTTTATTGCGAGGGTTTTTCTATTAATCTTGCCAAAGAAATTCCTACAAGTTTTGTATAAGTTGTTGGGTTGAAGTATTTGCGATGCTTGTAGTATCATGGGTTTCAATTGCGGAAAGGGTTCCTTTCGCCAATTTTTTGCCCAACTCAACACCCCATTGGTCATAACTGAAAATGTTCCAAACAATACCCTGCACGAATAATTTGTGTTCATATAAAGCAATGAGACTCCCTAAACTGGAAGGGGTCAACTTTTTAATAAGGATGGTATTGGTGGGCTTATTTCCTTCAAAAACTTTGAAGTTATTTTCCACTTCGCTACCGAAGGTTCCCTGCATAAGCGCCTCTGTTTGTGCAAAACAGTTGGCCAATAATTTATTTTGATGGTCTTTGTTTCCGTACAGGGATTCCTTAAACGCAATGAAATCCACCGGAATCAATTTGGTGCCTTGATGGATTAACTGAAAAAAAGCATGCTGTGCGTTGGTCCCGGTACTTCCCCAAACAATGGTTCCCGTTTGGTAATCAACTTTGTTCCCGTTTCTGTCCACACTTTTCCCGTTGCTTTCCATAATGCCTTGCTGCAGGTAAGCCACCAGCTTGCTTAAGTATTGCGAATAAGGGGCGATACATTCACTTTCAGCGCCAAAGAAATTATTGTACCATACCGAAAGTAGTGCCAAGATCACCGGAATATTTTCTGAAAAAGGGGTTTCCCTAAAATGCTTGTCCATTTGGTGGGCCCCTTGTAGCAACGCTTCAAAATGATCATACCTACTCACAGGCAATGGAAAGCCCTACGGGGCTCCAAAGGGAAAATCGCCCTCCTACCCAATCCCATGGGGAATATATTCTCTGAAGCAATCCCAAAATTTAAGACAGCTTCCAAATTGGTGGAAACCGCTACAAAATGTTTGGACACATCGCTTTCAGTGGCTTTTTCAAGAAACCAACTACAGGCCGTTTGTGCATTGGTCAAGGTTTTCTGGGTGGTAAACGTCTTGGATACAATAATGAACAACGTAGTTTCCTATCGAGGTCCTTGATGGTTTCCATGACGTGGTCCCCGTCTACATTGCTCATGAACCGAACTTCCAGATGATTTTTGTAATACCGAAGGGCTTCACACACCATATCGGGACCCAGGTCGCTTCCTCTATCCCAATATTCACGATATGGGTGATGGGCTTTCCGGTGTATCCTTTCCAATTCCCGGAGATAACCTCTTGGGAAAAGGATTTCATTTTTTGAAGGGCTTCCGAAACTTCTTTCGGTAATTGGTCAAAATTGCGCAATTGGGTATGCCCTACTGCCCTATGCTCTGTTTCGTTGATGGGAGCTCCTTCAAACTGAGCTTCAATGGCTGCTTTCAATTGGACTTCTTCGGCCAGTTGCAGCAACAAGGCTAGGGTTTCTTGGGTGATTCGATTCTTGGAATAATCCACCGAAAATCCTCCCAAGGAATGGAAAAATGGGCGGCACGGGAAGGTTCCCCAGAAAAAAGTCCTGCATTTTGGCTTCTTTTAGTGCCAAATAATGTGCAGCAAGCTTTTTCCAAGCTTCGGTATGCGTAGGGTTGATTTTGGGAAAGTGACTCATTAGTGGTTCACTTTTAAACGGTGTTCCCTATAATAATCAATAAGCCCATCGATGGGTCTTCGAATGATTTTTCCCAATTCCAAATGGTAGGGTTTCATGGCGTTGCGAATCATCTCTTCCGAAAAATGCGCGATGGATCCTATGAAATGGATAGGAACATTCTGCGCTTCCTTGTAGCACAACACGCGGTATTCAATAAAACGGGTCATCCCTTCACTAATTAAATGCCAGAAATAGCCATTTACTTCTTCGGCCGTAAAAATAAATTCGGCAAAGGAGGCTAGGTAGGTATTGGGATTGGGCCGTTGGTATACGTTCATTTTTATAACATCGGGATCCAGATCGAACCGTTTTTCGAACTCCCTCATGAGCTTTTCGGGCATTTTTTGGTAGAAATAATCCCGAATCAACCGTTTCCCAAAATAATTGCCACTGGCTTCATCCATTAAAATATATCCAAGGGAGGGCACATGGGCATGGATTTTTTCACCGTCATAATAACAGCTATTGGAGCCTGTTCCCAAAATGCACACAATACCGGGTTCTGTGGTGGCCGCATACACGGCTGCCAATAAGTCTTCATTTACGTCTACCTTGGCCTTGTGGAAAATATCCTGTAACACTTTGGTTAAAATGGCCGCTGGAGTCTTGGTACCAGCACCTGCCCCATAAAAATCAACGATTTCTACGATATCAAAAACCGCCACCAACTCGTCATTTTCACGAATACGGTGGTATAGTTCCTCTTCAGAAACGACTGCGGGGTTTAACCTCGGGTTCGGGTACGCAATACCACTTCCCCTTCGTGGTTCAAAGAATCCAATCGCACTTTGTGGAACCACCGTCTGCAATTAAAGTCATAGGCAATTAAATACCGGCAACGTGTACCGCTAAGTCAATTAATTTGGAAGAATAACCGTACTCGTTGTCATACCAAGCCACTAATTTAAAGAAATTGTCATTAAGGGCAATTCCAGCATCGGCGTCGAAGTTACAGGTGTTGGGATCGCTCACAAAATCTTGTGATACGACCAATTCATCAGTATAGTCGATAATGCCCTTGTAAGCGCCGTTGGCAGCATCTTTGAAGAGTTTTTCACTTCTTCGTAGGTAGCGCTTTTTTCGGTACGAACGGTTAAATCCACCACCGAAACATCGGCAGTAGGAACCCTAAATGCCATTCGGTTAGTTTTCCTTTTGGGAAGGGATTACTTTGGTTACCGCAACCGCTGCACCCGTGGACGCGTATGATGTTCATCAAGGCACTACGTCCCCCACGGAAATCCTTACGGGAAGGCCATCAACGGTTAATGGTGGCAGTAGTGGCGTGAACGGTGGTCATTAATCCTTCTACAATGCCTAAGTTATCATGGATTACTTTGGCTAAAGGTGCCAAGCAATTGGTGGTACAGAAGCATTGGATACAATGGTATCGGTGGGTTTTACTTCGGTATGGTTTACGCCCATTACAAACATAGGTGCTGTTTTGGAGGTGCCGAAATCACTACTTTACGGGCGCCTGCTTTTAAGTGAGCCGATGCGTTATCAATGTCGGTAAAAATACGGTACAATCCAACACAATCTCGGCCCCAACGGCATCCCATTTCAAATCTTCGGGTTGCGCTCTGCCGAAACACGGATGGTTTTTCCGTCCACTACCAAATGGCCGTCTTTTACTTCCACGGTTCCTTGGTATTTACCGTGAACCGAATCATATTTTAATAAGTAGGCCAGGTGATCTACATCCAGTAGGTCATTGATAGCGACTACTTCTACATTTTTATTCTGCGCTGCAATTCTAAAAGCAATTCTTCCTATACGGCCAAAGCCATTAATTCCAATTTTTGTCATAGTTGTTTGTTTTATACAGATGTGATATCTGCGACTCGTATTAAATCTAAATCTATTTCGTTATCTCCGCTTAATTGCTTCTGCAAAGGGAACGGTTACTATTTTGTTGTTTGCAATCCCAATCATGACATCGCGTTTTCCTTCCAAAGGGCATCGATGGCCCCAACGCCCAATCTACTGGCAAGCACCCGATCATAACAGCTGGGAGACCCTCCCCGTTGGATGTGCCCCAACACGGTTACTTTCACTTCATACTCGTCCAGGTTTTGACGAATGTACTCCGGCCAGTTCGAAGATGTTCTTTCCGCTTTGGTCGCCCTCGGCTACCACCACAATGCTAAGTTTTACCCGATTTTTACTTCGCTTCAAAGAAGCAAGCAAACGATCGCGACCCAAGTTTTGTTCTGGATTAATATTTCTTCTGCCCCTGCACCAATACGCATTCAAGGCAATATCCCCAGCATCACGACCCATAACTTCTACCAAAAACAAGCGGTTGTGTGAATTTGCCGTGTCACGGATTTTATCGATGGCTTCTACCACGGTATTCAATGCCGTATCGTAGCCAATGGTATAATCGGTCCCATTGATGTCATTATCAATGGTCCCTGGAATTCCCACAATGGGAAAATTGAATTCCTCAATGAAGATGCTAGCACCCGTGAAGGTTCCATCACCCCCAATCACTACTAGGGCATCGATTTTGGCTTCCATTAAATTATCGTAGGCTTCTTGGCGACCGGCTTTGGTCCTGAACTCTTGTGATCGAGCCGATTTCAATAAGGTACCTCCCCGGTTGATGATGTTCTTTACCGAACGGGGGCCCATTTCCTTAAAATCACCTTCAATCAATCCTTGAAGCCCTCGGAAAATCCCTACGCACTCTACGTTATGATAGGAGCAGGAACGCACTACCGCACGGATGGCGGCGTTCATTCCGGGAGCATCACCACCGCTGGTGAGCACTCCAATACGTTTAATTTTTGTATTCATTAGGGTAAAATTATAGCATTAATTTCACATAGCAAACAGTAAATCAATCGATAACGTTTTCGATTTTTGAAATTCAAAAAAAAGCCCTTTTTCAAGGGCTTCATTTTACTGTTTTCTTAAAATAAGGTACTGCCACGGGGAAAATTGGTGGGTATCATTCTTTTTCAAAGACAAATTTTCGCCGGTTAGGGCGTTCACAAAATTACCCTCTACGTCCACCGTGAAAGAATTTGGTTCATTGGTAAGGTTCCCTATAAAAATCATTTCGTCATGATCACTTGTTCGGTTAAAGGCCAAAACATTAGCATCATTGGAAGTAACCAATCGTGTATAGGGGGCGGGTTTCTTTCCACCATTAAGGGCCGATTCGTTGTTTTTCAATTGGCCCAATTGTTCCAAAAGGGGCCACATAACGCCTTTGGTTTTGGGGATGGTATCTTTCCCGAAGAAACTAAGGCGATAGTTCATATCGTATTCTTCTCCACTATAAATCAAGGGCATACCCGGCATGAGGTAGGTTAATGCCGTCATGGTTTCGGAGGCATCTCCCATGCGCTCCTTTAAATAGCCTGCCCAAGCATTTTCATCATGGTTGGTCACAAAATTCATGAGGATGTCATCCTTTTCAAATTTCACTGCAATGCTATCCATATAGGCATCAAAACGCTTCACATTGGCTTTCCCTTGGGCAATTTCATTCAACACATGATGACCTTCCCATGCATAGGACATATCAAAGAGGTTTTCACCCGTCATTAAATACGGTAGCTCTGCTTCGGCCAACATAAAAAGGGCTTTCTTTTCGCGTAAGGTGGGGATGCATTTTTCCCAGAAATCCAACGGTACTCCGTGGGCTACGTCACAACGAAAGCCATCAATATTCTGCTCGGTGACCCAATAGAGCATTTCATTGATCATGGCCTGTCGCATTTCTTGGTTGTCATAGTTCAAATCGGCCACATCGGTCCAGCCCCAGGGTTCTCCATTATCCTGGATAGGATCTGTAATCTCTCCTTTGGCATTTTTGGTATAGTACTCTGGATGGGTGGTGATCCACTCGTGATCCCAACCGGTGTGGTTGGGCACCCAGTCCAGAACAACATACATTCCATTTTCATGAGCGGTTTCCACTAGTTTGGCAAAATCCTCCATGGTACCCATATCGGGGTTAACCTCGGTGTAATTGGCTACGGCATAAGGGCTTCCCAGGTATTTTTTTCGTTCTTCGGGATCTTCAATATCGGCTACCAACAAGTCCCCTTTGGCTTTTCTTTTTTCCATCGAAATGGGGTATATGGGCATTAACCAAATAATCTTAACACCCAGTTCCTTTAACTGTGGGATGTCTTTCGAGAATGCATTAAATGTTCCTTCTGGGGAGTATTGACGGATATTGGCTTCGTAAATAACGGCACTTTCCAGCACAGCGTCGTCAATGGGCGCAATGGTGGCAGTTTCGGGAGTATCCTCCATGGGGGTTTCCTCTTTGGCTTGCTCTTTACAGGAAACCATGACCAGTAGCGTCAAAATTGTTACTATATGTATTTTCATAATGCTTGGTTTAGTTTATAAAGTTATTGCTTCGTTGGGTTGAAGGGTAGCTTGCTTTCCGTTTACCGTTATTACCAAGGGAGTATCCCCATCCACCTTAAAGGTTGCCTTTTCTTTGGAAACGGTCACTTTTAGTACTTGTCCCCTAAAATTGATCTTAAATGCATACTCCTCCCATTCCTTGGGAATTTTGGGCTCAAAATGTAGTTTTCCATCCTGTACCCGCATACCACCAAATCCTTCCACAATACTCATCCAGGTACCCGCCATACTGGTAATGTGGCAGCCTTCTTCCACCTCTTTATTGTAGTCGTCCAAATCCAAACGGGAGGTGCGCAAATAAAAGGTATAGGCTTGTTCCATCCTACCCAGCTTGGCCGCTTGAATACTATGCACACAGGGAGAAAGGGAAGATTCATGTACCGTAAAAGGCTCATAAAAATCGAAATGCTTTTCTAATTGCTCCTTACTGAAATCACTTTCGAAAAAGTAAAATCCTTGCAGGGTATCGGCTTGTTTGATATAGGGGGAACGAAGAATACGATCCCACGACCATTTTTGGTTAATAGGCCGTTGTGAACGATCCAATTGGGATACTGGCACCAGTTCCTTGTCTAAAAACCCATCTTGTTGCAGGTAAATCCCTAGAGATTCTGAATAGGGAAAATACATATTGGCCCCTATCTCCTTCCACTGTGTAATTTCCGCTTCAGCAAGTTGGGTCTTGGTGGCAATTCGGTTAAAATCGGAGGAAGAGGTTTCTTTCAGTTTTTCAATTTCGGAAGCCGTATATTCCATACACCATTTTGCCATATAGTTGGTGTACCAGTTATTGTTCACATTGTTTTCGTATTCGTTGGGCCCCGTGACCCCAAGGATCACATATTGATTTTTGGCTTTGCTAAACGTAGCCCGCTGTGCCCAAAAACGGGCAATCCCAATTAATACTTCCAATCCTTTTTCGGGGATGTAAGAGGTATCGCCCGTAAAGCGTTCATAATTGTAAATGGCAAAGGCAATGGCCCCGTTTCTATGGATTTCCTCGAAGGTAATTTCCCATTCGTTGTGGCATTCCTCTCCATTCATGGTCACCATGGGATATAGGGCTGCCCCATTTTTGAATCCGAGTTTTCCAGCGTTTTCAATGGCCCGTTCCAAATGGTTATAGCGATACGTCAATAAGTTTCGCGCCACTGCTTGGTCTTTGGTCGCCATATAGAAAGGAATACAATACGCCTCGGTGTCCCAATAAGTACTTCCCCCATATTTTTCACCGGTAAAGCCTTTGGGGCCAATGTTCAGCCGGGCATCTTTACCGGAATAGGTTTGGTTAAGTTGGAAAATATTAAAACGGATACCCTGTTGGGCTTTTACATCCCCTTTAATGGTAATATCGGCCATCTCCCAAATACCCGCCCAAGTGATTGCCTGTTGTTCTTTTAAGGCCAAAAAGCCCATGGAAGTGGCTTTTTGTAACACTTGTTTTGCCGCGTTGATCAATTCGGCTGGGGGATGATTTAGGGAAACCACATAACCCGCATATTTTTCTAGGGTGGCCGTTTGCCCTTTGGGAACAGATACACTATACCGAAGCCCAATGGAAAGCTCATTCATCTCTACTTCATAGTCGCAATCTTTCTCTGTTCCATTCACAAACACTGTGGATTGCATGTAGGTACACACATCGAAGTGGGTTTTCATGGTCTGTGAACGAATGAAGGCTTGATGGCCTTCATTGCCCACGCTAAGCGTATCCCAAAATTTATCGTCCCAGTTGGAGTCTTCGTTGGAAATGCCTCCATCTAGGTAGGGCACGAAGGTAATTTCGGCCTCTTTGTTTAAAACGGTAACCTCATAGCGGATAATCCCCAGTTCATCGAGGTCCATATGAAGGATGCGGGTACTTTGCACCGCAATCTCGGTACCGTTGGGCAAGGTCGCTTCAAAGGAGCGTTGGTACCAACCTTCTTTCATATTCAATTCCCTACGGAAGTTTTTCACCGCAGTGCAGGTGTTCAAATCGAGGATTTCTCCATTGATTTCAACTTGGATACCAATCCAATTGGGAGCATTGATGACCTTCGCAAAGTATTCGGGATAGCCATTTTTCCACCAGCCCACACGGGTTTTATCGGGATAATAGACTCCTGCAATGTAGCTTCCTTGAAACGTCTTCCCGGTGTAAGTTTCTTCAAAATTGGCACGTTGCCCCATGGCGCCGTTCCCGATGCTGAAAAGACTCTCGGAAGACTTTACACGATCTTTAAGGAAGCCTTCTTCGATAATGCTCCACTCACTGGGTTGAATATAATCTTGATTCATTAGGTATGGATTAGTTGGTCTAAAAACTCGTTGGATAGTTCGGTAAAATCATGAAAGACGAAATCTGCTTCCCCTAAAATGGCGGCATCACCAATGCCTATACTGGTCATGCCAGCACTATTGGCCGCTTGGATCCCTGCGAGGGAATCTTCAAATACCACACAATGTTGGGGCGCCATGCGCAAGCCCTCAGCAGCCCTTAAGAAGACTTCGGGATTGGGTTTTGCTTGGGTCACCTCGTTTCCGTCCACAATTACCTGAAAACGATCCATTAACGCTACTTTTTGTAAAATGGATTTTGCATTTTTACTAGCCGATCCCAAGGCCATAGGCTGGTGGTGATCTTGGAGGAAAGAAAGCACCCTGGGCACATCGGGAAGTATTTCATTTTGGGTCATGGCATTCACAAAACTAAGGTAGTCATTGTTTTTTTCGGTGAGAAGTTCCTGAAACGTATCATTGGGAAGGCTCGCATTTCCCCACTCAAGGATTTTTTCCAAGGAACGAACACGGCTCACGCCTTTGAGGTGCTCATTGTCTTCTTCCGAAAAGGTAATTCCAAGGCTTTCGGCCAATTTCTTCCATGCAAAATAGTGATATTTTGCGGTATCTACAATAACTCCGTCCAAGTCGAAGATGAATCCTTTTTTAAGCATATAAAAGCAAAATAAGCCCATGTTTTCTCCTATTGGGGCCACATTGTAAAACTACTAATAATTGTTAACAAATAGGGCATTAAAATATACCATGAAGAAAATATTTGAAGCGGATATTTAAAAATAGCTGAGGAAAAAAATACGTGTTTGCACGTATGGACACCGATTCTTCTGTGGCCTATATTTGACAGAATTAGTGAATAAGGTATTTGATGCTTTTTTTTGTGGGGATAAAAACAAAGCACGATACCAATACTTGAAATTTACTAAAGTTAGGTTTGTTAGGAGCGCCGTTTGAAAAAACGGCGCTTTACTTTTTTGAAAATTCTTTCCTATTTGGAGAAGTTGGCAATCCCGGTTTTAAGCCAATCTAGGTACTCCTCGGCATTGGGGGTATAGCCCACTGGGTCAATCAGGTTTTCTTCTTTAAGGTTCATAAGTACATAAAAGGGCTGTGCATTTGCCTTGTAACGGGTAATTTGAAGGTCGCTCCATTTATTCCCGATGGTTTTGATCTTTTTTCCGGTTTCTTCACTCACGTATTTTTCGGCTTCGGGCAATTCCCGTTTGTCATCCACATAGAGGGAGATAAGCACCACATCGTTTTTAAGTACATTTAATATGTTGGGGTCTGGCCAAACATTCTGCTCCATCTTTCGGCAATTTACACAGGCCCAACCTGTAAAATCAATCATGACAGGCTTATTCACTTCTTTTGCATAAGCTAATCCTTTGGCATAATCATTAAAAGCTAGTATATCATGGGGTGCCAACAAATGGGCTCCCTCCGGCAGATCTGAATGGTTTTCGGCTACGCCCCCTCCTAATTTTGAAAACCCAACTCCATATGGGGATTCACTGTATTCCTGTGGAGGAGGAAAAGCACTTATTAAATTTAAAGGGGCTCCCCAAAGGCCAGGAAGCAGGTACATAACAAAACTAAGGGTAAAAAGGGCCAGCATAAGCCTTCCCACCGAAATGTGTTCTAAAGGGCCATCATGGGGCAGTTTTATTTTTCCCAACAAATAGAGGGCCAGTGCCCCAAAAACAGCAATCCATATGGCAATAAATACTTCTCTTTCCAACAGGTGCAATTGAAGGACCAAATCGGCTTGTGATAAAAATTTAAAGGCAAAGGCAATTTCCAAAAACCCTAGTACTACTTTCACGGTATTTAACCAACCGCCACTTTTTGGCAAGGAATTGAGCCATCCTGGAAACAGGGCAAATAGTGCAAAAGGCAGTGCAATGGCAAGTGAAAACCCAAACATCCCGATGATGGGTGCCAACCCCCCTTTGGAAGCAGCTTCTACCAATAAGGTTCCTACAATGGGTCCCGTACAGGAAAAGGAAACAATGGCCAATGCCAACGCCATGAAAAAGATACCTACAATGCCACCCTTATCGGCTTGCTTATCTACTTTATTGGCCCAAGATTGCGGTAAAGTAATTTCGAAAGCCCCTAAAAAGGAAATACCAAAAATGATCAATAGTAAAAAGAACAGTAGGTTGAACCAAACATTGGTAGAAAAGGCATTTAGGGAATCGGCGCCAAATATAGCCACGATCACCGTACCTAGTAACACGTAGATGACAATAATGAACAACCCATATAATATGGCATTTCGCTTCCCTGTTTTTGGGTTTTTGCTTTGCTTGGTAAAGAAGCTAACCGTTAAGGGAATCATAGGGAAAACGCAAGGTGTTAATAAGGCAGCAAAGCCTGAAAGGAAGGCAAAAATAAAAATAGCCCAAAGCCCTCTTGAGTCGCCTTCTTCATCCTTGGTGTTTTCAATGGCTTTTTCTGCCTCTACCTTTTCCTCTTGGCTAGGCACGGAAGCCGAGGGGAGTTGAAAAGTAAATTCCGCCATTTCAAAGATGCACTTTTCATCATCACAGGATTGGTAATCAACCGTACCATGGATGGTAGATAATGCAGCATCCAGTACCTTTATTTTTTGGGTAAAGGTGGCTTCGTGTGAAAAATAGGAAAGCTCCATCTCAAAAATCTTATCGTACTTGGATTTTGATTCGCTTTCCACAACACCGCCTATCAATTCAAAAGCATTGTTTTCATTTTCAAAAGTGAACAAGGTAGGGATTGGCCCATTTTCGGGTATTTCCTGGGTGTAGAGATACCACCCGTCCTCGATGGTGGCTTTCATGACTAGCGATAGCGTACCGTCTTCAGCTTTCGTAACTTCCGAAGACCACTTTACGGGTTCCACAATTTGCGAAAAAAGCGCTGTAGAGGTAATTAAAAAAGCAAGAAGCGAAAAAACAATTTTTTGCATATCAATGGGCTACTGAAATTTTTAACACGTTTTTGGTCTTTGGGGTTACTTTAAAACGGTCATCGGCTCTCCATCCCACTACCCAAATTACTTTTTCTTGACTAAGCAACACCCAAATTTGTTCTTTGGAAGCCAAAGATAGCTTTTCATCCTTAAAAAACTTACTCAATTTCTTTTTTCCTTTCATCCCTAGGGGGTGAAAAAAATCTCCTTCTTCCCATTTTCTAAGCTCCAATGGATAGGCCAATTTTTCAGTATCTACGTAAATGGTATTCTTATCAATATATCCCATTGTATCGGTAGGAATAAAAGTCATTCGCAAGGGTTCTGCAATTTGTCGTTCATTTTTTTGAATGTAGGTTGATTTTTTTTCTGTTTCCGAAGGAATTTCGGTGAGCAAAAACACCTCCCTATCTTTAAGAAGCCTATAGTGTTGTGAGAAAACCTGTTTCCCGCTTTGTGCACTTATTAAATGGGAAATATCCTCCCAAGCTGTGAAACCATAAGGGGAAAGCAATTCATAGAGCAGGGCTTCGGGATGGGGTAATTCCTGTAATTTTTGCAATGAGATTTCAATGCCTTGCGGGGTTTCGTTCATCACCAACCGACGTACCAAATCTGCATAATCCTGTACCAGTGCGTGACTATCGCGCAGGTGCGCTTGGGTTTTTTGAACTCGTTTCAATACCTGCTCCCCTATGGCTTTGAAAGGTGGGATTACTTCATGCCGTAATTTATTCCGGAGGTAATCGGTTTTAGCATTACTGCTGTCCTCCCGCCAAAAAAGTTGATTTTTCTTAGCAAATTCCAAGATTTCGGTTCGGGTAAAAATCAATAAGGGCCTTACGAGCGTGTCATTTATGGTAGGAATCCCCATTAACCCTTGCAATCCGGTCCCACGGGAAAGATTAATCAATAAAGTTTCCAGTGAATCATCAGCATGATGGGCAGTAAGCACATAATCATAACCATATTCTTTTTGCAATGAGGCAAACCAACTGTAGCGCAATTCACGCGCAGCCATTTGGGTAGAACATTTATTTTGTTCAGCATACTCAAGCGTTGGGAATGTTTTGGAATACACGGGAACCTTCCACTTTTTGGCCAAATCCATCACAAAGGCCTCATCGCCATCACTTTCTTCTCCCCGAAGGGAAAAATTGGCATGGGCCAAGCCCATTTTAAAAGATAATTCCCTCATGAAGTAACCCAACACGACACTATCTACTCCCCCGCTGCAAGCAATGAGCAGTTTTTTTCCTTCCAGAAAAGGAAGCTGTTTTTCTATATGTTCTTTTAGCTTCGTGTGCATTATGTGTCCTTTCAAAGGTAAGCGAAATTATGCATATCGTTTCTCCAGAGCCTCCCGCATGGCCTTGGCTTTCAAAAGACATTCTTCGTATTCATTTTCTGGCTTCGAATTGGCGGTTATAGCACCCCCCACCGAAAAACTCACGTATTGGTTTTTTTGGTTGTACAGGATGCTTCGGATCACCACGTTAAAATCGAAATCCCCCTTCGGAGAAAAATACCCTATTGCCCCACTATAGAGCCCTCGTTTGGTATCTTCTAGAGTTTCGATAATGTGCATGGCCGAAATTTTTGGCGCCCCCGTCATGCTTCCCATGGGGAAGGTTTTTTTCAATAGTTCTACCGAAGAAATAGAGGGAGCCACTTGACAGCTAATGGTAGAGATAAGCTGATGCACCTGTTCAAACGAATAGACTTCACAGAGCTCTTCCACGGTAACCGATCCTTTTTCGGCAAAACGGGAAAGGTCATTCCGAACCAAATCGGTAATCATGATATTTTCGCTTCGCTCTTTAGGATTTTGCGCTAGGTCTTTTTTCATCGCCAAATCCTCCATGGGGTCTTGCAAGCGTTTTGCGGTTCCTTTAATGGGCTGCGAGATCACCGTATGGCCGGTTCTTTTAAGGTATCGTTCTGGCGAAGCCGAAAAAGCATACCAATGCTCCAGTTTAAGGAAGGATGCGAAGGGTGGTTTTGATATTTCATTGAGATGGAAAAAGGTTTTGAGTGGATCTATGGCAACGCCTTCGGAAAAAAACTCCTGACAGAAATTGGCCTCATAGATATCGCCCCGTTCAATATGACGTAGCATTTCGCGTACTTTATCGAAATAAGCATCCTTGCTGGTACGCAACCGTATTTTAACAGGGGAATGAGCACTGTCTTCCGCAGGGTACTCGGGGGTATTTTGAATTATCTGCCAATCGGTTTCCAGTTCATCACTCACTAGGTTTAGGTACTGTATTTCTACCTGATCTTCGGTAAACAAAAACACTTTTTTGGGCTGAAAAAAATACAGTTCCGGAAAATGAAGGCCATCAAAATTGTGGGAAGAAAGTGATTCCACATCATTTTTCAAATCGTAGGAAAGGTAGCCAAACAACCAATCGTTTGTGGTTTTCTGATATGTTTCCAGTTGTTCAAATGCTTGAAAGCTATCTGTTTTGAGCGAGGTAAAAGCCTCAACTGCCAATAGGGCTTGGTATTGACCATGGCTTTGATGGTAATGATTGGAATCCAGCCAAACCACTTCGTTGAATTGTTGTGCCCAAGTGAGCAACTTTCGTTTGAGGGATCCTGTCAAAGGAACGCTAAAGGATTGTTTCAACCGCATTAGATGGAATCCTCAAATTGAGCTAATTGTTGTTTTAATTGACTTGCCAATTCATGGTTGATGATTTGGCCTTGTTGAAAATTCTCCGAAAAAGAAGGAAGCGTAAACCGAAAAATCTCAGCAGCTCCAAACCGGGGCAGTACGCCTGCAGTATATTCCTGGGCCGAAAGCGCCCCTCGCTTTCCATTTGAAGTGCTCAAGAGGAAAATATTCTTCCCTTCCAGAAATTTGTATTCAATACGGGAAAGCCAGTCCAGTATGTTTTTAAAAAAGGCCGAGACCGTTCCGTTATGCTCATTTACGGAAAGCAATACGGCATCGGCAGCTTTGATCTTGGAAAGCAATGCTCGCAATACCTCGGGATAGCCTTCTTCCCGCTCTAGGTCTTCACTGAACAGTGGCAAAGAAAACTGGGTGAGCCTAATCATTTCAACAGTGGCATGTTGAAGGTTACCAGATGCGTAGACCACCAACTCATGGTTGATGGAAGTGCTGCTATTACTCCCAGCAAAGACAATGATTTTTTTCATTTCGTAAAGATATTGAAAACAAAAAACCGTTTCAAATCATGAAACGGTTAATTTTAAAATCAATGACTGTTATTCTTTTATGAATTTTTGGAATCCTTTCCCTTTGCTGGTTCGAACTTCCACAAAGTACAATCCATTGTCCAGATTTGAAACATCGATTTGGGTACTCGAACCCAGGGAATGCACTTTTTGGCCCAATTGTGAATAGACCACTACTTCCTGTATGGGGTCTGAACATTCTATGTTTACCAATTTACCAGCTGGATTGGGATAGAGTGTAACATTTGTATGGGAAAAATCATTAGTAGACAAAGACAAAATGAGTTGAACAAAGTTAGGTTCCAGATTAATATCATCAATAAAAAATTCAATATTGGAAGTAAGGGTTTGATGAAAAAGTAGTCCCCCCAAGCCTGCAAGATATTCTCCATCTAGATTGGTTAAAGGAGTTCCCTCTGGGATAACCAGTTCATCTGCTATAGACATCCCCCAGGTAGCATTTCCAATACCAGAACTAAAATCAAAATTCATTGCTACCCGGAACCATTCCCCTTCGGGATAGTCAAACAAAACCATACCCAAAGCGGTATTGTCTATCAAGCCATCACCGGGGGATAGACCATCCTGGTTGAAAAAAACATTACCAACCCATTCTTCCCAATCGATAGGAACTTGACCTACCAAACCAAAATAGGATTCCTGTCCCGGTACAACATTCATCCAAAATTCAAAGCCCCATTGTCCGGTTGTTTGATTGCCAAATTCTAAAAGACTAGCATCAATAATTCCGAAAGATAAATAGCCACTCTGTGAACCAGTATGCGCAATATTTTCTATGATATTAGGGCATTCGAATTCTCCACTTGTATACCAATGATTTGAGCAACCCCCTTGAGCCCATTCAAAACCATCGGTAAATTGTGCGAGGGAAAGTTGCATTGAAAAAAGCAATACAATGCCAAAAAAATAGTTCTTTTTCATAATCTTATTGTTTAGGGTTTAGCATAAAGATAATAAATAAATGAAAAACCACCCTAAAAAGAGTGGTTTTAAATACTTGATATATAAAAGATTAAAAATGCAACGCTCTTTTATCGGTTGCATCCAGCGCTGCTTCTTTCACGGCTTCTGCATAGGTAGGATGGGCATGGCTCATACGGGCCAAGTCTTCTGCACTGGCACGGAATTCCATCGCGGTCACCGCTTCGGCAATCAAATCGGCCACACGGGCGCCTACCATGTGCACTCCCAGGATTTCGTCGGTTTTGGCATCGCTCAAGATTTTTACAAATCCATCGGTATCACCACTGGCACGGCTTCTTCCCAGGGCACGCATGGGGAACTGCCCCATTTTATAATCTACTCCTTCTTCCTTTAATTGCTCTTCGGTTTTTCCTACCGAAGCCACTTCCGGCCAGGTATACACAACACCGGGAATTAAATTATAATTGATGTGAGGTTTTTGCCCCGCCAGTATTTCGGCGACCAAAACACCCTCTTCTTCGGCCTTGTGGGCCAACATCGCCCCGCGGATGACATCCCCAATGGCGTAAATATGAGAAACGTTGGTCTGCAAGTGATCGTTCACGTTCACCTGTCCGCGTTCATTGGCACTCACCCCGGCATTCTCCAGTTTCAAACCATCAGTATAAGCGCGGCGTCCTACCGACACCAAGCAGTAATCTCCGGTAAAGCTTACCTCTTCCCCTTTTTTGTCGGTGGCTGTTACGGTAACTTCGTTTCCGTTTCGTTCCACGGCCGACACTTTGTGGGAAACAAAAAACTTGATTCCTTGTTTCTTCATTACTTTCAGCAATTCTTTGCTCTGGGCACCATCCATGGTTGGGATAATGCGGTCCATATACTCCACTACCGATACTTCGGCACCCAAGCGACGGTATACCTGCCCCAATTCCAAGCCAATCACCCCACCGCCAATTACGATAAGGTGTTTGGGGATTTCCGAAAGGCTCAAAGCTTCGGTAGACGTAATAATCCGCTCTTTGTCAATTTTTATAAAAGGCAAGGTAGAAGGCTTACTTCCAGTGGCGATGATGGTATTTTTTGCCTCAATGGTTTGGGTTTTCCCTTCCGCAGTAATATCGATATGGGTCGCATCCTTAAAAGAACCCACACCTCTAAAAACTTCGATTTTGTTCTTGTTCATCAAAAAATCGATTCCCTTTACGGTTTGATCCACGACCGAGGCTTTTCGCTCGACCATCTTTTGGAAGTTCACTTTGATATCGCCAGGGATCTCAATACCGTGCTCCTCGAAATGATGCATGGCATCTTCATAGTGATGGGAAGAATCCAGCAATGCTTTACTGGGGATACAGCCTACGTTTAAACAGGTTCCCCCAAGGGTATTGTATTTTTCAATGATAGCGGTTTTCATTCCCAACTGGGCGCAACGAATAGCGGCTACATAACCGCCGGGTCCCGATCCAATAATGGCAACATCATAAGTGCTCATAGACGTGGTTTTAAATTTTTGAAATGCAAAGTTACGATAGTGTTTAGGAGTTTCAAAGTTTCAAAGTGGCAAAGTTGATACGTCCTGTGGTTTTTGAAATACCCATCCCTTAGTGCCCATCCATCCCGGGGAAACCCAGCATTTGCCCCATACCCACGGTAAAAATCCAATTGCCATACAGGGCATGTTCTAGAGTGACCAAAGTGGTGGATTTAAATTTCACATAGGTAAGGGCGAAAAGAATTCCGCCGATAAACGTAAGGACAATGACCAAGAAGTTTCGAAAAAAAAGATGGGCTAAGCAAAAAACGGTGGCATTGATAAAAATAACTAACGACCTATTTTGAAACAAGTCCTCATACCTTTTGAAGAAAAAAGTTCGATACAACAATTCCTGTGGCCAAACCGAAAAAACACTATACACAAAGAGAATAAAGACAAACAATAAAGGCTCATGCAAGGGAACATAAAAAAAGTGCTGGGGAGCGGCCCACCAGACATAAAGGGAGGTAACAGCCACAATTGCAGGGAATAGGACAAACACTCGTTTCCAAAAAGGGAGCCAGTACATTTTACCGGAATACAAAAAACGTACTTTTTCGATGCGTACCAAAACCCAAATAATGTAAGAAAACCCCAATAGGCCAATGGCCAATTTTACCCAAATGGAATACGCCAGGGGTAATGAGGCTGGAAATAAAATGAAGAGGAAAAAAAATTCCCAAATTCTGTAGCGTTTGCTGTTCATGCTAAACCGTAATAACGGTACTGTTTTTCACTTCGTTGATCACAAAAGAGCTTTGGGTGCTTCCAATATGCTGAAGCGTTGTTAACTTGGTCACCATAAAGTTACGGAAATGTTCCATATCCTTCACTACTACTTTTAACAGATAGTCATATTCGCCACTCACGTGGAAGCATTCCAACACTTCTTCCAGTTGGGTTACTTCCATTTCAAACTTGGTAAGGTATTCCTTGGCGTGTTGCACCAATTTTATTTGGCAAAAAACCAAGAGTCCCAGATTCACTTTATCCTTATTCAGAAGTGTTACATAGCGAGAAATAATCCCTTCCCGTTCCAGTTTCTTGATGCGCTCATAAACGGCCGTGACCGAAAGGTTCAACTTTATGGAAAGTTCTTTGTTGGTTTGCTTGCAATCCTCTTGAAGGAAACGCAAAAGGTTTTTATCGATTGTATCCAGTACCATTCTGAAAATTTTTCCGTTTCGGTTAAAATAAAGGCTTTAAAAAGTAAAAATAGTCTTTATTTTAATTAAGTTATAGAATTTTAATCCAAAAAAACAGCATACCATTGATAAAACATCTGCCATTTATTAGTTTTGGTAACAATAAAATTTACAGCTATGTCATTTAAACCCGCAGATCGTATTCAGGATTTACAATACTTTGGTGAATTTGGAGGGGTAAACCCTTCCATTAGTGATTCCTCTACCTATACGTTCCTTTCAGCCAAAACCATGTTCGATACCTTTGAAGGCAACGCAGAAGGGTGTTATCTCTATTCCCGCCATTCTACCCCTTCCAATTTGTACTTGGGCCAGGCATTGGCAGCCATGGAAGGTACCGAAACGGCCAACGTAGCAGCGACGGGAATGGGTGCCATTACCCCTGCGTTATTACAGTTGTGCAAAACTGGGGAACATATTGTGGCCAGCCATACCATTTATGGAGGAACGTATGCTTTTTTGAAAAACTTTGCTCCAAGGCTGGGCATAGCCACTTCGTTTGTGAATATCACCAAACTGGCCGATGTGGAAGCAGCAATTACTCCCACCACCAAGGTTATCTATTGTGAAAGTGTGAGCAATCCCCTTTTGGAGGTAGCAGACCTAGAGGGCCTTTCCAACATTGCCAAAAAGCATGGTTTACAATTGCTTGTGGACAATACTTTTTCACCATTGAGCATTTCTCCAGCACAGTGGGGCGCCGATGTGGTGCTGCACAGTTTGACCAAATTTATCAACGGTAGCAGTGATACCATGGGAGGAGTTGCCTGCGGAACCCAGGAATTTATTGATTCCCTTCGGAATGTGAACGATGGGGCCAATATGCTCTTGGGACCTGCTATGGACAGCCTTCGGGCGGCTTCCATTTTGAAAAACCTGCGCACCCTGCACATTCGAATGAAACAACACAGCGCCAACGCCTTGTACCTTTCCGAAAAATTTGAGGCATTAGGGCTTAAGGTAGTGTACCCGGGGCTAAAATCGCATCCAGGGCATGCATTGTTCAAAAAAATGATGAATCCCGAATACGGATTTGGGGGAATGATGACGGTTGATGTTGGAAATTTGGACAAAGCCAATGAATTGATGGAATTGATGCAGAAAAGAAATTTGGGTTATTTGGCCGTGAGTTTAGGATTTTACAAAACCTTGTTCAGCGCACCGGGCACTTCCACTTCCTCGGAAATTCCTGAAGAAGAGCAAATGGAAATGGGCTTGACCGATGGATTGATTCGTTTTAGCATAGGGCTGGACAATGACATTGAGCGTACCTATGAAATGATGAAAGAGTGTATGATTGAAATAGGAATATTGTAACCTATCGCTGCTTTAAAAGGTTTTTAATCGTTTCAATTTCTTGCTGTTGATTCTGAAGTTCAGAAATTAGGAACTCTATTGTAGCATTTTGGTTTTCAATAATTTGTTGTTGTTCCTGAATGGCTTTAATAGCAATAATCCCAAAGCCAGAATAATTGAGCATATAAGGAGATTCTTCGCCTTGTTCAAAAGTAGGTTTTTTCACCAGCTGTGGAAACAGCGGCTCCACATCTTGTGCTATGAGTCCTAAATGTCTATCATTGTTGGATTGATGCTTAAAAGTATAATCGACCACTTCCAATTTTTCAACCCTCTCCAAAACATTATCAATTTTGGCAATATTCGACTTTAAATTTCTGTCGGAAACCGCCGTGTAATTTCCCGTAACATCATCAAAGTTCCCGCGAGCCGTATTGTTAAAATAAAAGTACAAATCATTTGATCCAAAAACATAAAAATGCCATCGATCGGTATCCGTAGCATTGGATAATGATAGTCCATTGGTAGCTCCTAATGGATGGTTAACATGAAGTGATGTGGCAGGACCTGTAGTACCAATTCCTACAAAATCGCTAAAATACCCTCTCCCCAAAAAGTAGCCAGCATAGCTTCCCGATTTTTGAGCATCAGAATACACACCATAATGTATCCCGCCTGCCGTTGTTTCAATATAATTATATATGCCATATTTACTACCTGAACTTGTTCCATAGAGATGCGAATAACTTCCGTAATGATTCCCTGCTCCCGCACCAAAAAGGGAAGTTAAGACACCATAATGAGACCCACTCCCTGTACCTAATAATGCGTTTCTAACCCCCGCATGTGTTCCATTACCCGAATTTGATATGGAATTATGCATCCCAAAATTATCCCCTTGACCTGCACCATCCAGCGTATTATACATGCCATAATGGATGCCACTACCCGCCCCGGATAGGGTATTTGACACACCTCTATGTTGCCCTAATCCTGAAGCATTTATCACGTTATTAATACCCACATTATAGGTGGAACCTGTTCCTCCCAGCACGTTATAGGCGCCATAATGACTGCCATTTCCCGCACTTGAATCTTCAAAATAAGAACCGTAATGATCGCCTGTACCGGTCACTGTATTCCATATTTGAGTATACATACCTGCCAAAATACCATTGCCTGCTGCAGCAAAATAATTGTATGAACCTCTCAGATTCCCATTACCAATATTATCTGAAAAGGCGTTAAATGTCCCTGTGAGTTCTCCCGTACCTTCCGAAAATCGATTGACAGTACCATAATGAAATCCGGAGCCTGTACCCGAAAAAGTATTATCGGTTCCGTAATGTACGCCGTTTCCCGAATTTGAAATGATATTTTGTGTACCATATTGGTCTCCCGAACCCGAACCCGATAAGGTATTTTCAACCCCTAAATGAGTACCCACTCCTGTATTTGAAATAAGTGTACTTACACCTCTTTGAATTCCAATTCCTGTACCCGATAATTCATTTCGAACCCCTTGATGGATGCCGGATCCTGTTCCGCTTAATTCTATATAATTCCCTAAATGATTCCCATTTCCTGTATTAGTGATGGTGCTATGGGTTCCAAATTGATTCCCACCTCCAAAGCCCGAAAGCGTATTGTAAACTCCCCAGTGAAAGTCATCGCCCGTATTACTAATCACGTTTCGGGTTCCTACCTGAGTTCCGGTTCCTGCGCCAGATAATTCATTCCTCACCCCTTGATGCGTGCCTGCCCCTGTACCACTCAACAAATTATAGCTACCAAAATGGCTCCCATTTCCTGTATTACTAATATTGTTTCCACTGCCATATTGATTTCCGGTACCAGCGCCTTGTAGTTCGGTCAATGCGCCATAATGAATTCCGGTTCCGTTTCCGTTTACCAACGAATGCACGCCTCGTTGCTCTCCATTTCCAATACTTAACACCCTGCCAAACACCCCTACCAAAGAGGCGGTACTGGCAGAAGACGTTACTTCAGATAACAAACCATAAGTAGTAACATTATTAGAACCATTCATTACCACTGAAACTCCCCTACCGCCCTGATCTTCTTCAATTTCCAAAGGCCAGGAGGTGATATTTTTACCAATAGCTACATTACCCATAGTATAGATATTATCATTGATACTATTGGGACTTGTAGTAGTACTCTCTTCATACCAATCGTGATCATTGGTAGGCGTAGCACTGGTGATAATTCGCTCCCAAACCGTTCCGGTAAAATAATAAAATCCTACGCCACTTCCTCCCGTTGTTGCCGCATTGGTATTATAAATGAGCAGACCTGCAGCGGCGGTATTGACTCCATCTAACATCGTATCGGTCACATCTGCAAGCGCTACCTTCGGAATTAAAATTCCTTTATCGGTTGACGAAATATCCAAAATGGAAGAAGCATCTGGACTGGTAGTACCAATTCCCACCTGAGAAATCCCACCCACAGTAAAGACCAAACACCCTATAAAAAACAGCCATTTTTTCATGGTATTATATTTAAAAAAGTAGGTTAAACTCTTTTTGAGGTAATTCTAAAAATTGATTTTCTTTGGTATTTTGAATTGTATTTACATTTGTAAAATTGCAGCTAACTTTACAACGCCACAATACCGAAAACGGGGGATATTAAAAGTAGATAAAGATCACTAAATGATTCGTTCCTGAAGAGCTTTTGATACTGCTTCGGTGCTAGAATGCACATGCAGTTTGGCATAGATATTCTTCATGTGCGTTTTTATGGTTTCTACCGATATGGTAAGTTCGTCCGCAATCATTTTATAACTTTTGCCTTCTACCAATTGTTGAAGTACTAATTTCTCTTTGTCTGTAAGATGATATTCTTCTTTAGTGAGGGGTTGAAAGTTCAGTTTAAAAAGTTGTAACACTCTGGAAGCAATACTGGGTGACATAGGAGCGCCGCCGCTTTTTACATCCTTTATAGCCTGAATATACTCTGCCGGTGAGCTTGTTTTCAAAATATAGCCTGAAGCTCCGGCGCAGATAGCTTTGAAGATGTTATCGTCATCTGAAAATACCGTTTGGATAAGTACTTGTATTTCGGGATACGATTCTTTTATGATTTTTGTAGCTTCAATACCAGAAATTCCGGGCATTCCAATATCCATTAAACAGATATCGCAGGAGACATCGGAAAATTTTTCAAGGAGGTTTTTACAGTTTGGAAAAGCACCCACACAATGAAACCCAGCAGTAGCATCTATAAGCAACTGCAAGCTTTCGCGCAGGTGAGTATTGTCTTCAAAAATGCAAATCTTCATAATGAAACAATATAATGCAATTTTAGTAATCTTTCTCTTAACCCAAAATACCTAATTTGGGGGAGATGTTAGCTTACCGGAAATGCTAAAGTAATTTGTGAGCCTTGTTTAACTTCAGAATTTATGTTCAAAGTACCTTTAATTTCGTGGGCTCGCTTTTCCATACTTTCGAGTCCATTTCCTTTTAGTATCGTTTTTTGATTGAATCCTTTCCCGTAATCTTTAATATCCATTTGTATTTTTTTAGTCTTAAATAAAATTGAGACTTTGATTGTGTCTGTCTCTGAATATTTTACGGCATTGTTAATCGCTTCTTTATAGATAAGGTACAGATTTTTATTTTGAAGGGTCGTCAATGTAATTTCTGCCTCCTTTTCTACTAAAAAGTTGAACTTTATTTGCTTGCTACCACAAATTTCCTGTCCAAATCGCTGCATTCGTTCAATAACATTTTTGGTGCTTTCGTTAGGTTTTAGCATCCAAACAATATCGCTCATTTTTACCATGGTTTCCTGCGCATTATTACTTACTTTTTTTAAAATGGCCTGTTGGTTCATGGCTTGTTCATCATTGGCCATTTGGCTTAACATATAAATACTGCTCAATGAGCTTCCCACTTCATCATGTAAATCTGCCGCTAATTGGTTTCGCAATTCCATTTCTTTCATTTTCTGCTTCAACTTATTACGATGAATAAACATCCAAACCCCCAATGAAATAAATAGGATAACCAACCCAGAAAGCACTAACCAAAAACGCTGTTGTTTCAGTTTTTCATCATAAATGATTTGGTCTTTTTGGAGCAAGGCGATTTGTTTTTCATTATTAGCTTTATTGAAATTTTCTTCAATCGTCTTGAATTGCGTCTGAACTTCATTGTTTCGAATGCTATCATTGAGTTTTACATACAAGTTTGTAAACTCTAAGGCTTTATCGTACTGCTTTAAATTGGCATAATATTCTGCTAAATTTTTATACCCTGCAGCTTCCTTGCTTATGGCGCCTGATTCTTTTAAAGCCTGAATATTTTCCAGGGCATTTAATTCATTCTCCTGTATCTTTGAAGTAGCTTCTTTAATGGCCAAAACTTCCAAATCTGCCAAAATTACCGAGGAACTGTCTCCTAATTTTTTGGCTAAAAGTTTACTTTTTTCAAAATAGGAAAGTGCTTTTTCTTTGTCCTCTTTTTGGGAATATATTTTACCCAAATTAAGGTTTACCTTTACCTCTTCTGTAGAAAGTTTTAAATCTCTAACTATAGTTAGCGCATTGTTGTAATGTAAAAGTGCTTTATCATAGGCCTCCAACCCCATATAAATCCTTCCCAAAGATTGCTCTGCATTTCCCAAACCGCGGGTATCGTTCAACTCTTTTTTTAGTGAAATTGATTTATTTACATAGGGTAGCGCAGAAGAATATCTTTGAAGTTCAATATAACATTCCCCTATGTTTTGATAGCAAAAAGATTGTCCTTTTTTGTTTTGGGTTTGTTCAAACCCTCGTAAGGCTTCCAAATAATACTGCAGTGCCTCATTAAAATCACTTAATCCCAAATAACTATTACCAATGTTAATTGCCTGTCCTGAGGCAGAAACAACATCGCCATTGCTCACTGCAATATTTCGTGCCAAAATAAAATAGTCTAAGGCTTCTTTTAGTTTGCCACTTTTTTTATAAAACAAGCCCGCCGTAGCGTAATAATTTCCTTTAATTACGCTCGCATTTTCTCCTTTGGCGACGGCGGCAATTTCAGAAAGTCTAGTTAGGTAGAATTGAGCACTATCCAATTTTGCTTCATTTTGATGAATACTGGAAAGTTGTGAATATGTGGAGCTTAGTATTCTATCATTCTCTAAAAAGGTAGCCAGATTTTTTGCAGCCCACAAATATTTTTTTGCCTTTTCAACATCTGTTCTTACATACTCATAAGAAATAAAATTGAATGCTTTGGCCGTTTCAGCATCTTTTTTATTGAGCTTAATTATTGCTTCTAAGCTATCTATTCTTTGATTTTGACCCGTTGAAATAGCTTGAAACAAGAAAAAAATAAAAATGAAGAAAACCCATCGCATATAAAAGGATTGGTTATTTAAAAAAATAACAGACTATAGTATTTTACCAACATATTTTCCATTTATCAAAAGAATGCCCTTTTCATTCCAATTTTAAAAAATTAGAAATAAACTTAAATAATCCCCCTTAGAGCTTTCGTACCAAAATATTTGCATTAGCAGCACTCAACACAGGTGCAGGAGAAGCGGCACCAAAAATGGGCAAAATCCTAAACGTAACCAAATCGCCAGCATTGAGTGAAAAATCATTGGTAAAAGTAAAGTTTTGTTCATAGGTTAAGCTGAAAGTAGCGCCCCCTTGTACAAATAACTGCCCCCTCAATGAACCGTTTACATATACCCGAAACCCCATGACCATTTGGTTGGTTCCAGCGCCATTAAAATTGATGGGGATGTTGCCGGTAATTGAATAAACACCTGAGGAGGGTATGGTATAGGTCCCTGTGGCTGTATTGTAGGAACCACCGCCAACATTATGATGTACCGTGGCATAAACCAAGGGTTGTTCGGTGAAATTTGTGAGCGAAATAGTAGCTGAAGTTCCCACTTTTAATGCAGGGGTTGTTGCGCTCACCCAACTCACATTACCGCTGCCATCGGTCTGCATGATTTGGTCTGCCGTGCCACGGGAAGCGGGTAGAATATAATTATTAGCTGTTGTTGTCCCAATGGAAACACTACCCAGAAAATATCCCGCATAGCTTCCACTTTTAAGCACTTCTGAATACACCCCATACTGGGTTCCGCCGGCGCTGTCTGAAATATAATTATAAGAACCATACTTTGCACCCGCCCCAGATCCCGTAAGGCCATTATAGGTACCAAAATGGATTCCGGTTCCACTACCCGTTATGAGGTTTTGGGTCCCATAACGTAACCCTGTTCCACTTCCCTGTAGGTTGTTATCGGTTCCAATATGCATGCTAGAAGAGGAGGTAGTCATAAAGTTATTTACCCCCCTTTGGATTCCACTTCCTGCCGATAGTGCATTATATACCCCAATATGTTCACCAGTGCCAGAGTTAGATAGATTTTGATAAATACCAAATTGGGCTCCACTACCAGCGCCCGAAATTATTTGATAAGTCCCAGAATGAACCCCAGAACCAGAGCCTGTCAATTCATTATAGGCGCCATAATGGTTACTATTGCTTGAATTACTTATTGTGGTGTACACCCCGTATTTAAGTCCTAATCCAGTACCTCCAATTTGGCTATACAGACCTGTTTGATTGGTATTACTTGTGCTTGAAAAGGTATTGTATTGCCCATAATGCGATACAGCCCCCACGTTGGTAATTTCGGTATACGAGCCGTATTGGATTCCGGTTCCTACTCCCGATAAAATGGTTCGAACGCCATAATGAGGCCCAATGCCAGAGCCAGATAATGAATTGTAAACCCCATAGTGGGTACCATCACCCGTATTTGTGATGGAATTTGAAGTCCCCGTTTGTTGACCAGGCCCTGAACCCGCTAAAGCATTGACCACCCCACTATGTAATCCCGTTCCTGCATTGCTAATAAACGTATACATCCCTGTCTGTTCATTATTCCCAATATTGGTAATGCTATTGGTTATTCCTCGTTGCTGTCCAGTCCCAACACCCGACAAGATATTGTACACCCCCCAGTGGGTTCCAGACCCAACACCGCTTAACTGGGTTTGCATTCCAAAATGATTGCCATCACCACTATTGTTTAGGGTATTGTTTATAGCGTATTGATTACCCGTACCATTGCCCGATAAGGCGTTACTAATGCCATAGTGGGTTCCCGTACCTGCACCAGACAAGTTATTAAGAACTGCATAATGGGTGTTATCCCCAGAATTGCTTACGGTATTGGCTATTCCTATCTGGCTTCCGGTTCCAATTCCCGTAAGGGCATTCAATATGCCACGATGCACTCCAGAACCTGCACCGTTCACAAGATTGTAAACTCCATTATGCTCTGCATCTCCACTGTTGTTAAGGTTGTATACCCCCCTAGTAGTACCAGAACCCGTACCCGTAAGATTATTTGATGTCCCAATGTGCGAACCCGAGCCCGAACCAGCCAAGGTATTTGAAGAACCTATGTGCTGCCCAAAACCGGTATTACCAATAATTGTATTCACCCCATATTGAAAGCCATTTCCATTACCTCCCAAATTATTATAAACTCCTTGATGGATTCCTGAGCCTCCTGTTAAAAAATCATTGTAAATTCCTGTTTGAACGGAAGTAGAGGTGTTTGAAATATTGTTATAAACCCCACGTTGTTCTCCCGCACCACTACCAGACAAACCATTGACAACACCATAATGAGCTCCCGTACCGTTACCCGATAAGGCATTTAACATTCCATAGTGAAATCCATTTCCAGAATTAGAAATAGGGTTATAAACTCCTATTTGCTGACCAGAACTTGTTCCCACCATTCCATTATACACCCCATAATGGATTCCCGTTCCGGAATTTCCGATGTTATTGTAAAGCCCCATAACCGTTCCACTTCCTGTTCCACCCATAAGGTTGTATACCCCCCTAGTAGTACCAGAACCCGTAAAGTTATTTTCATTATAAATGGAGTTATTAATACCTACATCAGAATAATTTGAGTATATACTAAGCGTTCTGGTCAAAGTTCCATCTACCTGATTAAGGTCTAATAGATAATCGGCGGTGTTTTTACCAATGGCAAGATTCCCAAACGTAAACTTATCGTCATTGATATTGTTGGGAGACGTAGTGGTTCCTTCTTCGTACCAGTCATCATCACCACTAGATGCCGAAGTAATTAAACGCTCCCATGTAGTCCCGTTAAAATAATAGTAGCCTACCCCACTACCCCCTGTGGTAGCAGCGTTTGTATTGTAAATCAACAACCCTGTGGCAGCCGTATTCACACCATCAAGCATGGTATCGGCAACATCGGCCAAGGAAACTTGGGGAATTAAAATCCCCTTATCGGTAGCAGAAATATCCAACAGGGAAGAAGGATCTGGAGTCGTGGTGCCAATACCTACTTGGGCAGAAACCAGATAGGCCGTAAAGAGAAATACAAAAAAAGAAAAGACTCTTTTCATAACAATTTTTTTTATGAAAAGTAGGAGCCTAATAAGATTTGGGGAAAGTAAAAGTAAGCTATTGATTTTAAATGTCGTATAGGTAAAACCCCTTTTTTTTCATTTTCAAAAACAATATTTTAGACCTACTATTGAGCAACCCTCAGCTACTCATTGGCTTTCTTTAAGGCTTCAATTTCTTTCTTAAGGGTTTCTATTTGTTCCTGCTGTTCTTGCATCCCTTTGATAAGTACCGGGATCAATTCTTGATAGCTCATCGATTTATATTCCGAAGGTGTTACCATTCGTTCCCCTGTATCTGGATTGATATCCACATCTTCTTCAATTACGATTTCAGGAATAATGGTTTCCACCTCCTGGGCAATCAATCCCAAGCGGGTTTTAAGTGGGTCTGCAATCCCTTTATTGTACCGAAAGCTTACGGGATTCAGCTGCATGATTTCTTTGAGCCCATAGTTGAGTTGCTGAATGCTGTTTTTGGTTCTTCGATCTGAAAATACCGTAAACGTATTGGCAACCACTTCGTCCCAATGTTCCGTGGCGTTATTATTACCAAGATCATAGAGGGAGCCACTCCCTGCATAGGGTACAATATCGCCATCAAGGCCAAGGTTGAAGGTTCCTAAATCCCCAATTTCAAGAGTATTTACGCCTATGGTAGCATTGGTATTTACCACTTGCAAATCATAGGCCGGTGTTCCAGTTCCTATCCCCACTCTATCCAGCCCTGCATCAACAAACAACATATTGGTATCATTATCACTCTCTACACGAAAGTTTCTATCCAGTCCCTGTTCATTGAAAGCAAATTGAGTGTTTGCATCCAAATCCACTGAAATACCGCCATTTTCGTAGATAACAAATCGACCGTCATCCCCATCATCTACTAATGCCGCAAGATTTGTTCCTCCCGTAGAAGCATCCCGCCAGAACATATCATCCCCCACCAATACCAAACCAGAATTTAGAACGGAAAATTTATTGATTCCTCCATCGGAAATCGAAAAGACCCCTGAGCCCACATTATTCAAATCAATATCCAAGGTAAAATTATTGGCAGAAATGGTGGTATTCTGCGTTAATCCCCCTCCCAAAATGACATTGCTGCCCCCAGCGGTAAGACCATTGGAAGCTGTTACGGCTCCTAGGGTACTGGGATCTACCCATGATAAATTTCCGGCTCCATCGGTTTGAATCACTTGGTTTGCAGTGCCTCTTGAAGCCGGTAAAGTATAGGTGTCTGTTGTGGTCGTTCCAATGGCAACTGCCCCTCTAAAATAACCAGCATAGCTACCCGATTTCAGCACCTCAGAATATAAACCATAGTGAGTCCCACCTGCGGTTGAAGTAATGGTCGTTTGAACCCCATATTTATCCCCAGAGCCCGTCCCAGATAAAAAATTATAAATACCCGTATGAGTACCATTACCCGTATTTGAGATAAGATTGTTAACCCCTATTTGATTTCCAGTACCGCTGCCTGTAAATTGATTAACCGTTCCCAAGTGAGGCCCAGCTCCGGTACCACTTAACGTATTAACCACCCCTACATGTGTTGCACCGGCATTATTTGATATCGAATTTTGAATGCCATATTGCACCCCAGAACCACTTCCACTTAACGTGTTATCAACCCCTATATGAGTTCCAGTGCCTGATCCGCTAAGTAAATTTTGAGTTCCATAGTGGGCAGCATTTCCTGAATTTGTTATAACCGAATAGTTCCCATATTGAGCCCCTGTTCCGGCACCTTCCAATACAGAATAAATCCCAAAATGCCCCCCTACACCTGTTGCTCGCATAGAATTGTACACCCCATAGTGAACCCCGTCCCCTGCTCCAAAAAAGTCACTATACATCCCATAATGACGTCCAGACCCATCTCCATGAAGATCGTTATAGATACCATGATGATCACTATTTCCACTGTTGGTTATTGAATTCCAAAGAGCTCGTTGCAATCCGGTTCCTGCGCCAGTTAGGGAGGTAAGCATTCCTGCATGAGTTCCACTACCCGTATTGGTAATACTGTTTGAAATCCCATATTGCACCCCATTGCCCGTTCCAAATAAATAATTAGTAACCCCTACGTGAAAGTTGTTTCCTGCTCCACTTAATCTATTGTAAACCCCTCTATGTATTCCATTTCCATCACCCGATACTACAGAATAAACTGCTACATGCTCACCATCTCCATTACCAGAGATAGTATTATCTATAGCGAATTTATTTCCATTACCATTTGCACTTAATATATTGGTGACTCCAACATGTAAGCCCACCCCACTTCCACCTAAAGTGTTATAAACTCCAAAATGATTCCCTGGTCCTGTATTATCGATATTAGAAAAAAATCCATACTTATTACTAATGCCAGAGCCACTAAGTCTACTAAAAAATCCATAATGTGGGGAAGTTCCCGTGTTATCAATCAAAGTATAACTACCGTATTGATTTCCTGTACCACTTCCTGAAAGAGCGTTATACGTACCATAATGTATTGCAGGCCCCGTATTGGTGATATCATTATATATCCCATATTGTACTCCTGTACCTGTGCCCGAAAGTGTATTCGAAATACCTGTATGGATTCCACTCCCTGTATTACTAATTTCGTTTTGTGTTCCGGTTTGGTTTCCACTCCCTGTCCCTAGAAAACTGTTCAGAGTGCCTATCCGTTCTCCCGCTAAATTCCCTTCAAAAAGGTTATAGACCCCCGTTTTGTTTCCATTGGAATTAACTGAAAACTGATTTAAAATCCCTTGCTTGTCACCCGTCCCCGTTCCAGCGTTATAATTGATGCTACCAATATGTTGGCCATTTCCAGAATTTGATATTGAATTTAAAATACCAGACTGATTACCACTCCCTGAACCCATAAGTACATTTTGTATCGCCCTATGTGACCCAGAACCGTTACCAGAAATTTGGTTATAGGTACCAAAATGCGATCCACTTCCTGTATTGGTAATATTGTTAATAGTACCAAATTGCCCACTATTTCCAGCACCCGACAACAAATTATTTACCCCACTATGGCTCCCAGTACCTGAGCCAGAGAGCTCGTTATAAATTCCATAATGAGTTCCATTTCCAGAAATACTATTTTCAGAATACCAGCCATAGGTATCCACATCATGCGTGCCCCCCATGGTAACCGAAAGAGTTCTTCCACCCAAATTATTTTCAACATCAAGTGGATAATCTGCCGTGTTTTTCCCTATGGCAACATTCCCAAGGGTATATATATCATCCGTAATGGCATTGGGAGCCGTGGTGGTCCCTTCTTCGTAAAAATCGTCATCATCACTACTAGCGGAAGTTATTAATCGTTCCCATTGAGTGCCGTTGAAATAGTAGTAGCCCACACCGCTTCCCCCTGTGGTAGCAGCATTGGTATTATAAATTAGTAATCCTGTAGCAGCTGTATTTACACCATCCAACATGGTATTGGTAACATCACTCAATGAAACCTGTGGGATAAGAATTCCTTTATTGGTAGCCGAAACATCTAAAATTGTAGAAGCATCTGGAGTGGTGGTGCCAATCCCTACTTGTGAGAACAAAGTTAAAAACGGAAAAAATAAAAGGATTCCAAATAGTAATTTTTTCATTATCTGTGATTTTAAAAACTTGGGAAGGTAACTTGCTATTAAATTATGACAAAAATCTAGTTGAATCAAAACATATCATTATTTTTCTATTTTTCAAGCAGTTTCTTAATCTCGAGCAGTTCATTCTTTAACGATTCAATTTCTTTTTCTTGGGAATCGATTTTTTGCTGTTGTTCCTTGATTGCATTGATAAGCACAAAATCCATGGCACCGTAATCCACTCCAAGGTAATTTTCCTTGTTCTTCCCATCTTCTGAGGTGTACTCCCATTCTTTCACCATGTAGGGTGCTACTTCCCGTAATTCTTGAGCAATGGTCCCAACACCTGTTTCATTGGGCATTCCTGCCTTCCCATTGTAGGTAAACCAAACCGGATTGATTTTTTTTAGGAGGGAAAGTCCGTCCTGAAAAGGTTTTACGTCCTTTTTTAAGTTTCTATCAGACACAACGGTCCAAGAACCGGAGGTTGGCTTTGCCGCAGAGTTGGTTTGTACTTGTAGCGAAAAACCAGGGGATGCCGTGCCAATTCCAAGCCGATAGGATACAAATACCCTTCCGGAAAAGTAGGCGGAAAAAGAACTTGCATTGGATACATCGGTGATGGCGTAATACCCAATTTGGTTTCCTGAAGTACCTAATAGGTTCACATAAGATCCATAATTGGAGCCCGTAGCTGAAACATCGGCCACCGTGTATGCGCCATATTTAGATCCCGCACCCGTTCCCAAATCGGTATAAATCCCATTCCTATTGGATAAATCTGTGTTGGAAAAATCGGTATAAAACCCATACTTTGTTCCTGTTGCCGCACCCGAGAATTGATTCTGCACTCCATATTTTGTACCGGTATTAGTTCCCGAAAAGTTATTGGAAACTCCTATAGGTTGTGAACTTCCTGCCCCGGTAAAGCCATTGGACAATCCTATAATGGCACCCCCACTGGAGGTTACACTGGAAAAATCATTGTATTTACTTATATAATCAACACTTGTTCCAACTCCAGAGAAGGTATTATAGGTCATGATTCCACCAAAATTTGAGTTCAAGGAGTAGTCAAATAGTTCCTGATTGGGACTAATGAAGGTGCCAGATACATTTATGGCGTTTTGGTTTTGGGCATCAATCGTAAGCATCCCTAGGTCGGAAGTAGTCCCCAGGGCAACGTGTTCTCCCAAGCCATCGGCTGGAGTGAGGTAGGTCCCTCCGTCGGTCCATTCACTAGCCCCAATAGTGGAAGGATCTACCCAACTCACATTACCGCTAGCATCGGTTTGCATAACTTGGTTTGCTGTTCCTCTGGATGCTGGAAAAGTGTAGGTATTTCCTAATGTGGTCCCAACGGCTACATCTCCTAAAAAAAAGCCCGCATAACTACCGCTTTTTAAGGATTGTGAGTAAAGCCCATAGAGCGTTCCTCCAGCGGTAGTACTCATGATAATGTATGAACCATACTTTCTTCCAGTTCCTGTTCCGTTCATTAAAGTAGAAGAACCAAAATGATCCCCGTTTCCAGTCCCTCCAATACCCGTTGAGACACCTATCATGTTACCTGTTCCAGCATTTAAGCTATTGTTTATTCCAAATTGATTACTACTTGTTGCACTAGTGAACAAATTATATAACCCTGTCAAGGTGCCATTACCTGTATTGGATATTTGATTTTGAATGGCATATTGATCCCCTCCACCAGCACCTGAAAGGATATTCCAAACGCCTCTGTGAACCCCAGTACCAGAACCACTTAATTCATTTAAAACCCCCGTATGCACTGCATTCCCGGAATTATTAATAATGCTTCTAACCCCCGTTTGTTCTCCGGTTCCTGCACCTGTCATGGAATTGATCATTCCATAATGGTCTCCAGAACCAACCCCCGAAATACTATTGTTGAGTGCTATATGCTCCCCATTGCCAGAATTGAGAAGGTTGGTCTGGACACCGTACTGGTCCCCAGATCCCGAGCCAAACAAATTGTTAATACTTCCATAGTGACCACCTGTTCCACTCCCACTTAATGTAGACACTACCCCTAAATGATCACCGTTGGCATTGGTATCAATTTCGTTAAAAACACCCATTTGGAAATTGGACCCCGACCCCGTTAAATAATTATGAACCCCATAATGAATCCCGCTTCCTGTATTGGAAATGGAATTATAAGTCCCTGTTTGTGTTCCAACTCCTGCACCTTGCAATACAGTATAATTACCAAAATGATCTCCCGTACCGGAGCCGCTTATGTTATTTTCCACGGCATATTGTATACCACTACCTGTATTGGTAATATTATTTCTAATACCGGTTTGGGTTCCTCCCCCAGTACCCGAAATGTTATTGGCTACACCCGTATGGTTACCGGTTCCACTATTGGTTATGGAATTTAAAGTCCCCGTTTGAGACCCATTCCCAGAGATGTTAATAGTATTACGAATCCCTATTTGTGTTCCCGTAGCAGTTCCAGTTAATTCATTTTGAACGCCAAAGTGAATCCCATTTCCTGTATTATCAATATAATTATACGTTCCAAATTGATCTCCCGTACCCGAACCTGAAAGGGCTGAATACACCCCGTAATGGTCTGCAGAACCTGTATTGGAAATAGTATTATAATTTCCATACTGAATGCCCGTGCCCGTGCCCGAAAGTGTTGAATACGCCCCGTAATGATTTGCCGAACCTGTATTGGAAACATCATTATAATTTCCATACTGGATACCCGTTCCCGTTCCCGAAAGTGTATTGTACGTACCAAAATGGTCATTGGTTCCCGTGTTGGTAATAATGCTTCGAACGCCCGTCATGGTCCCATTTCGAACTCTGATAGAATGGCTTCATCCTTGGTGCGCGCCATTTCCATTATTGGCAATTTCATTGTAAATAGCATAATGTAAATTATCTTCCGAGTTGGTCATGTAATTCCCTACCCCAATTTGAGGCCCCCGTTCCAGCACCTGATAGCTTGATTATACAAACCGTAATGATAACCACTCCCCGATCCATTGGTAATGGAATGTAACCCTCTGTGTTCTCCATTTCCATTGCCCAAAATTCTTCCAAAAAGCCCTACTTGAGTGGCATCGCCTGTGTTGGTGACTTCAGAAAGTAATCCATAGGTAGTTACATTCGCCGTTCCATTCATTAAAATAGAAACCCCACGTCCCCCTTGGTCTTCTTCAACATCCAAAGCCCAATCGGCCGTATTTTTGCCAATGGCAACATTCCCAAGGGTATATATATCATCCGTAATGGCATTGGGAGCCGTGGTGGTTCCTTCCTCATAAAAATCATCATCGCCGCCGCTGGCTGATGTACTTAAACGTTCCCATTGGGTGCCATTGAAATAGTAGTAACCCACACCACTTCCCCCGGTGGTAGCAGCATTGGTATTATAGATAAGCAATCCTGTAGCAGCAGTATTCACACCGTCCAACATGGTATTGGTAACATCACTCAATGCTACCTGTGGAATAAGAATTCCCTTATCGGTTGCGGAAACTTCCAACGACGAGGAGGGATCTGGAGTGGTGGTCCCTATTCCAACTTGGGAATATCCAAAAAAAATAGGCAAAATAAGTATCGCAAAGAGTAATGTCTTTTTCATAATGCTATTATTTGAGAGGCCTTGGTAATGATGAGGCATTCAAGATAAAAAAACTTACTTGTTTTTTAGTTTTTCAAGTTCCTTTTTTAACTGTTGAATTTCCTTTTTTTGGTCTTCAATCATTTGCTGTTGCTCCTGAACCGCTTTTACCAGAGGCACAACAAATTCGGCATAACGCAAACCGTAATAATCCCCTTCGTTTTTGGGTTTGTCGATTCCACTGAAATCATATCCCGTTTCTTTGGCAGCTTCTGAAACTTCCTGTGCAATGAAACCACTTCGTTTCATGTTTTGTGCTTCGGTAATATCCAGTTGGGGGAAATTTCCCTCTTGGGGGGGGGTTATTTTTGAAAGGAAGGCTTCTTTAACTTGATAGGTCACAGGTCTTAGTTTTAGAATAAAATCCAATCCTTTTACATCCTCTTTGATGTGCTCTTTTACGCGTTCATCCGAAAAAACAGTCCAACCTACCTGCCCCCCAATAGAGGTCACGATTCCATTCCCAATACGGACCATATTACTTCCTGTGGCAAGGGCGCCATAACCCACGGCTGTTGCATTGATATAGTTGCCCGCGGTTCCATCGGCAAGACAACCTACAAAAGTATTGGCATATCCATTGGTATTGGAATATCCTGCATAGGTACCTAAACCTGTATTTAAATATCCATTGTTGGTGGTTGTAGGATTATTGGTAAAAAGAGCATAAGGTCCCACCGCCACGTTCCAGGTATTATAGGAAGTACCTCCATTGGCAAAAGCTTGCGTGTACAAGCTTTGATGCCCAATCCCTACGTTATAATTAGCTTCTGTATTTAATCTCATGGCCCAAAAACCCGCAGCAACATTGGCAGATCCTACAGTGGTTTGCTCCAAAGAACCTCCCCCAATGGCAATATTGGTACCCCCCGAAGTGAGACCAGACATGGCATAATGCCCTAGGGCGGTATTTTGGTTACCCGAAGAGATAGAATATAACGAATGGTATCCCATACTCGTATTCCCGTAGGGTGTTGAGCCTGCTGCATCTCCTTGCATTGAAAAAGAACCCATGGAAGTGTTTTCGTTCCCTGTTGTGTTATACCTCAAGGCGTTCAAGCCCATCGCGGTATTGTTGTTACCCGTTGTGTTGGCGCGCAATGAATAGGTTCCTAGGGATGCGTTCCTGTAGCCCGTAGTGTTATCCCTTAGTGCTTGGGTTCCCAAAAGCGGTATTTTCATACCCATCTATATTCATGAAAAAGGGATTCAAAACCCATCCCTACATTGTTGTATCCAGTTGTATTTTCCCGAAGTGCGTCCACTCCTACAGCTGTGTTGTAACTTCCGGTGGTATTTTCGGACAAAGCCACAGCACCTACTGCTGTATTTCGGGTACCGGTGGTATTGGCATCCAAAGCATAAGTTCCAAGTGCAGTTCCATAAGAGGCCGTGGTATTGAGCCGCAATGCACTGTATCCCATGGCAATATTATAGGACCCTGTGGTATTTTCGTATAAAGTAGCCACGCCAATACCCGTATTAACAACGCCCGTGGTATTATTGTACAATGCCACTCCCCCTATAGCAGTGTTATAAATTCCATTATTGGTAGCTGTGGGGTTATTGTTGTACAATGAAAGGGCCCCAACAGCCGTGTTGTAAGAGTTCCATGCGGTATTTGAGTTGTTAAAAGATTGATTATACATGGCTCTAAAGCCTATAGCCGTAGAATAAATGGAATATGAATCATTGGCCAAAGCGTAACGCCCGGTAGCAGTAGCTGCTTGAGCTCCTTGGCCATATTCCATGGCGCCAACCCCAACAGCAACATTTTGAGAGCCTAATGCATCTGCCCGTAAGGCACGCCAACCTATTGCCACGTTCATGGAGCTATTGGTAGCATTTTCCATGGCTTCCCTACCAACGGCCGTATTGACCCCATTGGGGCCAACGGCATTTCGTAGGCTTCGGTATCCAATGGCTACATTGCCATCAGAGGTAGTAGCCGTTTCCAGGGCTTGATACCCCATAACGGTGTTGTACAAGCCACTAGTAATTGCATTCAGCCCTTTGTACCCTATAGAGGTATTGGTACTAGTGGAATCAATTAAACCAGCTGTTTGATTATTTACTTTAAAATTTAAAGGTTGTGTATCAATGGTCCCAATAAAATTGGTCGCCGAAGTTCCGGTATTTCCATCTAGGTTCCATTTGGGCTCTGCCGATGTAGTTACTTTCTCCCAAAGGGTTCCATTAAAATAGTAATATCCTACACCGCTACCTCCTACTGTGGACGCATTGGTATTGTAAATGAACAAGCCCGTGGCGGCCGTGTTTACCCCATCCAACATGGTATCGGTAACATTGGCAAGGGAAACTTGTGGAATAAGAATTCCTTTATCAGTCGAGGAAACCTCCAACAATGATGAAGGGTCTGGCGTTGTGGTGCCAATTCCCACTTGGGAAAATGCAGCAGGGACAAAAACAAAAAGCCCCATTAAAAAAACTAACTTTTTCATAGTTATTGGTTTTTAATGTAGGCTAAGTAATTGAAAATTTGGGGTTTAAATATACAAGAAAATTAAGGATATGCCAAAGGGGTAAACACCCCTTTTTAGTAAAAATCACTATACCTTCTCTAAATTAGTATACTTTTTCTATGACCAACGTTGTATCACTTGCAGCGATTTGAGGTGCAGAAGGGCCTGAAAAAGTGGGTACAAAACGAAAGGTAACCAAATCCCCCGCATTTAAATTGAGATGAAGATTATAATCATAATTTTGAAGAAAGCCTGTATTATCAACCGATTTCTGGCTATAAACTTGAGCATTTAAAGCTCCATTAACATAGACCCGAAACAAACACGCTGCAGCACTAGAAGTTGCTCCACTAAAATCAAAATGAAGGTTGGCATCCATTTCATAAATTCCTGAAGTTGGAATGGTGTATTCACTGGTTACGGTATTATAAGCTCCTCCCCCAAAATTGAAACTCACTACATTCATCATAAGATTAAACTCTGTTCCACTAACCAAACCGCCAATATTCCCAGAAAGCAATACTTTAATAATAGCATTACTATTTGCCATAGTAGGGTTTACCCAACTTACATTGCCATTTCCGTCCGTTTGTAACATTTGACCCGTGCTCCCCCTTGTGGTGGGAAGATTATAATGCGTCATGGAAGCCATGTTTCCGATAGAAACAACTCCATTACTTCCTATATTTAATCGTTGGATTCCATTGATGGCAATGGCAATTTCATCGCTACCCGGACTATAGATTCCCGAATCCTGTTGTTGAAAGCGAATACTTGTATCGGAAACACTTCCAGCATCAAATTCAATTTCATTTAACTTACTTTCTGAAGAAGGATCCAGTAGATAAGAACTGTTATCCCAATCTATAATTTGGTTACTGATATACAAATCGTTGTTGGTAGCATTGGTATTACCAATGTAAACGTTTCCGCTTTGACGTTCAATATCTGCCCCAGTAGCTACCCAATCCCCATCATCAAAAGAATTGGTTGAAGTTATCAAACGCTCCCATATCATTCCGTTAAAATAATAATACCCCAGCCCACTACCTCCTATGGTAGTAGCATTGGTATTATAAATTAACAATCCTGTAGCTGCAATATTCACTCCATCCAACATGGTGTTGGTAATATTGGTGAGAAATACCCGTGGAATTAAAACCCCTTTGTTGACTGCAGAAATATCGAGTATAGCCGAGGAAGCCGGTGTTGTTGTACCTATCCCTACTTGCGAAAATAGAAAATGGGTAATACTTAAAAACCCTGCTATTAACACTATCTTTTTCATAGTATATTTTTAAAAGCAGGGGAGCTATCACATAATTTGGAAGTAAAGTACAATAAAAATAAACGATAAGCTATTAAAAAACCTATTTTTTGTTAAACTTCAAATTTGCATACCTTTTTACAAAATCGTAACATTACATTCCTTTAAAAACAGCCCATGGAAAGTCAAGATATTAAACCCAGACAACCCCAAGATGAACATATTGTTGAAAACAAGGAATTAAATATTTGGGAAGCCCTTATTCCTGTATTTGCACTTATTGCCATGCTGGCCTATAATGTTTACACTTTTGGAGGAGATGCGCTGGGCGGTTCCAATCAATTTGTGTTGCTTATGGGAGGAGCCGTTGCTGCCATTGTAGGCTTTTTCAATAAGGTAAAGTTTGAGCAAATGATGGAAGAAGTGGCCGAAAATATCAAATCAACCGGAGGGGCCATTCTCATTTTATTGATGGTGGGAGCCCTGGCAGGAACTTGGCTTATAAGTGGAATCATTCCTACCATGATTTATTATGGACTTCAAGTATTGAATCCTACTATTTTCTTGGCGGCTTGTGTGATTATCTGTGCCGTCATTTCAGTAGCTACAGGGAGCAGTTGGACCACCTCAGCCACCGTTGGGATTGCCCTCATAGGTATTGCCGATGCACTCAATGTTCCCTTGGGAATGACCGCAGGGGCAATCCTTTCGGGAGCCTATTTTGGGGACAAAATTTCCCCCATGAGTGATACCACCAATCTGGCACCGGCCATGGCAGGCACCGATTTGTTTACCCACATTCGGTATATGCTCTTTACCACCACCCCCACCATTGTTATTACCCTTATTATCTTTATCATTTTAGGCCTAAATCTAGACACTTCCGGCAATGCGGATACACATGAAATCCTGCAAGCATTAAAGGCTTCAATCCATGTGAGTCCGTGGTTGTTTGTGGTTCCTGTACTTGTAATCATTCTTATCGTTAAAAAAACACCTCCATTAATTGCACTGCTCATTGGAACTTTGCTTGGGGGTATTGCTGCACTCATCTTTCAGCCTGAGATCGTAACCCAAATTGGAGGAGGCAAGGCGCTGGATTTTACTACAGGCTATAAAGGCATTATTAATGCCATTACGGTAGAAACTTCTATCCCAACCGACAATGAAGCTTTACAAGGCCTTTTTACCTCGGGTGGAATGAATAAAATGCTGGGGACCATCTGGTTGATCCTTTGCGCGATGGTCTTTGGTGGTATTATGGACGCCATTGGTGCATTGACTACCATAAGTAAAGCCCTGCTGAAGTTGTTCCATACTACCTTTGGATTGTTTGCGAGTACCGTAGCCAGTTGTTTGGCACTCAATGTTACGGCAAGTGACCAATATTTAGCTATTGTGGTTCCGGGAAAAATGTATGCAAAAGCATTTAAAGATAAAGGACTGGCGCCAGAAAATCTCTCGCGCACCCTTGAGGATAGTGGTACCGTAACCTCAGTACTGGTTCCATGGAACACTTGTGGAGCCTACCAAAGCGGTGTGTTGGGCGTAGATACCCTTCATTATGCGGGCTATGCCATCTTTAACTGGTTGAGCCCCTTCATGACACTGCTCTTTGCAGCATTTCAAATCAAAATAAAACAATTGGTCACTTCTAAATAAAAAACACCATGGCAACAATTACCTTAGGAGGCAATCCTACCGAGACAATAGGTACCCTTCCCAGTCTAGGCAGCAAAGCGCCACAATTTCAACTTACGGCAACCGATATGTCTTCCAAAACACTTGAGAATTACCAAGGGAAAAGAAAACTCTTGAATATATTTCCCAGTGTAGATACGGGAATTTGTGCGGCTTCAGCCCGAAAATTTAATGAAGCAGCCTCCCAACTGGCCAACACAATCGTGTTGTGCATTTCAAAAGACCTTCCTTTTGCCCAAAAGCGATTTTGTGCTGCCGAAGGGATTGAAAATGTAGAAATGTTGTCTGATTTTAAAGACGGTAGCTTTGGGAAAAACTATCAATTGGAAATCGCAAACGGTGCTTTCGAAGGCCTTCATTCAAGGGTTGTGCTCATTTTGGACGAAGCCAATACTGTGATTTATTCTGAACAAGTTCCCGAAATAGGACAGGAGCCCAGCTATGAAGCCGCATTAAATGCCCTTAGGTAATGTGGAATACCTTTCTTGGTAAACGAATTTTAGGCTTTAAATATGCCTTCAAAGGGGCTTGGATGCTCCTCAAAAACGAAGCCAGCATCCAAGTTCAGGTATCCATTGCTGCAATCATGACCGCAGCGGGTTTTTATTTTCACATTTCCACTACCGAGTGGATTTTCCAAACCCTTGCCATAGGATTGGTACTAAGCGTTGAAGGGCTAAATACGGCTGCAGAGGAAATTGCCAATTTTGTACACCCCGATTTTCACCATAAAATTGGGTACATCAAAGATGTGGCTGCAGGAGCTGTGTTCTTTGCAGCCGTTGCCGCTGTAGTGGTGGGCTGTATCATCTACATTCCGAAGTTTTAAAATTTTTCGGTCCAAAAATTTTATCGCCCAAGTCCCGTTCTATATTTGTATTTTTGTGACCGTAACCCAACCGTAAATGGCAAAAAAGAATTCCAAAACCATTTCCAAAGACAAAACACCGCGTAAAAGAATTTCCTTTACGCTTTCAAAGCAGCAAAAAATTATTTTGGGGAGCTTTTTGTTCCTATTGGGATTGGCATTGCTCATTTCCTTTATTTCCTATTTCTTTACATGGCAAGCAGACCAAAGTACCTTAGGCTCCTTGGACCGCGAAGTGGTCACGCAAAACTGGCTTAGCAAGTTTGGAAATACCCTCGGGAACTTTTTTGTTTACCAAGGCGTGGGGATTGCCTCCTTTATTTTTGCCTTTTTAGTGACCATTACCGGGGTGTACTATTTTTTCGACTATGCCAAAAAGAGACTGCTCCAATTTTGGTTTTGGGGTGTGTTGTTGATGCTCTGGTTTTCGGTGTTTTTTGGGTTTTTCACCAAAGGCGAATCCATCTGGAGCGGGGTGGTGGGTTTTGAACTGAATGATGTGCTCCAAGACTACGTGGGCCTTATTGGAACCATTCTCATCTTAACCTTCCTAGCCATTGTCTATTTGGTCCTTCGGCTTAAAATGACACCCGAAAAGGTAGCTGCCTCGCTAAAATCAACAAAAAAGGAAATTGCCGACGATTTTGTTTCCGAAGAAAACACCACAACTACCGAAGCCACCGAAGAGAGCCCCATCGACTATGATTTCTCTCATCCTCAGGAAGAAACTGAAGAGGAGGAACTTCCAGAGCCCGAGTTGATCCAGCAAGAGACCCCTATTACTCCTATTGAAACGGTTACCAAGATAGCACCAGAGGATGAGGTAGAGATGGAAATTGAAAAAGTGGAGGAAGAGGAAACGGTTATAGAAAATCTCAGCAAAAAACTGGTAGAGGATTTTGGCGAATTTGATCCCACACTGGAATTGAGCAATTTCAAATTTCCATCCATCGAGCTATTGAAAGACTATACCAGCGGGCAGGGCATTACCATTGATCAGGAAGAACTGGAAGAGCACAAAAACCGTATTGTAGATACCCTTAAAAATTATAACATTGGCATTGCCAATATCAAAGCGACCGTAGGACCTACCGTAACACTTTACGAAATTGTCCCCGACGCCGGTATTCGGATTTCAAAAATCAAAAACCTTGAGGACGATATTGCGCTTTCCCTTTCTGCATTGGGTATTCGAATCATAGCCCCAATTCCCGGGCGAGGTACCATTGGAATTGAAGTACCCAACAAAAAACCCAAGGTAGTTTCCATGCGCTCGGTGATAGCGTCGCCCAAATTTCAAAATGCCGAAATGGAACTGCCCCTCTCCCTTGGGAAAACCATTAGTAATGAAACCTTTGTGGTAGATCTTGCCAAAATGCCCCACTTATTAATGGCTGGAGCAACAGGACAAGGAAAATCGGTGGGCCTCAATGCCATCCTTACTTCCTTGCTTTACAAAAAGCATCCAGCCGAGGTAAAGTTTGTATTGGTTGATCCAAAAAAAGTGGAATTGACACTGTTCAACAAAATTGAGCGCCACTACCTAGCCAAACTCCCCAATACTGAAGAAGCCATTATTACCGATACAAATAAGGTGATTTACACCTTAAACTCTCTTTGTATTGAAATGGATACCCGTTACGATCTTTTAAAAGATGCGATGGTTCGTAATATCAAGGAATACAACGAAAAATTCAAAGCCCGAAAGTTGAACCCCAATGAGGGCCACCGTTTTTTGCCGTACATTGTTTTGGTTATTGACGAGTTTGCCGATTTGATTATGACCGCCGGTAAAGAAGTGGAAACCCCCATTGCCCGTTTGGCGCAATTGGCAAGGGCCATTGGCATTCATTTAATTATTGCCACACAACGCCCTTCGGTGAACGTGATTACGGGAATCATAAAAGCCAACTTCCCGGCAAGGATTGCCTTTAGGGTGACCAGTAAGATCGACTCAAGGACTATTTTGGACAGTGCAGGCGCAGATCAACTCATTGGCCGTGGCGATATGCTATACACCCAAGGCAACGATTTAACCAGGGTACAATGTGCCTTTGTGGATACTCCCGAGGTGGCCGATATTACCGAGTTTATTGGTTCCCAAAAAGCCTATCCAGATGCACACCTTTTACCCGAATATGTAGGGGAAGAAGGTGGCACAAATCTTGATATAGACATCAACGAGCGCGATGACATGTTTCGTGAAGCGGCAGAGGTCTTGGTGGTGGCACAGCAAGGCTCCGCTTCATTGCTACAACGTAAACTGAAATTGGGCTACAACCGTGCCGGAAGGATCATAGACCAACTAGAAGCCGCCGGAATTGTAGGCCCCTTTGAAGGAAGCAAAGCAAGACAGGTTCTCGTTCCCACCATTGAAGCATTAAACCAACTATTAGACAACGAAAACAACGATTTGTAATGAAGAAAGTAATTCTACTATTTGTAACCCTGCTAGCACTCCATTCTGCCCAAGCTCAAGAAGCCAAGAAACTTCTCAACGAAGTATCGGCAAAAGTAAAAAGCTACAACAATATTGTGATCGACTTTAAATGGAACCTTAGTAACGAGAAGGAAAACGTAAACCAGGAAACCCGTGGGGATGTGACCATCTCTGGAGATAAATACTTGCTTAACATGCTAGGCTCTACCCGGATGTTTGACGGTAAGAAAATCTATTCCATTGTCCCCGAAGATGAAGAAGTAACCATTTCTACCCACAACCCATTGGACGATAAGGAAATTACCCCTTCAAAACTGCTCACTTTTTACGAGAAAGGATACACCTACAAAATGGATATTGTGCAAAGCGTGAAAGGAAGAAACATTCAATATGTAAAGTTAATTCCCATCGATTCCAAGGCAGAAATCAAGAATATTTTGCTGGGAATCGATTTGCAAACCAAACACATTTACCGTTTGATACAGACCGACGATAAAGGCACCAAGTATACCCTTACCGTAAATTCTTTCAAAACAAACGAGCCTTTGTCAAAAACCCTTTTTACTTTTGATAAAGCCAAATACGAAAAAGAAGGTTATTATATTAACAACCTCGACTAAAGCCCTTTTTTGAAAATACTGGACCGGTACATATTGACCACCTATTTGAAGACGTTTGCGAGCGTCTTCATTATTTTAATGTTCATCTTTGTACTGCAAACCATTTGGCTCTACATTTCTGAACTTGCAGGAAAAGACCTCGATGTTTGGGTGATTTTGAAGTTTTTATGGTATGTTTCCCCGCGTTTGGTCCCATTGGTACTACCGTTGACCATTTTGGTCACGTCGCTTATGGTTTTTGGGAGTTTTTCAGAAAAATATGAATTTGCCGCCATGAAATCCACGGGTATTTCATTGCAAAGGGCCATGAGAAGCGTTATGGTATTTATTGGCCTACTGGCCGTATTGGCATTTTTCTTTGCCAACAATGTAATCCCCTATTCCGAATACAAATGGCAAAACCTGCGCAGGAACATCGCACAGGTGAGTCCGTCAATGGCCATTGTAGAAGGGCAGTTCAGTAGCATTGGAGACAATATCAATATTAAGGTAGCCAAGAAAAGTGGTGACCGTGGGCAATTCTTGAAAGATGTGGTCATCCACAAAAAATCGAACAGCCGCCCCAATGAAAATACCACGGTCATTATTGCCAATGAAGGGGAATTGGTAAGTGAAAAAGGGAGTAATACCCTTTCTCTTATCTTAAAAGACGGGAACTACTACGAAGATATTGCCCTGGCAGACCGGTCCAAGGAGCGCATCAACAAACCCTTTGCAAAAAGTTATTTTTCGGAATACACTTTAAACATTGACCTTACCGAATTCAACAATACCGATATTGAAAAGGAAAACAAGTTCAATAACCAGAACATGTACAATGTGGGCGAATTGATTCCGGAGATTAAAAAAATATCCGACGAATATTCCGAAAATATTAAGCTCTACACCGAAAATATGAACTATCGAACAGGGCTCATAAAGCCGAAGGATTCGCTCAAGTTCGAAAAGAAAAAAGATACCCTTTATACTTCGGTGCTGGATGCCTTTGACAAAACACAGCAAAGCCGAATCCTGGAAGCCGCTATTGATAATACCAATGGTACCTTGCTAGCCCTGGAAAACAAAAAGAAAGATTACCAATTTCGCACCAAAATCCTAAACAAACACGAGATTGCACTGCATAAAAAATTTGTGTTGGGCATTGCTTGCATCATCCTCTTTTTTGTAGGAGCACCCCTTGGCGCTATTATTCGTAAAGGGGGAATGGGATTGCCCATGGTGGTTGCCATTATCCTTTTCCTTACCTATCATTTTATAGGTATTTTCACCGAAAACAGTGCAGAAGACGGTACAATGCATCCCTTTTGGGCTAGCTGGTTAAGCACTTTCATTATGCTTCCATTGGGTATTTGGCTTACTTATAGAGCTACCACCGATCAAGGGATTTTTGACATGGACGCCTTCCTTCAGCGATTTAAATTTTTGAAAAAGAAGAAACCATAGACTTTCCGTATCTTTGTGCTTCAAACAGATTAGGATCATGATAGCGACCCAAAAAGGAACCCAAATCAAGCTTCATACTATTGAAGAGGCTATTCAAGATATCAAGAACGGAAAAGTGATTATCGTGGTAGACGATCAAGATCGTGAGAATGAAGGCGATTTTGTGGCTGCTGCCGAAAGGGTTACCCCCGAGATGATCAATTTTATGGCTACCCACGGCCGTGGATTAATTTGCGCTCCTTTAACCGAATCCCGTTGCAAGGAATTACACTTGGAAATGATGGTGGGAACCAATACAGACCCTATGGAAACCGCTTTTACCATTTCGGTGGATTTGAAAGGAAAGGGAGTCACCACGGGAATTTCTGCTTCCGATAGGGCCAAAACCGTACAATCGCTTATTAGTGAAGAGACAAAACCCACCGACTTGAGTCGCCCTGGGCATATATTCCCGTTAAAAGCCAAGGAAGGTGGCGTTTTGCGGAGAACCGGGCATACTGAGGCAGCGATTGATTTTGCACGTTTGGCAGGATTGAAACCTGCTGGGGTGATTGTAGAAATCATGAACGAAGACGGCACCATGGCACGGCTTCCGCAATTGGTGGAAGTTGCCAAAAAGTTTGATTTGAAATTGGTTTCCATTGAAGATCTGGTGGCCTATCGCATGGAGCACGATTCATTGATTCAGAAAAAAGAAGATTTCCCCATTGAGACCAAGTTTGGTCAATTTAGATTAAGGGCCTATCAACAAACCACCAATGACCAAATCCACATTGCACTCACCAAAGGAGAATGGAAAAAAAATGAACCAGTACCGGTTCGGGTAAATGCCACGCTAGTTAATCATGATATTTTAGGCACTCTTACCAGTAATGCAGAACAGCAACTGGATGAAATGTTCCGTGTAATCAATACCGAAGGAAAAGGCGCTATTGTCTTTATCGATCAACAAACCCAGGCGCTCAACCTATTGCATCGCCTTGCCACATTAAAAGAAAACCAAAAGGAAGGACAGGTAGTAAAAGCACCTAGTATCCCTATGGACACCAAAGACTTTGGGATAGGAGCACAAATCCTTCACGACTTGGGCATTCATAAAATTCGATTGATTTCCAACAGCCAGCAAACCAAACGTGTGGGAATGATAGGCTATGGGCTTGAGATTATTGAATATCTGAATTATTAATTTAATCCTTCAAAAGTCTTTCTAGCTTTACTAGCCTTTCTTCTAAGCTATTGATTTTTTCATTTTGCATTTTAATGATTTCCTGCTGTTCTTTAATCGCATTGATTAGCACAAAATCCATGGCACCATAATCCACCCCAAGGTATTTTTCGCCACTTTTAACTCCTTCGGGTTGGTACTCCCATTCCTTTACCATGTAGGGTGCCACTTGCTGCAACTCTTGGGCAATGGTACCCACTCCCGTTTCCGAAGGCATCCCTGCTTTGCCATTATAGGTAAACCAAACAGGATTGATTTTTTCCAGTACGGCTAAACCATCTTTAAACGCATGTACATTGGTTTTTAATCGTTCGTCTGAAACTACCGTCCAGGCCGAAGAAGTAGGTTTTGCGGCAGAATTCCCGCTTAATTCCAATTGAAACCCGGAACCGGTTACTCCAATCCCAACATTATCCGCAAAATAATTTCCAATTCCTCCAAAACCATAACTAAAATAGGTGCCATTATACCATAGCGCTTCGGCTCCGTTTACTCGTAAAGCTACGCCCGAAGCAATATTTTCGTTGAGGTTGAGAAGACCCTGTACCGATAAGGTATAATCGGGTGTATTGGTATTGACACCTACCCTGTTTGTACTTGCATCTGCAAACAAAGTTCCTGCATCTACATTCAAATCTCCTGTATTTATTTCCAAATTACCATTTACACGAAGCAAATCGTTGTCAAATTCTCCATAGATAAGCGCATTATTGGCATTTGCATTGGAGTTTTCAATATAAAGTCTATTGCTTCCCGTTTCAAAATAACCAGCTCTGTATCCCAGACATACATTATAATTTCCATTTTGGTTTTGGTGAGCAACTTCATACCCTATAGCGACATTTCCAATTCCAGTTGTGTTCTGGTTCATTGACGATACACCTATACCAACATTTTCATTCCCAGAACTATTAAATCTCATTGATGAATATCCAATAGACGTATTTGAATTTCCGTTCAAGTTAGAAATTAATGAGTTTGCGCCTAAAGCTGTATTAAACGCACCTGATATATTACTCTGAAGAGATGCCTTTCCGTAGGAGACATTATTCCAACCATTTTGATTGGAAAGCATCGCATTATATCCAACTGCGGTATTTCCATACCCAGAAATATTTAAATTCATTGCATTATATCCAATACCTATATTTTGATTATCAGTTAAATTATCATTTATTCCGGCATCTATCCCCAGATAAATTGATGAACCATCATTAGTGCCGTCATTATCGGAAATTCCATCTGTTAAATCATTGATACTATGAATGATGGCCGAAGTTCCATTGGCCCAAGTGACATTCCCCGTACCATCGGTTTGCATAATTTGATTGGCCGTTCCTCTTGATGCTGGAAGTAGGTAATTATTTGCGTTTGTAGTCCCAATGGATACGTTCCCTAAGAAGTAGCCGGCAAAACTTCCGGTCTTTGTAGCTTCACTATACACCCCATAATGAGTACCCCCATCTCCAGAGGGAATGTAATTATGAGTTCCGTATTTATTCCCAGTTCCTGTTCCATGTACATAATTTCGTGTACCGTAATTGACCCCTGTCCCATTTGCAATAATATCACTATAAAAGCCGGAATGGTCTCCAAACCCAGATCCAAAAGTAGTGGCTTTATAGGCATAGTGTGCCCCATTACCGCTATTCCCTATAGAACTCACACTACCATATTGGTCACCCGTTCCAGTTCCAATCAAACTGTTATACGTTCCATGATGGTCGCCAGTTCCCCCACCTCCCAACAGATTATAGGTACCATATTGACCGCCGTTTCCACTGTTTGAAATGTTGGTATAATTACCGTATTGAAAACCACTGCCAGTACCCGATAATTCATTTCGCACACCCACATGGCTAGCAGTTCCTGTATTATCAATAATATTATAGGTAGCCGTCTGTTGTCCATTACCTGTCCCTCGTAAGTGATTTGTGGTACCTTCATGGCCCCCATCGCCCGTATTGTCAATGTAATTGAGCGTTCCTCGTTGCAAACCAGAACCTATACCCGAAAGGGTTGTTAACACTCCATCGTGGAGTCCTGTACCCGATCCATTAATGAGGATGTTCATACCGCGGTGAGTTCCATTTCCTGAACCCAAAATATTGGTAGAAACACCATAAAGAATTCCTCCTCCTGTGCTTGTGATGGAATTATAAGTACCAAAGTGACCCCCTGAACCCGAACCAGATAGAAGTTGAAATGACCCATAATGAGTTCCATTACCATTGTTAACAATAGCAGAACTAAAACCCACTTGGAGGCCATTACTTGATCCAGTTATTTCAGAAAAATATCCTGTTTTAGTTAAATCATCACTGGAAGCTATTGTTACGGTTGAGCCCGTTTGAGTGATATTACCTGTACTTGACATAGCAATATATTCACCATTTCCACCTTGTGTAGCAATATCCAAAGGATAATCTGCCGTGTTTTTACCAATGGCCACATTGCCAAGGGTGTAAATATCATCATTGATATCGTTGGGAGCCGTTGTGGTTCCCTCTTCGTACCAGTCAATATCTGAAGTGGCGGTATTAGTCACCGCAACCCAATCGGGAATACTGTTATCCCAATAGTAGAAGCCTTTGCTGGGAGATCCGTTACCGGTAGCAAACACCATCATTCCATCTTGAGCTGCTGTAGGTGAGGTAGCGGGAAAGTCATCAATCCTTGGGATAAGTATTCCGTCATTATTGGTAGGTGTAGCAACATTACTGGAAGTAATGTCCAGCGTTGCATTTGGGCTGGTGGTATTAATACCCACTTGGGCAAAAAAAGGAAGGGGCAAAAAAAGGAACAATACAAAGGGAACCAAAAACTGTTTCATAACCACAATATGTTAAATTATTCTTTTTTAAAATGGGTGGTTTTAATCACTTTGTCTTTATGAAGAATTGATAGCGTGTAACTCCCTTTTTCTAGGTGGGTTACATTTAGATAAATGGTTTGGGAAAAAAATTTATCCAAAGAGCCTTCGTATTTTTTATTCATAAACACTCCTTATAGGTCTTAAAAAACCGCCTCATGAGAACTTTAGGATTCTTAAGGGTAAAACTAAAGGGAATTAAAAAGAAGCGATAACAAGCATGTAACAGATCATGCCATTCTTGTAACATGGACTGTTTTTTTTGGAAAATAAGGTGTCCTTGTAGTTATTGTTGGGAATATTCCGAAGGTAGGCAGCCATAGACCTCCTTGAAGCATTTGGCAAAATAGGAAGGGTTATTGAACCCTGCTTGGTAGCAAATTTCCGAAACATGTACATCGCTCTCTTTCAACATGGATGCTGCCAGCTTAAGACGTTCATTACGAATCAGTTCTGAAGCGGTGACCCCTGTAAGCGCTTTTAGTTTTCGATGCAGTTGCATACGGCTCATTCCCATTTGATCACTGAAATCTTCCACCGTGAAATCTGGTTTGGTCAGGTATTGATCAAGGACCGTTTGTACTTTTTCAATAAATTTTTCATCAATCCTGGAAATGGCAATGTTTTTTGGCTTTAAAACCACCTCTTGGCTATACCGCTCTCGTAACTGTTTTCGGGAAGTAACCAAATTTTGAACCCTCGTTTCCAGAAATTTTATTTTGAAGGGTTTTACGATATAATCATCGGCCCCCGTATCCAATCCCTTATACTGCGTCTCTTCTTCGGCTTTAGCAGTTAACAACACAATGGGAACATGACTGGTTCTTTCATCATTCTTAAGGATTTTACAGAGTTCCAAACCAGAAACCCTCGGCATCATAATGTCGGAAATGATAATATCAGGTACTGTTTCCAGGGCTTTTTTGATGCCCTCTTCACCATCACTGGCTGTTATCACTTGGAACTGGCTTGTAAAAGCCGATTGAATAAAATTCCGAATATCGTCATTGTCCTCAACAATTAATAACACCGCGGCATTTTCATCAATCACTGCCTCACCTTCTGTTTTTGGAATAATTACCTCTTCTACTTTGGTGGCAAACACCTTTGCTGCTGTTTCGGTTGTCCCAACGATTTCCGATTCGGTAAAAGACTCTTTGGAGATGGGAAGAAGCACTTCAAATAACACAGTTTTTTTGGGGGTATTGGCAACGTTGATAATCCCCTGGTGAAGTGAAACCAATTCCTTTACCAAAGCGAGGCCTACACCAACTCCTTCGCGGTTTTCATCTTTTTGGTAAAACCTATTGAATACATCCTCCAAAGATGTGGATCCCGAAATCTCCCCATCATTTTCCACCTGCAAAAGCAATTGCTTGTTTTCTACTGCTGCAAAAAAACGAATGCATCCTGGCGGAGTTACATACTTAAAGGCATTTGATAATAAATTTATCGTTATTTTTTCTAGGGCATCGGTATCGTAATATCCCTTTAAGGAATCCAAAATGGAAACCTCATATTTGAGGTTTTGGATCGTGGCTTTGTGTTCAAAAGAGGCTGCAATGGATTTTAAATGGGCGCTCAAATCCCCTTCTTTGATTTTCAACGTCAAATTCCCAGATTCCAACTTTGCCAAATCCAGTAGTTGATCCACCAAATGGAGGAGTCGCTTTGAATTTCGTTCCACAAGCTCAAAATCATGCCGATCTTCCTTGCTAAGATTCCCATCTTCCAATCTCTTTTCGATGGGAGCCGAAATCAAGGTAAGCGGGGTGCGGAATTCATGGGAAATATTGGTGAAGAAGTTTGATTTTGCCGTATCCAATTCTTTTAGTTTTCGATGGGTTTTTTGACGGTTACGGTACAAAAAGAAAAAGAAGGTCCCGGCCAAGGTCGTGACTCCCAAACCTCCCAATAACAGGATTTTTTGATTTTCCTTTTGTTTGGAAATCAATTCTTTTTGAGCGGTCAATAAGGCAATTTCCTGTTTCTTTTTTTCGGTTTGGTATTTGGCTTCCCGTTCTTTTGCTTTCTGTAAATTTTCCCTTGCAGCCAGTGTATCATTAACCCTTCTATGTTCATTTGAATAATGATACGCTTCCCGATAATCCCCTATGTTTTCTGAATTTAAAAAAAGGAGCTCATAGATTTCTTCCAATTCTTCGTAAAATTCCATCTCCTTTGCCAAAGGCTCTGCCTTTAAAGCAAACAGATTACTATGGATATAATCTTTTTTTTGCTGAAATATTTTGGCTTGATTTAAATAGGCTTTCATTAAGCCATACGTGTCTCCATGGGCATTGCTAACCAAAATAGCTTCTTGCCCTTTTTGTAATGCAGTTTCAATTTGACCGTTTTTAAGATAAATATCGCTTAAGAGTAATAGAAATACAGACTCTTGAATGGGATAATCATATGTTTTATAATAGCTTAAAGCGTTTTGGATATACTCAATGGCTTTTTTAAAATTTCCTTGTTTACTTTCAATAATGCCAAGTTTGCCATAAATAAAATTTTGTTGGTATTTGTTTTCTGCCTTTTTAAAAACTTCTAAAGCACTTTCGTTATAGGCTTTCGCCTCCTCATAATCTTCAAAGGATTCATACACATCGCCAATAAACGTTAAGGTAAATCCCTGTTGATATCCTTCAAAATGGTAGGTATTGTAAATACTATCCGATTTTAAGAGATATTCTAAAGCCATATCTGTTTTCCCAAAGCCCAGGTTGTAAATTTTCCCTATTTGACCATAAATGTAGGCTGTTTCTTCCGGTAAATTATAGGTTAGAGAGATTGCTTCCGCTTCTTTGGCATATTGCAATGCCTCCTCTTCTTTGCCAAATCTTGCATTTTCTTGGGTTAGTCTGGAGTAAATTTTAAATATTTGCTTCGAGTCATCTATTTTTTTTGCATATTCTAGCGCCTCTAATAGGTTGGTATTGATAAAAGAATAGGTATTCCCTTTAGATTCATTAAACAAGCCAAAATAATCGGCTTTTAACCGATGGTATTGATAAAAGGCCGTATTTGACTTTTCTTTATTGGCATAGTTAAAAAATCGATCAAAATAAACCTTGCAGCTATCTGCATTTTCGTTTCTATAAAATCTCAAAATGCTTACGTAGCTATCACAAAGCAAACTATCTGAAAAATGGGCCTTTTTTAAATTTTGTTTTAAGGAGTCTATTCTATCCTGCCCAAAACCAATGGCGGAGAAAAAAAATATAGAAATAAAAACTTTGTACATCCCGTAATTTTGATACCTAAAATTACAGAATTAATTGATACTACAGGCTATCGATATTTACTGAAATAGCAGAAAGGACTTCTTTCATTTTGCGGGCTCTCTCCAAAACATCGGCTTCAGTCCACCCTATTTTTACCAAACAGGAAATGGTGCGTCCCATCCATTGGTTACTTTTGGAAAAATCGGCCGTATTCAAATCCTGTATTTGCTGTTGGATTTCCTGCGGAAGGTTTCCAAGGCTTTTCAAATTGCGAAGATGTTCCCACCCATTAATATAGTGCCAATTGTTTTTGAACCAATAGAAGCAGCCATCCACACCCGCTTCTCCCAGCGCTTTGTGTGCTTTTTCGGTAAGTTCCTGTGTGGGAAGGAAGAAATTTAAAAAAGAATAATTTTCTTCACCTCCTTTGGGCACGGTTCTAAAAGTGACCCCCTCCACTTCAGTAAGTGCTCCCCTTAGGAGAGTATAGTTGCGTTTCTGTAATGCTAAAAAATCATCCAGCTTTTCCAATTGGCCCAAGCCTACGGCTGCGTGCAATTCGGAAATACGAAAATTATACCCTAGATGCGGGTGGGTTTCGGCCCCACGGTCTTTCCCCACATGGTCGTGCCCATGATCCTGGTACTGGTCCGCATAGATGGCAAATTGTTCATTATTGGTAATAATCCCACCGCCTTCCCCGCAGGTAATGGTTTTTACAAAATCGAAAGAAAAACATCCTAAATCGCCAATACTTCCCAGGGGCTTTCCTTCAAAAGTACCGCCCAAAGCTTGGCAAGCATCTTCCAATAAAATAAGCCCGTGTTTCTTACAAATGGCCTGTAATTCATTTAACCGTGCCATCGACCCGCACATGTGGACTGGCATTACGCATTTGGTTTTGGGCGTAATGGCAGCCTCTACCGCTTGAGGATCCAGAGTTAGTGTATCGTCAATATCGACCAGCACAGGAACGGCTCCCAGTGCCATAATCGATTCAAAACTGGCCACAAAAGTAAAGGTGGGCATGATGACCTCATCACCTGCCCCTATCCCTGCCGAAGCCAAAGCAACCGTTAAAGCCGCTGTGCCACTGGAAACCAGTTGGCAATGAGCTGCGCCCATGCGCTTGGCAAAGGCCTGTTCAAACTCCTTGGCTTTCCAATGGTTTTGGCGCATGCCATCAAAACCATAACGCATTAAGATACCGCTCTGCATTACATCGTTTACATGTTTGCGTTCTGCTTCGCCAAATAATTCAAATCCAGGCATAGGGTACTATTTAAGATAAAAGGTTCGTTTTACTCACGATAGACGAGCAACAAAGGTAAGGGTTGCGTACAGAGTGTGCAATAGCCCTAGCCAAAAAGGATTTCCCATTATCCCTTAAATCCATATTGAATAAAAAGTGGGATTCTGGTATTACTTCAGATGATTTTGCGTGGAACATATTGGTGGTGTATTCATTTCACTAATGTCCAAAATGTAACATAAAAGGGTTAGATTCGTCCTACTGTAAACGAACCACCAAACATTTTTTTTTGTGACTCCTATCCTTACCATTAAGCACCTTACCAAAAAATTTGGCCCCATCACTGCCGTGAACGATTTGTCCTTTACCATTGAAAAAGGCAATGTCTACGGTATTTTGGGCCCCAACGGAAGTGGTAAATCCACCACCTTGGGCATTGTACTAAACGTTGTGAATAAAACCGCTGGGGAATTTCATTGGTTTGATGGGAGTGATACCACCCATCATGCCTTACGAAAAGTGGGAGCTATTATTGAGCGACCCAATTTTTATCCCTACATGACGGCCACACAAAACCTGCAACTGGTATGCAAGATCAAGGAAGTGCCTATATCAAAAATTGACGAAAAACTGGAACTGGTAGGGCTTTTGGAACGAAAGAACAGTAAATTCCAGACGTTCTCATTGGGGATGAAACAACGCTTGGCCATTGCCTCTGCCCTCTTGAACGATCCCGAAATCCTAATCCTTGATGAACCTACCAACGGTCTTGACCCACAGGGAATTCACCAAATACGCGAACTCATTAAGCTTATCGCGCAGCAAGGAACTACGATTCTTTTGGCTTCCCACCTGCTCGACGAAGTGGAAAAAGTATGTAGCCATGTAGTGATCCTGCGAAAAGGGGCAAGTCTGTATACTGGTTCTGTTGATGGGATGAATGCCAGCCATGGCTTTATGATCCTGCAAAGCAATAACAAAGAGGCGCTTCAAGTGGCACTTTCCCAAATGAGGGCATTTGGCACTATTAAAGAAGATGGGAATGTGCTTATTGCCTATTTAACCGAACCCTTGGACGCCGCTACCCTAAACCGACAGCTTTTTGAAAAAGGGATTGTACTCTCCCGTTTGGAAAAGAAAAAAGAAAGCCTTGAAGAACAATTCCTCCAACTTACCCAAAATAACTAACCGCCATGCTACGATTGCTCAATATAGAATTACAAAAGTTACGGTATAACCGTTCTGCCAAAACCATTTCCATTTTATACTTTTCCTTAATTTGTTTTATTGCGTTTATTGTTTCCATCGAGTTCGATTTTGGGGGTGTGAAGTTTAGGGTGGCAGACCAAGGGATTTTTAATTTTCCTTTTATTTGGCACTTTAATACTTGGGTAGCCGCTTGGCTAAAAATATTCTTCGCCGTGGTAATTGTTTCCATTGTTTCCAATGAATATAGTTACCGAACCTTAAAACAAAACTTAATTGATGGCCTTAGTAAAAAGGAATTCATTACATCAAAATTTCTTGCCGTACTTCTATTTTCGGTCATTTCTACGGTTTTCCTCTTTATCGTGACCATGATTCTGGGGCTTATTTTTTCCGACTATACCGAAATGAGCATCGTTTTTAGTGATCTGGAATACCTCTTTGCCTATTTCCTGAAACTGGTGTGCTTTTTTAGTTTTTGTATGTTTTTGGGGATTTGGGTGAAAAAATCAGCCTTTGCCCTCGGCTTTTTGGGATTGTGGCAGGTAATTGAAGGGCTCATCGCTATTCTTTTTCAGTACATCAAAGTAAAAACAGATGTCAATCTCTTCAATTCTGCCTACAACTTCTTGCCATTAAATGCTATGTCCGACTTGATTGTGGAACCCTTTTCCAGGTTGGGAGCCATACAAAGCATTGCCAATCAAGTAGGCGAAGAAATACAGAAAAGTTACGATGTTCCGGTAAGCGCCGTGATTATTTGCCTTGCTTGGACCGCCATCTTTATTTATGGCTCCTATGCCATTCTAAAGAAACGTGATTTATAAAAGGCGTGTTTCTTACGGTAAAATTTCTGTGCCGTACGTGCTAAAAATTGTATCTTTAGCTATCAACCAATAGCTATGAAAAAAATATACTTAGTATTTGCAGTACTGGCATGCTGTTCTTTTAAGGTTTTTTCTCAAGAGATTCAGCTCTTCCAGCAGTTTAATGGGCGGTATGATTACCTGTCCTTTGGAAATACCTTAAATGAGGAAGAAAACGGACTTACCTCTGCATGTGAAATCCTTACCGAAAGTAGTGCCGATTTCCAACTGCAAGCAGGACAACAAATTGTTGCTGCCTACCTTTACTGGGCAGGCTCGGGCGATGGGGATTTTGACGTTACCTTAAATACCACCCCCATTACAGCTCAACGCACCTTCTCTTTTGTGCTGGATGCCACACATAGCTACTTTGCCGCATATGCCGATGTAACCAACCAACTCATTAACGAAGGGAATACAACGTATACCCTATCCAATTTAGACCTCACAAATGTGATTATCGATTATTGTGGCAATGCCACCAATTTTGGAGGATGGGCAGTAACGGTGATTTATCAAGATGATACGCTACCGTTGAACCAGGTAAACATTTTCTATGGCATGGAAGGTGTTTCGCAATTGAACACCACTTTGGATATTACCCTGGAAAACCTAAATGTATTGGACAATACAGGAGCCAAAATTGGCTTTTTGGCTTGGGAAGGTGATTCAGGCCTAGCAGTGAATGAAACCCTTCGGGTGAATGGCAACATCATAAGCAATCCTCCCTTAAACCCCTCAGATAATGCTTTTAATGGCACAAATAGCTTTACCAATTCATCTGTGCTATACAATATGGATATCGATTTTTATAATATCGAAAACAATATCCAGCCAGGAGATGTTAATGCTCAAATACAGCTTACTTCTGGGCAGGATTTGGTTATGGTCAACAATATTGTGACCGTTTTGAATACCGAATTACCCGATGCCTCCATTAGCTTAGATGATGTGGTGTATGATCCCTTCTGCGGAAATTTGGACATAGATGTTGACTATACCGTATATAACCTGAATAGTACCGATATTGTCCCTGCCGGAACCTCCGTAGGGTTTTATGCAAACAACACCCTTATCCAGCAAACACAAACGCAAAACGATATTCCTATAGATGGCAGTGAAAGTGGAAGTATTACCCTTACCGTTCCCAATGGGGTTCCTGCCGACATTTTGCTTCGGGCGTATGTAGATGATATTAACGCCCTAGCGGAAATCAATGAAGAAAACAATGAAGACAATACAGAAATTCACTTATTACTCTATCCCGAAATTGTAGGGCTGCACAATTTGGAACTTTGTGACGTAGTAGGTGAGGAAATCTTTGACTTAACCGAAGCAACTTCCCAAATAGACCCTATCAATTCCATTACCTATCACCTCACCGAAGCTGATGCACAAACTGGGGATAATCCCATTGAAAACCCTGAGAGTTATGAAAATCCAGAAAATCCACAAACCATTTGGATTCGGGTGTTTAATCCAGATTGTTTTGTGGTCGATAGCTTTCAGGTTGAAGTGATCATTTGCCCGCTACCAGATGCCACCGTCACCATCAATAATGATTTGTATGCCTGTAGGCAACGTGACTTACTCATCGAATACACCGTGAATAATATTGGAACCGATACCCTACCTGCAGGAACTGCCATCGCTTTTTATGCAGATACAACGCTTATTGGTCAATCGACCACTCAAAATGATATTCCCATTGGGGGAAGCGAACCAGGGCTACTGGAAGTAGACCTCCCTGAAAGTATTCCCAACCAATTTACCTTGTTGGCTGTGGTGGACGATGACGGAACCGGTCTAGGAACTATTCAGGAACTAAATGAATTCAACAACGAATTTGAAATCACGGTAACTTTTGGTAGTTTACCAGCCATTCCCGAATTACCCAACCTTATTGAATGTGACACAGGATTTCAAAAGGCAACTTTCAACTTATTCGATGAAGATCTTTTGGCTGCCATTACGACAAATACCCAAGGGGAAATACAATTTTTTACTTCCTTGGCCGAAGCTACTGTAAACCTAAATCCCATTCAAAATCCTGGGGAGTACGAAAATACCAGTAACCCTCAAACCATATATGTACGGCTAGAGAACGAAATTTGCTTTACCACTAGCTCGTTTCAGCTGATCGTAGAAAAATGCCCTCCCATGATCCCAGACGGTATTTCACCCAATGGGGATGGCCTTAACGATGTATTCAAAATTTTCTATATCGTAGATGTATTTCCCAACTTCGAGCTAAAAGTCTTTAGCCGTGAGGGCAATCTTATCTATGAAGGTGGAAATGATGAAGGCCTTTGGAATGCCATCCCCAATAGAGGGATTTTACAACAAAACAAAGTAGTTCCCGTGGGCACTTATTTTTATGTACTGGTCCTAAATGATCCAAATTATCCCGAACCCTTTATAGGGGATGTGTACGTAAATTATTAACTATCTTTTTAGCTGCATCACAATTAAGTCCCTTTGGTAGACATCAAAAGTACCCGATGTGATACCTACACTATTGGGGACTAGTGTAAGCCTATAATAATAGGTGGTACCCGCTGTTAAATTACTGTCAAGGTAAGAAAGGTGACCGCCTCCTCCAAAGCCCACACTAAAACCTGAAGCCCCAGAAGCAGTTTTTAAGTAGCAAATCCCAGTAGTATAGGTAAGAATAGAAGCGGAGGTAAAAGCCGCATTGGTATCCCTCTCCAATACCAGGAAATACCCTCCATAACCTGTACCGGTACCTGTACTTAAGGACCCTCCAAATATTCGGGCAAACCCTGTAATAAAAACAGCAGAGTTATTTACACCATTCCCATCGGTAATGGTGATACTATTATCGGTACCGGTTAATGGAGTAAAAGCCAGATTCGTGAAGGGCACACTTTGTACGGTTCCCGTATGCGTTCCTAGGATTTGTTGATTGATAAAATCCCCATTAATCCTGAAATCGCCTGTAAGGTCTAGGGTATAACTTGGATTGTTATTGTTGATCCCCACATTTCCACCCGACTCAATACGCATTTCTTCGGTGTTGTTGGTCCTAAAAACCAAGTCGCGGTTATCGGTCGTTCCAAGAAAATTGGTGGAGGGATTGGTACCCGAATTTCCCGTAAGCTTCCAATCGTCAACGACCGAAGCTGTAATCAATTTTGACCATTGGCTGCCATTCCAATAATAATAGCCCGTGCCCGAGCCTCCCGTAACCGAAGCATTGGTGTTATACACCATAAGCCCCTCCACCGGAGAATTGATGGGATTTACATTATTCAACACATTTAATAAAGAAACCCTTGGGGCAATAAACCCTTTATCCGAAGCCGTAACATCCAAAATCGAACTTGCCTCGGGGGTAACGGTTCCAATACCCACTTGAGGGTACACAGCTACTGACATAAAAATAGATGCCACGCACAGAAAAAAAACGTTGTTATTCATCACAATACTAATTAAAAAAGTAGGTGACGTAAGGAAAGGGGCATCAAAGATAAGTAATTTACTATTAATGCAGTAGCGCCGACAAAAATATTCTTTTTGCCATTAACTGCAGCTTAAAAACAGGAGCCTTTAAGATTATAATGGTTAAAATAATATGAAGTTTAGTTCCTAAATGGATTGTAAGAATCGTGGAAAAAGTGAATTCTTCTATTTCAACAATTCACCTTGTAATTAATTCTTATCCTCCAGCAAAGGGACAAACCGAAACTCACCATGTTCGGTCTTTTCAAAATGGGTAGCGCTGGTACGGGTAAACACCGTCATGATCTGTACGGCATCCCCCACAGGGATTACCAACTTCCCCCCAACTTTCAATTGGGCCAAAAGGGGTTTGGGCACATAAGGTGCCCCGGCCGTCACCACAATACCATTGAAAGGTGCACATTCGGGCAGGCCTTTGTAACCATCGCCAAAAATCATTTTTTTGGGACGATAGCCAATTTTGGGTAAAAATAGGCTCGTTTTTTTAAAGAGTTCTGTCTGGCGTTCAATAGTATATACAGTAACCCCCATTTCCAATAAAACAGCACATTGGTAGCCACTACCCGTACCAATCTCCAATACCGTATCACCTGCTTTTACGTCCAAAAGTTCGGTTTGGCGAGCTACGGTATACGGTTGCGAAATGGTTTGATCTGCCGCAATGGGAAAGGCTTTATCTACGTAGGCATGATCCACAAAACTACTGTCCATAAACCAATGCCTAGGAATGGTATTGATCGCTTCTAGCACCGCTTCATTTACAATTCCCTTTTTTTGAAGGGTGTCAACCAGCTTTTTCCGCATACCCTTGTGGGTAAATGTGTCTTTCATGGGGTAGGTTCTGTAGTTATCAATTTATTTTTCGCATGCTTTCGCGCCATTCAGCTTGGGTTATTTCAAAAAAATAGCAAGAAGCACCGTGCCCATCAAAAGTCCCTAATTTTTGCATGCCCAATTTTTTGTTTAGAATTTTTATTGAGGCTTCATTGGTGGCCATGGCCATGGCGCAGATGGGGTCAAAATCCAAATGCTGTACAGCATAATCCATAGAGGCCACTGCCGATTCGTATGCATACCCTTTTCCCCAAAATTCTTCCCGTAACCGGTATCCCAAATCCACAAAATGGCTGTGACCAAAAATAGGTTCGGTATTGAATTTAAATCCTGCCCAACCTACAAAACTTTCGGAAGCTTTTTCCACCACGGCCCACCTTCCTATCCCAAAATCCTCATACTGCTTTCGAACCAATGCAATGGTTTTTGCGGCTTCTTCTATTTGGCTAATAGGGTTATTCCCTAAGTATCGGTGTACGTTTGGGTTACTATCCAATGCAAATAATCCTTCCACATCGGTAGGTAATAACTCACGCAGGATTAATCGTGGAGTTTCAATGGTAGGTTGTTTCATGGGCAAGGGTTCTGTACAAAACTACTAAAACCCATTGGTAATTTGAAGTGCTTCCTATTCAATTTTAACTCAAAAAAAGTATCTTTGTGTAAAATCCTTTTTCATGCTAAAAGCAGGCGTTTTAGGGGCAGGTCACCTCGGAAAAATTCACTTGAAACTGCTCCACCAATCGGCCAAATATGAACTGGTGGGCTTCTTTGATGCCGATACCGAAGCGGCACAACTCATTGAAAAAGAACTTGGCTACAAAAGTTTTCCTTCCATGGAGGCTCTTATAGCGGCTTGTGATGTAGTGGATGTGGTCACTCCTACGGTGTTCCACTTTGATTGTGCCAAAAAAGTCATCGAGGCAGGAAAGCACCTTTTTATTGAAAAACCCATCACCCAAACCGTGGAAGAAGCCGAAACCCTGTTGGAATTGGCCAATAAGCACGGCGTGAAAGGGCAGGTTGGGCATGTAGAACGCTTTAACCCAGCCTTTATGGCCGTAAAAGAGATGTTCGAAAACCCCATGTTTATTGAAGCACACCGCTTGGCCGAATTTAACCCGCGCGGAACCGATGTGCCCGTGGTACTGGATTTAATGATCCATGACATTGATGCAATCTTAAGTGTGGTAAAGAGCAAGGTAAAAGCTGTGAGTGCTAGCGGTGTTTCGGTAATTTCGGAAACGCCCGATATTGCCAATGCCCGTATCGAATTTGAAAATGGCTGTGTGGCCAATCTTACAGCCAGTAGGATTTCGATGAAAAAAATGCGAAAAGCACGTTTCTTCCAAAGGGACGCTTACATCTCGGTGGATTTTTTGGACAAAAAAGTGGAGGTCGTTAAAATGAAGGATGCCCCCCAAGTGGCCGATGATTTTGCCATGATCCTTACCAATGCCGAGGGAAAAAAGAAACAAATTTATTTTGACAACCCCAACATTGCCAATAACAATGCTATTTTGGACGAATTGGAAACCTTCGCCGATGCCATTCAAAACAACTCCACACCAGTGGTTACTCTAGAACAGGCCACCGAGGCGCTTCGGGTAGCACTTCAGATTATTAAAAATTTTAAACAACTATAAAGAATGAAAAACGTAGCGGTCATTGGAGCAGGGACCATGGGCAATGGCATTGCCCATACTTTTGCCCAATTTGATTATAAAGTACAATTAATAGACATCTCTCAAGCCTCCCTGGACAGAGGAATGGCAACCATTGAAAAGAACTTGGACCGAATGGTCGCAAAGGAAACCATTTACGAAGCTGATAAACAAAGAACACTTGCCAATATCACCACCTTTACCAGTCTTCAGGAAGGAGTGGAATATGCCAGTTTGGTTATTGAAGCTGCAACCGAGGACGTGGATTTAAAGCTCAAAATCTTTAGAGACCTCGATTCCTTTTGTCCAGAAGATACGCTCCTTGCTACCAACACTTCGTCTATTTCCATCACCCAAATTGCAGCGGTGACTTCCCGTCCCGATAGGGTGATTGGCATGCACTTTATGAACCCCGTGCCGCTCATGAAATTGGTGGAAATCATTAAAGGATATAACACCAGCACCGAAACCTACCAAACGGTGGAAGCCATTTCCAAAAAACTGAATAAAGTACCCGTAGAGGTAAACGATTACCCAGGTTTTGTGGCCAACCGTATTTTAATGCCCATGATCAACGAGGCCATTGAATCCTTGTACAACGGCGTTGCCGGGGTTCAGGAAATTGATACGGTCATGAAACTGGGAATGGCACATCCCATGGGGCCGTTGCAGCTAGCTGATTTTATAGGTTTGGATGTTTGTCTATCGATCCTAAAGGTCATGTACGACGGTTTCAAGAACCCAAAATACGCCCCTTGTCCCTTATTGGTAAATATGGTCATGGCGGGGAAATTAGGAGTGAAAAGTGGTGAAGGTTTCTACGATTATTCCGAAAGCAGAAAGGCAGAAAAGGTGGCAAAACAGTTTGTTTAGTTTTTAGCCCCTATCTTAATAAACCACAATTCGATTTAAAAAGCAGTAAACTTAGGGTTTCCCCAAAAAAATAATGACCCAAATTTCAGAAAATCTTACCTCCTTAAAAAAAGAACTCCCTTCCCATGTGACTTTAGTAGCGGTTTCAAAAACCAAGCCCGTTGCTGCCCTCATGGAAGCATATTCCGCTGGGCAGCGTGTTTTTGGGGAAAATAAAATTCAAGAAATGGTGGAGAAATGGGAAGCCATGCCCAAGGATGTGGAATGGCACATGATAGGCCATGTACAAACCAATAAGGTTAAATACATGGCACCGTTTGTCCATTTAATTCATGCCGTGGATAGTTTGAAATTACTAAACGAAATAAACAAACAGGGCGAAAAATACGATAGGACCATCCATTGTTTGCTTCAGATTAAAATTGCAGAGGAAGACAGTAAATTTGGGATGACCGAAGCCGATGCCTTGGCCTTGTTATCTTCGGAAGACCTAAAAAAAATGAATCACGTTAAAATCGTTGGGCTCATGGGAATGGCCACTTTTACGGAAAACCAAAGCCAACTGGCCACTGAATTTTCACGTTTACAGACCTTTTTCGATAAACACAAAGCGACGTTTGGATTTACCACACTATCCATGGGAATGAGCGGGGATTATTCGGTAGCTATTCAGTATGGAAGTACGATGGTTAGGGTGGGAAGTGCTATCTTTGGAGAACGAAATTATTAATTGATACCTGCCTATTTACGTTGTACGCCATTTTAGACATAGAAACCACGGGGGGAAAATACAATGAAGAGGGAATTACCGAAATTGCCATTTATCGGTTTGATGGTCATAAAATCGTTGACCAGTTTTGCAGCCTTATTAATCCCGAAAGAAACATCCAGCCCTTTGTGGTAAACCTTACCGGAATTAATAATGAAATGCTACGTAATGCACCAAAATTTTATGAAGTGGCAAAGCGCATCATAGAAATTACCGAGGGCTGTATTGTTGTGGCCCACAATGCGCAATTTGATAACCGAATCCTCACCACCGAGTTTGACCGTTTGGGCTATCCCTTTGAAAAAGATACCCTTTGCACGGTAGAACTTGCCAAGAAATTGATTCCCGGAAAAGAATCGTACAGCTTGGGAAAATTAACCCGTTCTTTGGGAATTCCCATTAGTGACCGCCATCGTGCACAAGGAGATGCCATGGCAACAGTAAGTTTGTTCAAGTTATTATTGGCCCGGGATACCGAAAAGGAAATCATTCAAAAGATGGTGCGTAAGGATCCCAAACGGCAATTGGAACCCAAACTCCTGGATCTCATAGAAAATGCCCCTACCGAAACGGGCGTTTACTATATGCACCGAAACGATGGCAGTATCATTTACATTGGGAAAAGCAAGAACATTAAAAAAAGACTCATTCAGCATTTTACCAACGATAACCGAAAATCCAAGAAAATCCAATTGGAAGTGGCGGAAGTGACCTATGAAAAAACAGGCAGTGAACTCATTGCCTTACTGAAGGAAAGTGAGGAAATTAAACGGAACAAACCAATATTCAATAGGGCGCTTCGAAAGAATTTGTTCGACTACCAACTTTCTTCTTTTGTGGATGAAACTGGCTATATCAACCTAAAAATTGAAAAGGCCGATAGCCGAAAAAAAGCCATAACCACCTTTACCAATTACCAACAGGCAAAATCATCGTTATACCGGATTACCGAAAAACACCAACTTTGCCAAAAGCTTACGGGTTTGTATGAAACAAAGGCCAGTTGTTTTTTGCACAGTATTAAGGAATGTTATGGCGCCTGCATTGGGAAAGAATCCATTGAGGAATACAACGACAGGGTACAGGCATTTCTTGATGCAAATAGTTATGCCAATAAACACATGCTCATCATAGACAAAGGAAGGGATATCGACGAGCGATCTGCCATTCTTATTGAAAACGGAAAATACATAGGGTTCGGTTTTTTTAATCTCAATTTTCAGATTAACACGCCCGAGGTGCTTCGATCTATCATTACCCCCATGAAGAATAATAGGGATTCCCAGCATATCATTCAGTCCTACCTTCGGAAAAATAAGGTGCTGAAAATTGTAAATTTATCCTCCTCTACGGTAGATTAAGGAAACTTACGTATTTTTAAGGTTCACAACGATTATTTTGGATGTAAAACCACATACCGCTTGGCGTAGAAAACTGCACGATGTCATCTATGAAGCAGACACTCCCGCAGGGAAGCTTTTTGATGTTATTTTGCTGGTGCTCATTCTATTAAGCGTCATTTTTGTTATGGTTGAAAGTGTCAAAGGGATGCCTTCTAGGGTGTATGACAACCTCTATATTGGCGAGTGGATCATTACCATTTTTTTTACCATTGAATATATCTTACGCATCATAAGCGTAAAAAAACCGGCCCAGTATATTTTCAGCTTTTATGGGATTATTGATTTCCTTTCCACCATTCCATTATACCTTTCTTTTATTTTGGTGGGAAGCAATTACTTACTCACCGTAAGAGCGCTTCGATTGTTAAGGGTATTTAGGATTTTAAAAATCACGCGGTATATTGGTGAAGCGAACAAACTCAAAAAAGCGCTCCGGGATAGCCGTCCCAAAATTTTGGTATTTCTCTTTACCGTGATGATTATTGCGGTCATTGCTGGTACACTCATGTACCTTATTGAAGGCGAAGAAAATGGCTTTACCAGTATTCCACGAAGTATCTATTGGTGCATCGTTACCTTAACTACGGTAGGCTTTGGCGATATTGCTCCTGCAACGCCCATTGGACAGTTATTGGCTACTATTATCATGATCATGGGATACGGAATTATTGCTGTACCTACAGGTATTGTAAGTGCCGAATATGCCAAATCAAGTGACTATGTACATGTAAATACCCAATCATGCCCCACTTGTACCGCTTCAAAGCATAGGGATGATGCTGAATTTTGCTACCATTGTGGTGAAAGACTAAATCCAAAAAACAGCTAATGCCTGTTGTAAAGCCTACCCTTTTATGCATTGTGGGCCCTACGGCCATAGGAAAAACAGCCCTTTCCATTGCATTGGCCCAAGCCTTTGAGACGGAGATTCTCTCGGCAGATTCACGGCAGTTTTTTAAGGAAATGTACATAGGAACGGCGGTTCCTAGCCAAGAGGAACTGCAAGCAGCTACACATCATTTTATTCAGAATATAAGCATTTTTGACACTTACAGTGTGGGTGATTTTGAAAGGGAGGCCCTTCAATTACTGAACAAATTATTTAAAATCCATCCTGTGGTGATCATGGTGGGAGGATCTGGCTTGTATGTGGATGCTGTGGTGAACGGGCTCGATGATTTTCCAGATGTGCCATTAGAAGTACGCAAACGTTTAAACCTTGAATTTGAAGAAAAAGGAATGGGGTTTCTTCAACAAGAATTGAAAGAACAGGATCCTGTTTATTTTGAAAAAGTAGATATCCAGAATAGGCAACGGGTCATCCGGGCGTTGGAAGTGATTCGTGCGACCGGAAAACCCTTTTCCTCTTTTCGAAAAAATAAAAAGAAACAACGAAATTTCAATACCCTATTCATAGGCTTGGAGGCAGAACGGGAAACCGTTTACGAAAGGATAGAAAAACGAGTGGATGTCATGATAGAAGAAGGATTGCTGGAAGAGGCAAAAAAACTGCTCCCCTATAAAGAATTGAACGCCCTACAAACAGTAGGCTATCGAGAATTGTTCCCTTACTTTGAAGGAATCATTTCCCTAGATGAAGCGGTCTCGGAAATCAAAAAAAACACTCGGCGTTTTGCCAAACGGCAAGGGACTTGGTTTCGAAAAAACCCCGACATTCACTGGTTCCACTATCAAACCGATCGTTCGGAAATGATCAACTTCATAAAAAAAGCCCTGTCCCAATAGTTGGGAAGGGCTATGCCACTTAATATTTTTTGGAAGTTTAGAGGTCTACCTCACTTTTTACTACCAATCTAAATCCTTCGCCATGAATATTGATAATTTCAACATCATCATCTTTGCTAAGGTATTTACGCAACTTGGCAATATACACGTCCATGCTTCGGGAGGTGAAATAGTTATCGTCCCTCCAAATTTTGGTAAGGGCCAATTCCCTAGGCATTAAATCGTTTTTATGCAATGCCAGCAAACGCAGCAAATCGTTCTCTTTGGGCGATAATTTGATAGGAGATTCTCCTTTGTAGGTAAGAAAACGCAATTTTGAGTTCAGCTGGAAATTGCCAATAGTAAAATCAAATTGTTTGCTATCGGCGATAGAATCGGTAGCCTTTCGTTGAACAATAGCCTTGATTTTCATTAACAACACTTCGCTGTCAAAAGGTTTATTTAGGTAATCGTCTGCTCCCACTTTATACCCCTTTATCACATCTTCTTTCATGGCCTTCGCCGTTAAAAAGATAATGGGCACATCTTGGTTTTTCTCGCGTATTTCCTTTGCTAACGTAAAACCGTCTTTGTAGGGCATCATCACATCCAGGATGCAAAGGTCGTAATCATCTTTTTTGAATTTTTCAAATCCCTCCATACCGTTTTTAGCGTGTGTAACGCTGTAATCGTTCATGGTTAGGTAGTCTTTCAGTACGGTTCCAAAATTGGGATCGTCTTCTACTAATAGAATTTTTTTGTTTACAGTTTCCATATGTTAAGATATTAAGTGCATTTTTATAATAAAGGTACTTCCCTTGCCTTTCTCACTTTCTACATGAATTTCGGCATTATGATCGTCCAATATTCTTTACATAGGCCAACCCTAGTCCGTGGCCTTTTACATTGTGTACATAACAGTTATGTTCGCGGTAAAATTTTTCAAATATTTTTTTCTGAACACTTTTGCTCATCCCCATCCCTTGATCTTGTATTTTTAGGAGGATACAATTTTTAACGTTTTCAGTATATACATCAATTTTTGGAGCCTCCTCTGAATATTTAATGGCGTTATCCAAAATATTGACCACCACATTGGTAAGGTGTAAGTCGTTTGCTAGCACTGAAGATTTCATCGCATTGAGGTGAGTTTTCACATACCCTCCTCGATCTTCCACAATCAAGCTCACGTGGGTCACGGCATCTTCCACAATATCGTGCAATTTTACCCTATCCTTAGGCAAATCCAGCTCGTTTTTCTCCAATTTGGAAATTCGAAGTACGTTCTCCACTTGGGCATGCATCCTTCTGTTTTCTTCACGAATCATTTTTAAGTACCGATCAATAAATTCCTTGTTTTCGGAGACCTTAGGGTTCTTGAGTGCATCCAAAGCAAGGTTAATGGTTGCAATGGGGGTCTTAAACTCGTGGGTCATGTTATTGATAAAATCGGTTTTTATCTGTGAAATCTGTCGTTGTTTGAACAATTGGCTAAGGGCATTTGAATAGGCCAAAATAATGACCCCCGTAAAGGCAAGGGACAACAGTGCCATGCCCAAAATAGTGTTCCAGATTTCTTTGCCCTTATCGGAAAAATTTACATAGAGTAAATAATTTGTTTTGAACGTGTCATTGACAAACAATGGAACCCCATAGGTGCTTTCTGGATCAAACTGAAAGTCCTTGGAGCGTATTTTCGTTGCCAAATCATTGTTATACACGGCATATTCAAATTTCGATTTTATTCCACGTTCCTTTGCTTCCCCTTTGATCAATTCCTCAATTTCGGCCCCTGTCACCCTATTATGGAGCGGTGTTTTTGAGGTAATATTGCTCACGGCATCTTCAAATTGCTTTCTTTCAAAGTCTCGCAAACGGTTAAAATCTATGTGGGTTTGCGTGATATAGCCAGCCCCATCCGGCCTTCCTATGAGCTTTGTGGTTTTTTTCTGATTGGTTATTTTTTTGAACTGAATACTATCGTAATCGGTATCCAAAAAGTAGGAAGAAAGTTTGTAATCTTCCTCTATGATCCCATCTGAAAAAATAACGGTTTCATTTTTATCTTTATTGGCTATACTATAAATGAGCTCGCTCACGCTCACGTTGTCTGGCTTTCCCACACTATCGATGAGCCCGCTGTACAATTTATAATACTTTTCGGTCTCCTGGAGTTGGATTTTTTTGGCAACCTCAAGCAAAATCTGCTTAACACTAATGGTAAATTGATCGTCTTTGGTTTGATAAGCATTATTAATCCAATATCCCTGTACGAAAATAATCCCCAATAAAGCTAAGGACATTGAACCTATGAGAAGCGCAAAAAGCCTTTTGTTCATATCCCAAAATTAAGATTTTAACATTTAGTTCTCTTTCCATTTAACCAAATGTTAACAGAAGTGAGCAATCTATAAAACTTTAACGCTTTAGGAGCATTTTATGTATTTGAAGCACTTGCTTTTTTGTATCATTAAGGTTTTTGTTCTCAATAAGGTAATCTGCAAGGGGAATTTTTTTTTCATCGGGCCATTGATGCCGCATCCTTTCTTTGATTTCCTCGAGGGTGGCATGATCCCTTTTTTTCAACCGTTCGATTCTCACATCTTCAGGTGCAGTAACCAAAATCATTTGGTCACATTCCAAATGCCCCTTGTTTTCAAAAAGGATTGCTGCTTCTTTTATGCAGTAGGGAGCTTGCTGCTTTTTGAGCCATCGCTTAAAATGTGCCCTCACTTTGGGATGGATGATAGCATTGACCTGCTGTAACAGTGCATCATTACCAAATATCCTTTTGGCAATGTAACCACGGTTGAGCTCGCCGCCTTTATAGGCTTCTTTCCCAAGTAGGGCGATAATTTTTTTTTGTACCACTTTGGAAGTCACATAAAGTTTCTTGGCTTCCAAATCGGCGGTATACACAGGTATCCCCAATTCAGCAAAAAAAGAGGCCACGGTGCTCTTTCCACTGCCAATACCTCCCGTAAGCCCTATTACTTTCACCTATTTGAAAATTAAAAATTCTACTTTGTTGGTTAGTATCTGTACCCGCTGCACATTATCGGGGAAAAGTATCAGTTTTGGTGTCATGAAATTTTCATCTTCCTTTACTTCCGAAAAGTCACAAACAAGCTTAAAATCCTTTTCAGACAGCGTATCAAAATTGGTCACCGATACATCAAAGGCAATTTCGACAAATGATGGAAAAAGTTGCAGTTTTGTACCCTCTGGAACATGAATTACCTCCACAGGAACGGTCATTCGCATTTGGGTAAATTCCTCTACTTCTAGGGAAATCAATACATCAGAAGGGGTAACGAGGACCTTTTTACTCTTGAAGTTTTGAATGGGAACGGACTCATGGATACTTTCTGAAAGGTTTTTTTTCTTAAAGGTGCGGGTCGTTACCTTGCTAATAGTATCAATCAACTCCGAAGGACCGGAGAGCAATACCGAGTCTGGAGTTACGTAAATGTCCTTATTGGGCAAAAACCCTTCTTTATAGGTAATTTCAGAAAGAAGGGTGACCTTTACCTTTTTGGTGGCATTCCTATCAAGGTGAATGGTAAGCCCATTTTCTGAAATTGAGCCCAACGGAGCAAGCTTTAATTGACTTGAAACCATCGCCTGCAATTCCTGATTGGAAACCGTTATGAGGGTATCACCGTCTTGATAGTAGTGTGCGATATCAATATCCAATTCATTGTTTTTCATGAGATGGGAAAGTAATTGGAACCCGTTCCCCTTTACCTCAAAGCTAATTTCTTTTGCATTTTGGGTTGCAAGCACTACTTCATTAGGAATATTTTTATACTGCAAAGAGGCTTTTAATGTAGTGGAAGATTCAGAAGAAAACTTGGTTAAAAACCAAAAAATTGCGGCCAAAAAAAAGAAAAAGAAAAAAGAATGGACTTTGGGGCTCTTCTGTTTAGTATTCTCTGAAACCATTCCATAAAATTACTCAAAAAATAACTGCGGAAATTGTTCCTGCGGGTTTTTCTTCAACATTCTAATGTAGAAAGTGGATTTCAAAAAGGCCATACCATATCCAAAAAACTGTATGAAAACAGCAATAATGGATAAAGCACCTACCATGATATTTTTGTTTCTAATGGAACTCTCCAAAAATATCAATAGCAAATAGCTTATTAATGGAGCTATAAAAAAAGGAGAGATAAAAATGGCCAAAAGGCATGACAAAAGAACAAAAACAACAAAGAACGTAGGAAACCAAAAGGTAATTTTTGCAGAATGGGGATGCCATGTGTTGAGAATGGGCCTTACCAAGCCAAATTTTTTGACTTGTGTATAAAATTTTTTCCAAGAAATCCTACGTTTGTGAAACACATAAGCATTAGGAATAAAAAGTGTTTCAAATCCTGCTTTTAAGATACGTTGAGACAAATCTGGATCCTCACCGGGATGAATTTTAGAAAACCCTCCCGTGGCTTCAAATGCTTTTTGGGAAATGCCCATATTAAAACTACGTGGTTCAAATTTTTGTACACTTTTTGATTTTCCCCTAATCCCACCCGTAGTTAAAAAGGACGTCATGGTATAATTAATAGCCTTTTGCAGTGTAGAAAAACTAGGATGTGCTGCATCGGCCCCACCAAAACAATCGGTAAAATGCTGTTGGAGAAAATGAGACACTGTTGTAAAGTAATGTTCGGGAAGGATGCAATCTGAATCCAGGATAATAAAGTAATTCCCTTTGGCTATTTTCATCCCAAAGTTGCGGGAATCACCGGGCCCTGAATTGGGTTTCAAATAATAAGAGATATCCAGTAAGTCTTTATACCCTTTAACAATCTCTTCCGAAGAAATGGTAGAACCATCCTCTACTATAACAATTTCGAAATTCTCATGCCCCTCAACCTTTAAGAAACTATCCAAAAGTTCCTTTATTTCATCGGGACGGTTGTAAACGGTAATGACAAATGAAAACTGTAATTGCATGGCCGCAAAAGTACACAATAAAAAAAGCCACTCCGAAAATTTGGAGTGGCTTTCATTATAAATTTGAAAAAATTACTTCTTGATAACCTTGTAAGTTCCTATTTGACCATTAGAAGTTACCTTCATAATGTAGGCACCTACAGAAAGGTTTGAAACATTCAATTCAGTTGAAGTAGCATTTACATTTACGTCAATTACTTTTTGACCTAGAATATTGTAAAGGGCTACGTTTTCAATATTATCAACTGATGAAAGGTTCAATCTGTCGTTTGCAGGGTTTGGAGCAAAGCTAAATCCTTCGATCACGTTTCCAGCAACACCAAGGTTTTCACAACCTGTAAATTGGATGTCCGTTCTACCACCTGTGTTAAGTACAAAGGTATAGTAGGTTTGACCTGCAACATAAGGAATGCTTGCTTCAGCTTGTCCCTCAACGCACTGGTTGTTCCAGTAATCTACAAGGGTTAATTGATCCTCAGAAGAGTTCTCATCTGGAGCAGTGTAGAAAGTTACAGAGTAAGTACCTGCTGGGCTAGCAATTGTACAGAAGATTTCTCCATCACCTGCTGGAGTAAACTTGTACCATACACCATTAGCACCAGAAATGTCACAATCAGTTGGAGTACCATTTTCTGTGGTAGCAGCTGGCATTGCCACATCAAAATCGGTATAAGGACAATCAAACATATCAACATCAATTGCATTTACAATCATATCGTTGTCTGGTGGGATAAGTGTACAAGACATGCTCAATTCGAAGTTACCAACCCCTGTGTTAAATCCATAAACAAGGATATAATAGGTACTGTTTCCATCACTTTGGAATTCCACTTCAGATTGGAAGTTGGTACAGTTTGGTGAATCATCGTTACCAGCCACACAAGTCAAGTTGTTACAATCGGGTCCTGTGAACACAGAAATCTGGGTATCATAGTCTGTATTGGCACTACAAGTAGATAGAAGTACATCTGCTTCTAGACCAGAAGTATCTTCCCACTTGTACCATACACCAGGAGCATCGGGAGTACCTGCGGTACAATCATCAACAGCGTCAACGGTAGCAGACAAAGTATCTCCCTGTACGGTATCACCACAGCTAATAGGTAATGCACCTTCACAAGTATCGTAGGTAATGATAGGAGAAGAAATGAATTCAATATCCATTAACAAGTCTGGACCTAATCCACCACCAACAGCACAGCCTGCAAAAGTACCCCAAGTAGTACAAGTACCAAAACCTCCACCTGGGTTTTGCCACAATGCAGCAGCATCGTTACCATCATCGGCACTGCTCCAGAACCATTGTCCAGAAACACCAAACTCCATATTGGCAACAACTTGTACCCAATAAGTAGTATTAGGGTTAAGGGTTACGTCACTGGTAGGCTCAAGCGTAAATGAACCGTTTCCATCAGCATCTACTGAACTTGGGAAAGACTCAGTATAGAAAACTGCACCAGGAATACCTCCATTATCTTCGTAGATGGTAAGATCTACAGTGTTATTTGTGGAAGCAGGGATACCTGCTCCAGTACCAGTAATTGCAATAGAGCAGATAGTACCTGCATCTGGACCGGGAAGCACAACATCATCTACTGCTTGGCTATCAAAGTCTGGGAAGTCTGGGAAAGTTTGAGAAGGAACACCATTTCCAGTTGGAGAAACGTTGGCGTAATTAAAATCGCCACAGCCTCCACCGCCTCCACCGCCGGTCTCACCCATGGAGATCCAAGCTAATTGGTTTAGGTTACCAGGAAGGAATTCACCAATTAAGGTTGTATTACCCGTTGCAAGATCAACAGTTCTAATTTCAGCATCAAAAATACCATTGTTGAAGCAAGCCATGTACATGGTAGAAGTGTTGGCATCCCAAGTCATCCCTTGTCCAAAGTTGGCATCAAAACCAATGGAACCAATAAGGGTCGCTGCTCCTGTGGCTAAGTTAACAGAATAGAAACTATCGTCTACAATATCATAGGTGTATCCTGTACCTGTATCATCAATACCTAATGCAATGGCAAGTGCTCCAGTTGTTCCTAAGTTACCCACTAGAGTAACACTAGGGGTTGCCGTATCAACAGTGAACAATTGTGTAAGTGTATTCATATAGAGTTGACCGTCTACAGGATTGAATTCCAAACCTACAGCATCATTCACCCCCACATTCCCTAAGAAAGTGTAAGCGCCACTAGCAACATCAACACTCCAGATATTTCCACCATTGTCCATTGCATAACCTGTAGTAAGGTCGTTAGGATCGATAGCTCCTGAAGATTCAAAGTTGGCGGTTCCTGAACCAGGGCTAATGGTAGTGTAGGAAGTTGGAGTGTTAAGATCGAAGCTTCCGTATCCTAATCCTTGAGATTCCCATCCATAAGTGATAGGAGTTCCTCCTCCACCTCCACCAGCTTCATCACCAATCACGTTCATGATGAATGCATTGGGAAGTCCAGCAAGTACGAACAAATCTGAAATAGTAGTCGCACCACAATCAGGGGCCAAAATCCAAGAAGGACCCGTTTGTCCTAAAGTATTACAACCGAAACGCATGAAATTGGTAGCAGTTCCATCATCTACAATTTCAGCCTCATAAATCATTTCAGCTCCAGCTGCTACAGAAGCAACAAGAGGCACAGAAATGATAGATTCAGCATCAGCATTGGTGATAGTGATTGTGGTTTCTGCAACCATGTTAAGCGTTCCGTTGGGGAATGCAGCTCCAGTGCTCTCCCAAATTCTCAAGGTCATTGGGAAACCTCCAGGAGTAGATACAGGTCCAATCGCAATTTCTACATCGGTTACATCAAAACCATTGGTAATACCAAAGTCACCGGCTAAATCGAAGGCACGGAAAATGTTGTTATCCCTAAAACTGATACCATCAGCGCAGGCAATCTCGTCACCAGGAGTAATGGTTTGGGAAACGTTGTGAGTAATGACCACGGGCATTCTAGTGGCATCTCCGTTTTGAGCAGCAGTTTTGCTACCTGGTGCACCGTTAACAACAGGAGAACCATGAGAGTTACCCACAAACGATGTAGTACCCGCTACATAAGTACCTTGGTTCTCGTTTGGCATCATTTCCCTTCCGGCAAAATGATTTCTTAGAATGGTTTGTTCTTCAAGAGTAAAGAACTCAGATAAGTTTCCAGCTTGGCTACCAATAGATGCAAGTCTTTGAAGTAATGCATCCACCGTGGGGTTTGCCGAGTGTCTAGCAATAGAAGTTCCGCTAGTAGCTGCTCTTGAAACTTTAGCTACGGCTGTTTTTGCAACTGATGAGGCAGCAATTACCGGTACATTATCCGATACTCTTTGGCTAAAACCAACTGCGCATATCATTAATGCAATGAGTAAAGTAAATTTTTTCATAATTTATATTAATAGATTAGTTAATAAGCACTAAAAATATTCAAAAAAAAGCGAACTGCAAAAGTTTTTTCGCACAAGATTTTTTTTTTGGACAAATTAAGTTTTCTTATCGACCAACAACATAAAAACCAGCCATATAGCTGGTTTTCGTACTATGAAAAAATAGGAAAAATTACTTCATGAAAGCTTCCATCACCTCATTACTCACGCCCATATTTGAAAAACCACCATCATTGTAAAGGTTCTGAAGGGTCACTCGCTTGGTCAAATCGCTAAAAAGTGATACCGTATAGTTAGCGCAATCCAAAGCGGTAGCATTTCCCAAAGGCGACATTTTTTCGGCATAGGCAATAAAACCATCAAACCCTTTTACACCTTGCCCAGCCGTAGTAGGAGTAGGCGACTGAGAGATGGTGTTCACCCGTACTTTTTTATCTTTTCCAAAGAAATACCCAAAACTTCTGGCAATGGATTCAAGATAGGCTTTGTTGTCTGCCATGTCATTGTAATCTGGAAATACTCGTTGGGCTGCCATATAGGTAAGGGCAACTATACTACCCCACTCATTCATGGCATCTTTCTTATACAATACTTGCATGGTTTTATGGAAGGATACGGCAGAAACATCCCATCCTTTTTGGGTCCATTCATAGTTTTGATCGGTGTAATGCCTTCCTTTTCGGACATTTACAGACATCCCAATGGAATGAAGCACAAAATCCAATTTTCCACCCAACAGCTCCATTGCTTTGTCCACAAGGTTTTCCAAATCTTCCATAAGCGTTGCATCGGCAGGAATAATTTGGGAGCCTGTCTTTTCGGCTAAAGCATTAATTTGTCCCATTCGCATGGCAATGGGCGCATTGGTCAGGACAAAAGTTCCCCCTTCTTCGTGAACGCGTTCTGCAGTTTTCCAAGCAATGGAATTCTCGTCCAAAGCCCCAAAAATGATTCCTCTTTTTCCTTTCAATAAGTTATAAGCCATGATAGTGTTGTTTAGTTTTTGTAAATATACATTAATTCAATAATTGTTTGGCGTGTGCAATGGCAGAGTCGCTTAAGTTGCTTCCGCCAATCATTTGGGCAATCTCCACAATACGTTGCTCATGAGTAAGTTCTGCAATTTGGGTACTCGTCATGGCTTCTCCTTCTACTTTATACACTTTTTTATGGTAGTCGCCCTTTGCTGCAATTTGAGGTAAATGAGTAATGCTTATCAATTGTGCTCTTTGCTCATTTGAAAGAATCAACGCCATTTTGTGTGCGATTTCCCCGAAACTCCCGTATCTATTTCATCGAAAACAATAGTGGGAAGGTTTTTAAAATGGGCCAAAACCGCTTTTAAAGAGAGCATGACCCTACTCAATTCACCTCCCGAAGCCATCTTTTGGATAGGCCCCGGAGCCACCCCTTTGTTGGCCGAAAAGAGCATGGACAATTCATCCATCCCATTGAGTCTAAAGTTGGGTATAGGCTTTAATTGAAATACAAACTGTGCATTGGGAAGGCCTAAATCCTTTAAGTACGATTCGAGTTCTTGCTTCAATTTTGGGAAAACGGCTTCCCGCTCCTTACGAATTTGTTTTGCACGTTTCTCCAAATCTTCCTTTTGGGATTTTATTTTGGTTTCAACTGCCGCTATTCTCTCATCCACCGATTCAAAATCGCTCACCTTCCTGGAAAGTTCTTTTTCTATTTCAAGCAATTCTGCCACACTGCTTACCGAATGTTTTTGCTGAAGCCTGTACAACGATTGCAGTTTTTCGTTCACCTCAGCCAGCAAATCGGGCCTAGCCTCCAATTGATCATTGGCCAATTGCAACTCTTCTGAAATATCTTCCAATTCAATGTATACCGAATTAATTCGATTCCAAAGGCTTTCGTAGGATTTTGAAAAACCCTTGATTTTTCCCAATTGCAAGCGCATTTCCCCAAGTGTTGTTAAGGCACCTATGTTTTCTTCGGAAAGCAATTGATGGGACTGGGATAAAACTTCTTGTATTTCCTCAGCGTTGTTGAGCTGTTCAAACGTCTCTTCCAGCGCTTGTTGATTGATCTTGGACAACTGAAGGGACTGCAATTCGGTAAACAAGAAATGATGATAGTCCCATTCTTTTGCGGCTTGTTCTTTTTGGCTTTTCAGAGCCTCCCATTCGCTTTGCAAAGCTGAGTATTCCTTAAAACCTTGCTGGAAATCAAGCAAGGCTTTTTCATTGTGGGCAAGCGTATCGATCAACTCTAGTTGGTATTGTTCCGAAAAAAGACTTTGTGTATCAAACTGGCTATGGATATCAATTAATAGAATACCCAATGATTGCAGTTGTTGCAACGAAACAGGAGTGTCATTTACAAAGGCGCGGGATTTTCCGTTGGGAAGAATTTCCCGACGTAAAATGGTTTGGTCTTCATAATCCAAATCCAACGCCTCAAAGAGTTCCCGGAAATGATAAGGAGCAATTTGGAATTCGGCCTCTACCACACATTTTTCCGAAGCGTCCCTCACCACTTTTTGGTCTGCTCTTTTTCCTAAAACCAGCGAAAGTGCATCCAGTAGGATCGACTTCCCTGCACCTGTTTCACCGGTTACAATGGTAAGACCAGAGTGGAAACCCACCCTGATATCTTTAATTAACGCATAGTTCTTTATGGAAAGACTTACAATCAATTGCCTTGATTTATGGTTGCAACTAGATACCCCTAAAATAAGGGAGAATTACAATTTCAGCAAGAAAAGCATTATAATTTTATAGTGCTCCAGCTACTACGGCGGGTAGGGGCAATTCTATTGAGGTTATCAACCAGTGAATTGATATCAACTTGAGGACCACCGCTAAAAACCGCAGCGATTTCATCGGCTTTCGCATCAAAAAAAGTGCGCAGTAAATAGGAATTGGGCCTACGGTCATTCACTCCTTTCAATTGGGCAACGGCATCAATGACTTTTAGTTTTGCTTCACGGGGATTGCTCTCCATGAAATCAAGCCCTAAACGGTGGTAGGTGTATAGGGCATCACGAAATTCCTGGTATACATTTGAAATAATGGCATCATTATATCGGTACCGTGATTGAGTACCATCGGTAGCTTTCCATCCGGCAAACCTACTGGAAGCAGCGGTGTTAATGATTTGCTTGGCTATGGCGAAGTATTCGTCGCCCCCATTTTGCTGAAAGGTATCGGCATCCAAACCAATGATCGTATACACGTGATAAGCAAGGACCGAAACTAGGTTTGAGTCGAAACTGTTGATATTGAATACCAGCGGTTGGAATTCGGTGTATTCAAAATTGAATTGCTTGTCGTTATAGTTGTAGATAGGAGAATCGTAGGTAGAATTAAAAACCGTACGGGAAGATTGCACCTGCAGCGTTCCCGAAAAACTGGTCGATTCAAAACTTTGAATGATCAAGGTAAAGTTACAGTCGATGCGTTCTTGGTTTTTGAACCCCTTGGAAGTCCAAGTGGTCTTATTCAAAAAATCGGTAAGTTGCTCTTCCAAGGTCCTAAATACTTGGTAATTGGGTTGCCCCGTCTGTTCTGCATCTATCGTTACCGTGGCATTTAGCTCCTGTGCTTGCAAGGATAGCCCAAAAATTCCGCAAATAAAAAAAGTAAAAATCTTACGCATCGATGTGTTCTAAAATATAATCTAAAATGTCTTTCGCAACTGCTTCTTTTTCCTTAACTGAAAAAGGGAGTACTTTATTGTTTGGAGCAATGAGGGTTACTTTATTGGTTGCCGCACCAAAACCTACTCCGGTATCGTTCAGCGAATTTAATACAATTAAATCTAAATTCTTTTTCTGAAGCTTTGTTTTTGCATTTTCAAGCTCGTTTTCGGTCTCCAGCGCAAAGCCCACCAAAAATTGTTTTTTCTTCACTTTTCCCAGCGAGGCAAGGATATCTTCGGTCTTTTCGAGTTCCAAAGTAAGTCCTCCTTCTTTCTTCTTTATTTTTTGGGAAGCAACATTTTTAGGGCGGAAATCGGCCACTGCAGCACTTAAAATAGCTATATCTACTTTGGGAAAGCGTGCATGGGCCGCTTCGTACATTTCATGGGCTGAAGTAACTTTTACTAGGGTAATCAAATCGTTTGCGACCGAAAGATGGGTGGGCCCCGAAACCAAGACCACCTCGGCTCCCATAGCGGCCGAAACCACAGCAAGGGCATACCCCATTTTTCCGCTGGAATGGTTTCCTATAAAACGAACTGGGTCGATGGCCTCATAGGTAGGTCCAGCCGTAATAAGTATTTTTTTTCCTTTTAAAGGGAGGCTTTTCAGAATGTCATTTTCCAGAAAAGCAACAATGTCTTCTGGCTCTGCCATACGCCCCTGCCCTACCAAGCCACTGGCCAGTTCGCCATGGGCGGCCGGGATAATTTTATTTCCAAACGCTTCCAGTTTTTGAAAGGTTTCATTGGTGGAAGGATGTTGGTACATGTCCAAATCCATTGCCGGAGCTACATAGACAGGGCATTTCGCTGAAAGATAGGTAGCCACCAAAAGGTTATCACTCGTTCCGGAAGCCATTTTGGAGAGGGTATTTGCCGTAGCGGGAGCAATGATAAAAAAATCTGCCCAAAGGCCTAACGCTACATGGTTATTCCATTGGGCATTTGAATTTTCTTCGTTGGTAAACGACGACAGTACTTCGTTTTTGGAAAGCGTGGAAAGGGTTAAAGGAGTCACAAAATCCTTGGCTGCAGGAGTCATGACAACTCGCACTTCAGCACCCTTCTTCACCAATTGGCGAACCAAAAAAGCACTTTTATAAGCAGCAATACCGGCGGTAACACCCAGTAGTATTTTTTTACCGCTTAAAACAGACATGGGTTTATTGGTCTAGCGCTTCGTCAGCCGTATTGCGGTAGTAAATTTTATCTTCCAACCATTCCTGAACAGCGAGTGCATGAGGCTTGGGAAGTCGCTCATAAAACTTGGATACTTCTATTTGCTCCTTGTTTTCAAAAATTTCTTCCAAGCTATCGTTGTAGGTAGCAAATTCGTCCAGTTTTTCCAGAAGTTCTTTTTTAATGTCTCCATTAATTTGGCCAGCTCTTTTTGCAATGATGGAAATAGCTTCATAGATATTTCCCGTTTTTTCATCTAGCAAATTCTTATCAATGGTTGTAGTATTGATAGGTGCGTCGGAATTTTTGATATCGTTCATTTTGTAAAAATATGACTTTTAGTTTTCAGTAGTAAATTGTGCTAATCGTTTTTCCACATCTTGGGAAATCTCATCGGCTTCAGGCCGTAAGCTACCATCGCTGTAGTATTTTAAGTAACTATCATAATACTTCTTGCTTTGGCTCAAGCGGTCTTTCACCAAATAGGGAACACTATTGATGGCCAATAGGTAGGAAGCTTCCAGCCTACCATAAAAGGCATCCTGCCGAAATTTGGATCCAGGATGATCTGCAATGAAGTTCTCAAAACTTTCAATGGCTGCCTTGTAATCTGAAATTCGCAAGTATTGGCTAGCAGTTTCGAAATCCTTTTTTTCAATTTTTTCACGAAGTTCTGCTACCATCACATTGGCATTGGACCGGTACGTTGAATTGGGGAAACGATCCACAAACTCTTGCAGTTTTTCAAGGGCCGTGTAGGTATCCTTTTGATCCAACGAATACCTTGGGGATAATTCGTAATAGCTCTTTGCCGAACGGAAAGCCGCAACTTCCAAACTATCACTCTTGGGATAAGAGGTCACAAATCGTTCAAATTGATAGCCGGAAAGATAATAATCCTCCAACTGGTAAAAGGTGTTTGCGTAACGAAACATTAATGGCTCTGCTTGGGGTTTTCCACGGTAGGCAGGTACAATCTGCTCCATTAATGGCAGAGCCTTTTTATACTTGCCCATTTTGTAAAGCGAATCTGCTGCTGTGTATTTTTTGGCCACATCATCTGAACGCAACAATTTTTGATAGGAGCTACAGGAGGTCAAAAACACTAGTACAAATACAAATAACAGGCTCTTATTCATCGTTTTAAAAAACATCGTGCAAAAGTAGTGAAATAAAAGTGATTATAAAAACAAATTCATTGGGCTAAAATAGCCCTTCATTGCTTTGGAAAACGAGTCTTTTGGAAAAGTTTAACGAGAGGCTGATCCTACTCGTGGGAAAAGGCGTCTACAAAATCATTGATTTTCTTGCGCAAACCCTCACTTACCCCCACCAAAGGAAGCCGTACTGCATCTCCGCAAATCCCTAGCTTTTGGAAAACAGCCTTAATTCCCGCAGGATTTCCTTCTGCAAAAATATAATCAATAGCTGGAGCCATTTGATAGTGAAGGGCGTATGCCTCATCTACTTTTCGAGCAAGTCCAAGACGGATCATTGCCGAAAATTCCTTTGGAAAACCTTCCCCAATTACTGAAATTACCCCCGCTCCACCTGCCAATACCATGGGTAACGCGATCATATCATCGCCAGAAATCACTAAAAAATCTACGGGTGTACCCGCTATCATACGCATGGCTTGCACCAAATCTCCGGCTGCCTCCTTAATGGCCACAATGTTTCCAAAATCACGGGCCAATCGTATCACGGTCTCGGGCAGCATGTTGCTGGCAGTCCTTCCAGGAACGTTATATAGAATAATAGGCAACGGACTGGCTTTTGAAACAGCCTTAAAATGTTGGTAAATGCCTTCTTGCGTAGGTTTATTGTACATGGGAGACACCGATAATATTGCCGTAAATGCAGAAAGGTCGCGGGTTTGCAATTCATGGCAAACCGCTTGGGTATCGTTACCCCCTACTCCTAAAACAAGGGGTAAACGTCCTGCATTGCCTGCTATTACTGTATCGATAACCGTTTGTTTTTCTTCTTTGGAAAGGGTAACACTTTCCCCTGTGGTTCCCAATACCACAAGGTATTCAATACCATTATTAATTTGAAACTCCACTACCCGTTTCAACCCTTCCAAGTCTACATTTCCATCGCTGGTAAAAGGGGTAATCAATGCAACACCAGTTCCTATGAGTGCTTTCATATCAAATTTTGTTTAAAAGAGTAGCGTATTTTTTAAGTTCCGAAACAAAGGTAGGGAAATCGCTGGTAGGAACAGCGATAATCAAGTCGTATAATCGGGCATCGGCTTCCTTAAAACCCACTTTGAATTTTGCCTTGCTTTGCGACACCATTAAATCCAGAAATTCATGAGTTCCCTGATAGAATCCCACCAAAACATCGTAATCGCGGTCCAAAAATTCTAGGGCATTTTGATTGCTAATCTCTCCTTTCCAATTGAAATCCTTATTGTTAATTTGGTTTTGACGAAGGGAAGGTAATTTTTTCTTTACTTCCAGAAACGAAAAAACCTTTACGTCTTTGGGTTGTAGCCCAAAAACCTTGTGGAGTTCATACAGTTGATCAAAATCCTGAAAGAGCATTTCGTCTACCAAAAATGCAAGGGTTTTCATCTTGGAATTTACCCCAGAGGTATCTCGGTTTTCCAAGTGTTTCAACGTATGCTTTCGCAATCCTTTTTTCTTCAGTTTTTCGAACATAGGCAGAATGGGATTCTCTACAAAATTACAATTTAGCTAGGAATGAATCATCCTTAAAAATTCATCTTCTCCAATGATGGCCACCCCCAAACTTTCGGCTTTTGTTTTTTTACTGGGCCCCATGTTATCACCTGCCACCACAAAATGGGTTTTGGGCGAAATGCTACTCGACACTTTTCCCCCATTATCCTCAATCAATTTTTTGAGCTCTTCCCTGGAGACTTTTGTGAACACACCCGAAACAACAAATACATTCCCATTGAGTTTATTGGTTTGGTTTGCAAGCGTTTCGGCAGACAGTTCCAATTGCAATCCGTGGGTTTTAAGACGATGAATGATTTGCTGGTTCTCTTCGGAAGCAAAAAAAACAACCACGCTCTCTGCAATGCGCTCGCCTATTTCCTCTACCGAAACCAATGCTTCCATGGAAGCATCCCTAATGGCATCAATGGTCTTGAAATGTTTTGCCAATTTCTTTGCTACGGTCTCCCCCACATAACGAATGCCAAGGGCAAACAAAACCCGCTCGAAAGGAATTTGTTTGGAAGCCTCAATCCCTTTGATGAGATTTTCAGCACTTTTTTCGGCCATGCGTTCCAATGGAATAACCTGTGCTTCGGTGAGTTCGTACAAATCGGCGTAATTCTGTATCAATCCATTATTTACCAGCAAGGCAACGGTTTCTCCTCCCAAGCCTTCAATATCCATGGCTTTTCGGGAAATAAAATGCTGGATGCGCCCAATAATCTGGGGTGGACAGCCTGCGGCATTGGGGCAATAGTGCTGTGCTTCGCCTTCGTTTCTAATCAAGGCTGTGTGACATTCGGGACAATGGGTAATATACTGGGTGGGTTGCGAATTAGACGGCCTTTTGGAAAACTCCACGGCAATGATTTTTGGGATAATCTCCCCTCCTTTTTCAACATAAACCGTATCGCCCACACGGATATCCAATTTTTCAATTTGGTCTGCATTGTGCAAAGAAGCACGTTTCACGATAGTTCCCGCCAATTCTATGGGTTCTAAATTGGCCACTGGAGTGATGGCCCCTGTTCGCCCTACCTGATAGGTAATTTCGTTTAGTACGGTAGTGACCTGTTCTGCCTTGAATTTATAAGCCATTGCCCAACGGGGGGATTTGGCCGTATAGCCCAATTCTTCCTGTTGCTGAAGGTTGTTTACCTTAATGACCACACCATCAATTTCGTAAGGCAAATCATGACGGTGTTGATCCCAATAATTAATGTAGGCCAAAACCTCATCAATGTTTTTTGCCAATTGGGCCTCTTTGGGTACTTTAAACCCCCAGTCACGGGCCTTTTGGAGGCCTTCAAATTGTGTATTGAAGGGTAATCTTTCGGCATGTAGGCTATACAGTAAGCAGTCCAAAGGTCGTTTGGCCACTTCGGCACTGTCTTGTAATTTTAGGCTTCCCGAGGCCGTGTTCCGCGGATTTCTGTACAGCTCCTCCCCTGCTTCCAGTCGTTCTTCGTTCATTTTGGCAAAACCCGCCAATGGTAAAATGATTTCCCCCCGAATATCAAACGAAGCTGGATAATCTCCTTTTAATTGGAGCGGCACCGATTTAATGGTTTTTACATTGGTAGTAACATCGTCGCCTTGTAACCCGTCACCCCGGGTAACGGCTTTTACCAACTGTCCATTTTCATAGGTAAGGCTTATGGAAGCACCATCATATTTTAGCTCGCAAGTGTAGGCTACTGCACCATCTACCAGCTTTTCGATACGGGTTTCCCAATCTTCCAAGTCTTTTGAATAATTTATTGTCGAGTTAATACATTCTAAAACGGCAGGGCAACGGTTTCAGAAATTTTTTGTGATTTCGCCCCCCACCCGTAGGGTTGGGGAATTGGGATCGTAACATCAGGATTATCGGCTCCAATTGTTGCAAATAATTTCAACTTTTTGGTCAAACCAAAGTCGGAAATCGTAGGCTTATCCAGTACGGTTATTATAATTAAAAGGTTCTGAAGTTCTTTGCGGAGCTGGTGAATGTGCCGTTCGATGTTCATAAAACAGTATAAAATTCCTTCAGAAAAAGATAGGCTCTTCTTTAGTGATTTTAAATAAAAAAGCCGCGTTCATTTCGAACGGCCTTTTGGTATTACGAAAAAATACTAATAACTGTTTACCACTACTGCTTTCTTCAGAAATAAATCAAACAAAATACATTCCAGAGCTAAATCCGGAAATATCCAAACCTGCTAAGTATTCAGATTGGGATTAATCTTTTTTCACCAGTTGCCCGTTGGGCGCATAGATATAGATCTCTAATGTCCATGTCTAAAATCTCGACGATACCACCATGTGTCTGGGCTGGGTTAGATACAATTTAATGCTTCCGGCCATATTAGTGAAATTGTGAATGGTATTTTCACTTACCGGTTATATACCAATAGGCGCCGCAACATTATCACCAGAGATAATGACTTGTCAAAATATCTTCAAATCATCATTGGCACTTGCATCGGCACGGAAACGGATTCGGTTATTGGGCATTGAAACGAAGCGGAAGAATTTAACACAATCACCGGTAAAGAACGATCCATATAAAGTGTGAAGCCCTACACATACTGCCCAACTATCTTGATAGGTTGAACCATTGTAGAATTTCCACGAAGAAATCTTCTCCATTTTCAAAAACTGGATGGATTTGGTGTGGAACCTATAGTTACTTGCGAATTCCCAGTAAGTGTTTAATAGCAGGAGATACTGCGAATTGGAAGAGGTAGAGTTATCCTCAAACGAATAGAGTAATCCTCCTTCATAGAGCAGTGGATAGTACCCTTACACAATCGCTTCCACCATCGCTCCAGCCATCAAACCGGTTTCAAAAATAATAGGCCGCAATCTGTCCGGCCCACCTCCACCCGTTGTGGTAACATTCACCGTATTGTCAAGGCAGAAAATTTCCAAAGCAGGCTCAAAATGCACGTACATTGAAAGTATAGGATGTATTTGCCGTTAATCCCCTGTTGTTGCATACCTGCACAGACCCTATAAGCTCACCGTTTAGTAATACCTCATAACCCGTCACCCCAACGTTATCTGAAGAAGTATCTCCGTGAAAGTGACAAGCTGGTATCAGCCATTATTGGAAGCCGTAAGGTTAGTAGGTGCTGTAGGCGCTTGGGTATCACCACCCCGCCTGCTACCAAATTAATGGTATAATCTTCTACTTCTCCATAGGTAAACGTTTCACATGAGGTTGGGATACCATTGTATTTCATGGAAACCCTCATTCTTGCAGACGTTTGGGATGTCTCCTGTGGGAATCAAAGCCACTATTAGGAGACAGCCGCTTTGACCAAACCACCCTCTGCATCTATAAAATTCCATCATATGATTATAATCAATCCAAACGGCATACCCTTCGGGGCACACAGTTCCTGTCCAAGTGGGGTTACCGTGATATAGGCTGCCTCTTCGGTTAAATCGGTGGAAATAGCAGAAGTCGGTCAGGAATTGTCCACCTGTGTTATTGTTAATGGTATTCAATTGTACCCTTTCCTATTCATCGTTAATATTAGTACTCGCTGAAGTACAAACAGGTAACTGTGGTAAGTCGGTAAACGAGGTGGTCGCATTTCCAGAGGTATTTCCTGCCTATCCTGTGCATTTACCGAGTGTAGGTTGCTGTGGCAGAAAGCCCCATGCTACATTAAAGGAAGTGGTGGTGGAGGTTCCCACTAAATTCCATTAATGGAAATATTGTATTGGGTAACTCCCGCATTGACCTTTGTAAGATTCGGTTAAGGTTGCTCCAACATTTTAGATGTTATCAGAATGCCGTTGGTTGGTATGGCGGAGCTTGAGTATCGGTAGCCTGCCTGCATTTGGAACTTACCTACCACTCCTTCGTCCGCTACTCAAGGCCTGTACGAACCAAAAGAATTATCAGACGGGTTCATCAATTTTACTGTAATCCCCATAACGGGTTCCATAGAAAAGTTTTGATTTATATTGGCAATTACTTTGTTCGCGTCATAGTCCTCAGAGGATCGGTACTTGGGCACTAAATAAGACCCTTACCTGAACGGTTGTTGTTGTAGGCTTGACATGAGCTGTATCCCCCATCCCAATATTTCGCTATCCATGGCACAAACTTGCATTCATGATGTTTTCTCATTGCAGAGAATCTTTTTAGCATAACGACCAAGGTTGGTTATCACCGCTTTGATGAAATTCCATCCATCGTACGGCGGCCAACTCTCCTGCTGAGGCATCAGCATCTACCACAAAATTGAATACGGCGGAATTATGGCCAGAAAACTTTCGGAATTGTGCTTGGTTCATGATGGTAGCTTGTAGCGCATCAATAGCTGTACCTCCACCGGGTTGCGTCAAGTTTGAAAAACTTCCGTTATCAAAAACGCTAATGAAGGGAGTAACGGCAATTTGCTGAGCCGCCGAAATGGTTGAATTGGATGTTGTAGTCCAATTCACATTAATGGTCCATAATTTAATATGGTCGCTTGAAACGCCAGACCAAGCATCGTCTTGCATATAAATTACCGTTGCTCCCCCAGCAGCCGGTAAATTATTATCGGTTACGTTTAATACTTGAAGCAAAGAATCCACTGGTTACCTGGAAGGTTAAACCTAACTACTTTGTATTGGGATTACCTGTTATCACAGGAACGTTCCAATGCCCAGACTTTGCTGGGAAACCACTGGTGTTTTCTGCAATGTAATAGCCGTCACTCCATACAGACAACTTTTGGTAATCCTGCACAGCCGAAATAGTGTAAATATACCACCTGCCGTTAAGGTTTGGCCCTCCATCGAATCCACTATGGCCCTGTGCATTTAAAAAGGCACCAACGGTCTGCAGCGTTGTCGTAAGAAACGGTAAGTGCTCGCGCAACCACCTGTTGGAAATATTGCAGATTTGTGAGCTGTTTGCCCTTGCAACACGTTACCCGATTTATCGTAAATCATAAACCCAGTGTTGTACACAATCGATATGATTGGGGCCCTACTGCCAAAGAAGGGTCGGTATGTGAAGTAGATGAATAGGTATTAAAAACAAGGCTATGAGCCCTGTTCATTTCTTGTTCTTCGTTCAAGCTTCTTACGAAATAATCGTTTTCAATTTGAGGGTCTCACCCATTACAATCTGGTTTGCAATGGAACGCTTAGTCATTGGCTTTCGTGGTGTTATCGGGGGGAATTAGGTCAGGCCTTGAGGCCATGTGAAACATACTTCACATAGAAACAGTTCCCGTAGAAAGGTAAGGGTTGATGGCACATTTTCTTGAGCTGATACAAAAAGAAAATGCCAAAAACAACAAAATCAATAGGTAATTTTGGTTTTTCATAATGATGGTTTAATTTTAAAGAATGAAAATTACAAATAATTTTTACACAAAAAAAGATAAGGTGTTATTTTTTTCGTTAAAAACCAAAAAAAATCTTGCGCCCTTGTTAATAAATATTAAAATCGCCATTCTTCCACAAATGCTCTTTCTCACCAATGCAGCAATTCCCTCCGCTTATGGGAGCCACAAAAAACAGCCAGAGCTGTTGTAATGCCATTCCTGGCAAATAAAGCAGGGCCCAAACTACGCGCAGGGTTTACCGAAGTTCCCAATGGGGATTACCACCATAAAATGGATTAGCACCAGTGTTATCCCAATAGCCAATCCTGCCATTTGAGGAGAGGCATTTCTTACGCCGTAGTTCCAAAATGACCATTAAAAAGAGTGTAAATAATAAATTCTGCACAAAAAGTAGACTATATGGAGTAATTACCAACAGTCCCTCTCCCCAGCCAGTTACTGCCCAACGCCCATTCTCCCATGGTAAACCGCACCTCCGTCAACAATAAATACAATACGCCAGCAGCAATAAGTAGTCTTGGCGTTACTTTGAACCACATCCGAAATTCCTAATGATAATTTTCCAGCAACTCATAATGAAATTAATGGATTAATGTAAGGTCCTGACACCTGCCTAATAGCATAAGCCATAGCCACAACGGCTGGGGTCCAACGCAAAAGTACTCTAGTACACGCTTGAGGGGCTTGTGGAGGAAAACCTGCTACGGTAGCCGCCCCACAACCAAACAAACCAACGCGAAGGTTCCCAATCCTTCGGCAAGGTACGTTTCTTTTGTTGCACTCATATGGAAAAGGTTTTTTGCTAATTGTAATAAATGCAGCCAATTAACCTTTTCACTATAAAAGTTGTTAAAAAGTTAAAGGAAAAGTTGATAACTTGATATTAAATCCGCTCGGGTTTTAACCATTTAGGAATACGTGGTGCTTTAAATTGCTCCATCTTTTCCAACAAGGTATCGATAGCATCTGACACCAAAAGTAATTCGTAGTTTTTCATTTTCAATAATCCCTTGCGAACCATGGTTTCCAGGAGCTGGAGTAAATCGTCATAGAAATGATTTACATTGAGCAGTCCTATGGGTTTTTGGTGAAGCCCAAGTTGGAGCCACGTAAGGATTTCGAAGAGTTCCTCTAGGGTTCCCAACCCTCCCGGAAGCGCAATAAACCCATCACTTTGTTGTTGCATTTCCCATTTTCGATCGTGCATGTTTTGGGTGGTGATCAATTCGGAAAGCCCTAAATGAACCACTTCCTTTTTCTTTAAAAATTCCGGGATAATACCCACAACCGTTCCGTGGTGATCCAGCACCGATTTTGCCAAAACACCCATGATTCCAATTTTGGCAGCCCCATAAACCAAGGTGATATTACGTTGGGCAAAAGTTTCCCCCAATTGCTTCGCAGCGTTAATGATGGCTGTATCATTGCCTTCGCTGCTTCCACAAAAAACACATATTTTTTCCAATTTATTCACCTATGGTACATTTAATCATTCGGTCTTTCCCAAATACGTCTTTACGCACTTCTATTGATTTAAAATGCTCTTTACCAAGAACTTCAACCAATTCCTTACTAAGATACTCATTTATTTCGAAGTAAAGAAGCCCATTGGGCTTCAAATGCCTTTGGGCCAGTTGGGCAATTTTGGAATAAAAAAGAAACGGATGGGCATCTTCCACGAAAAGGGCCGAGGCGGGTTCAAAATCCAACACGTTTTTCTGCATTTCCGTTTTCTCGGAAACTCGAACATAGGGCGGATTGGAAACAATAATATCGAAAGTTTCCGGCAATGCATTTGCTTTTAAAATATCCATTGGTAGCAATGAAACAGCAACCTTGTTAATTTGTGCATTTCTTGTGGCAACCGTTAAGGCAGCATTCGAAACATCCAACGCGGTAACTTGCGCGTTGGGCAGATGCTTGGCCAAAGCAATGGCAATACACCCCGAGCCCGTTCCAATGTCCAATATAGTAAAGGCAGAACGCCTGTTTTCATTGTCGGAAACCATCCAATCCACCAATTCTTCGGTTTCGGGACGGGGTATTAACGTGGCAGGAGTCACCTTGAACGGCATTCCGTAAAATTCGGTTTCGCCAAGAATATATTGAATGGGTTCTTGCTTTTTAAGCCTTGTCAGTACTTTGTGAACGGCGATGCTCTCCCCCAAACTCATAGGTTCATTCGCCATTAACAATACCTTTGATTTTGAAAACCCTAATTCTTTTTCAACCGTTAAAAAATAGAAAGAATCGATTTCCTGGAAAGGAAAAATATCCTTTAATTCATTGTGAAACTGATGTTTGAGTTCTTTAAGGGTCATGCTATAAATCCAAAATCATGTGTACCCCACAGGCATGGTGGCCTGTATCGCCCATAGGGCCATTTAAGTATTGAAATCCGTATTTTTTATACAGTTTTTGCGCCGCTTCCATATAGGACATGGTCTCCAAATAGCATTTTTCAAATCCCAATTCTTTTGCTCTTTTAAGGCAAACATCTATCATTTGGGTACCCAACCCACGCCCTCGGGCTTCTTCCAGAAAATACATTTTTTGCAGTTCACAAACATTCCCTTTGTAATGATCAAGTTGTGCAATTCCACCCCCACCAATCAAGGTATCCGCTTCTTCCAAGACAAAATACGCTGCACGAGGTTTTTGGTAGGTTTCAAACATACAGTCCAATGCCACATCGGCATAGGCCGTTCCCACTTTTGGGACCTTAAAATCCTCTAAAACACTTCGAATAATTGAAGCAATGGCGGGATTATCTTTGGGCTGAATAGACCGAATAATGGGTACATCCATATCTAATTTTTTACTCGTATTTTTGAACCGTGAAGATACACGAAAAATACATGATGCGTTGCATCCAACTGGCCAAAAATGGACTGGGGACTACCTATCCCAATCCATTGGTAGGCTGCGTGATTGTTTACAAAGACCATATCATTGGCGAAGGCTGGCATGAGCGTGCAGGGCAGCCCCACGCCGAAGTAAATGCCATCAACCATGTAAAAAAATCTTCCTTGTTGAAGGAAGCCACTTTATATGTGAATTTGGAACCTTGCAGTCATTTTGGAAAAACACCGCCGTGTTCCCATTTAATTATTGAAAAAGGAATCAAAAAAGTAGTGATAGGCTGCACAGACCCCAATCCAAAAGTGGCCGGAAGGGGAATTGAAAAATTGAAAAACGCTGGTTGCGAAGTGATCGTCCATGTTTTGCGAAAAGAGTGCGAAGCATTGAACAAGCGCTTTTTTACCTTTCAGCTTAAAAAAAGACCCTATATTTTTCTGAAATGGGCACAGTCACAAGATGGGTTTATCGCCCCAAAAAGTAAAGATACCCAACAACCCTTCTGGATTACAAACGAATTTTCAAGGCAACTAGTTCACAAAATGCGAGCAGAAGAGGAAGCCATTTTAGTGGGCACACAAACTGTTTTGGATGACAATCCAAGCTTAACCACAAGGGATTGGGAAGGATCAAATGCAGTGAGAGTAGTATTGGACCGGAAGCTACGTACACCAAAACATTTCCATGTTTTCAATTCAATGGCAACCACCATTGTTATTACCGAAAAGCACATGGAAAGCAATGATTTGTTGATTTTTGAAACCATTGACTTTTCCCAAAACCTTCCCCAGCAAATTTGTGAAGTATTATATGCACATTCACTTCAAAGTGTGATTGTTGAAGGGGGTGCAAAAACACTTCAGACGTTTATTGATGTGGGACTTTGGGATGAAGCTTTTGTTTTTAAAGGACCTTCATTTTTGAACGAAGGAATTAAAGCCCCTTTATTAAATGGCGAATTGCTTTCAGAAAGCAAACTATGGGATGACACCTTGTTTCACTTTAAAAACAACGCACATTGATAGCACTGGTATTAAGCATTCTGGCCTCTACGGTCATTCTGGTGGTTTTTAAACTTTTTCAACGGTTTGATGTCTCCAATTTTCAAGCCATCGTTGTCAACTATTTCGTGGCGGGCATTTTGGGTATTTTAATCCAAGGAGAGTTTGACAAAATACCGCTGCTTCCCAAGTTTCCATGGTTTTATTATGCCTTGTTATTGGGCAGTTTTTTCATTTCCATTTTCTTTCTCATGGCACTTACCACACAAAAAAGCGGTCTCTCGGTGGTTTCGGTCGCTACAAAAATGAGCGTTGTTATTCCTATTGTGTTTGGTTTGGTATACTACCATGAAAGCTTAAACCTCTTAAAAGGATTGGGCATTCTGTTGGCGCTGATAGCTGTGTATTTGGCCTCCATCAAAAAAAAACACGGATTGTCCATTCAGAAAAAAAACCTCATTTTCCCGTTATTGGTCTTCCTAGGAAGCGGTATTATTGATACGGGGATTAAATTCCTAGAAGAAGGTTTTGTAGCGCAAGAAGATGTGGCCCTATTTTCTTCGGTGCTCTTCCTTTCGGCAGGAAGCATAGGGATGGCCGTGTTTTTGTTCCAAAAGATAAAAGGACATTTTTCTTTTGAAAAAAAGAGTTTGTTGGGAGGAATTGCCTTAGGGGTTCCCAATTTTTTTACGGTGTATTTTTTGGTGGCTGCCCTTCGAAGTGATCTATTGGAAAGTTCAGGAATTTTTACCGTTAATAATATAGGTGTTGTGACCCTTTCCACCTTAGCGGGCATTTTGCTGTTTAAGGAACGTTTGCTCCCCAAAAACTGGCTAGGCATTGTGCTAGCACTCCTAAGCATTGCCCTTATGGCAATTTCAAAAATATAATGGAACAGGACACCTACAAGACCATAGTTAAAGCCTCCCAGGAAGTACTCTTTAAAGACCGAGGCAGTAAATTTTTGGGTTACGCATTTCCTGTTACTTCCGAAGAAACCATAAAAGAACACCTAGAAACCCTCAAAAAACAACATTACAATGCCCGCCATTGGTGCTATGCCTGGCAATTGGGGAAACAATATGAACAGTACCGCGTAAATGACGACGGAGAGCCATCCCACAGTGCAGGAACACCCATTTATGGACAGTTACAATCCTTTGAGGTGACCAACACATTGGTGGTGGTGGTTCGGTATTTTGGAGGAACAAAATTGGGCGTTGGGGGATTGATCCAAGCCTACAAAACGGCTGCACAGATGGCACTGGAGGCCTCTGAAATTGTGGTAAAAACCATTAATGAAGAATTTATACTGGTATTCGACTATCCCGAAATGAACACCGTTATGCGCATTATCAAGGAAGAAGTACTAGAAATAGAGTCACAGGTCTTGGCCTTGGACTGCCGTGTGACGATTTCGGTTCGTAAAAGTGAATCGGAGCGCATTTATGAATTGTTCAACAACACCTATAAGGTCACGATTAAGAAAAAGGAAGATTAGGGGATTAATTTTTCAATTAAATAATCTGGGGCCCGTCGTACTTTTTGAGTGGAGGAATCTACAAAAACCAAGGTGGTTTCGGCTGTCACTAAAAGCTGCTTTTTCTCATTAAAAATTTCGTAAAAAAATTCAATTTTGGCTGTAGGAATTTTCTGAAGAGTCGTTACTACGGTAATTAGGTCATCATAGCGGGCAGGATGGTGGTACTGAATCTTAAGGTGGGTGACCGGAAGCTGGATATTATTTTCTTCCATCCATTTGTAAGAAAAGCCTAATTCGCGCAGCCATTCGGTTCGGCCTTGTTCAAGGTATTGTGCATAGTTCCCATAGTAGACCACCCCCATTTGATCGGTCTCACCATAACGTACCCGTAAAATTGTGGTTGCTTTTCTTGTCATAAATTGGGAATAAAAGGAACTTTTTTTGTAGTTTTAGCAAAGTTGAAGTATGGGGAAAAAAAATCAGAAATTCAATACCATTTCGATTTTTTTTTTCATTTTTTTGTTCACATATTTGCAGTGTTAAGGAAATGTTAGGGAAGTATCTTTTTTCCTCCGTCTTTAGCCGCAATTTTAACTAACTAAACTTCAAATAGAAGAATACCTATGAGTAAAACTGCCGAATCGGTTTGGAGCAATTGTTTGTCCTTTATTGAAGATAATATCTCGACACAAGCTTACAAAACTTGGTTTGAACCCATTAAAGCAGTTAAACTCAATGATACCGCCCTAAGCATTCAAGTACCCAGCAAGTTTTTTTACGAATGGCTCGAAGAACATTACGTTAAATTACTGAAGGTAGCCCTCACGAAGGAACTGGGCACTAAAGCCAAATTGGTGTACATCATCAAAATGGAGAATACCTACGGCAACAAACAACCGTTTACCGAAAAAATCCCAAGTGCCAACCGAAGTCAAATGAAAGACCAGGAGGTAGATGTTCCTATCAAGAACAAAAACCCCGAGCTTAAAAACCCTTTTGTGATTCCTGGCATTCGGAACGTAAAAATAGAGTCCCAGCTCAATCCCAATTATAGTTTTGACAATTTCCTGGAGGGAGAATCCAACCGTTTGGCACGTTCAGCCGGATATGCGGTTGCCAACAAACCGGGAGGGACTTCCTTTAACCCATTGCTCATCTTTGGAGGGGTAGGTTTGGGGAAAACCCATTTGGCACACGCCATTGGGGTTGAAATCAAGGAAAAGTATCCCGAAAAAACGGTTCTTTACATTTCTGCCGAAAAATTTACCCAGCAGTACATAGAATCTGTCAAGAAAAACAACCGTAACGATTTTATTCATTTTTATCAAATCATGGACGTGTTGATTGTGGACGATATCCAGTTGCTCTCTGGGAAAGCCGGTACACAGGATGTGTTTTTCCACATCTTTAACCACCTACACCAAAATGGAAAGCAGGTCATACTCACCAGCGACAAAGCTCCGGTAGACATGATCGATATTGAGCAAAGATTGTTGTCCCGCTTCAAGTGGGGGCTTTCTGCCGAATTGAACCACCCCGATTATGATACTCGTGTGGCCATCATCAAAAACAAATTGTACCGTGACGGGGTAGAAATGCCCGATGACATTGTAGAGTTTTTGGCCAATAACATTAAAACCAACATCCGCGAGCTGGAAGGTGCCATTATTTCGTTGATTGCCCACTCTTCGTTCAACAAAAGGGAAATTACCATTGACTTGGCAAAAAAAATAGTCGATAACTATGTAAAGCATACCAAGCGGGAAGTTTCCATTGATTACATCCAAAAAGTAGTCAGTGATTATTTCCAAATGGATGTGGATACCCTTCAATCCAAAACCCGTAAAAGACATATCGTTCAAGCAAGGCAACTGGCCATGTTCTTTGCCAAAAAATTCACCAAAGCCTCCTTGGCCTCTATTGGATCTCAAATTGGACAGCGTGACCATGCCACAGTATTACATGCCTGCAAAACAGTGGATAATCTTTCCAGTACCGATAAGCAATTTAAAAAATACGTGGACGACCTCAACAAAAAATTAACCCTCTAATTGGTCCCGCACTCGCGGGATTTTTTATTTTTAAGGCATATGAAAACAAAAGTATTAATGGTTTGTCTTGGCAATATTTGCCGTTCACCGTTGGCCGAGGGAATCTTGAAATCCAAGGTCGATCGTACCAAAGTACAAGTAGATTCTGCAGGAACAGGAGGCTGGCATGTAGGGGAACTTCCTGATCCCCGCAGCATTGAAGTAGCTCAGAAACATGGTATTGACATCACTGACCAACGGGGACGGAAATTTTCCGCATACGACTTTGAGCAGTATGATTATATTTTTGTCATGGATAACTCAAATTACCAAGATGTTATCAAATTGGCTAATACCAATGAAGAAATTGCCAAAGTAAAGTTGATATTGGACGAAATATTCCCAGAGGAGAACGTAGACGTCCCAGATCCTTACTATGGGGGAAGCCAGGGTTTTGAAAATGTTTTTCAAATGCTGGATGACGCTTGCGAAAGGATCGCCCAGCGGCTCTAGTTTTTTTATTGGCTCCATTTTATTATTTTTAATCAAAATTGATCACTATGAAAAATATCCTATTCCTACTATTCTTATTTGGTTCTGTACTGATGAATGCACAGGAGATTAGCATTGAACTTTTTGCCGAAAATTTCAACAGCCCCCTTCACGTTCAAAATGCAGGTGACGATCGTCTTTTCGTGGTAGAACAATTTGGAAAAATCAAAATCCTCAATCCAGATGGAACAGTCAATCCTACCTCCTTTTTGGATATTTCGGGGCAAATTTCCAGTGGTGGTGAAAGAGGATTACTAGGGCTTGCCTTTCATCCAGATTATGCCAATAATGGCTATTTCTATGTGAATTACACCAAAACGGTGGGCAGTAATTTATATACGCAAATTTCAAGATTTTCGGTAAGTACCGCAGATCCCGATGTTGCAAACCCCAACAGCGAATTGCAGTTACTGGAATACCTTCAGCCCTTTTCCAACCACAATGGCGGCTGTTTGGCTTTTGGCCCAGATGGTTTTCTATACATTGCATCGGGTGATGGGGGTAGCGGGGGCGATCCAGGCAATAGGGCCCAAAACACCGAATTGCTTTTGGGGAAACTGTTGCGTATTGACGTAGACAACCCCAGTGGAGGCAACAATTATGGTATCCCCGCAGATAATCCCTTTGCCAACGACCCACCCAATGCTCCCGAAATTTGGGCCTATGGCCTTAGGAACCCATGGCGTTTTTCTTTTGATTTTACGGAAAATAACCTTTGGATTGGCGATGTAGGGCAAAATGCCATTGAAGAAATCGACAAAGTTGCTACCACCGAAGCTGGATTAAACTACGGCTGGCGTTGTTATGAGGGAGACACTCCTTTTAATACAACCAATTGCCCAGATCCAAGTGAACTTACTTTTCCAATAGCCCAATACACCCATGCAGGCGGAAGCTGCTCCATCACAGGAGGATATGTGTATCGAGGCACAACCTATAACAATATTGCGGGATTGTATTTTTTTGGGGATTATTGTAGCGGAAAAATTGGTAGTGTCGACGCAAACAACGTCTTGGTGGATTACGGAAATTTTCCAGGAAACTGGGTGTCTTTTGGCGAAGACATGCACAAGGAATTGTACCTGGTGGATATTGTTGGGGGTGATATTTATAAACTGAAAGGAACGGAAGTTGCAGGCACTGAAGATTTTCAAAAAGACCTTTTCATCCTTTATCCAAATCCGGCGAAGGAACAACTAACGGTTAGATCTCAGGAAACAAACATCAAGCATATTGCTATTTTTGACAGTAACGGACGAGTGGTTTTTTCGGAAGAAACCAGCCCTCAACTTTCCATAGAAATCAATACAGCTGAACTCTCCCAAGGGATTTACTTTTTGAAAATCACTTCGGAAGAAGGAGCTAGCTCGATAAAAAAACTCGTTAAAAATTAATCCCATTGACACCCGAAGTTGGCAACCTATACCTAATCCCATGCCCACTAGGCGAAACTCCTCCACTGGAAGTATTACCCCTTTCGGTAAAAAAGGTGGTAGAAATGATTGACCACTACATTGTGGAGCATGAAAAAAATGCCCGCAGGTTTATCAAGGAACTTGTTCCACAAAAATCGCAGCCCAACTTACACTTACAAACCATCAACAAATTTACCCCCGAAAGTGAGTTTCCGCAGATGTTAAAGCCCTGCTTTGACGGGTTTCCCATGGGCATCATCAGCGATGCGGGTTGTCCCGGCATAGCAGACCCTGGCGCCGCTATTGTAGCACAGGCTCACTCTCATGGTATTAAAGTAATTCCCTTAGTGGGGCCTTCCTCTATATTGCTGGCGATGATGGCAAGTGGCTTTAACGGACAAAATTTTGCCTTCAATGGGTATTTGCCTATTGATAAACAGGAACGAAAGACGACGCTAAAACGCCTTGAAAAACTATCGGAAGAACAACAGCAATCGCAATCGTTTATAGAAACCCCCTATCGAAACAATCAGTTATTGGAAAGTATGCTTATTGCATTACATCCCAGCACGAATATCTGCGTGGCATGTGATATTACTTTGCCTACCGAATTTATTAGGACAAAGACGGTAGCCGAGTGGAAAAAAACAAAGGTGGACCTTCATAAAAGACCCACCCTTTTCATTCTTCAAAAGTAAGCATTAAAAAACGCTCGCTTGTTTTTGTGCTTTGATTCGGGAAGTGTCATACCCAGAAAACTTTTTTAGGTAATACCGAATGGAAGTCCCAAATGCATCTTCAAACTCGTAAGCACCTCCACTGCGAAGGTATTTCTTCACATTGCCTGCTCCCGCGAGATGCGCAGCGGCAAGGATACCAGACTCGGTTACTTTTACCCCATTGATGTACGATCCGGCGTAACGTTTAATGTCTTTTCGCAATATCCATTTGTTCTTGGCTGTATAGGCATCAAAAGCCTCCTCCTGCAAACGGGTATCGTTCAAAAAATCTTCCGAGTTTTTTACTCCTATAAGGTGTAAGGTCGTCTTTGCAAACTGGTATTTTCCCAAATAACCAAAAGGATTCACCGTACTGTAATTCCCTTGGGATTCTTTAAAAGCCAATGCTTCTTTGAAGCCCACATAGGTTTTTCCTAAAAACAATTGAAATTGAGGCTTGGTAACTAAATGGGACACTTCACCCTCGTTGGGAACGTTATAACAAAAAGATTCATCTTCCTGGATCAAGTAATGGGATAAATCAACGCTTTTAAATGAAGAGAAAGCAGTAACCCCTAGAATGATCAATAAACTTAACAACCCAACTCTAACTAGTCTATGTTTCATTTATTTTTGATTTCAGAAAAGCCGAAGCCCTTCTTACATTTCAGCGTGCAAAATTACGAAATATTTTACAAAATTGATTTTCAGGCTGTTAAAAATTGTTAAATGCCTTCCGAAAACGATTGAAATCCTACGTTACTGAAAATCAATAGTTAAAGATAGTTGGGAAAAAAGATGTTTTTACTACCCCCAGAATGAAGAAATGAACAGACTTGTAAACAATTACCGCTGAACCCCATTTTGTGAAATCCACCGTACATATTCAGCTTTATTAGCATTGTGCTGTGCCAAGGTTTTTGCAAATTTATGGTACCCAAAATTTTTGACATCGGCGACAAAATAATAATAGTCATGTTTTTCGGGATTCAACACTGCATTAATAGAAGAAATATCGGGCATGGTAATGGGACCGGGCGGTACTCCAGCATACTTATAGGTATTGTAGGGCGAATCAATTTCCAAATCGGCATACAGTACCCTTTTGATGACTTGATCAAAATCCTTATCGTTTTTCTTTTTGGCATAAATTACCGTGGGGTCTGCCTGCAATAACATGCCTGCTTTGATACGATTAAGGTACACCCCCGCCACCTTAGGCCGTTCGTCTACCTTGGCTGTTTCCTTTTGCACAATGGCTGCCAAGGACATTACTTGATCTTTCGACAGCCCCAAAGCTTTGGCTTTTTCGGTTCTTTCGTTATTCCAAAAAGCTTGGTATTCTTTTAACATTCGGTTTCGGAAGTTTTCGGCCGAAGTATTCCAATAGACCTCGTAGGTGTTTGGGATATACATCCCTAGGGCTGTATTGAGTGTTAAACCTCCCTTCGATAAAAAAGTGGAGTCCTTGAAAGCATTTAAAAAGGAAAGGCTGTCGGGCTCCATCTGCCGGGATAAATGTCCCGCTAGGTTTTCCAATCGTTCTTGGTTGTTGAATTTAACTAGGATCGGGATATTTTTACTACGTAAAGTATTGACAATATCATTATTGTTCATACCCTTTTTGATGATATAGTGGCCCGATTTTACGGCATTGACATATCCTTTTCGTTGGGCTACTGCTTCAAAGGAAGCCTCATCTTTCAACAAAGGGCTTATTTGTTCCATCACCTCACTAAAGGGAGCCCCAGTGGGAATATACAAATGTGCCTCTGCATTATTGAAAGCAGTATTTCCTGTAAAAACACTATGGTAAACAAAATAGGCAAAACCACCCATGGCCACAAGACCCAGTAATAAGGTCGCTAAAAGAACTTTTTTAAGGTTACTCATGAATCAATTGATAGATACGTTCATTTTTATAGGTCCCACCGGAAAGAACCCAATCTTTCTTTTCTCCGGTTTTTACAAAACCTAGTTTTTCAAACAGTTGAATACTTTTTTTATTGTTTACCGTGATATGGGCATAGACCTGATGCATCTGTAAATGGGTAAATGCATAATCGCATACCTTTGAAACTGCTTCGTAGGCATACCCTTTTCCTCTATGCGCTTCAGAAGCAATCACAATCCCAAGGCCTACCCTAGCATGTTTGGGCTCAAAGTCGAAGAGATCAATAAACCCAATAAGTACATCATTCGCTTTCACACAAATGGCCAATCGCAATTGTTTCACTTCATAGATATCCCGGTGGGCATTATCCAAATACTGTTTCAGCACATATTTTGAATACGGGGTAACCGTGTTGCTCACTTCCCAAATGGTTTCATCATTTTCAAGCTGGTACAAAAAATCAAGGTCAGATATCTCCAACGCCCTTAGATAGATATGTTCTCCCTGTAATGTCATGCCCAAACACCTTTAAATACCTGGATGGCAGGCCCTATAAGTTGAATATGGGCATACCCTAAATCCTTTTTCTCAAATTGCACCTTAAGCACTCCTCCAGGGGTTTCGATAGCTACCTGCGTAGCGATAGTTTTACCAAGTTCAAACATCGCAAGGGCTACCGCAGTTACTCCGGTTCCGCAGGAAAGGGTTTCGTCTTCCACCCCGCGTTCGTAAGTTCTTACCTTAAAGGAATTATGAGAAACCTGTTCCACAAAATTCACATTGGCTCCTTCGGCTCCATACAATTCATGGCGTATGCTCCTACCTTCCGAAAAGACAGGATGGTTTTCAATATCTTCCACTAGCTGTACATGGTGCGGGGAGCCCGTATTCAGGAACAGATGGTTTTCGGTCACTAAAATCCCTTCAACGTCGCTCATTCCCAAAGACACTAAGTCATTATTGATCGTAGCGAAATGGATGCCATCCACTGCTTCAAAACGAGCTTCATGGTGGATAAGTCCCAGAAAATTAGCAAACATCACTAAGCAACGTCCCCCGTTACCACACATACTGCTAAGGTTACCATCACTATTGTAATAAACCATGGTGAAATCCAATGTGGGATGGGACTCTAAAAGAATAAGCCCGTCTGCACCAATCCCAAATCTTCGGTCGCATAGGGCAGCGACCAACTTTGTATCTTCTTTGGGAAATTGTTTCAACCGATTATCGATTAAAACAAAGTCATTCCCCGTTCCTTGGTATTTATAAAATTCGAAAGCCATTGGAAGGCAAAGATATAAATTCCGAAGACTAAAAAGTGTCTAAAAGCTTTGTTAAATAGACGTTAATTAAGAATTCTGTTAACAATACAATTAGCCTTGTTGAGTTAATTTTAATGCACTAAAAAAACAATATCTATTATGAAACAAACAGCACGTTTATTCTTAGTAGCGATAGTAGCGGGAGCTACTACACTAGGCGGATATAAAGTATTCGTCGAAAAAAATGAATCATTGGCCCTTACCCCCACAGCCAATAACCCTACAAATTTTATTCCTACCAGTAATGCAATGCTGTCGGCGGAAGCCTCTGGAGTAGATTTTACAGATGCCGCCGAAAAGACCGTCCATGCCGTTGTTCACGTGAAGAACACAAGCATTAGCACTCAACCCACCAACCTACAAGGGTTCTTTTTTGGAAGAGGAACACCTCGTGAAATGATTGGTACGGGAAGCGGTGTCATCATTAGCCCCGATGGGTACATTGTTACCAATAACCACGTTATTGATAACTCCACAGAATTGCAAGTTACCCTAAACAACAATAAAACCTATGAGGCAAAATTAATAGGCACCGATCCCAAAACCGATATTGCCCTTATTAAAATCGATGCCGATGAGGACCTACCGTTTATCCCTTTTGCCGACTCCAATAATGTGAAAATTGGCGAATGGGTCCTTGCCGTAGGAAACCCATTTAATTTAACCTCTACGGTAACTGCAGGAATTGTAAGCGCCAAAGCCCGTGATTTGAATGAGTTTGACAGCAATCCGCAATCCTTTATTCAAACTGATGCTGCCGTAAACCGTGGAAACAGTGGGGGTGCTTTAGTAAATACCCAAGGACAACTGGTAGGTATCAACACGGCTATTACAAGTGAAACCGGCTCTTACGTGGGCTACTCTTTTGCAGTGCCCTCCAATACGGCCCGAAAAGTAGTAGAAGATATTATGGAATATGGCGATGTGCAACGCGGAATTTTAGGCATCCAAGGAGGAAGCTTGGATTCTAACATTGCTGCTCAAAAAGGAATAACTGAAACCGAAGGCGTTTATGTAGCTGGTATTGAAAAAGGAAGCGGTGCCGACAAAGGAGGCATCAAGGAAGGAGATATCATAAAAAATATAGACGGATTTAAAATTGCCAAATTTGCCGATTTGGCCGGATATCTAGGCTCCAAACGCCCAAACGATGTAGTAGATGTAACCGTGTTGCGGGATGGAAACAAAAAAGTAATCCCAGTTACCTTGGTGAAATTGGAAGTCTATGAAATAGACGATCTAGGCCTTGAAGTAAAAAATGCCACCGAAGCCGAGTTGCAAATGAGGGGCATTAAAAATGGGGTAAAAGTAAACCGTGCCCTTACCAATGACATGGAACGCTATGGCCTGGAAGGGATCATTATTACCCAGATCAATGACAAAGCCATAAAAAATATTGAGGATGTCAAGAAAATCATGAATCAGCGAAATTATAGCGATCCCATCAAAATAACGTTTGTAAACCAAAGAGGCGAGACCAATTCGTTCATCTTTAGGTAAAAACACTCCCCCTTCTATTGTTGAATAGCCTGTTTGAACTTGTTTCGGCAGGCTATTTTTATTTTCGGAATATCTTTTCCGAAAACGTTTTAGTTGTGTACTTTTGCAAAAAAATTCAAACCCTTAAAACCTACCCTATGAGTTTTGATGAAGTGTATGAAAAAGAACTTTCTTTTCAAACCGATCGCCGAAAAGCCTGCGTTCAATTTATCAATATTGTAAGTGACCTTTGGTACGACAAATCGATAGAATTGGTCCTTTTCAGAAACCAATTAATCGACAGAAACGTTTCGGAAATTCTAAACCTGCATGAATATGCCGGGGAATTTGTGCAAAAGCCCATTTCCATTTTTGATAGTGTTGAAATTGCAGAAGCCATCAAAACTTTAGACTTACCACCCGCCAAATTGGACATTGGAAAATTGACCTACGAATACCACCTTGAGGACAACCGCTACCAAGATGCCTTGGCTTTTGTAAGTGACAAATTGAAAGGTGCCAAAGCACAAAAAGCCATCGTCCCAAAAGATGTGGTTTTGTATGGTTTTGGGCGCATTGGCCGTTTATTGGCCCGTGAGCTAATGACACGCACCGGAAAAGGAAACCAAATGCGATTGCGTGCCGTGGTGACAAGGGATAAGGCAGATCTTACCACATTGGAAAAAAGAGCTTCCCTATTGCAATACGATTCGGTCCATGGGGATTTTCCGGGAACCGTTCGAGCCGATATCGAAAACAACGCCTTGATCATCAATGGAACCACTGTGCATATGATCTCGGCAAATGCTCCCGAAGAGATCGATTATACTCAATACGGCATTGAAGATGCTTTGGTGATTGACAATACTGGGGCTTTTAGGGATGATGTTGCGCTGGGCAGACACCTAAAGAGCAAAGGGGTTTCCAAAGTATTGTTTACGGCCCCCGGGAAAAACATTCCAAATATTGTATACGGGGTTAATCATTTGGATTACGATCCCAAAAAAGTAGCCATTTTCTGTGCCGCATCATGCACCACCAATGCCATAACTCCCGTTTTGAAAGCCGTGGAGGATAGTCTGGGTGTGGTAAAGGGACATTTGGAAACTATCCACGCCTACACCAACGACCAGAATTTGGTAGACAACATGCACAGCAAATACCGCCGTGGTAGAGCTGCCGCATTAAATATGGTGATTACCGAAACAGGTGCTGGAAAAGCCGTTAGTAAAGCCCTTCCTTCTTTTGAAGGCAAGCTCACCTCCAATGCCATTCGGGTGCCTGTGCCCAATGGTTCCTTGGCCATCTTGAATTTGGAATTGGAAAATCCTACCTCCAAAGAAGGCATTAATGCCATCATGAAAAAATACGCCTTGGAAGGTGATTTAGTGGAGCAGATCAAATATTCACTGAATAACGAATTGGTCTCCAGCGATATTATTGGTTCTTCGGCGCCCTCCATTTATGATAGCAATGCCACCATTGTTACCCCAGATGGTAAAAACGTGGTATTGTATGTTTGGTATGATAACGAATATGGTTACAGTCATCAGGTAATTCGCTTGGCAAAATATATTTCGGAAGTAAGACGCTATACCTATTATTAATTCCCTGTCGAATAGATTTAAGTAAAATAAAACCCCACTTATTAGTGGGGTTTCAACTATTTCTCTAATAGTTCTTTCAGCTTTGTAAGCGCCTTGGGCCAAGTTTCGGTGAAATAGGATTCATGGCCTTCAATGGCGTCCATTTCTATAGTAACGGTAGTGACCCCGTTGTTTTCTTCAAAAGTATAATTTTCAAGACATCCAGCCCATGGCTCAACTTCGGGTCCTTCGGTTATTTCCCTGTCCCCGTCCAAACAACCAAAGTGCTTGATGGAAACAAATTTTTGCGGCTCATGAGAGACAATTTCAGAGATCATCCCTCCTACTTTCCCAGTTTCATCAACCCCTGTAAAATACATCTTTGAGCCCGCTTCCCAAGTACCCTTAAAAGTAGAGGTTGGGTTAAAAATGGCCGTCCAATCTTGGTAAGTTTGTTTGTTTGTAAGGCCCAACATGGCATCGTATACTTTTGCTTTGGGAGCTTTAATGATCTGTGAAAACTGTATTTTTTTCATACATATATTTATTTCTTCCAAAATACAAAATTATGAATGGAAAAAGGACTAATTAGTGGCTGTTTTAAAATCTATTAAATATTCCTTGAGAGGCACATTTTCAAGATTTCTGAAACCCCAACCAATAAGGAGCTGGTAGTGTTTGTTGGGTTCCAACGGTTCAATTTCAAAAGTTAACGAGGTACCGTCTTCCGAATAGCCAATGAGTTTTTTAAACCGAACTACGGCATCCTCCCCTAGGGGTCCATAATCAAAATTCCTAAATTCTTGATTCATGGGTTCAGAAAACACTACCGTAATTTGATTTGTTTTTGGGTTTACATTTTCACTCTCATTTTCAAAGGGTTGAATCCCCATTACGGTGGGCCTTCGGCTTTCATAATCTTGATAAAGACTTTCTAACGATGCCGAAAAAAAGCCCGTCCCATTTACAAAATCTTCTACTTCTTTCTCATTGGCATAATCCAATTCGATAAGGTTTTTTATGGCGAGATGTTTATCTTGGGTTTGATTATAATAACGTTCACTTAACTCGTAACCAATATAATACCCTAAATCCCGGACACCAAATTCATTGGGTGCATCGCTCCAGAGCCATTGAAAAAGGTTATTCCCATAAAATAATTCCTTTTCAAATTTTTGGCGAACCGTATCATTGTTTTTTCCAAAAGCCACAGCGGGTGTAGAAGAAGGAACTCCCATGGCTTTACAAGAAACAAATTCGGCCACTCCTTCCCTAATCGCATAGGAAAGCAAATTTTCCAAGGCAGGTTCTTGTTGGGTATGTACATATTCATGTACATTTAAAAGGACCAAATTTTCAATAGGATTTCTATCAAAGAAAGCCCGCCTTCCGCTACTCAATGGTTCGGGAAATTCGGAAGAAACCGTGTTTTGATTGGTCATGGCAAGTTCACTTCCAATCAATACTAGACTATCCATAGTGGTGCCATTAGTACGCAAAGCACCTACGGTGAAATATATTTTTGCAGGCTTCAAGTCTGGATACAGCTGTTTTAATTTTTCAATCCCTTGTTCCAATTGCTCCCCAAAAACAGGAGCTTTTAGGGTATTGTCCCTTACGGAAGCCCAAAATTGAGGGTAGGCATTAATGGCATCTATATAATCTTTTGCCGTATAATTCCGGGCTTCAAGAATGGCCTGCAACCCGGGTGTTCCTTTTTGAAAGTACAAGCTATCGAGCAATTGGTATTGAAGCACAGAATCCTGGGTGCTAACTATATGATCATAAGCATCCCAAAAATGGATAATATCACTCGTTTCAATATTCTTTGACACAGAAGGAGAATTTTCACAGCTTAAAAATAATATAGAAAGTATAAGAAGGAGCAGGGCGTTTTTCATAAAAAAAGGATCGTTTTTTATTGATTGAAATCAAAGATAGAAAAAACATTCAGTCTATTTTTTTGCTAGACTTGCCAAATACAGCTTTTCGGAAAGCGCATACAAATTGGTCGCATTGGTATTACTTAACACGAGGATGGTCTTTTTGTTTTCCAAGGTATGAATCCAATTGGCAGTGAACCCTTGAATGGCCCCCGTACGATAATAGAACGGCTCCTTAAAACTTCCCCATCCGGTAGAACCCCAAAACCCATAGGCCGTATAACCTAGTTCGGGATGGATGGTTAATAATGTTTTGGTCGTTTCTTCGGAAAGCAATTGGTACGTGAAAATGGCCTGATCAAATTTCAATAAATCTTCCACGGTAGAATAAAGGGCTCCCGCACCAAAGTACATTTCAGGAAAATAGGGATCTTCTTTCTCAAAAACCTGGGTTTCTTCGTTAAATAAATATCCTGAAAGCAATTTTTCTTCAGAATAAACAATCCCTGTGTTTTTGAGATGTAGGGTGGATAAAATAATTTCTTCCAAATAGTCTCCGAAAGATTTTTTGGAGACATTTTCAATAATTTTCTGAAGCAAAATATACTCTGTATTTCCGTAATTCGATTTTTCACCTGGAGTAAATACCAAATTACCCGAACAGTACTTTTTTATAAAATCATCCAAAGTGATCATAGTCTGATACGGTTCCATTCCCTGTTCATCCAGTTGATTCTCAATTCCCGAAGCATAGGTTAGCAACTGGTGAATGGTCACTTTATCTTTCCCTTCCCCATAGTATTCAGGAAAATATTGATTGATGGTTTTGTCTAACTCAATCTTACCTTCTTCTACCAATTTCATTATTAAAACTGCCGTAAAAACCTTGGTCATGGACGCAATTTTAAATTGGGAAGAAACCTCCAAAGGAGTGTTATTTTGCCTATCCCCTATCCCCTTACATTGAAGAAAATCGATGTTGCCGTTTGTAGCGACCAACACCACCCCGTTGAATTGCTTTTCGGAATGGTATTCTTCAAGGATTTCAGAAAAGGCAGTAGTTTGGGCAAAAAGAGTTTGTATGCACAAAAAGGCCGTTATAACGATGTGATTTTTCATGAGATTGGTTTTTCGGAACATATTGTTATACCGAAAGATAGCCAAGTGAATATATTGTTACAATCGAACAATCAAGAAAAGAGTGATTATCTTAAAATTTTCAGGCGCTAAAATTATTTCCATTAAATTACAATTCCCAACCCTTACGGTACTCTCCCCTTACCCAATCATTGGCTTCTTCCCAATTGGTTACTTTCATGTTTTTACCATCCCATAAAATATTCTTGCGCCCAGGGTAATTATACGGATCCCAATCGCCCGCTTTTTTTCCTTCCTTAAAGGTTTTGTACTGGTAAGCTTTAATTGCCAGATTCCCCATCAACACGGCTTCGGTTAGGGGTCCTCCGTAAGAAAAGGGAGAAGAAGTGGTTCCCTTGCCGCTTAAAATGGCCTCTACCCATTCCCCCTGATGGCTTGTTGTGACACGTGCTAGAGTCTTGGCGGGCGGCATAAAGCGGGTCATTTTTTCGCTGGGCAACAAACGGGGGTTACCGGAGTAAGTATCGGTCACCATAATGCCTTCACTCCCGTGGAAGATACTTCCCCCACCATTTCCACCGGGAATTTCCCCATCGGCCAATTCTTCGGGAAGGTCGGGCATGATACCACCGTCATACCAATTCAATGAAATATTGCCATGTTTTTCGGTGTTGAATTTTAAGCGCACCACCGAAGAAGGCGGGCAGGCTTCACTGTAATCGGCTTCTACAAAATCACCGGACCAAATGGTGGTACAGCTAGCTTCGGCCTCATAGGGAAAGCCCAACCCAAGCGTCTTAAAAGGAGTTTCCATAATATGGCAACCCATATCGCCCATGGCCCCGGTTCCAAAATCCCAAAACCCGCGCCACTTAAAAGGCAAGTAATTATGATTGTAAGGCCGCATCTTGGCAGGGCCCAACCACAAATCCCAATCCAAGGTTTCGGGAACGGGTTCACCTTCGGTAATATGCTTAAAGCCTTGTGGCCAAACGGGACGGTTGGTCCAGCAATCCACTCGATTCACCTTACCAATAATTCCTGCATCGATCCATTCCTGTGCGGTGCGTATACCATCACTCGATGCCCCTTGGTTTCCCATTTGGGTCACGATGCCGCTAGACGCGGCAATGTTGGCCATCATTCTGGCCTCATAGATATTATGCGTTAAAGGTTTTTCTACATAAGCATGTTTTTTAGCTTTCATAAAAGGAATGGCAATGGTAGCATGTGTATGGTCTGGGGTTGCCACCATCACGGCATCGATTTCTTTGATATGGTTATCGTATAATTTTCTGAAATCCTTATACTTCTGCGCATTGGGATGCGCAAGAAAGCTTTGCGCGGCACGTACCTCATCCACATCACACATGGCAACAAACTTGACTTTTCCAGTTTCGGTCAATTCACTTACAACGCCCCCTCCTCGGCCTCCTACCCCTATGGCGCCTATGTATAAGGTATCACTGGGAGGAATATGGTTTCCGCCCAACACAAAACTGGGCACAATGGTAAAAGCAGCACTTGCTGCGGCCGATTTCTTTATAAAGGTTCGTCGTTTCATTTGGAATAGGTTTAGTTAACCTCATAAAGATAGTAAAAGATTTCAAAGAAAGTTTCTATCTTCAATGCATGAAAATTATAAAAGCAACTCTTAAGAACCTTGAAGACCTTGTTCCTTTGTTTAATGCTTATCGGGTGTTTTATAAGCAAGTATCTGATCCTGAAAAGGCAACTGCCTTTTTAAAAGAACGTTTTATTCATAAGGATTCAATAATTTTCATAGCTTTTGAAAACGAAAAAGCCATGGGATTTACACAATTATATCCAAGCTTTTCTTCGGTATCCATGCAACGAGTATATATTTTGAATGATTTGTTTGTTCTTCCCGAAGCTAGAGGAAAAGGGATAGGTGAAGCATTACTATTAGAAGCAAAAAAATTTGCAATTTCACAGAAAGCTAAAGGACTTACCCTAGAAACAGATATTGACAATCCCGCACAAAAACTTTATGAACGATTAGATTGGGTGAAAGACACCGAAGTTTTTCATTACACTTGGAGGGCATAAAAGGAGTATTTTCCGTATTTTTGAGCTCTAAAATCGTATCACCATGGATCACTTAACAAAACTGGAAGAACTGCTCGATCAAGCCAACACCGATATAAAAAATGGCCTCTATGATGAAGCAACCAATAAACTGGAAAAAATCATTAGCATCGACCCCAACTTTGGAAAGGCCTACAACCATATGGGCTATCTATATGAAGTAAAGTTCAAGGATTACGAAAAAGGAGAAACCCTCTACAAATTATGTTTAGAAAAGTCTCCTGTGTATCCAGCAGTTTACTATAATTATTCTATTTTATTATCCACACTGGGAAAATGGGAGGATTTAAAAGAATTGCTTGACCAGGCCATGAACATTCCCGGCATCACAAAATCAACCATCTATAATGAATACGCCATCATGTATGAGCAAATGGGAGACCTGGATAAGGCCATCGAAAACTACCGTCAAGCTGGATTAAATACCTTGGATAAGGGCGTACTGGATCGTGCCAAAACCTCCATTGAGCGCTGTAAAGCCAAAAAGGAATTATTTTAGGGATGCGTATTGACATCATTACCGTTCTTCCAGAAATTATCCAAAGCCCCTTTGAAGCCTCCATTTTAAAGCGTGCCATAGAAAAAGGACTGGTCTCGGTTTATTTTCATAACCTTCGGGATTTTGCCACCAACAAATACAAGCAGGTAGATGATTACCAGTTTGGCGGTGGTGCAGGCATGGTCATGATGATAGAACCCATAGACAAATGCATTGCTTCACTAAAAGAAGAACGGGAGTACGATGAAATCATTTACATGACCCCCGATGGTGACACCCTCAACCAAGGCATTGCCAACGAACTTTCCCTAAAAGGAAATATGATCATCCTTTGTGGCCACTACAAAGGAGTGGACCAACGGGTAAGGGAGCAGTTTATTACTCGGGAAATTTCGGTAGGGGACTATGTATTGAGTGGGGGCGAATTGGCCGCTGCAGTTTTGTGCGATGCCGTAATAAGGTTAATTCCGGGGGTATTGAGCAACGAAACCAGCGCCTTGACCGATTCGTTTCAGGACAACCTTTTGGCCCCTCCCATTTATACCCGTCCTGCGGAGTACAAAGGCTGGAAAGTACCAGACATCCTTTTGAGTGGGAATACCCCAAAAATAGAAGAATGGCGTGAGGCCGAAGCGCTGAAAAGAACCCAAGAAAAAAGGCCCGATTTGTTACAGTAAAAAAGAAATTAGTTACTATGAAAAGACCCATCACATTAATCCTTATCATAACCTTCCTTTTTTTTGGATGCAAGGAAGAGGGAAAAAACAAGGAAGCCATGAAAAATGAACCAAAACTTCCCTTCAATGATTTGGTAGAAAATTATTACCAGGAAGGGCTACAGCTCAACCCCATCAATGCTACCTTTACAGGAGACGAACGTTATAACGACCAATTTGTCAATACATTAGATTCCACCGAAATCAATCGCCTTACATCCTATTATACAAAATATAAGGACGCCATTGCAACCTACGAGGATGCCTCCCTTACTGAAAGTGAGCAAATGAGCAAGGCCATCCTTGAATGGGAATGCAACATCAACCTGGAAACATATACTTTCAAGAATTTTGAATACTTTCCCATTGATCAAATGTGGTCTGTAAATCTAATGATGGGACAACTGGCCAGTGGCGAAGGGGCACAACCTTTCAATACTGTGGGAGATTATCAAAAATGGACAAATAGGGTTTCTGGCTATCTTCAGTGGCTGGATTCCGCAAAGAAAAAAATGGAAGAAGGGATGAAAAAAGGATACGTTTTGCCCAAGTCCTTGATTGTAAAAGTGCTTCCACAGCTTAAGGAAATGACCGAACCCAACTTGGAGCAGAATCTTTTTTATGCCCCCATAAACAACTTCCCAAAGGACTTTTCGGAAGAAGAAAAAACCGAATTGACAAACTTGTATGCAGGAATGATCACAAAAAAAGTGATCCCTGCTTATCAACGGGTATACGATTTTATGAGTACCCAATACCTTACAGCGGGTAGAAGCAGCAGTGGCATTGATGCCATCCCTCAGGGCAAGGAATACTACCAGCATCAAATTAAGTTATATACGACCACTACTATGACGGCAGAGGAAATCCACCAATTGGGATTGGACGAAGTTGCTCGCATTTTGGCCGAAATGGAAAAAGTAAAAACCCAGGTTGGCTTTAAGGGGGATTTAAAACAATTTTTTGATGCGGTACGAAGCGACAAAAAGCTTATGCCCTACAAGCAATCGCAACAAATTATCGACCATTTTTATGCTATTTACGACAGGATGAAACCTCAATTGGATGTGCTTTTCGATAAAAAGCCCAAAACACCTTTTGAAGTGAGGCAAACGGAAGCCTTCCGAGAAAATTCGGCAAGTGCCGAATATAACCAAGGTTCGCTGGATGGAACAAGACCTGGTATTTTTTATGTTCCTATACCCAGTGCAACCCAATACAACGTTTACTCAGACGAATCCCTGTTCTTGCACGAAGCCATTCCTGGGCACCATTACCAAATTTCGCTTACCCAAGAAAACACAGATTTGCCGATGTTCCGAAAAACCCTCTGGTATAGTGGATATGGAGAAGGTTGGGCGCTCTACAGTGAATCCCTTGGTAAAGAATTGGGGCTTTATACAGATCCCTATCAATATTTTGGAATGTTAGGTGCTGAAATGCACCGTGCCATCCGCTTGGTGGTTGATACGGGCTTACACGCCAAAGGCTGGACCCGGGAACAGGCCATTCAATATTCATTGGAAAATGAAGCAGAACCAGAAGCCAGCATCATTTCTGAAATAGAAAGATACATGGCCAATCCTGGACAGGCACTTTCCTATAAAATTGGTCAACTCAAAATCAAAGAATTACGGGAAAAGGCCAAGACTGCGCTAGGTGATAAATTTGATATCCGCCAATTTCACAACCAGGTACTGGAAACAGGTTGCGTACCACTTGAACTATTAGAAAACAAAATCGACCGTTGGATAGAAAATAATAAATAATCCTTATTGCTATTTTACTTTAAACTATAAAAAACCCTAGTATCTACTAGGGTTTTTGGTTAATTTTATTCAATAAAAATACGGATGTTGAATCTTAAAAAATGATGTATGAATACCTTGAATAGCATTGGCCTCGATGCCCAAAAAAGTGAAAAATTGTCCCACTTATTGAACGATTTATTATCCAACTATACCCTCTTTTATCAAAATGTAAGGGGATACCACTGGAATGTAAGAGGAGAAAAATTTTTTGAATTACACTTTAAATTTGAAGAACTCTACAACAATCTTTTTCTAAAAATAGATGAAATCGCAGAACGAATCTTAACACTAGGATACGCCCCCAATCACTAAGCGTCAGATTATCTTAAAACATCCTCTATTAAGGAGACCCAAGAAGTAAACAACGGATTTAATGCCGTGGAGAATATTCTAGGTTCCTTCCAAGAGTTATTAAAGAAGCAACGCGCCATTCTGGACCTGTCTTCCGAAATCAATGACGAAGGTACCAACTCCCTCATGAGCGATTATATTAGGGAGCAAGAAAAACTGGTATGGATGTATTCTGCATTCTTAAACAAATAAAATACTCCTCAAAGTTGCAAGAAGTTTAAAATTGTGTATTTTTGCACCCACTTATTTCAACCTCTGGCGATGTACGTGAATGTTGTTTTAGGAATAACCATTTTGAAATTATACCCATGGAATCGTTAATTAAATTTGTTCAGGACGAATTTGTAACCAAAAAAGAATTCCCCGCTTTTTCTGCAGGTGATACTATTACCGTGTATTATGAAATTCGCGAAGGTGAAAAAACAAGAACCCAGTTCTTTAAAGGAGTTGTCATCCAGGTAAAAGGAACCGGATTAACCAAAACCTTTACCATTCGTAAAATGTCTGGTACGGTTGGAGTAGAGCGTATTTTCCCTATCAACCTTCCAGCCCTTCAAAAAATTGAAATTAATAAAGTAGGAAGCGTACGTAGAAAACGTATCTACTACTTTAGAGGACTTACCGGTAAAAAAGCCCGTATTAAAGAGCGTAAATACTAAGCTAATTCCTAACAAAACACCCAATAAAGCGGCTTCCAAAAGGAGCCGCTTTTTTATTGACAATTGTTAATAACCCAAGTTGATAAAGTGTTATTATTAAATGGTTTATCTTTTTTGGAAATTCCATTTTACATACTACATTAGCTGTATCAAAACAATGCAACCATTGTGGAGATATAAAGAAACGTTCTTTATCATTTCTTTTTTAATTGTTTTAAAATGCTTACCCGCTCCATGCGATAGTAAGTGAATAGATTGAAAAAGGAAGAGTGGTGTTTTGAAGAGTAGATTGGTTTTTTAATCAGTAAATCTTTGAAAAAGTATCACTCATTGAAACAAATCACAACCGCAGGGGTATAATAAACCTGCCTAGATGAGCCAATGGCGAATGGTTGGTAACGGTTTGCTTCACAAGAAGCCATATCAAAGTAGCAATACGATGATATGGCTTTTCTTGGTTTTAGGAGCCTTCAAAAAGGGGATTTCTATTTGAAACCTTTCTTCCTATTGTGTATATTTGCTACCCTTCTAATAGCATTATTCAGAACATACAGCACATGACAAAAACAGCCAAGATTATCTATACCAAGACAGACGAAGCTCCTTTCCTCGCAACTCACTCCTTACTCCCTATTATCAAAGCGTTCACAAAATCTTCCCAGATCGATGTGGAGACCCGTGATATTTCTTTGGCCGGAAGGATCATCGCCAATTTCCCCGAATACCTTACCGAGGACCAACGCATGGACGACGCCCTGGCCGAGCTAGGGGAACTGGCCAAAAAACCCGAAGCTAATATTATTAAACTACCTAATATTAGTGCATCTGTACCGCAATTGAATGAAGCCATTGCCGAATTACAAAGAAAAGGCTACGGCTTGCCTAATTACCCGGAAGAACCCAAGAACGAAGAGGAAAAATCGATTAAATCAAAATACGATAAAATTAAGGGCAGTGCCGTAAACCCTGTACTTAGAGAAGGAAATAGCGATCGTCGTGCGCCGCAAGCGGTTAAAAATTACGCCAAAAAGAACCCCCATAGCATGGGCCCTTGGAGCAAAGATTCCAAAACACACGTGGCGACCATGACCCATGGTGATTTCTTTCATAATGAAAAATCGGTTACCCTACAGCAAGCAGGTCATGTACGTATTATCTTGAATGATAATGCAGGCAACGAGATTACCTTGAAAGATTCGGTACCCGTATTAGCTGGAGAAATCATCGATGCCACCGTAATGGAAAAAGCGGCTTTACTGCAATTTCTTTCCGAACAAGTAAAAGATGCCAAAGACAAAGGGGTGTTATTTTCATTGCACATGAAAGCCACCATGATGAAAGTAAGCGATCCAATTATTTTTGGGTATGCCGTTGAAGTGTTCTTTTCAGAATTATTTAAAAAATATAAAGATACCTTTGAAACCTTGGGCGTAGATGTTCGTAACGGTTTTGGGGATTTGGTAAGCAAGTTGGCCGAACTTCCCACCGAAAAGCGTTCCGAAATTGAAAAAGATATCCAACACATTTTAAACCAAGGTCCCGATTTGGCCATGGTGAATAGTGATAAAGGGATTACAAACCTACATGTTCCTAGCGATGTTATTATTGACGCCTCCATGCCTGCAATGATTCGTAATTCCGGCAAAATGTGGGACAAGGATGGTAAAACACAAGATACCAAGGCGGTTATCCCCGACAGCAGTTATGCGGCTGTCTATCAAGCAACGATTGATTTCTGCAAAGAAAATGGAGCTTTTGACCCCCGTACCATGGGAACGGTGCCCAACGTAGGATTAATGGCCCAAAAGGCGGAAGAATATGGGTCACATGACAAAACCTTCGAGATATCTGCTAATGGAACCGTAAAGGTTATTGACCAAAATGGAGTGGTGCTGATGGAGCATCCTGTAGAAAAAGGAGATATTTGGCGGATGTGCCAGGTGAAGGACGCCCCTATTCAAGATTGGGTAAAACTGGCCATAAGCCGTGCCAAGGCTACAGGCTGGCCCACCATTTTTTGGCTGGACGAAGAAAGGGCTCACGACGCACAAATCATCAAAAAGGTGCATCAATACCTAAAAGATTATGATACTTCCGGCTTGGAAATAAAAATCCTTTCTCCCGAAAAAGCCACAAAATATACCCTTGAAAGAGTAAAGAAAGGGGAAAACACCATTTCGGTAACGGGAAATGTATTGCGTGATTATTTAACCGATTTGTTTCCTATTTTGGAATTGGGAACCAGTGCCAAAATGCTTTCTATTGTCCCATTAATGAATGGTGGCGGCCTTTTTGAAACGGGTGCAGGTGAATCTGCCCCCAAACATGTGGAGCAGTTTCTAGAAGAGGACATTTACGTTGGGACTCTTTGGAGTGAATTCCTTGCACTTGCCGTTTCTTTGGAACATTTAGGAAAGCTACAATAATCCAAAAGCTCTGGTTTTGGCTGAAACCTTGGACAAGGCCACCGAGAATCTATTGGAGCATGGCAAATCCCCTTCCCGGAAAGTAAACGAATTGGACAACCGCGGAAGTCATTTTTACTTGGCCCTTTATTGGGCAGAGGCCCTGGCGGGACAGACCAAAGACAAAGTGTTACAGGAAGAGTTCGCTCCCATTGCTAAGCAATTAAAAGCAAACGAAATTAAAATTGTAGACGAGCTTAATACCGCACAGGGACATCCCGTAACTATTGATGGTTATTATTTCCCTGATGAAAACCTAGTGAACAACCTAATGCGGGCAAGTAAATGCTTCAATGATATTTTAGCTTAAACCAACAAGCAACTTTAGAGATACAAAAGCACTTCGCGCTAAGAGGAGTGCTTTTTTTATTGCTCACAATCCATTACATTTGAAAGAAAGTCACCATCCATTGAAAAAAATCATAACCCTTTTTTTATTATCCACCCTTTTTTCATTCGGGCAGGAAAAATACACCCTTAATGGAACCTTAAGGGAGGAAGCCACCGGAGAAACCTTAATTGGGGTCAATGTTATTATTCCCGAATTACAAACTGGGGCGGTAACCAACGAGTACGGTTTTTATTCCATCACACTTCCAGAGGGGACGTATGAAGTAGTGTTTAGCAGTTTGGGATTGGTCACCCAAAAAACCACCCTTACGTTAAACAAGAATATCACCTTGAACATGCTCCTAAAAAATGATACCGAACAACTTGAAGAGGTGGTGATTACTGCCAATTCGGAGCGGGCAAATATTAGGGCCCCGCAAATGAGCGTGAACACCCTTTCTGTAGGTACCATTAAAAGTATTCCCGTGGTGCTGGGAGAGGCAGATGTAATTAAGTCTTTGTTACTACTCCCCGGCGTTACAAATGCGGGTGAAGGAGCTTCGGGGTTTAATGTTAGGGGCGGTGCTGCAGACCAAAACTTAATATTACTGGACGAAGCCACAATCTTTAACTCTTCGCACCTGTTTGGGTTCTTCTCGGTATTTAATCCCGATGCCATTAAAGATGTGAAATTGTTTAAGGGAAGTATCCCCTCCAGGTATGGGGGAAGGGTCTCTTCGGTCTTGGAAATTTTTCAGAAAGAAGGGAACAGTAAGGAATTCAAGTTTAATGGAGGCGTTGGTGTTGTTGCGAGCCGTCTTCTTGCCGAAGGACCCATTGAAAAGGACAAATCGGCTTTCCTAGTGGGTGGAAGGGCCTCATACGCCCATTTGTTCCTTCCGTTATTTGATATAAAAAACAGCGCTTATTTTTATGATTTGAACACCAAATTAAATTATCGGCTTAATGAGAACAACAATATTTTCCTTTCGGGCTATTTTGGAAGGGACCTTTTTAGCATCAACGATAGCTTTGTGAATACCTATGGGAATGCGGTGGGAAATTTTAGGTGGAACCACATCTTTTCAGATCAATTATTCTCCAACCTGTCCATGATTTACTCTGATTATTATTATGGGCTCGAGCTTGATTTTGTTGGATTCAAATGGAATTCAGGGATTCAAAATTTCAACTTGAAATACGATTTGAAACATTATTTAACCGATAAACTTCAAATTAATTACGGCCTAAATAATATCTATTATAGCTTCAACCCCGGAAAAATAAAACCCAACAATGCAGATTCCGGTATTATTGAAGACCAGCTCATAAAAAAGTATGCTAACGAATCTGCAATTTACGTTGACGTGGAACATGACATTACACCAAAATTGAGTGTGGAATATGGAGTCCGCCTTAGCCATTTTATTCGTTTTGGGCAAAGCGAGCTAAATGTCT
>JAWKMP010000004.1:0-141016 GCA_041392175.1 Flavobacteriaceae bacterium | reverse complement strand
TCGGTAGAGGTATTGAACAATGTGGGGATTAACTCCCAGGAAGCTTCTGCCTTGATTGTGGTGACCCAACATTATGATACGCTGCAATCCATTGGGGAAGAAACCAACTCAAACCTCATTCTGCTGCCCAACTCCCCACAAGCAGGAAGTGATATGCTCAACAATATGATTGCTTCTTTTGTGGCCAGCAACCAAATTGGGGAAGAAATGAAGAAGAAAAACAATGCCACTGGACTAGGAGCGGCTAAAAAAAGAAGAACGCCTCCTCCGGGCTTTGATGAATCCCAAGAAGCCTAAGATTATAGCCCCTTCCCTTCGGAAGGGGTTTTTTCTATTATCTTCGTAACAAAATAGCAATTTGGTTTCGGTTTTTATTGGCATCCGTGATTTTTAATAAACCCCATCTAAAAGGTATTGCCTTGTTACTTGGCATCTTCTATTTTCCCTTCATCCTTGTTGGGCTCATAGGGTATTTATTGGTTCCTTTTTTTTTGGAATACTTGAAAGAGGTGATCGCTTTTGGTTCCTTGACCACCTTTTTATTTGGGATTTTCCTATTAGTCCCAAAAAAGGGGAAGCCCATTTTCCTTCTTTGTTTTGGTTTCATTCTTTCGCTATTGGGCTTCATTAAATTGAGCTTTTACCAATTATACGGGGTTAAATTAAGTGCCTCAGCGCTTTTTGTGATTTTCGAGACAAATGCCAACGAGGCCACAGAGTTTTTGGAAAATTATATGAGTGTGCCCATCTTTTTATTGGCAATCCTTTTTGCATTACCACTAGTGGGTGCCCTATTTATTATCAAAAAAAGAAAAGGCATACTACAGTCCATAAATCCCTACGCACAGTCTTGGACCAGGAAAGTTGTGATATTGGTTGTTATTACAGGCTGCGGAACGCTCATTTCGTGGAAATTCAAAAATGAAAACATCCTCCTGAATAGTTACGGCAGCTACAAAGAATATGTCCAGACAAAGGAAATCCTCAACTCAAAATTTGCCAAAGAAGAAAATCCCGTTGTAGCAGACGCCACTAGCGCAAATGAAGAAGAGGTTTTTGTAGTGGTGATGGGAGAATCCACTTCCCGATGGCATATGCAATTGTATGGGTACGACAGGAAAACCAATCCGGCACTTACCGAAAAGAAAGATGAATTATGGGTATTTGACAGCATTATTGTGCCCCATGTACATACCATTTTGTCGCTGGAAAAAGTATTAACACTCTCCCGTTTTGAAGACCCTGCCCCTGCCGAGAATGCCTCGGTGGTGCAATTGGCCAATGCTGCGGGCTTTGAAACCTACTGGATTTCAAACCAGCAACCCGTAGGCGTGTTTGAAAGTCTTTCAACCGTAATTGGCAATGCCTCCCAAAACAAGTCCTTTGTTGCCACCGAGGGGTATAAATACACCATTCATGACGAGACCCTTTTACCGGTACTAGACCAGGTTCTTGCAGAAAAAAGCAGAAAAAAGATGATTTTTGTTCACCTCATTGGCACGCATGTAGGATATGAAAAAAGGTATCCTAAGTCGTTTGCGTACTTTTCTGGAAAGAGTCGCCCCGATAAAAGTGAAAAGGCCAATGAGTATATCAATGCTTATGACAATGCCGTTCGTTACAACGACTTTATTGTTAACACCATTATTGAAAAAGTGGAGGCATTGCAAACCAAAAGCTATGTGGCCTATTTTTCAGATCATGGGGACGATGTGTACGATATAGCAGAGGTAGCAGGGCACAACGAATATCTAGCCACAAGACCCATGTATGAGGTGCCATTTTTGGTGTGGTTTTCTGAAAAATATAAAGAAGGCTCCCCCTTATTCTCAAAAAAAGAGCAGATCATTCAAAGAAGGTACAATTTGGAAGATTTTATCTATAGCTTTGCCGAGATGAGCGAAATCCGCTTTCAAAAAATGGATAGTACCCGAAGTCTTTTCAATGATGGTTTCCAAAAACGCACCCGGTGGATCAAAGACGGAATCAATTATGATGAACCGAAAAAGAATTAAAATTCTTCTAGCCCTTTTTACGCTTTTGTTACTGGGAAAATTTGCCTATAAATATGCCCCTTGGCGCATTGAGTTTCTTGGGTTTTATGAAAAAGTTTGGGCCCATCGGGTAGATAGCATCGATAAACTTGAGAGCGCACTGAGCCATTTTAAGGGGGTTGAAGTGGATTTGGTGTTTCAAGAAGCTTCACAAACCTTAGATGTAGGGCATCCACCCGTTCCTTCTATTGGACTTACTTTTGAAAACTATCTAAAGGCAATTCCCAACGGAGAAGAAGTTTTTATTTGGATGGATATTAAAAATCTTACCGTTGAAAATGCCCCTGCTATTTTAAAAAGGATTTCTTTGTTACTAGAGGAAAGAAACTATCCCAAGTCCCTTTTGCTGATAGAATCACAACAACCCGAATCATTACAAATTTTCAGTAAGGATGGGTTTTTCGTAAGTTATTATTTGCCTTACGGCTTAGGCGAAATGGATACTTTCTCTTTACAAAAAGAAGTAGAAAATATCCATACGGTATTGGCAAACAACAAATCGCTTGGGGTTTCTTCCAGTTATTTAGATTATGAGGTAATGAGCCTACATTTCCCAAACACCACCAAATACCTTTGGAAAATTGATGGGGTTACACCCAAAAATTTCTTTCAAACACGAAAGATACTCAAAGACAGTACCGTGAAGGTCGTGCTTACCCATTTCCGTTCCCTTAAAGGAAACCGCTAACCTATTCGGTAATTTTAGCCCAAGAATCCCGCAGGGGAACTGTTCGGTTAAATACTTTTTTAGAGGGGGAACTGTCCCTGTCAACGACAAAATACCCCAAGCGCTGAAACTGGTAATGCTCTCCGTCCTTGGCATCTTCTAAGCTAGGCTCGGCATATCCTGTAATCACCTCTAATGAATGGGGGTTAATGAACTCCATGAAATCTTTATCCTTTTGGGTATCGGGGGAAGCCTCTGTAAACAAACGGTCGTACATACGAACTTCAATGGGTAATGCTTCTTTTACCGAAACCCAGTGGAGGGTTCCCTTTACTTTTCGCAAAGACGCTTCCGTTCCGCTTCCACTTTTACTATCGGGATCATAGCTACAATGGATCTCCAGAATAGTTCCGTGGGCATCTTTCACCACACTTTCCCCTTGAATGATATAGGCATTTTTAAGGCGTACTTCCTTGCCAATGCTTAATCTAAAAAACTTTCGATTGGCCTCTTCCAGAAAATCCTCCCTTTCAATATAAAGCTCTCTCGAAAAAGGAACTTGGCGGTTTCCCGCTTGCTCGTCTTCAGGGTTGTTTTCGGCTTCCAACCACTCTGTTTTTCCCTCAGGATAATTAGTAATAACCAATTTTACAGGATCCAACACCACCATTACGCGAGGAGCTGTTTTATTTAAATCTTCACGAACATTGAATTCTAAATGGGACACATCAATCAAATTTTCCCGTTTTCCAACCCCAATGCTATCGGCAAAATTTCTAATGGATGCAGGGGTGTAGCCCCGTCTTCTTAATCCCGATATGGTAGGCATCCTTGGGTCGTCCCAGCCGGTTACCACTCCTTCCTGAACCAGCTTCAAGAGTTTTCGTTTACTCACAACGGTGTGGCTTAGGTTTCTGCGGGCAAATTCGCGTTGTTTGGGACGTAATTTTTTTGAATCGTACACTTGGTCCAAAAACCAATCGTACAATTCCCTGTGAGGAAGAAATTCCAATGTACAGAACGAATGGGATACTTGCTCGATGTAATCACTTTCGCCATGGGTCCAGTCATACATTGGAAATATTTTCCAGTCGTTTCCAGTTCTATGGTGGTGTTTGTGCAACACGCGGTACATGACCGGGTCTCGCATTAACATATTGGGAGAAGCCATATCAATTTTGGCGCGAAGTACATGACTTCCTTCTGGTGCCTCTCCGTTTTTCATTTGCTCAAAAAGCTCTACATTTTCGGCAACAGATCGATTCCTAAATGGGCTTTCCGTACCAGGGGTGCTGGGGGTTCCCTTTTGTTGGGCAATGGCTTCAGAGGTTTGAGAATCTACATAGGCCTTTCCGTCTTTAATGAACTGTACCGCCCAATCGTATAACTGCTGGAAATAATCGGAAGCATAACATTCATTGGCCCATTCAAAACCCAGCCAGGAAATATCTTTTTTTATGGCATCCACAAATTCCTGTTCTTCTTTGGCAGGATTGGTGTCATCAAAACGCAGGTTCACGGGCGCCTGATATTTCAGCCCTAAACCAAAATTCAAACAAATGGATGAGGCATGCCCTATGTGCAAATAGCCATTGGGCTCTGGAGGAAAACGGAAGCAAAGATCCCCTTTGGAATATCCGTTCTTTAAATCGTCTTCAATGATATGCTCAATAAAATTGAGGCTTTTTTCTTCACTCATAGTGTAAATTGAAGTTGCAAAGATACCAAAAGAAGAGAAAAAAGTATCTTTGCAAAAAGTTTTTAGATGAGTACGATTCACCTAAAGGATATCCGCCTTTTTGCCAACCATGGTTGTTTGACCGAAGAAGAAAAAATTGGGAGCGATTATTTGGTTAACGTTAAGGTAAAAGCCAATTTGGTTACGGCAGCAGAAAGCGACCAATTGAGCGATACGGTAGATTATGTGCACCTTAACAGGATTGTAAAGTCACAAATGGCCATTCGGTCCAAATTACTGGAGCACGTGGGAAAACGCATTATTGATGCTGTTTTTGAAGAGATTCCTTTGGTGAGTGAAGTAAAAGTGAAGGTCGCCAAAATCAATCCTCCCATAGGCGGCGACGTGGACGAAGTAAGCGTTACGATGAAATCGAAACGATGATTTTTACGGAAATGTTCAAAACATGAACTTTCCGCTTTTGTTTAAAACTAAACTTAGTATATTTGCCAACAATTAAGGCGTCTTGGCCGAGTGGCTAGGCAGAGCTCTGCAAAAGCTCGTACAGCGGTTCGAATCCGCTAGACGCCTCAACACCCCTGCAAACCGTAGGGGTTTTTTTATGGTTGTAACTGTTCCATTTTATCCCGGGCACTAGGAATTTTTTTAAGTCCTTTTTGCACTTCCTCCGGAAAAATACCCTGCAATAATAGCGCTACCCCAAAGATGAGGATGAGGATGCTTACCCATTTTTTTGTTTTGTAGATAAAGCGGGGCGTCATTTTGCTTTTTAAGCGTTTGGCCAGGGATATTTTTAGCAAATCGGTTAAGAAGAAGGTAGACAACACGGTGACCAAAAATAGGAAGACGCCATGCTTAGAGGTGGTTAAGGCATTGGCCATGATAATAGTCCCTATCCAGCCAGCCAATACTCCAAAATTCACAAAATTGAGCAGGAAGCCTTTTAGGAACAATCCTCCCAAATCTTTTTTGACTTTCACCGCATAGTGTTCACGGACAATTTTGATAAACGATTTTGCCGTACGGATATAGGAAATGATCCCATAAGCAATGAGAATGGCCCCTCCAAAAATGAGAAGACCGGGATCATCTTTAACGCGGTCCAAAATTTTGCTGGTACTAAAGTAGGCGATGAGAATAAAAATGATATCGGCAAACATGGCGCCCAAATCAAAAAAAAGCCCAGCCCGAAATCCTTTAGTAATACTGGTTTCAATTAAGGTAAAAAAAACAGGGCCTATGGCAAATGCCAATAGAAAACCATAGAGGGCAGCATACAACAAACCGTCAAACATGCCTTAAAATTACGAATTAGTTTAAGGATGATTCACGGTTTTGAAAAAAATATGAGGAATCTCTCTTTGTTGAGAAAGGAGGGGTTAAAAAGGAAAGATAAATACTTTAGTTCATTCTTTTAATCCTGCCACCAGCAAATCGTTTTTCATTCACGGTTTTTGGGTTGCCGTAAATGTAGACATCACCTCCGGCCGTAACGCTAACGTCCACTTTTTCGGAAGCATTGATATCGGCTTCCCCAGCTGCGGTAATCCCTATTTTGGTATCTTGGGTCTTGAGGTCCCTACCTTCAAAAATGCCTCCGGTATTCAACGTAATTTCTTGAGTTTTGGAGATCCCTGAAGCCTCTACAATACCTCCCGTTACAGCTTTGATTTTTGTATGATTTGCTTTCAGCCCTACTCTTATTCTTCCTCCTTCTTGGGCACGAAGCTCAATGGTATTTTGTGAAATCATTTCGTTCCCCACAATAAAAGCACCTTCGTTGGCATCGATTGCATCTATGTTTTTAAAGTACACTTCTACGTAGGTTTCTTCTCCTTGGAAGATTTTATCGACCTCCATTTTAATTTTTAGGGTGCCATTTTTATTGACCACATTGACATCCTGGGTATTTTCCCCTTTTAGGACCACTTTGTTTTCTTGGGATTGAATTAGGGTTACCACAATTAAATCATAAACTTTCAATTCATTGAAATCCCCAACTTCTTTTGTGATGATTTCTTGTGCATATAGCTGTGCTGAAATAAAAGCGAATAGAAAAATAAGAGTGTGTTTCATTGGGAAGTATTTTAAAAGTTTCCATAAAGACACAAAAGTTGTAATGATGTTACAGTTAGTTTTTATTCTACGTCTTTCCTGTGCCCCAACATCGTAAAATCCAAATGTTTTTTTACCAAATCGGCGTTCTTTACTTTTACATACACTTCATCCCCAAGGCGGTATACTTGATGGGTGCGGCTGCCAATGACAGCAAATTCATCACGATCAAACACATAATGATCGTCCTTCAAGTCCTGTAAGCGTACCATGCCCTCACATTTGTTTGACATGATCTCCACATACACACCCCAATCGGTCACACCAGAAATAACCCCTAAAAATTGCTCGTCTTTGTGATCCATCATATACTTTACCTGCATGTACTTGACACTGTCACGCTCAGCATTGGCCGCAAGGTTTTCCATATCACTGGAATGGCCACATTGTTCCTCATATTTTTCCTCGGGGACACTTTTCCCTCCATCGAGATAATATTGTAATAATCGATGTACCATCACATCGGGGTACCGGCGAATGGGCGAGGTAAAATGCGTGTAGTAATCAAACGCAAGCCCATAATGGCCTATGTTGTGTGTGGTATAGACGGCTTTGCTCATGCTACGGATAGCCAAGGTATCCACCAGATTCTGTTCCTTTTTCCCAACTACATCTTCCAATAATTTGTTCAACGATTGGGAGGTGCTGCGCCTATCGCGGGTGTCGAGTTTATACCCAAACCGTTTGATAATGTTTTCCAATGCAGCAATCTTTTCATCATCGGGCTCATCGTGTACCCGGTAAACAAAGGTTTTCTTTTGCTTTCCAATAAATTCTGCTACGCTTCGATTGGCCAGCAACATAAATTCTTCAATTAATTTATTGGCTTCCTTACTTTCCTTAAAATAGACACCTTCAGGGACGTTGAAATCATCCAATAGGAATTTCACTTCTACTTTATCAAACGAGATCGCCCCATTTTTCATTCTATTCTTCCGAAGTATTTTTGCCAAGCGATCCATTTCCAGGACTGCTTCGGTAATTTTTGGATCTGCAGAATAGGCTTTTCCCGTGAGCGAAATTTTGGCAGGAATATTCCCTGTTTGAGTTTCAATAATTTCTTGAGCTTCCTCGTAGGCAAAACGGGCATCACTGTAAATAACGGTTCGTCCAAACCAATAATCCACAACTTCCGCTTTTTCATTCATTTCAAAAATGGCTGAAAAGGTGTATTTTTCTTCCAACGGCCGAAGCGAACAGGCATTGTTACTCAAAATCTCGGGCAACATGGGTACTACCCTGTCTACCAAATACACCGAAGTAGCCCGCTCATACGCTTCTTCATCGAGTACCGTTCCTGGTTTTACATAATGGGATACATCGGCAATATGAATACCTATTTCGTAATGGCCATTTTCCAATCTTTCAAAAGAAAGGGCATCGTCAAAATCTTTGGCATCCTTTGGGTCGATAGTAAAGGTCAAAACGTCGCGCATATCCCTTCGTTTCTTGATTTCGGCAGCCTGAATAGTAGTATCCAATTGGTTGGCATACACCTCCACTTCGTGAGGAAACTCATAAGGCAAGCCATATTGTGCTAAAATTGCATGGATTTCGGTATCGTGTTCGCCAGCTTTTCCAAGTACTTTAATGACACTTCCCACGGGTGATTCGCTATGGGCTTCCCAGCCGTCCATTTTCACCAATACCTTATCACCATTTTGGGCTTTATTTATTTTGCTTTTCGGAACAAAAATATCGGTGTACATTCCATAACCTATGCACTCTACAAAAGCAAATTTATCGGATACTTGAATGGTCCCAACAAATTCGGTACGTTTTCGCTGCAGGATTTTGGTAACCTCCCCTTCTTGTTTTCCGCCTCGCTTTCGCTTAAAAACATATACTTCTACCACATCGCCATTCAAGGCTTTGTTCAAGTGTTTGTTTTTTACTACAATATCTTCCTCCAGGCCTTCCACGATCACATACCCTTGGCCGCGGGAATTAACATCCATGATTCCCGTGTAATAATTTTCTGAAGGGGTTAGCCTATATTTTCCTCTATCGATTTCCTCAATGGCACCTTGACCTTTTAGGTTTTGAAGTGTTTTTACGATATGGTTTCGACTACTGGGGTCATCCAATCCCAATTTGGCTGCAATCTGTTTATAATTAAAAGCTTGGTTGTGGTCTTTCCGAAGGATGGTAAGGATGGCATCATTAAAATGATCATTTCTTTTTTTCTTTCCTCCCTTTTTCCGTTTCCGCATAGTTCAATGTATATTTTTGGTAAAAGTACGCTTATTCAATCAATCGGGTCTTACAATTACCAAAGAATTAGTATTTTAGTAACGCTATGGAACAGTACCAAACCATTGCTATTTTCACCTATCCCAGCGAGTATGCTGTGCTGCGTCTATTATTGGAACAAGAGGAGATAAGGCATGTTTTTCAGAATGAGACTGCCATTGGCCTACTCCCTTTTCATTCCAATGCTTTTGGCGGTATTCGATTGAATGTCCATCTGGAGGATATACCCGAGGCAGAAAAAATCATTGATCGATTAAACAATAGCAATCATCTTCGTATTGTTTAATTTTTTGTTTTCAACAATCATTTAATCATCTTTATTCTTTTAAATTTTTAAAAATAAATTTTGGTGATAATAATTGCTTGTTAATAGGTAGCATAACTTTTTATCGATTTGTTTTGAATTTAAATTATTACCCTTTATAAGTAGGTTTTCAACACTCAAATTCAAGGATAATGTATTGGTAATTAAGATGGAAATAGGTTTAATTGACAATTGTGAACAACTGAAATCAACTGCTTTTTTTTAAAAAGTTTTCCAAAGAAATTTGTGATTAACCCTCTATTTTTTTCTGAAAATATTGCAATAAATGAAGACTAAAAATATTGCAGGAACCAATTAAATTTCCATATGTGAATCAATAGCTAACAACCAACTATTTTTATGGAATTTCTATCAACAAATATGAACAAACTTGTTAACGTAACTATCACAGAAAGGTTAAGAAATGGTAAAGTATTGACTTGCAGCAGGTTTTCAATATTTTGATAAAAGCAATGGATATTACCAAGGGAGAACTTGTATCTTTGTAGAAAACACAACATTCATGAAAATAGCCATAGGAAACGACCACGCAGGAACCGATTATAAAAAAGCCATTGTACAACATCTCGAAAACCAAGGACATGTGGTTTCTAATTTTGGTACCAATACCAATGATAGTGTGGATTACCCAGATTTTGTCCATCCGGTTGCCGAAGCAGTTTCAAATCATGAGGTAGATTTTGGAATCCTTATCTGTGGTAGTGGCAATGGTGTTTCCATGACAGCCAATAAACACCAAAAAGTACGCGCTGCCCTTTGCTGGACCAAGGAGATTGCCGAGCTGGCCCGCCAACATAATGATGCCAACATTTTAAGTATTCCTGCTCGTTTTACGAGTGAGCCACAAGCTATTGCTATGGTAGACACTTTTTTAACTACTCCTTTTGAAGGGGGGCGCCATCAAAATAGGGTGGATAAAATAGCTTGCTTATAAGATTCCTTAACATGTCCCATTCTCACTCCCACCCACACCATCATGATACCAAGGGGAGAAATCTGGTCATTTCCATTTTATTGAACATCCTCATTACCATTTCCCAGGTAATTGGAGGATTTATTTCGGGAAGCCTTTCTTTAATTTCGGATGCGCTTCACAACTTTAGTGATGTGGTATCTCTCGTTGTAAGCTACATTGCTAATCGTTATGCAAAAAAACAGGCTTCGTTCGATAAAACATTTGGATACAAACGCGCTGAAATCATTGCCGCTTTTGTGAATGCGGCGTCATTAATGATCGTGTCTGTGTATTTAATTTATGAGGCGATCGTTTGGTTTTTTCAACCCCATGAAATAAAAAGCAGTTTGGTGATTTGGCTTGCTTTATTAGGAATTTTTGCCAATGGTTTTTCGGTACTGTTGTTAAAAAAAGAAGCGAAGGAAAACATGAACATGCGTTCTGCCTATCTACATTTGTTTACCGATATGGCGGCATCGGTGGCGGTATTGGTGGGAGGATTGCTCATGAAGTACTTTGGTTGGTTTTGGGTAGATAGTGTGCTTACACTTTTGATAGCGGCCTATTTATTGGTAATGGGCTATGCCTTATTAAAAGATTCTTTTAGGGTGTTGATGCTTTTTAGTCCCGAAGACGTGGATTTACAGGAATTGCGTGAAGCAATTTCGGCATTTCCTGAAATCAAGAACGTTCATCACATGCATATTTGGCAACTCAATGAAAAGGAGAATCATTTGGAAGCCCACATTGATTTTTACGAAAATATAACCCTTTCGGAATTTGATGAGATTCTAAATAAAGTAGAAGAAGTACTTTTTCACCAGTTTGGAATTAATCACGTAAATATTCAGCCGGAATACCAAAAGGATGATGCAAAAGATATTATCGTTCAAGATTAGCCATGAAAATAAGCGTTAAAACATTTCAAGAGTTAACCCTGTTTGAGTTGTATGATCTACTCCAGCTTCGCTCGGAAGTATTCGTAGTGGAACAAAACTGTGTTTACCAAGATATTGACGGAAAAGACACCAAGGCATTACATGTGTTGGGGACCAAGAAAGGTACATTGGTAGCCTATACGCGTTGTTTTCCGCCTGGAGCCTATTTTGAGGAAGCCGCCATAGGCCGTGTGGTGGTGAAAAAGGAACAACGTTCTTTTAGTCTTGGCCACAAAATCATGGAAGCTTCCATTGCCGCGATAGAAAAAAAATACCACACACAAGTCATAAAAATTTCTGCTCAAACCTATTTAATTTCCTTTTACGAATCGCATGGCTTTCACAGTATGGGTGATGAATACCTAGAAGATGGAATCCCGCATGTGAAAATGATAAAAAATACCTAATTCTTTTTCTTTATTTCTACTGAATAGGGCTTATAACTAAGTATTTCAAAAATTTAGTATTATACCCCTTGAATTTATAGGGGTAAAACACATTTTTAGTTACTTTTGGAAATATATATCAAAATTTTATAGGGGTATGGGAAGAAAAGTAAATTTTATTGTTTTAGTAATTTTAGTGTTCTTAATGCTTTTTCTAGGAACCGAATACCAATTTATTGAAAACAGTGGAGAGATAGACAAAGGCGATACCGCATGGATGATTGTGGCAAGTGCCTTTGTGTTGTTGATGACCCCTGGACTGGCCTTTTTTTATGGAGGGATGGTAAGTAAGAAAAGTATCATCTCCACGATGCTTCAGAGTTTTGTAGCATTGGGGGTTATTAGTATTTTATGGGTGGTTGTAGGCTTCAGTTTGGCATTTGGGGACAGTATTTACGGAATCATTGGAAACCCCGTAACGTATTTAAGCTTCCGAAACGTAACGGTTTCTCCCAATCCTGCCTTTTCGGGAACCATTCCATTTTTATTGTTTGCGTTATTTCAATTGAAATTTGCCATCATTACCCCCGCATTAATCACGGGGAGTTTTGCAGAGCGAATTCGATTTAGAAGTTACATCCTATTTATGGTGTTATTTTCCTTATTCATTTACTCGCCACTCGCGCACATGACCTGGCACCCAGACGGATTACTGCGTAAGTTGGGTGTGCTCGATTTTGCTGGCGGAACAGTTGTGCATATGTCTGCGGGAATTGCAGCACTGGCAGGCGCATTGTATTTAGGAAAAAGAAAAGAACAAATTGAAAAACCCGCAAATATCCCCTATGTTATTTTGGGTACGGGACTTTTATGGTTTGGCTGGTTTGGCTTTAATGCTGGATCTGCCCTAGGAGCCAATGGCGATGCGGTTATTGCTTTCGCAAATACCAATTTGGCTTCTGCAGCGAGTATGCTTACCTGGATATTTTTGGATCGTTTCCAAAACAGGAAAATGTCTTCTTTGGGTGCTTGTATTGGGGCCATCGTAGGATTGGTGGCCATCACGCCTGCCGCAGGTTTTGTTTCCATTAGCCAAAGTATCTTCATAGGCTTTATAGCGGCCATTGTGAGCAACTTTGCGATTCGTTTGAATAAAAGGGCCGAAATTGATGATACCCTGGATGTATTCCCAAGCCACGGAGTTGGGGGAATTGTTGGGATGATATTAACAGGCGTTTTTGCAAAAGATGTAGGATTGATTTATGGTGAGACCCAAACCTTCCTTTATCATTTACTAGCATTGGTGCTAGTAGGTATTTTCACCTTTATAGGAAGCTATTTACTGTATAAGGTTACCGATGTCCTGCTATCCATGAGGGTTCGGGAGGATCAAGAATACAGGGGATTAGATCTTTCGCAACATGGGGAAAATATAGAAGACTAGATTTTAATCAGCTTCTTTTCCATGTTTAAGTCCTTAAGCATATTTTCGGTAAACTTAAAATGCCCACGGCGTGTTACGATTTTAAATCGGTGATTCTTGGTTCGGCTTAGGACTTCAAGGAACCGCCATTTCGATTTTAACAAATGAGGTGATTCACTTTTAAGGCTTAGCTCAAAGTAATGCTTTATACCCTCTCGTTCCGCTACAATATCGGGCGTCACATGAATATCACTGCCCACTTTGTGATACGATTTTGGGGATTCATAGCCTTCAGCATCGGCCTTTATATTTTCAAATCCTTTCCGTTCCAAATACGAAACGGTATCCAAAATAGCTTTTTCGTTTTCTTTTTTGTCTACTTGTACCATAATACCCCATAATACTGAATTTTGAGACAAAACCCCGCTAAGACTTTGTTAAATTTTAAAAATGAGCAGTTAACCCCTTTTACTTTTTACCGATTTGTTGAAGGGAATCCCCAGCTGGACCGATAAGTTTTCATCCTCTACATGATCTGCAATATCCACACCGTATACAATTTTTGAAGGATCATCGTAGACAAAAGTCCCAAAGATTCGGTCCCAAATGGATAGCATATTACCATAATTACGGTCGGTCCAGGGCAATTGGTAATGATGATGAAATTTGTGAAGATTGGGGGTTACGATAACATAACTTAAGGCCTTATCCAGCCAAAGGGGAAGGTTAATGTTGGCATGGGTCCAGTAAGTAAACAACACACTTAAGATTCGATAAAAAAAGTAAAAAGATACCGGCATGCCCATGAGCACTACTGCTACTAGGGCAAATAATTCCCGAAGGATAAAATCCAACGGGTGATGCCTTGTTCCGGTAGTAACGTCTACATTTTTATCGGTATGATGCACTAAATGTAACCGCCACATCCATTTCACTTTGTGCAAAAAATAATGTACCCCATATTGTGCAATGAGATCCAAAACCAGCAACGAAAGCAGTAATTTTATCCAAACAGGCGCTTCAAACAAGGGTAATATCCCGAAGCTAGTCTCTTTCAGCCAAAGAAACACCCCTGCGGTAAGTATTCCGAACGCCACATTAATAATCATAACCAGCCCCAATAGGCTAAAATTGACAGAGGCGTGTTTCCATTTTTTGTATTGCAGGCTAAATTTGCTATAATAGCCTTCCAATACCCAAAAAAAAGCGATGCAAAAGACCACCCAGGCTAGTTTTTGCCAAACGGGCATGGTTTCGAAAAAGGAAAGGAAAGCTTCCATTATTTTAAAATGCGATGGTATTTTTGAATATCGTTAAGCACTGAAACCGCTTCCAATATTTCGGGATTGTGGACGATTTGGTAATCGTAAAGCCCTTCAGTATAAAAATATCTCTTCAAAATCTCGTCGGTCAACAACGATTTAATTTCTACTTTTTTATCCAATAAATCCTGTTGTTTTGCCATTTCAATCGATTTCATCAAAGCGGCGTAACTTTCTTCAATGCCTTTTTGCAGTTCATCCTCTTCCGAATACCGCAGGGCTTCGGCAAATTTCTTTTCGGTTTCGGTTTCGTAATGGAAGTTTTTGTTTTTCAGAAATTGAATGAAATTTTGGTAATCGGCATCGGTAATTTCAAAACCCTTCCATGAATCCAATGTATGGGTATAATAGTATTCCGTTGCATAATCAAAAATGGCATTGTCCTTTAAAAGTGCCGTGGTGATGGGGCTAAAATTAGCCGATTCCAATACAATATCTGGCAAAATCCCGCCGCCGTCGTACACGGTCCTTCCTCCTTTGGTTTTAAATGCGTTGTAATTTTTTGGATCTTGCCTCACAGGATCCCCGTTTTCATCCCGGTTCCAGTAATCGAGCGCTTGAATGCATCTTCCACTAGGGGTGTAGTAACGTGAGATGGTTATTTTTAACTGGGTTCCGTAGGTCAACTTTTTGGGCCGTTGCACCAACCCTTTCCCAAAGCTTCGAGCCCCCACCACCACGGCACGGTCCAGGTCCTGTAATCCTCCCGAAACAATCTCACTGGCCGAGGCACTACGCCCATTTACCAAAACCACCAGCGGTATTTCGGTATCAACAGGATCGTTTCGCGTTTTATAGGTTTTATTGTACTTTTCAATAACCGATTTGGTCGTGGTAATCACCTCTCCTTTTGGGACAAACAGGTTTACGATATTGATGGCTTCGTTAAGCAAGCCCCCAGGGTTCCCCCGTAAATCCAAAATAATCTTTTTGGCGCCTTGGGATTTTAAATCCTCCAAAGCCGCTTTGGTTTCTATGGTTGTTTTTTGGTTGAATTTTTGAAGCACAATGTAGCCCACATCCCCATTGATTAAATGATAATAGGGTACCGCATGAACGTCTACTTTTTCTCTTTTTAAGGTAGTGGTTTGTGTTTTTCCCTGCCTCAAATAGGTAAGCTGTACTTCGGTTCCCACGGCGCCTTTCAACAGCTCTCCCCCATCGTCTTCAAAATCGGATAAATTGATATCGCCAATTTTCACGATTTCGTCCCCGGCTTTTAGGCCCGCCTTATCTGCCGGGTAGTCTTTAAAAGGCTCCAAAACAATAATCTTGTCTTTGGTGGTTTTCACCGAAGCGCCAATACCGGTATAGGTGCCCGAGTTTTTAATACGCGCATCTTCCACCTCCTGCTCATTCCAATAAACCGTATAGGGGTCAAGATCTGCCAACATCCCCGTGATGGCCTTGTCCATAAGGGTGGCGGGGGTGGTTTCGTCCACATAGTTCATATTGAGCTCTTTGTAGAGCGTGGTAAAAATTTCTATTTGTTTGGCGATTTCAAAAAAATCGCTTTTAAAACTAGCAGTGGTAATAAGGATTCCCAGGGCTATGATGGGAATCATGATTTTCTTTTTCATGCGATTAGTTTTTAATTTCCTTTCTTCGGTTTCTTCTGAGGTATCTTCGAATGAACAAGATAACAATTAATGCAATGACAAACAAAGGCCATAGATAGAGGATTCCAAGGAAAAAGACCGAGATACCATCCCAACCTCCTTTCAAGGCATTCACGATTTTTTGTCCGTATGAAAGGGTAACGCCCGTTTGGGCGGTTTGTTTATAAAATTCGATATTGATGGTGCTTAATGAAACCCTGTTTTGAAGGTAGTTAAGTCGCCCCTGCTTAGCTTCGATTTCTTCGCGAATAATAGAAAGCTCGCGTTCAATTTCCAGCATTTCTTTCACATTTTTGGCCTGTTTTAGCAATGCTAAATATCGGTTTTCCAATTCTCTTTTGGCCTTTAACCGAGCCTCTAGGTCTACAAACTCTTCTGAAACGTCCTGCCGGGAGATGTCTTTTTGGTCAAAATAAGGAACGCCTTCCGAAAGGGCATCGATAAAGGGCTGAAAATTTTCGGTAGGAATGCGGATGGCCATGTTGCGATACAACTGATTGTAATTTTTACCTGCATTGTCGCTCTGCACAAAACCTTTGTATTGTTGGGTAAGGCCCAGAATGGTTTGGTGTGTTTTTTCCGGATCGGAAGCTTCAAAACGAAGCTGGGCGGTTTTAATAATCTTTTGTTCTTGGGCCTCATTTGGGTTTTCGGAAACCTCATCGATTTCATTCAAGGGTTCAATTTCTTCGGAAAATTCATAGTCTGCCGAAACTGCAGATTCCGATTTTGAAAGGTTGTAATCGGGGTTGCCATTGCCATTATTACAAGCTAGCAAGAACCCTAAAAGAAAAAGGCTAACAATTTTCATACAGGTAATTTTTTTAAAAGAGATTGTAAACTACGTTCAATTTCGACATAGGTGGTTTTTTCCTTGCCGAGGTATAAAAACAGTAGCGCAAATTTCTTGCCGTTATTGTGAATGATATCCAATTTATGTAACCGATAGGCCTCGCGAAGTTGCCTTTTGATGCGGTTTCGGGAAACGGCCAATTTAAAATTGCGTTTGGGAACCGAAAAGGCAGCCTGTGTTTTGGGCAGTGAATCTATTTCCAGAAAAAGCATTTTTACGGGAAATTTTTTGAACGATTCGCCTTCGGCGAATAACTGCTCAATCAACTTGCGGCTTTTTAATTTTTCTTCTTTCGGAAATGAGAAACCCATGTAGTAAAGATAAAAAAAGACCTTTCAAAAACATGTTGAAAGGTCTTTAAGTTTCATGTATTGTTTGCGTTTAATTCTCGCCGTACACGTTATTTTCCAAGTTGATGTCTGCCATGAGCAAAGAAGCATCAATCATCATATTCTTTACTTTTTTCCCGTTAGAAATTTCAAAAGAATAGGTAGGATAGGCCCAAGCCCAGTCATTTAAAACCGTCCTTGGCAGTGCAGGATAAGGGTTTTCTTTTTGCCCCCACATCATTTGTAAAGGAATATAAAATGTTTCTTGTGACCCATCTTCATAAGTCACAAAAAGATCAATGGGCATGGGCATTAGTCCTATGCGTTCCAATGTTACCTTTGTTATTGCTGTATTTTCGGAAACATCCTTAATGGCATAATCAATGGTATTGGTGGTTTGGGTCCAATCCTGCAAATACCAATCCAGCTCAAACCCGGTCACTTTTTCTGCACAACGAATAAAATCATTGGGAGTAGGATGCTTAAACGCCCAATCGGCATAGTATCGTTTAAGTGTTTTCTCCAGATTTTCTTGTCCAATGACATAACCCAACTGCGATAAAAACACCGATCCTTTGCTGTATGCAGAGATTCCATAACCACGGTTGGTTGCATAACGATCGGCATGGGTGGTTTCGGGTTGTTCTTGACCACTTAGTGCTAGAAAGCGATAGCCGCGGTACGATCCCGCAAAAGGGTTGGTTTTATGATGTTGCATTACTTCGTCTTCGGCCCTATCGGAAATATAAGAAGTGAAGCCCTCATCCATCCATTCGTGCAAACTCTCGTTGGTGGCCAGTACAAATTGAAACCAAGAATGGGCCATTTCGTGAGCGGTAACCCCAACGAGGCTTTCAAACTTTCGGTTTCCTGTAATGAGCGTACACATCCCGTATTCCATACCACCATCCCCCCCTTGGATCACCGAATATTGCTTGTAGGGATAATTGCCCACATGCGTATTGTAAAAGGCCATCAATTCTGCCGTTTTGGGTTGTAATGCCTTCCAATTATCACGAATTTCAGGATTATTTTTATAGTAAAAATGTAGGGTCACTCCGTTGGGCCCTGGATAGGTATCATGCACATAAGTGGGATCTGCTGCCCAGGTAAAATCGTGTACATTGGGCGCTAGGAAATGCCAGGTTTTCTTTTTCTTTTTGGCCGTTGGCTCTCCTTGTAAATAGCCAGTGCCGCCCACTACGTAGGTTTCGTCTAGGGTAAGTGTTACATCAAAATCACCCCAAACCCCATGAAATTCCCGGCCGATGTAGGGATCGGCATGCCACCCTTGAAAATCATATTCGGCCAATTTTGGGTACCATTGGGTCATGGAAAGGGCAACGTCTTCGGCATTGTTTCTTCCGCTTCGGCGAATTTGAACGGGCACCTGCGCATCCCAGTCCATATGAAATACAGTACTAGCGCCTGGGAGGATGGCTTTATTCAAAACAACTTCCATGACGGTTCCTTTCACTACATAGGGAACAGGAATTCCCTCTTGGGTCAATGCATTTGGTTTAATAAAACCTATTTCCGAAGGGGTCAATTTTGAAATACGGTCTCCCACACGGGTATCGGGATCCACAATGGTCCTGGAGCGCACATCCATTTCGCTTCCAGGCTGGAAGGCGTTGAAATAGAGATGGTAAAATACTTTTTTAAGCGTGTCGGGCGAATGATTGGTATACACAAGATCCTGCGTTCCTTTGTATTGCCAAGTGGTAACGTCCATGTCTATGGACATTGTATAGTTTACGTGTTGTTGCCAATAAGTGGTATTGTTCTGGGCATTTGCCGAAAGTACTATCAGCCATACCCAGAACCCTTTTACTATCTTCATTAGTTTGACATTTTATCGGCCATGATCAAGGCGTTATACAAATTGGCCATTTTTCCTGAAGTTGAAATATTGCCAAATTTATCTTGGTTCGAAGCGTCACCTCCCAAGATAACCGTTGCATTTGAAGACAATCCGCTGTCCATCAAAATTTGCTTTACTTGTTTGGCAGAAAGCTTTGGGAAATAAGAGCGGATCATGGCGGCAATACCAGCGACTTCTGGCGACGCCATCGAGGTCCCTTGAAGGTATTCGTAAGTGTTTAATGGGGTTGTTGACCAGATTTTTACACCAGGAGCAAATAGATCCACACTGGTTTTTCCATAATTGGAAAAGGTGGCTACCATATCGCTACCATACTCATAATTTAAGGCACCAATGGTGATAAAGGTATCTCCAATTTCATTAGGGCTGCCTACTTTTTGATCATTGGGGTATACTTGCACCTTATCCAGATCTACTCCTTCGTTTCCAGCCGCATTTACGATTAACACATCGTGGTCTGATGCATATTTAATGGCATCCCAAACCCATTCAGGATGGGGGGAATAATACTTTCCAAAACTGGTATTCAACACCTTCGCTCCGTTGTCTACGGCATATCGAATGGCTAGGGCGATGTCTTTGTCGTACTCGTCCCCATCGGGAACGGCGCGCACTACCATAATTTCAACATTGTTTGCCACACCATTTATGCCTAAGCCGTTATCTCTTTCGGCAGCAATTATTCCTGCAACATGCGTACCATGACGCGCATCTTCTTTTTTGGGATCGGGCCCATCCACGTCATTATTTCCGTAGAATTTTATGGAAAAATCATCGGGATTGTCGCCCAAATTTTCTTTTCTGAAATCCCTTTCAAGATTAAAATGAGATTCCAGCCTGCCGGAGAAATAATCAATCCCGCCTTGAAGTTCTTCCATTACCTCGGGCACAGTATCTCCATAATTAAGCATTTGTGTTAGGATGGCGATGTTTTGCTGCTCACCCCCTGTTGGGTTTTGAATAGCGTTTAAATCGGCGGCAGAATAATCTTCTTTTCCTAGTTTTTTTGAAATGGCTTCGTGTGCGGGTTTAACCTGCGCAAGGATTTGCTCATAACGCGCCAAGTTGCCTTGGGTTTGGCCCAACTCCGTTTCATATTCGGCCTTGGCTTTTTTATACATTTCAAAATCAGCTCGATCTGCTGCACTTATGGAAGCCTCACTTTTGCCTTTAAATTTGGGCTCCAATTTTTTTACGTACCGAACATATTCCAAATTTTCGGCAACAATGTTTCCAAGGAAATTCCATCCATGGATATCATCTACGTACCCATTCTTATCGTCATCTATTCCATTGTTGGGAATTTCGTCTTTGTTGGTCCAAATCACATCTTTTAGATCTTCGTGTTCAATGTCAACACCGCTATCAATCACCCCAACGATGACTTTGGTTCCTTTTTTTCCTTTTAGGATTTCAGCATAAGCCCTGTCCACGCTCATCCCGGGAACCGTATCACGAAGCAAGTCGGTGGCGCTCCAGGCCTTAAGTTGTGAATCTGATAGTTTTCCCATTTTCAAGGGAAGAGCATCAATATTTTCAATAGGGGTTGAAACAATAGCTGGCAGGCTTCCACCGCAAGCGGAGAGTAATGTTGCAGAGGCAAGGGCCAGTAGAGAAATTTTAAGAATTTTCATGAGATCATTATTAATTAGTAAACAGTTCATTAAAGGTAAAGATCCGATCCAGACGAACGCCTTTTTCGGTATGTTTTACGGTAATTATTGGGTTATGGGCATCGTGTTCCAAAAACAAATAGTACCCATTATCTGCCGCAGCATTCAGGAATTTTTCCTTTTCGGGAAGGGTGAGCAAGGGCCGCGTATCGTATCCCATGACATAGGGAACGGGAAGGTGTCCTGCCGTGGGGAGCAAATCGGCCATAAAGACCAATGTTTTGCCTTGGTAATTTATATGCGGGATCATTTGTTTTTCGGTATGGCCATCGGCGAAAAATATACCGAAATCAAGCTCTTTTGCCTCTGAAAAGTCGGAAACTGGATCCTCTACAAAACGCAATTGCCCACTTTCCTGCATGGGCAAAATGTTTTCTTTCAAAAAAGAAGCTTGTTCCCTTCGGTTGGGCTCTGTGGCCCATTGCCAATGTTTCTTATTGCTCCAGAAGGAGGCATTTTTAAAAGCAGGTTCATAACCGGTTCGGTCCTTATTCCATTGAATGCTTCCACCACAATGGTCAAAGTGCAAGTGGGTAAGAAAAACGTCGGTGATGTCGTCTCGGTGAAATCCTGCTTTTTTTAAGGAATTGTCAAGGTTAAAATCGCCCCAGCGATCATAGTAACTGAAAAATTTATCACTCTGTTTTTCTCCCATGCCATTATCAATAAGTGTGAGACGGTTTCCGTTTTCAATTAAAAGGCAACGGGCAGCAATATCAATCATGTTATTGCTGTCTGCGGGGTTGGTTTTGGACCAAAGGGTTTTGGGCACCACACCAAACATAGCGCCACCATCTAGCTTAAAATTTCCTGCCTCTATGGGGAATAACTTCATGAAGAAGAAATAAAGGCTGAAATTTACTAAAACTACAACAGACTGTTAAGGGCTTCCTAAATTAATTATACTATTTTTAACAATTTCCTATTTTAAAAGGCTAATTTTAGCCAAAAATGAATCCATGATAGAACTAGCGGGAATTATTGTCCTAGGCATATTGGCACAATGGTTTGCGTGGAAATTTAAAATTCCCGCGATCCTGCCCTTGCTGCTTATTGGGCTCCTTGTGGGACCCATCGCAACGCTGGTTTCAGATTATGGACATCCATGGATACAACCCATTTGGGATGGTTCCCGCGGGCTTTTTCCTGGGGAAAACCTTTTTTATTTTGTTTCCTTGGCCATTGGAATTATTCTTTTTGAAGGAGGATTAACCCTCAAGCGGGGTGAAGTATCCAAAGTAGGGCCCGTCATAGGGAAATTAATAAGTGTGGGGGCGGCCATTACTTTTTTTGGAGGCGGGGTTGCAGCTTATTATATTTTTGGCCTTAACTGGCGTATTTCCTTTTTGTTTGCCTCCCTAATTATTGTAACGGGGCCTACGGTAATTTCGCCTATTTTAAGGAATATCCCGTTGAAAAAAGATGTTTCGGCGGTGTTGAAATGGGAAGGAATCCTCATCGATCCCATAGGGGCTTTGGTGGCGGTTTTGATTTTCGAATTTATCAATATTGAAGGGGATGCAGGCTATTCAAAGCAAGCATTGATAGAGTTTGGAAAAATTGTTTTAATAGGTTTTGCCTTCGGGGTTTCGGCAGGCTATGCACTCTATTTTGCCATCAAGAGAAAGTTGATCCCCCATTATTTGTTGAATGTTGCTGCCCTTTCGGTGGTGCTATCGGTTTTTGTGATAAGCGATTGGTTTGCACATGAATCGGGATTGCTTTCTGTGGTGGTGATGGGGATGTTCTTGGGGAACAGCGATTTACCCAACCTCAAAGAACTGTTGTATTTTAAAGAGTCGCTGAGCGTATTATTGATTTCGATCCTGTTTATTCTACTGGCGGCAAACATTTCCGTAGAGGAGTTGTTGTTGATTTATAATTGGCAAACCGCCTTGTTATTGGCAGTTATTATTTTTGTACTTAGGCCTCTTTCGGTTTTTGTGAGTACGATAGGCTCTCCCCTTAAATTCAATGAAAAACTTTTCATTAGCTGGGTGGGACCCAGAGGAATCGTTGCCGCTGGAATTGCCTCGCTATTTGGCACCAAGTTGGTTTCATTGGGTTTTGTGGGTGCCCAATACATTACCCCCTTGGTTTTTGCCGTAGTATTGTCCACAGTACTTTTAAACGCTACCACCGCAAGGTATTTTGCCAAAATGGTAGGGGTATTTTTAAAAACTTCCGAAGGAATCCTTATTGTGGGGGCGTCAAAAGTTTCACGTTTAATTGCGAGCTATCTTCAAAAAAACGGTCGCCACGTAGTGTTGGTCGATTCAAACCAGGCCAATGTATCACAAGCAATAGAGCTAGATCTTGAGGCGGTTACGGCAAATATCTATTCGGCAGACCTTGCCTCAGATATTGAATTGAGTGATGTGGGATACCTTTTAGCGCTTACCGGAAGTGAAGAGGTAAACAAACAGGCCATTAATAGATTTGGGAAAATTTTTGGGGAAACGGGGACCTTCCGCCTTATGTCTTCCGAAGAAAAAGAAGAAGGCGCTGAAATTGACCCCTCCGAACTTTTTTCGCACACGCACGATTTTACCATGCTGGAAGAGGTAGCGCGCCTGTACCCTTCCATACAGGAAATGCCGGTTCACAATAAGAACCAATTTTTGAAACTCCTTTCAATTATTGAAAAAGACGATGCTACGGTAGCCTTGTTTTTAAAACTTCCCTCTGGGTTTTTGGAAATCATCAACAATCCACAAACCATGGAAGTAATTGATAATAGTTACATTGTCTATTTGGGTAAGCCTTTGGATATTGAAGAATTAAACAGTGCGACCCGAGGAGCAAAACGGTAAAATAAAACTCCTCCTTATACGTTGAAGAAAAACGATGAAATTACTAGTTCCCTTTTGTGTAATTTGGTTATTGGTTTCCTGTAAAAAGGACGAAACCCGAACCTGTACTACCTGTACCTCTCCCGAGACACTTGAATTTGAAGTTTGCCGAGAAAGCAATGGCAATGCTTCAGTAAATGGCCAAGATACGGGGACTGACTATGATGTTTACCTTTCGGGGCTAGAGGATGCTGGTGCCAGTTGTGGCAATTAATCGTTTAATTTAAGTACCGCCATAAAAGCCTCCTGCGGAATTTCAACATTCCCAATAGCGCGCATACGCTTCTTTCCTTTTTTCTGCTTTTCGAGGAGTTTTCTCTTTCGGGAAATATCCCCCCCGTAACATTTTGCCGTAACATCCTTGCGCAGCGCTTTCACGGTTTCCCTGGCAATGATTTTGGCGCCTATGGCTGCTTGTATAGGAATATCAAATTGCTGTCTGGGAATTAATTCGCGCAATTTTTCGCACATTTTTTTCCCAATATCATACGCATTGTCTTGGTGTAGCAGGGCAGAAAGAGCATCTACCGCATTTCCGTTCAACAGCACATCTACCTTTACCAACTTGGAAGCGCGCATCCCAATAGGGGAATAATCAAAAGAGGCATATCCCTTGGACACGGTCTTTAATCGATCATAAAAATCGAACACAATTTCTGCCAAGGGCATATCAAAATTAAGCTCGACCCTGTCTTGGGTAAGGTAGGTTTGATTGGTAATTTGCCCCCTTTTTTCAATACACAATGACATCACTGCTCCTACAAAATCGGCTTTGGTGATAATGCTTGCCTTGATAAAAGGCTCTTCCACCCTATTGAGAGAGGAAGGTTCGGGCAAGTCGCTGGGGTTATTAACCAAAATAACAGTATCTGGCTCTTTGTTTGTAAAGGCATGGTAGGATACGTTGGGAACCGTAGTAATGACGGTCATATCGAACTCACGTTCCAAACGCTCCTGAATAATCTCCAAATGCAGCATTCCTAAAAACCCACAACGGAAACCAAACCCTAATGCCGCGGAGCTTTCGGGTTGAAAAACAAGTGAAGCATCGTTCAACTGAAGTTTTTCCATGGAGCTTCTCAATTCTTCATAATCTTCTGTATCTACAGGATAGATTCCTGCAAAAACCATAGGCTTTACATCCTCGAACCCTTCAATCATATTGGTTGTTGGGTTTTTGGAATCGGTAATGGTGTCTCCTACTTTTACTTCTCTGGCGTCCTTTATTCCTGTGATCAAATAGCCTACATCTCCAGTTTTGACCGCTTCCTTGGGTTGTTGTTTTAAGCGAAGAGTACCCACTTCATCGGCAAAATAGGATTTTCCGGTAGCCATGAATTTTATTTGCTGCCCTTTTTTTATTTCGCCGTTTAGCACCCTAAAATAGGTCTCAACCCCTCTAAAAGGATTGTACACCGAATCAAAAATAAGAGCCTGCAGTGCATCGTCTGGATTGCCTTTTGGAGCAGGGATACGCTCTATGATAGCATGCAAGATGTCTTCGATGCCAATACCTGTTTTGGCGCTGGCAGGGATAACCTCTTCGGGGTCACAGCCCAGCAAATCCACAATATCATCGGTAACTTCCTCTGGCTTGGCAGAGGGAAGATCTACTTTGTTCAGTACAGGAATAATTTCCAAATCATTTTCCAAAGCCAAATACAAATTGGAAATGGTTTGAGCTTGGATACTTTGAGCGGCATCTACCACCAAAAGCGCACCTTCGCAGGCTGCAATAGAGCGGGACACCTCATAAGAAAAGTCAACATGGCCTGGAGTGTCGATAAGGTTAAGCACATACTTTTCTCCTTTGTACGTATAATCCATTTGAATGGCATGGCTTTTTATGGTAATGCCACGTTCTCTTTCCAGGTCCATATTGTCAAGCAACTGATCTTGCTTTTCACGGTCAGTCACAGAACCAGTAGCGTCCAAAAGCCTATCGGCCAAGGTGCTTTTACCGTGATCTATGTGCGCGATGATGCAAAAATTGCGGATATTCTTCATAACTAATTTCTAGCAGCCTTTTACGTTTGCAAATATAGACTAAAAAAGAAGCGGATAAAGACATATTTACAGGGAAGCAAAAAATATGGATGTAAGAATTTTAATGTTAAAAAAAAGACGGATATTTGTCGTTCAACTTTTAACCCCCCGTTAAAAATTTAGACCATACCAATAGAAGAATTAAATATCTTTGGCGAAGTTTTTATCTATGGCTAGGGCACTTATCTTTTTTTTGTTTTTATTTGGGCAACTTTCGGTAGCCCAGAAATTTTCGATTAAAGGAAAAATTGTCGATGATAAAAACGCCCCCCTTTCTTTTGTTAATATCCTTTTATTTGAAGATTCGGCTCAAGAGCCTTTTACTGGGACCGCTTCTGAGGAGGAAGGAATATTTGCAATCCATGATCTTTCTGAAGGGCAATACCAATTGGAAATAAGCACCATCGGCTTTAAAAAGCAACTCTTTTCGCTTACCCTCAACAAAAACATTGATTTAAGCACCATTGTTTTGGAACCAAGTCCAGAAGAATTGGAGGAGGCATTGGTTACTGCCAAAAGACCCACCGTCAAGAAAACCGCCGGAATGTTGGTCTTTACAGTAGAAAACAGCAGTCTTTCCAATGGGAATACGCTGGATCTCCTTTCCAAAACCCCAGGAGTTTTGGTTTTGGGGGGGAAAGTAACCATCAAGAACCGACCGACTACCATTTACATAAACGGGAGACGTGTCTACCTTTCTGCGAGTGAAACAACTACTTTTCTACAGAATTTGGATGCCTCCCTCATCAAACAAGTTGAGGTAATGACCAATCCTTCTTCACAATTTGATGCCGAATCGGGAACGGTCCTCAATATCATCACTGCCAAAACACTTACACCAGGCTATAAAGGAACGGTTAGCGGTACCTACGAGCAAGCTATTTTTCCTAAGTACAACATGGGAACGGCTCACTTTTTTAAAAATAATTGGCTCCATCTTTATGGCAGCTATAATATGACCCCAAGAAAGGAAAATAAGGACCAAGACTCATACATTCGTTTTTTTGAGACTGACGGGACTACTCCAGCAGCTCTTTGGAAAAGTAATTTCAACAGAATTACCAAAAGCCTAGGCCATCAAGGAAATTTGGTGGCAGACCTTGATCTTGACCCTAAAAACAGCTTGAATGTTACGGCCAATTTTTTTACTTCTCCCGGGGAAGAATACAACAACCGGCAAAACACTTCCATTCTTAATGCCCAAATGCAATTGGACTCAAGTTTTGTGACCCAAAGCAAGGTTACTTCAGACATGACGAATGTTTCCATCGGATCAGAATATAAAGCAAAATTAAATAAAGAAGGGGAACTTGTGATAGGCGGGAACTTTATCGGCTACGGAAAAGACCAGTATCAAGCACTGGAAAGCAACTATTTTTTGGGGAATGGGGATTTTTTAAAAAGTATCCAATTTGAAACAAACTCCCATCAGGATACTCAAATTTGGAGTGGGTATTTAGACCTTTCCATGTCCTTGCTTCAAGGAACGTTTGAAACGGGGGTTAAATATTCCAATATTGACACCAAAACTGGGCTGGATTTTTTTGATATACAAAATGGCGCAGCGCAGATCAATACGGCACTTTCAGATTCTTTTGATTATAAAGAAGACATTTATGCTGCGTATGCCAATTTTTCGAAGGAATTCAAAAAATGGAATTTTAATTTGGGTACAAGGATGGAATATACGGATGTAAATGGAGTTTCTGGTTCTTTAGGCAATGTCAACTCACAAAATTATTTCAAACTGTTTCCTTCAGCGTCTTTAGAGTATACGTGGAATTTAAACAACGGGATGGGGCTAAGTTATGTTCGAAAAATAGAACGCCCCCGCTACCAAAGCTTAAATCCTTTCCGCTATTTTTTGAATGAGAACAATTTCAACGAAGGCAACCCCAATTTGATTCCTGCCATTGAAGACAAAATTTCGTTGAGCTATACCTATAAAAACGCATGGGTTTTTGAGATCTATTACCAGACCATAGAAAATTCGCTTGAGATATTGAATCTTCAAGACAATGAGTACTTCACTTTTCGACAATTGGACGCCAACCTTATCGATTTTTTTCAATTTAGCTTTGACGCGGTCTATTCTGCTTCTATCAACGATTGGTGGTTTGCCAGTTATGTGACCTCTACCTACTACCTCGAAAACGAATTTTTTGCAGTAGAAAGCCCTCAAGAACGATACAGCAACCATACGGCAGGTTTTTTTGCGCAGGCCTACAACCAGTTTACCCTTTCCGAAAAAGGATCTATTACGGCTGATCTCTCGGCAAGGTATATCTCAAATCTTATTTCGGGTTCTTTGGACTATAAGAATATTTTTGATCTTTCTTTCTCCTTCCGAAAAACTTTTTGGAACAAAACAGCCAGTGTTTTTGTGGGGATGGATGATATATTCAACACCAATAATGTAGCGGTAACATCCCGTTACCTCAACCAAGACAATGCATATTTTGCAAGGATAGAGACCCAAAAATTTCGGTTAGGGTTTCAGTATCAATTCGGCAATGCTTCCCTTAGGGAAAACAAGAAAACCATTAGTACCAAAGAAGGCGACCGGCTCGAGTGATCGACGTCTTCTAAGATTTTCATTACTTTTGCACCCATGGCAAAAATTGGCGATATAGACGTTGGGGAATTTCCTTTACTGCTTGCCCCTATGGAGGACGTAAGCGATCCCCCTTTCAGGGCACTTTGCAAAGAGCATGGAGCAGATGTGGTCTATACCGAGTTTATTTCGTGTGAGGGACTTATTCGGGATGCTGCAAAAAGCGTGATGAAGCTTGATATTTACGAAAAGGAACGGCCCGTAGGCATTCAAATATTTGGGGCGGTACTGGATTCTATGCTGCAAAGCGTGGAAATAGTTGAGGCCAGTGGACCAGATATCATCGACATTAATTTTGGTTGTCCCGTAAAAAAAGTAGTTTCCAAAGGCGCTGGAGCAGGCATCCTAAAGGATATCGATTTGATGGTTTCCCTTACCGAAGCGATGGTAAAACACACAAAATTGCCTATTACCGTAAAGACCCGCTTAGGATGGGACCAAGATTCCATAAAAATTGTGGAAGTGGCCGAACGATTGCAGGACGTAGGCTGTAAGGCCATTTCAATTCATGGGAGGACCCGTGCACAAATGTATAAGGGAGAAGCCAATTGGGCTCCCATTGCCGAAGTGAAAAACAATCCACGGATGCACATTCCTATTTTTGGCAATGGCGATGTAACTACCCCCGAAAAAGCCATGGAAATGCGAGACAAGTATGGACTTGATGGTGCCATGATAGGCCGTGCCAGTATTGGGTATCCTTGGTTTTTTAGGGAAGTGAAACATTTTTTTAAAACGGGAGAACATCTTGCTCCGCCCAGTTTGAAGGAGCGAGTAGAAGCCGCTAGGAACCACTTGCAGATGGCCATTGATTGGAAAGGCGAAAAGCTAGGTGTTTTTGAAACCCGCCGCCATTATACCAACTACTTTAAAGGAATCCCAGATTTTAAAACCTATCGAACCAAAATGGTGACCAGTGACGATGCAGCCAGTGTTTTTGAAACTTTCGATGAAGTATTGGCCACCTTTGGAGATTATCAATTCGCTTAGGAAAGGAGGCGTTGGGTGACCCGGTGCGAAGCCATCTTGGAGGCCATTCCACCTAAAAAGGAAATCGTCACAAAAACAATCAAGAGATTGAGAAGATTGTATCTCACGGGATAGGCCAACGATTCAGTGATGGGAACAAAGCCAAATTCCATTTGTAACAAAACGGCAATGCTTCCCAAAAGTAATCCCACTACAACCCCAAAAAGGGTCATGAGCATACCATTGTAAAAGAAAACTTTCCTTATGTCTTTTAGCGTAAGGCCTAAAAAGTAAAGAGTTTTGAGGTTCATCCTTTTTTCCAAAACAATCATAATGAGGGTTCCGGCAAGATTAAAAATGGCGATAGCCGCAATAAGGCTCACAAATAGATAGGTAAATAGGTTTTCGGCATTGAGCATTTTGTAAAGGGCATCGTTTTGTTGAAAGCGATTTTTTGCTATGATGTCTCCTTTGAAGAAGGCGCCAAGTTCTGTAACAATCACTTCTTCTTTAGCCGAAGGGGACAATTTAAAATCCAAACGGGAAACTTGTGTACTGTCCAAGCCCAATAGCTGCCTGGCAAAATCAATGTCTGAAAAAAGGTATTTGCCGTTTAATTCATCGTTAATATCATAAATTCCCGAGGCAACTACTTTTTCCGAATTAAACGCCGAAGAGGGGTCAAGGGTATTGATCTGTCCCGTTCCAGGTTTGGGCACATATACCTCTATGGGGTTTCCATAATCCCTGGCGGGGATAGAAAGCTTGGCAGAAATCCCATAACCCATTACCACTTCGTGTTGGCGGGGCGCCAGCCATTCGCCCACAAACAAAATACTGTCTACGGGCACCACCTGTCTAAAAGAGCTGTCAACCCCTTTGATAAAGGCAATGTGGTTCTTCCCTTTGTAGCGAATAAAAATACGTTCTTCTACAATCTTGGAAACTGCTTCTATCCCTTCAATTTGAGCTATTTTCTGAAAATCTTGTTCGCTTAGTTGCAAGGTTTTCCCTTTTGCAGGGGTAATGGTAAGGTCGCTGTCAAATACATTGGTAAACTGAAGGGCAAAATGTTTAAGTCCAGAAAACCCCGAAAGCACTATAAACAAAGCCATAGAGCCCAAAACAACTGCAATAATAGCAATACGGGAAATGATGTTTACGGCATTTTTACTGCTTTTTGAAAACATATACCGCTTAGCGATGTACAGCGGAAAGTTCACCCGTTAACTTTTTTTTCTTTTGGGAAGCAAATCGGGGTCTTTAATGGGGTTTTCCTGTACCTTTACCGCCTTTTCAATTTGATCGATATACTCCAACGAGTCGTCATTATAGAAAGTTAAATCGGGCATTTTGCGCAACTGGTTTTTGGTAAGTTGGGCCATTTGGTGTTTTATAACGGGCTTCAGCTCGTTCAGTTCCTTAACGATAGGAGTTCCTTTTTCGGAAGGGAAAACACTCACATACACTTTGGCCAAGGAAAGGTCTACGGTTACCGAAACCTTTGAAACCGAAACAATGATTCCAGATTGACCATTTTTCCTCAATAACTCCTGAAGAATGGAGGCGAGGTCTTTTTGTAAGAGCCCAGAGATTTTTTTTTGTCTATTGCTTTCAGTCATAGTGCAAAAGTACTACAAATCGTTTATTCAAAGCCTAATTTAGTACATTTGAAAATTGAACATAGTGGTTATGGAAAAAATCGAACATATAGGCATTGCCGTAAAAAGCCTGGAACAAGCAAACAAGCTTTATGAAGCCCTATTGGGGTATAAAAACTACAAAACCGAAAGTGTTGAAAGTGAGGGCGTAAACACCTCTTTCTTTATGTGCGGGGAGACCAAGGTAGAGCTTTTGGAAGCTAGCCGCCCAGATAGTCCCATTGCAAAGTTTATTGAAAAAAAGGGAGAAGGAATCCATCATGTGGCTTTTTCCGTACATGATATTAGGAAGGAAGTGGCCCGACTAAAAAAAAATGGGTTTGTAGTGCTGAACGAGGAACCTAAGATGGGAGCAGATAACAAGTGGGTGGTTTTTTTACATCCCAAAAGCACGGCTGGTGTACTGGTAGAGTTGTGCCAGGAGCGGAACAATCCATAAATTTGTTTTGCACCGTTAAATAAAGTGTTTACATTTGCAACCTGTTTTAGGTCCCATAGCTCAGCTGGTTAGAGCACCTGACTCATAATCAGGGGGTCCTTGGTTCGAGCCCAAGTGGGACCACTTTTTAAACCGAAAAGACAATTTTTTAATTAATTTTCGGTTAACAAATTGTTGATAACGAGCTTTTTTGTTTGTTGTTTAAAAAAAATTATTACATTAGCCCCTAAATATGCGACCCCAAATCGTAACCATATTAACCCTATTGCTATTCTCCATGAATAGCTTTTGTATGCTTGGGCAGTCCTCCTCTGCCGGATCAGGCCCACCCCCTCCACCCCAAAGAACTCCTGTGGATCTTCCCATAGATAGTAGCGTATACCTGCTTTTGTTTGCAGGGATTGTGTACGGTATCTATGTTTTTTGGAACAGGAAAAAAGCTATGGATAAGCAGTCATAATCCTGGCGACATATTTTCCAATCACATCAAATTCTAAGTTAACAATATCTCCTTTTTTAAGGTTTTTGAAGTTCGTGTTTTCAAAAGTATAAGGGATAATTGCAACACTAAACTCATTTCTCTGGGAGTTAACGACCGTTAAACTCACCCCATTTATGGTAATGGACCCTTTTTCTATGGTAATGTTTTCCTTATCGGGAGTATAGCGAAAGCTAAATAGCCAGCTCCCGTCGGTTTGCTCTGCAACGGTACAAACACCGGTTTGATCAACGTGCCCCTGGACAATATGGCCGTCAAGTCGATCTCCCAGTTTCATGGCGCGTTCCAAATTCACCAACACTCCTTCACTAAGTGTTCCAAGATTGGTTTTTTTCAAAGTTTCTTCGATGGCGGTAACAGTATAATTTTCCCCTTCAATATCCACAACAGTCAAACAAACCCCGTTATGGGATACGCTTTGATCTATCTTCAGTTCTTTGGTGAGTGAACTATTAAGGGTAATATGAAGATTTCCCCCTTCTTTTTTAAGCGAAACAATTTTGCCAATCGTTTCCACAATACCTGTAAACATGACTTCAATTAATTACATTTGTATTACAAAAGTAATACGGAGTATTTGCATATGGCGAAAAATGAAAAAATAATTGTTGGAATTTCCATTGGAGATTATAATGGTATTGGGAGTGAAGTTATTTTAAAGACCTTTGAGGATAGTAGGATGCTGGAATTTTGTACTCCGGTAATTTTTGCTTCTGTAAAACTGATGTCTTTTTTCAAAAAGGAATATGAAATGGATCTTAGTTTTCATGGGATTGACAAAATAGAAGACGTTGTCCATAAAAAAATAAATGTATTCAATGTTTGGAAAGAAAATATCGAAGTACATTTTGGCAAAGAAGAGACCATTGCAGGTGAATTTGCCATAGCCTCTTTAAAAGCTGCGGTTGCCGCCCTTAAAAATGATGGGATTGACGTATTGGTGACGGCGCCCATCAACAAAAGCAATGTACAGTCCGAAACCTTCAATTTCCCCGGCCATACCGATTATCTAGCCAAAGAACTGGGAGGGAACAGCCTTATGTTCATGATTTCCGAAGAACTTAAAGTGGGGCTACTTACCGATCATGTGGCCGTGAAAGATGTTCCCGCGACCATTACAAGGGAGCTCATCGAAAAAAAAATAAACACCATTCACAAAACACTCATTGAAGATTTTGCTATTATAAAACCAAAGATTGCTGTATTAGGGATTAATCCCCACACAGGGGATAATGGGGTAATAGGAAAGGAGGATGATGCTGTTTTAAGACCTGCCTTGGAAAATATTAGAAACAACGGAAAAATTGTGCTGGGACCTTATGCGGCCGACAGCTTTTTTGGCTCCGGGAACTACAAAAATTTTGACGCTATCGTAGCTTCTTATCACGATCAAGGGCTTATCCCCTTTAAAACCTTGGCTTTTGGGCACGGCGTTAATTATACCGCAGGGCTTAGTAAGATTAGAACCTCTCCAGACCATGGCACTGCCTATGAAATTGCAGGAAAAAAACAAGCCAGTGAAAGTTCATTTAAGGAAGCTGTTTTTGCAGCGCTTCAGATATATAAAAACAGGGCCGAATACCAATTATATTCTCAAAACCCATTGAAGGTGACGGTTAAAAAAGAATATTCAAAAAAGAATTTTTAAAAAGGCTCACCAAATAGAATTATTTTTTATCTTTGCCACCGCCTTTTTTGGAAGGCTGCGGTTTAAATAGTGATGTGAAAATGAATGAAATGAAAGCGTTTACAATCCCATTTGTGGGGTTGAAATTGGGGAGACACATCTATCACTTTGATATCAACAACGCGTTCTTTGAGCACTTTGAGTATGAAGAGTTTAACAGCTCCAATGTCCAAATGGAGGTTGTTTTAGACAAAAAAACAACGCTTTTGGAGTTTACACTTGCATTTTCAGGATTTGTAAACGTTCATTGCGATCTTACCAATGAGCCCTATGATCAAGCGATTTCAGGGGATTACCACTTTGTGGTCAAATTTGGCGAAGAGTATAATGACGATAATGAAGATTTGCTTATTCTTCCCCATGGAAGCTATCAGGTAAATATTCAGCAGTATATTTACGAGTCCATTGTGTTGTCTTTGCCCTCCAAACGAATTCACCCTGGAGTGAAAGACGGTACGTTAGAATCAGACATACTTCAAAAACTTGAAGAACTTAAACCCAAAGGGACAAGTATTTCGGAAACACCCGATACCGATCCCCGCTGGGAAGACTTAAAAAAATTATTAACAGATAAATAGAATTGAGTAATGGCACATCCTAAAAGAAAAGTCTCCAAAACCAGAAGAGATAAAAGAAGAACACATTACAAAGCCACCGTACCTCAAATAGCTACTGACCCTACCACGGGCGAAGCACACTTGTTTCACAGAGCACATTGGCACGAAGGGAAATTATACTACAAAGGTCAAGTAGTCATCGATGCTGCTGAAACCGTAGAAGCTTAAACCCAAAATGACTTTAATAAACTCTCACTTTCTTTGTAAGATGGTGGGAGTTTTTGTTTTACACGAAAAACATAAAAAACAAGGTTTTTTGGTCTTTTTTGAGTAAAAATTAGTATTTTTCAGTCTTATTTGAAGTCTTTTTGGCTCCTTTTGTGAATTTTAATTCCGTTTTTTATGTCTAAAATCACTGCAGCCATCACCGCTGTGGGGGCATATGTCCCAGAATATGTTCTTACCAACCAAATTTTGGAAACCATGGTAGACACCAACGATGAATGGATTACTGCCAGAACCGGAATTAAAGAACGAAGAATACTCAAAGATAAAGACAAGGGCACTTCTTTTCTTGCCATTAAAGCCGCCGAAGATCTTCTAAAAAAAAGCAATACCCATCCCAGTGAAATAGATTTGGTGATCATGGCAACTGCTACACCAGATATGCCCGTTGCGGCCACCGGCGTTTACGTAGCCAGTAAGATTGGAGCGGTAAACGCTTTTTCTTTTGACCTTGTGGCAGCTTGTTCCAGCTTTTTGTATGGTATGTCCACAGCGGCTAGATATATTGAATCTGGAAAATACAAAAAAGTACTTCTTATAGGAGCCGATAAAATGTCTTCCATTATTGATTATGAAGATAGGACTACCTGTATCATTTTTGGAGATGGAGCAGGGGCTGTCTTGTTTGAGCCTAATACCGAGGGCTTGGGATTACAGGATGAATATCTTCGTTCCGATGGCATTGGGAGAAATCATCTCAAGATTGATGCCGGAGGTTCAATTTTACCTGCCTCCCTAGAGACGGTAACCAACAAGCAACATTATGTATTCCAAGACGGGAAAACAGTGTTTAAATTTGCTGTTTCCAATATGGCCGATGTGTGTGCGAAAGTGATGGAAAAAAATAATTTAATGGGAGAGGATATACATTGGTTAGTGCCGCACCAAGCCAATAAACGCATCATTGATGCAGCTGCCAATAGAATGGGATTGCCAGACGAAAAAGTGATGATGAACATTCACAAATACGGAAACACCACCTCTGCAACGCTTCCCCTATGCCTTTCAGATTATGAAAAGCAGCTTAAAAAAGGAGATAATCTTGTGTTTGCCGCCTTTGGAGGAGGCTTTACCTGGGGCGCTATTTATTTAAAATGGGCCTATAATTCATAACTAAAACGACCAACTAAAACAACGAATATGGACTTAAAAGACATTCAAAATCTCATCAAGTTTGTAGCAAAATCAGGCGCTAGCGAAGTGAAGCTTGAAATGGAAGATGTTAAAATCACCATCAAAACAGGCCACGAGAGTGAAGAACCCACGTACATTCAGCATATTCCTGCGGCCTTGCCACAACAAGCTCAACAACCGGTTGTAACCCAAGCCCAAACGGAAGTTGTCCCTCAAACACCCGTAAAAGAAACAGCACAGGCAGATGACAATGCCAAGTACATTACCGTTAAATCACCCATCATTGGAACTTTCTATAGAAAACCATCCCCAGATAAACCTGTATTCAAAGAAGTAGGGGATACGGTCTCCACTGGAGATGTTCTGTGTGTGATTGAGGCAATGAAACTCTTTAACGAGATTGAAAGCGAAGTTTCCGGAAAAATCGTGAAAGTATTGGTAGACGATTCTTCGCCCGTTGAATTTGACCAACCTCTATTCTTAATCGACCCATCTTAATAGTCAAATCCAAAATCCCGAAAATCAAATTTATCCATACAAATTTGGTCTTTGAGAGTTGAAAATTAGCAAACTATGTTCAAGAAAATATTAATTGCCAACAGAGGAGAAATAGCCTTGCGGGTAATAAGGACTTGCAAAGAGATGGGGATAAAAACGGTGGCAGTATACTCCACTGCCGATGCCGAAAGCCTTCACGTTCGTTTTGCCGATGAGGCAGTATGTATTGGCCCCCCTCCTAGTAGTGAAAGCTATCTTAAGATTTCAAATATTATAGCGGCTGCGGAAATTACCAATGCAGATGCCATTCACCCCGGTTATGGTTTTCTTTCTGAAAACGCAAAGTTTTCAAAGATATGTGAAGAACACGGTATTAAATTTATTGGGGCATCTGCTCATATGATTGAACAAATGGGAGACAAAGCTACCGCAAAGGCAACCATGAAGGCCGCGGGAGTTCCGTGTGTTCCGGGTAGTGATGGTATTATTCCCGATTTTGAAACCTGTAAAAAGGTAGCAAAGGAAACGGGCTATCCAGTAATGTTGAAAGCAAGTGCTGGAGGAGGAGGAAAAGGAATGCGTGCCGTTTGGAAAGAAGAAGACCTTTTGGCCGCTTGGGAATCTGCCCGACAAGAAAGTAAAGCTGCTTTTGGGAACAATGATATGTATATGGAAAAACTCATTGAAGAGCCACGCCATATTGAGATTCAAATTGTAGGGGATAACACAGGCAAGGCCTGTCATTTGAGTGAAAGAGATTGCTCCATTCAGCGACGCCACCAAAAATTGACCGAAGAAACCCCAAGTCCTTTTATGACCAAGAAATTGCGTGAGGATATGGGAAAAGCAGCGGTGAAAGCAGCAGAATTTATAAACTACGAAGGAGCGGGAACCATTGAGTTTTTGGTCGATAAGCACCGAAACTTCTATTTTATGGAAATGAATACCCGTATCCAAGTAGAGCACCCCATAACAGAGCAAGTAGTGGACCATGACCTTATTAGGGAGCAAATATTGGTTGCAGCAGGAGTGCCTATTTCGGGTAAAAATTACCTTCCGCAATTGCACTCCATCGAATGTAGGATCAATGCAGAAGATCCTTATAATGGATTTAGACCCTCCCCAGGAAAGATTACCACGCTGCATGCACCCGGAGGGCATGGGGTACGACTGGATACCCATGTATATGCAGGGTATATAATCCCGCCCAATTACGATTCAATGATCGCAAAATTGATCACAACCGCGCAAACGCGTGATGAGGCCATCAATAAAATGAAACGCGCCCTGGACGAATTTGTAATTGAAGGGATTAAAACAACCATTCCGTTCCATAGACAATTAATGGATGACCCAGCTTATGTAGCGGGGAATTACACCACAGCGTTTATGAATACTTGGGAAATGAACGCTCCTGAAGAAGAATAAAGGAAAAATAAATTTGACTAAAAGGCCCATCTCAAAAGAATAAAACATTGAAATGGGCTTTTTAATTATAGAACCCCATGCACCCTATTAAATGGATTATTTTATTTGTCATCACCGCAATAATAGTTTCTATTATGATGAAGAATTTTGGGATCTATTTTGTTATCACAGTTCCTTTTCTACTTATTTTATACGTTGTGCTAGCTAAAAAACGGTACTATCATGGCTTTATCTTATTGGGAATATAAAACGTGGCTTAACAACATTGACTTTACCATCGTGGGGAGTGGCATTGTGGGCCTAAGTTGTGCACTTTCCCTGAGGGAGAAGTATCCTAAAGCCAAAATTGTCATCCTAGAAAGAGGAATTTTACCTAATGGGGCAAGCACAAAGAATGCTGGATTTGCTTGCTTTGGAAGTGTTTCCGAAATACTGGACGACCTTAGATCTCATAGTGAAGAAGAAGTTGTTCAATTGGTAAAGAAAAGGGTTAAAGGGCTAGAACTCCTTCGCAAGCAATTGGGGGATAAAAATATCGGCTTTCAGCAGTATGGAGGGTATGAAATCTTTAGAGAAAATGATACCAATAGTTATGAAGAATGCCTTCTAAAATTGCCTTATATCAATAATCTACTAAAAGAAGCTATTTTTTCAAAAAATGATGTTTTTTTAATTAAAAACAATCTATTTTCATTCAAAAACATCCAAAAAAACGTCATTTTCAACCAATATGAAGGGCAATTGGATACGGGTAAAATGATGCAACAGCTCCTTTCAAAATGTCAAAAAAAAGGTGTTTTAATACTTAATTCTATTAAAATTGATTCATTTTTATCAGAAAATGAACAAATTTTACTCAAAACCGATCATTTTGGAGAAATTTTGACTAAAAAGCTCTTGGTGGCTACCAATGGCTTCGCTGAAGAACTGTTAAAAAAGAACATGCTAGCTCCCGCAAGAGCACAAGTACTCATTACAAAACCCATCAAGAATTTAGGGATTAAGGGAACTTTTCATTTGGATAAAGGGTTTTATTATTTTCGAAATATAGACAACCGCATTTTGTTGGGCGGCGGAAGAAATCTTGATTTTAAAGGCGAAACCACCACCGAAATGACCACGACGCAATACATTCAGAACACTCTGGAAGAACTTCTTAAAAACACCATTTTGCCCAACAAAGCAATTGAGATTGAATATCGATGGAGCGGTATTATGGGTGTTGGACAACAGAAAAAGCCCATCGTAGAAAAAATTAGCGAGCACGTATATTGTGCGGTTCGTCTAGGTGGAATGGGCGTTGCCATTGGAAGTTTGGTAGGAAAAGAATTGGCAGATTTAGCAAGTGAATAATATGATAAAGCGGATATTTAGGTGGATTTGGAAAAGCATCCTTTGGTTTTTGGGACTCACCTTTTTATGGGTGCTTTTGTATAAATGGGTTCCCGTTCCATATACTCCGTTAATGGCAATTAGGGCCATGGAGGCGGAGGGAGATTTTGAGACCCGGCATGATTGGGTTCCCATTGAAGAGATTTCACAAGAGCTACAACTGGCCGTTATTTGTGCTGAAGATCAAAATTTCCTACATCACAACGGGTTTGATTATGAAGCGATCCAAAAAGCATATGAAAACAACAAAAAAGGAAAGCGGAAAAAAGGCGGAAGTACCATTTCACAGCAAACCGCAAAAAATGCCTTCCTGTGGCCCGGAAGAAGTTGGCTTCGTAAAGGACTGGAAGTGTATTTTACCTTTTTAATTGAAACCCTTTGGAGCAAAGAACGTATTCTGGAAGTATATCTTAACAGTATTGAAATGGGAGAGGGCATTTATGGTGCCGAAGCCGCCTCGCAATATTGGTATCATAAAAAGGCCAAAAACCTAAACCGTTACGAAGCCGCATCACTAGCAGTAATTCTTCCAAACCCCCGAAAATATAAGCCTACACCGCGCACTAATTATTTGGAAAATAGAAAGCAATGGGTGATACAACAAATGCGTAATTATGGTACTTTTACACTCAAAATGGAAGCCCAATGACGCCGTTAGAAATAAAAGAAGCTTTGTACCAAGTATGCTTTGAAAAAGTGGACACGCGGTATCAAAAAATAAAACAGACCATTGCCGATATTGATGAATCCCTCGCCGAAGAAGCAAAATCTGGAAGCGGTGACGAAATGGACAACAGCAGGGCCATGATGCAAATCGATCGGGAAAATGCAACCAAGCAGCTACAGGAGGTCATTGCCGTTAAAGAACTTTTATATAAAATAGACATCAAATCAAGCACCGATTACGTTCGCTTGGGGAGTCTCGTAAAAACCGATAAGGCCACTTATTTTGTAAGCCTTTCCATTGGGGTGGTTGAGGTGCTTCAAAGCGCCTTTGTTTGTGTGGCATTGAACTCGCCCATTGGCCAAACCTTGATGGGAAAGAAGAAGGGAGATACATTTAACTTTAATGATAATGAGCAAAAAGTACTAGCGGTCCACTAACTTTACATAGTACTTTGACCCTTTTTCAATCGCCTCTTTATAGTGAAAAAATACAGTATCACCATTGTTCATGAACGCTTCAATCAAATAGAAGCCCCCTTTAAAAAAACTATGTTTTATGGTTACTCTTAGAGGGGTTTCTGTTACTGAAACCCCCAACTGATGTGGCAATACAACTATTTCTTCCGAAGAAAAGACTCCTTTTGGTAAGACGGAAACTTCTCCAAAAAATCCTGCCTGATATGGGGTTTTTAAATTACCAAAAACCGCTTTCGGCCTGTCATAAAGTTCAACAGTTCCATCTTTTAACATAAGAATTTTGTCTGCAAATGCCAAGGCCTCTTCTGCATCATGGGTGGCGGTGATACAAGCAATCCTTTTTTCTTTTAGGTAATTAAATAGTTTTCGCCGCAAGGCATTCTTTCTAAAGGTATCAATATTGCTGAAGGGCTCATCCAATAGCAGAACTTCCGGTTCTTTTGCTAATGCTTTTGCAAGGGCCACCCTTTGTTTTTGGCCTCCACTTAAGGTTTTTACCATGATTTCTGAAAAGGCTTCCATTTCCACCACTTCTAGCAATTCATGAACTCGTTTCTTATCTGCCTCCATATTCCTCCTGGATAAATGCGTGGCAATGTTTTCGGCCACTGTAATAAAGGGCATTACATTATATTCTTGTGCCACTAGCTTCATGAAAGGTTCTCCGGGGATGAGATTAAAATGAGGTCCTAATAATTGTTTCTTACCCCAAAAAATAGAGCCGTTTTCCAAATGTAACAGCCCGTAAACCAAATGTAAGAGTGTCGTTTTGCCACAGCCGCTTTCACCCAGAACGGCCAAGTGTTCCCCTTTTTGAAGTGAAAAGGAAACATTCTTAAGAATTTCATTTTCTTCATAAGAAAAACGTTCTATGGAGACTTTCAGCATCGTATTTTAAGCGAGTTAATGGAAAATTGTACAACCCCTTTCCTCAAATCAAAAACCAGTACTATTGTGATTATTCCTTCACTCCTTTATTGATTTTTTCGGGAAGCACTTGATAGCCCATATTGTAGAGGGTAAAGGCAAAAATATCGGCATATTGCTCAATGGTTTTGTGGACTGGTGTTCCCGCTCCATGACCGGCATCGGTTTCTATTCTAATCAAAACAGGGTTGTTGCCTGTTTGTTTTTCCTGTAGCTCCGCTGCAAATTTAAAGCTATGGGCAGGAACTACCCTATCATCATGGTCTCCCGTAGTAATGAAGGTGGCTGGGTAAGCAACCCCTTGTTTTATATTGTGTACTGGCGAATAGCATTTCAAGTACTCAAACATTTCCTTACTGTCCTCTGCAGTGCCATAATCGTATGCCCAACCGGCCCCAGCAGTAAAGGTATGGTAACGAAGCATATCCATAACCCCTACAGCAGGAAGCGCAACCTTCATCAAATCAGGGCGCTGGGTCATGACTGCACCCACGAGCAAGCCCCCATTGGAGCCCCCCCGAATAGCCAAATAGTCTTTCGAAGTGTAGTGGTTATCGATCAAATACTCTGCTGCAGCGATAAAATCGTCGAAGACATTTTGCTTCTGCATTTGTGTACCCGCTTTGTGCCATTCTTTTCCGTACTCCCCGCCACCGCGAAGGTTGGGCACAGCATAAACACCTCCTTGTTCCATCCATACGGCATTGGTAATACTAAAGGAAGGTGTTAGACTTATATTGAAGCCTCCATAGCCATACAGAATAGTAGGATTTTTACCATCTAGTTTTAACCCCTTTTTGTGGGTGATAATCATAGGAACTTTGGTACCATCCTTTGAGGTAAAGAAGACCTGGTTGCTTTCGTAGTTATCTGAATTGAAATCAATTTTAGGCTTGCGGTACAATTCCGAAGCTCCTGTATTCATATCATAGCGGTAAATGCTGCCAGGGGTGGTGTAGTTGGTGAATGAATAGTATAACTCAGACTCTTCTTTTTTGGCGCCAAAGCCACCGGCACTCCCCAATCCGGGTAATGAAACTTCACGAACCAACGCTCCGTTAAAGTCATATTGCAGTACTTTTGAGATGGCATCTACCATATATTCGGCAAATATGTACTCTCCGCCCGTAGAAGCACTCAATACATTTTCGGTTTCAGGGATAACGTCTATCCAATGTTCGGGCGTGGGGTTAGATGCATCCACCTTTACAACCTTTTTGTTAGGGGCGTCACGGTTGGTGCTTAAAAACAGTGTGCTTCCTAGGTTGTCCATAACATAGGTATCACTATTGGTGTCGTCGAGAATGGTAACAAAGGGACTGTTGGGTTGTTCTAAATCCTTGAGGAATAATTTATTTCCTGTCGTGGAAATACTTGCCGAAACAACCAAGTACTTATCGTCTTCGGTCACAAATCCATTGACATATCGGTGTTTTTCAGACGGAACCCCACCAAAAACAACGGGGTCGCTTTTTTGGGAAGTGCCTAAGGAATGGTAATACAATTTATGTTGATCTGTTTTTGCCGAAAGCTCACTCCCTTTTGGTTTATCGTAACTGGAGTAGTAGAATCCTTCATTGCCTTTCCACGAAATACCGGTAAATTTAACATCGACCAGGGTGTCCCCAATAATCTCCTTTGTCTCGGCATCCATTACCAGTATTTTCCGCCAGTCACTACCTCCTTCAGAGATGCTATAAGCGGCCAGTTTTCCGTTTTTTGAAAAGCTTAAATTTCCCAAAGAGATGGTGCCATCTTCCTTGAACGTATTGGGATCCAAGAATACTTTGGCCGTGGAGGGATCTTCTCCGGTTTTGTAACGATAGACCACAAATTGATTTTGAAGCCCATCATTCTTGAAGAAATATGTATAATCACCCTCTTTAAAAGGAGCGCCTACTTTTTCATAATTCCAAAGGGAAGAAAGGCGTTCCTTTAATTCATTCCTAAAAGGGATGCTGTCCAGGTAACCAAAGGTAGTTTTGTTTTCTTCCTTCACCCATGCCTCGGTCTCTGGGCTACGATCATCCTCCAGCCAGCGATAGGGATCGGGCACATCAACACCAAAATAAGTATCAACGGTGTCTACTTTTGCAGTGTTGGGATAAGAAACAGAAGGAGGGGTTTTTTGGGTTTCGTTTTGGCAGCTCATCATGAATAGGGCCAGGAATAAGTAGGCAAAATGATTCATTTACAAAGAATTTAACTTGGTAAAATTACTAAAATAAAAGCGAAAAGCCTATTGAAATAAAGGGGTATAGGATTTCCAGTATTTGTAGATCAAGACCACATTAATCAAAACAGTAATGAGTGCAGGCAAAATGCTGGGGAGGTCCAAAAATAAATGGAACAACAATACATTTAGCGAAATAGGGGCTAAAAGGAGCAAAGCAAAAGGCACCCATTTTTTTAGCAATAAAAGCAGAGCCACAAAAATTTCCAAGACACCAACGAGTGGCAAAACATAGCCTGAAGCGGAGAGGGAATCCATAAAATTTGAGGCTTCTGCCGGAAGTTGGGGAAGGGGCATAAAAGAGAAATCGATGAATTTGTTCAATCCAAAAAAGATAAGGATTACAGCAAGTAGAAAACGAAGGATTTTAGTAAAGGTAGAATTCATAATGGTAGGATTTACAGTTACTTAAATATACTAAAAAAACAAACACCGTCACTTTTGGTAACGGTGTTGTTCATGTAAACGGTTTTATGTAATACTATTCTTTTACGAAACGCTGGGTTTTCAGTAAGGTATTGTCATAAACCTTTAAAATGTAATTGCCTTGCGATAAAGACGAAATAGTGATCCTGTTGGAATTTAATTTTCCGCTTTGTACTTTTTTTCCAGTAATATCGAAGATATTGTAGATAGGATTAGAAAAATCCTTTAAACTGCCTAGATTGATCACTTCATTGGCAGGATTTGGAAAAAGGATAAGGTTATCTACAAGGTTTTCTTCAATACCGGCAACAATCGTAGAACCCTCCTCAACGGTTATTACTTGGTCCACGGCAACGTCCTCAAGAGTGTCCACAATTCCAGAAGGCCACGTAATGGTAATGGTTGAAATAGAAGTATCCTGCCCAAGCCCAAAATGGGTATTGAGAGTGCTCATGTACTTAAATCCTTCACCGCTTCTTACTTCGCGTATTTGGGTTCCCAAGTTTGAAGTAATGGCAATTCGGGCACCAATACCATTAATGTTGCTGTCAATACCTTTGGTGTTAATAGTAATCCAATGATTGGAATTGGTATCGTTATAATAAATGTGGCTTCCTGTAAAGGAATCAATAAAACCATCATTATTTAAATCACCCAAGGAACCATTATTGTTGGGCAGGGCATTGGGAATCACGGTAAAAGTAAGGTCTCCATTATTCAAAAGGATATTCCCGTTGGAAGCGATATCGGCATACCCGTCATTATCAAAATCATAGGTACAATTTTCAATCCCGGTTGTGGTTAACGCAAAAATTCCGGTAGAAGCAGAAATGTCGGTAAAGGTACCATCTCCATTATTGATATTCAACTTGTGGGTAAAAGCCCCGTCGCTACTACCAATAAAAACATCCATATCGCCATCATTGTCGTAGTCTGCCCAAGCCGAAGACCAGGTTTGCATGTTGTCCTGTAAGCCAGCGGCACCGGCCACTTCGGTAAAATTACCTGCCCCATCGTTTTGGTAAAGTTGGTTTTCACTTCGCTCGTTTACAGCGCCATTTACATTACATTTTGCAATGAATGCATCCATGTCGCCGTCGTTGTCATAGTCGATCCACACTGAACCGTAATTTCCACCTGTAGGATAATCGGCAATATCCCCTTGATGAAAGGTAAACGTGCCATCGCCATTGTTAATGTAGTAAACACTAGGCGCTACGTCATGACAAACAAAAGCATCCAGAAGCCCATCATTGTTAATATCCACAAAATTGGATCGTTGTGAAAAAACGAATTGGGGGAAGGAAATTTCGCCATAAGCGGTACCGTCGTTATTGGCCCTCATAAACGTAACACCATTTCCTCCACCATATAGTAGGTCTGTATATCCATTGGCATCATAATCCCCGGCAGCTAAGCTCCAAGAGGCTGGGTTGTCTGCCGCTGAGGTGGCGATGTTGGTTTCTACAAAGCTACCATCGGTTTGTTGATAGAATATTTGAATATTGGTGGTGGTTACCGAAACGATATCATCCAGAAAATCACCGTTCATATCAACCGCAGCCCTATCCGAACCGGTGGTTCCAATTGGGGACGAGGTAAAGGATACTTGCGCATTTCCTGTTACCATAAGGATCAAAAGGAAAAAAGAGTAAAGTAATTTTTTCATTTATTTAGGAGTATTTATTGGTTAATCACATGTAAATGTAAGTGAATTAATCCATTCTTCCAGAAGGGGAATGAAAGTTTCATCACTTAAGGTTCTGCCCGTCATGGGCATGCGGTATTCTTCTTCCGTAGTAACGACCCTGTAATGGAGAATCGAATTTTCGGCATTTCCCGGCTCAATGAGTTTTGCATTATCTAATCCGGGAATTTGAAGGTCTGGGTCAACACAAATACCCAAATTCTCGTAATTGTCATTTTCCCTGAACGCTAGGCGAAGGGAGCGTGCCCCACAATGTCCCCCGTCCACATGACAGTGGGCACAATTAATGTCGAAATAAGAACGAACGCGAAGCTCCAAGCTCAAGGAAGTGTCTTTCCAGTTGGGAACGGCTTCAATGCTATTGGGAAAATTATCATTGGAAACGTAGCCTATTTCCTGCCATTTTTGAAGTTGGTTTTTGGATCCCTCAGCATAATTGTAAGGGATATTCAAATTTTGGGGCTTGGGACCAATGGGCGTTATGACATCATAGGTTTTGTGGCATATGAAGCATTCTGTTTCCGAGGGAATTCGATATTCAACCGATTTGGTTTCACCATTTTCAACCCATTCAATAGGAACATTAAAACCATACCCTGTGGTATTGAGCAGTGCCTCGCTTTGGTCTTCATTCCAAATGTAATCGGCAAAAATCCACCCATCGGCTTTTTTGATCAACAAACGGGTCTCAATATTTTTTTTGGTATCACTGGGGAGTACATGTTCATAAAAGAAGGTTTTGATAAGAATACTCCCTGTTGGGAAGTTGAAGATATCCCCATCTGCCTCGTAGGTAGCTTTCACGTCATAGGGCATCCAAACAAAACGCTTTTTATGGGCATAATCGGCAAACAATGAATTGACCGGCTCATAGGGCAACACTCCATAAACAGGGGATTGGTCTGCCAAGGTTCCTTCAAAAAAATGATAATCGGAAAGTTTTTCATAAGGCACCGCATTGATATCAAATTGGACAGGAGAAAAGGGCAACACGTTAATGGTCACCGTTCCTGTGGCACAACTTTGACCGGAAAGGTCGCAAACAGTATATTCAAAAGTATCCTGCCCCACAAAGCTGGCATCTGGGGTATATTGTACCACATCGTCCAGAATATTTGCTGGGGTTCCTTTGGCATCGATGGTAACGCTACCCGTTTGGGGCGTGCCAAGGACGATTTCACCCTCTTCTGGAACATTGGTGTCATTGGAAAGAATGGCCACTTCAAGTACTGCATTTTGAAATACTTCACCGCTATCTGCATTGGCAATAATATTCAAGGGGGTGTAATCTGAATCGTCATCAGACTTGCAAGCTTGAAAAATAAGCATAGGAAAAAGAACCAGAACGATTCGAAAAACAAGGTTTTTCATAAAAATTTTCTTTAGCAATTTTAATTCAAAAAGGGCTTCCTTTTTTGAAAGCCCCTAAATGTATGAAAAACTTTTTATTTACCTAGTGCAATCCCTTGATTCTGTTACCCTAGGAGAACAGGGATTGGTATGCACCCCAGTTTTTGTAAATGAGGTATCCGTTTACGATGGCAACCAATAGGGCGGGCCCAATATTGGGGAGGTTTACAAAAAGGTGAAACGCCACCAAATTCAATGAAATAGGAACCAAAACAACCAATGCAAAAGGAACCCATTTTTTAAGGAGCAGCAAGACGCCCACCAAAACCTCGGTCAAGCCCACAAAGCCCATAAGGTAGCCTTTTCCGGTGGGAGCAGCTCCAGAATAGCGAAGTGCTTTAAATAAATACTCGGCTTCGGGATAGCCCGTAAAGTCGAAATCCCGTAAAAACCATAAAAATTTATTTGCCCCAAATAGCAGCAGCATGAGGCCTAGGCCTATTCGGAGGATGGTAAGAAATAATTTCATAAGTTCGTTTTCTTGAAAGTTATGCGGGGTTAGACGACCCCTTCCAAAAATACTTACAGGACAACTATTTGCTTACCAAATCGTGCAGTACAAGGTATTCAGCGATTTGAATGGCATTGGTAGCGGCACCCTTTCGTAGGTTATCGCTTACAATCCAAAGATTAAGGGTGTTGGGTTGGGTTTCATCCCTTCGAATACGGCCCACAAAAACCTCATCCTTGCGGTTGGCATACATGGGCATGGGATAAGTCTTGGTATCTGGGTTATCCTGCACCACCACACCAGGGGTATTGGCCAACAATTGCCGTACTTCCGAAAGGTCAAAATCGTTGCGAAACTCTACATTCACCGCCTCGCTATGCCCCCCCGCCGTAGGAATCCGTACTGCAGTGGCTGAGACTGAGAATGTACGGTCATCCAATATTTTTTGGGGTTCCCTGGCCAATTTCATTTCTTCTTTGGTATAGCCATTGGCTTCAAAGACATCACATTGCGGGATGGCATTTTTATGAATGGGATAGGGATAAGCCATTTCTCCTTTAATGCCCGCAATTTCATTTTCCAGTTGCTGTACCGCCTTTACTCCCGTTCCTGAAACCGATTGATAGGTTGAAACAATCACCCTTCGCATGATATACTTTTTATGAAGCGGGGCCAAGGCCATGACCATTTGGATGGTAGAACAATTGGGGTTGGCAATGATTTTATCCTCTTTGGTCAATACTGAAGCATTGATTTCGGGCACCACCAGTTTTTTGGATGGATCCATGCGCCAAGCAGAGGAGTTGTCAATAACCGTTGTGCCTACTTCGGCAAATTTTGGGGCCCATTCCAACGAAGTGCCTCCTCCTGCAGAAAAAATAGCAATAGCAGGTTTTTGGGCAATGGCATCTTCCATGGAAACAATCGAATAGGACTTCCCCTTAAAGGAAATGATTTTTCCTATCGATTTTTCTGAGGCCACAGGTATAAGTTCCGTAACGGGGAAATTCCTTTCAGCCAAAAGTTGTAACATGACTTCGCCCACCATTCCGGTGGCTCCTACTACGGCTATTTTCATGTGTGTAAAGTTTCTTCAAAAATAAAGGATAGAAAATGATTTTTTCAAAATAAAGTGCAAAAAAAGACCCTCCACAAAGGGAGGGTTTAAGAGTAAGAATAGTAGTGTAGCGGTTGCTAAACGGTTACTTTTTTAGGGCGTCCCTAATTTCAGTAAGCAAATCGATTTCAGAGGGCCCTGGATCTGGAGCAGGGGCTTCTTCTTGTTTCTTTTTGGTTTTATTGTAAGCCTTCATAATCATAAAAAGAACAAAACCAACAATCACTAGGTTGATAAGTGCATTGACCCATTTTCCCCACATAATGGCATTTTCGGGAGTGGTTACATTTCCTTCAGCATCCACAACGGCTTCTGATAGGACCACTTTTAAGGCAGAAAAATCCATGCCTCCGGTAAAATGACCTACAATGGGCATCATCACATCATTGGTAAAGCCAGAGACAACCGCCCCAAGAGCAGCTCCCAAGATCACGGCGATAGAAAGATCTATCACGTTTCCGGTCATGATAAAATTCTTGAATTCTTTAAGCATAATTGATCGGTTTTAGAGTTAATAGCTACTAATGTACTAAAAATTGTCTTTGCTTTTTTAACAATTTTTGCTGTAGTCTTTATACTCGTTTAATGACCCTTTTTATCCGTTGAGAGATTGCGGTAATCAATTCGTAAGAGATGGTTTTTGCTGAAGTGGCCATTTCGTCTGCCGTGTGAGTTGGTCCAAAAACCAATACTTCATCCCCTTCTTTACAATCGATTCCCGAAATATCAACCATAATCATATCCATACAAACATTGCCAATGATAGGGGCTTTTTTTCCAAGGATGCTAACCCAGCCCACACCGTTTCCGTAAATTCTGGAAATACCATCGGCATGCCCAATGGGCAAGGTGGCCGTTCGAGTGTTTTGGGAAGCCACAAATGCCCTGTTATAGCCTAAGGAAGCTCCTTTTGGGATTTCGTGAATTTGTGAAATCACGGTTTTAAGCGATGCAATGGGCTTCAAAAAAGAATCATAATGCGGATCGTTGCCATAACCGTAAAGCCCAATACCCGTGCGCACCATGTTGAATTGTGCTTCGGGATAATTCAAAATTCCTGAGGTATTCAACGTGTGTCGTAGCGGTTGATATCCAAGTCTTGTTATTAGTTTTTGGGAATATTGAGTGAACTTTTCAATTTGCGAAAGTGTAAATTCCCGTTCGGAAGGGTCTTCAGTGGCTGCAAGATGTGAAAAAATAGAGGCTACCTTCACACTGTTGGTTTCGGAAAGGAGGGCTGCAATGGTTTCAATGTCGCCTTCCGAAAATCCCAACCGGTTTAGCCCCGTATTGAATTTAATATGAATAGGGTAGGCTTTCTGTGCATGCTGTTCGGCAAAAGCAATAAATTCCTTCAGTATTTTCAACGAATATAGGTTGGGTTCCAAGCAGCGATGTAGGATCGTTTCAAAGTTTCCGGGAAGAGGATGCAACACCAAAATGGGCAACATGACATCATGATTGCGAAGCGTTTCGCCCTCTTTTGCATAGGCTACGGCAAAATAATCAATGCCAAAACGAACCAGCTCTTTTGAAACTTCCACGGCATCACTACCGTAACCAAAAGCCTTTACCACCGCCATCATGCGAGTGTTGGGATGGATCTTCGATTTTAAGTAGCGATAGTTATGACCCAGCGCGTTGAGGTCCAGTTCCAAGACAGTCTCGGTGATATTCGATGTAGCTTGGGACATATCAAGCTTGTTTTTTGCTGGAGATTTGTTCGGGATCCTTTACCTCTATTTTTTTGACCCGCTCCCGCAACATGGCTTTGTAATAGGCGGCCCTGCTCAAGGGTTCGTATTCTTCGGTTTCACCCAGTAAAACCAAATCATCACTTTGGGCTTTTCGGTAGCTATAGTGGGCGAGGTTCCCTGTACGGGTGCAAACGGCATGCACTTTGGTCACGTATTCTGCCGTGGCCATGAGCGCCGGCATGGGCCCAAAAGGGTTTCCCTTGTAATCCATATCCAATCCCGCAACAATGACCCGAATGCCCTGGTTGGCCAAATCGTTGCAAACTTTCACGATTTCATCGTCAAAAAACTGGGCCTCATCTATGCCAATGACGTCACAGCCATCGGCCAGGATGGGAATATTTGCTGCAGCGGGGACGGGGGTGGAGCGAATCTCATTGCTGTCGTGCGAGACCACTTTGTGTTCGTCATATCGATTATCGAGCGAGGGCTTGAAAATCTCTACCTTCTGCCGGGCAAACTTAGCACGCTTTAATCGCCGGATCAACTCTTCGGTTTTTCCCGAAAACATAGAACCACAAATCACTTCAATCCATCCAAATTGCTCTTTTTGATTAACGGTATTTTCGAGAAACATAGTTAGGTTTTAGAATAAAAAAGAATTCTTTGACGTTTACGTATAGGATGCGTAAATTTAGCAAAACAAAAAATAGCATACGGCATAAATACCAAAAGTTATGAAGAAGGAACTCCAAATAAAAATAAAGGAATTGGCTCAAGATATTTTGGCGAATGATTCGTTGGAAGACATTTCCCTATTGAAAGAGCAGGCACGTGAATTGTTCGAAAAACTTTCGGTGCTGGAGTATTTGGAGGCTCAGATCGAGGGAGAAAAACCCGGGGTTAAAATGGAAGAATCCTTCGACTCAAAAAGTTTTCGGGAACAAAACTGGTTCAAAGATCCCAAGCCGGTCCCTTCTCCAGAAAACAAAGAGGAATTGATCGAGCTCGCTACCGAAAAAATAAAAGATATAGTCGCCCAGATGCCTGAAGAGTCACAGCAAATGGATGACTTACTGGAACAAGTGTTGCCGCCCAAAACCTCCCCAAAAAATGATTTGGAAGATTTTGCCGCTCACTACAAGGATATGCCCGTTTTTGAACGAAAAGAAACCGTTTCTGCTCCAAAGGCTGAAACCACTACCCATATTTTGGAGGAACCTCAAAAAAGTGAAGCCCCCTCTGTAAAAGACATTGAAAAACCTAAATCCCTTAATGATACCATCCCCGCGGGAACGGCCATAGGCCTTAACGACAGGCTGGCTTTTATCAAGCATCTATTTGAAGGCAATGCCGAAGATTACACCCGGGTGCTGTCCCAAATAAATACGTTGCCAACTTTCGAAAAAGCAAAGGATTTTATCCAAATAAAAGTAAAACCGGATTATAATTATTGGTTGCACAAAGAAGAATTTGCAGAACGGTTTATGTCTTTGATTGAAAAACGATTTAATTAATCCCGTATGGGGAAATTGTACCTAGTGCCCACGCCTATTGGCAATTTGAAGGACATGACCTTTAGGGCCATTGAAGTGTTGCAGGAGGTTGACCTTATCCTTGCCGAGGATACCCGTACCAGCGGCAAACTACTAAAGCATTTTACTATTACCACTCCCATGCAATCCCACCATATGCACAACGAGCATAAAACGGTTGCCGGGATTGTCTCTAAACTAAAAGCTGGCCAGCATATAGCGCTTATAAGTGATGCGGGCACGCCGGCCATAAGTGACCCGGGGTTTCTACTAACCCGTGCTTGCGTGGAAGCCGGAATTGAGGTAGACTGCTTGCCAGGAGCCACGGCGTTCGTCCCCGCCTTGGTGAATAGTGGTTTCCCCAACGACCGTTTTGTATTTGAAGGATTTCTGCCCGTTAAAAAAGGACGCCAAACCCGTTTACAGCAACTGGCGGATGAATCCCGCACCCTCATTTTTTATGAGTCTCCCCATAAACTGGTAAAAACACTGTCCCAATTTGTGGAGTTTTTTGGCTCCGAACGCCCCATTTCGGTTTCTAGGGAATTAACCAAACTGCACGAAGAAACCGTTCGTGGGACAGCACAAGAAGTCTTACAACATTTTGAAGCCAAGCCACCCAAAGGGGAGCTGGTCGTGGTGGTGGCGGGAAAATAATCCTACCCCTTCAACCATGCTTTTCGCAAAGCTACTTGTTGCGCTGTAGCATTGGGATTCCCCTGCAATTTCGTTCCTGTGGTGTACGATTGGGTGAGAGTTGTATCAATCACTACTTCTTCTCCCTTGCGGTCTAGCACCACCTTAACGGTTTCCCCGGGATGCCACATGTACATATTGGTTATGACTTCTTGGGCATTGGCCAAACTTACTTCGGTTCCATTGACGGTTTTTAGCTCATCTCCGGGAAGTACCCCTTGTTCTTTCCAAAAGCTATTTTTCAATACTTCGTCAGAAAAAGCAATGGTGCCTTTGGAATGATTAGGCATAAAGATGAAGGTGCCATCATTTTGAATATAGTTGGTTTCAACGGTGCCTTCGGCAAATTCCAATCCTACTTTTCCAAAAATAGCCGCATAGTCGATGGGGGTCGTTCCTACGACATGCGTTGTAAGGAAATCACCCACTGAAGGATACGTCATGGCAGTAATTTCGTCAATAAGGGTATCATCATTAAAGGGCTTGTTTACTCCGTATTTGTTGGAGAGCTCTTTCATGAGCGATAACATGCTTCGCTGGCCGTTACTTTCCTCTCGCATCAAAATATCAATGCACATTCCTATAAGCGCCCCTTTTTGGTAAACGTTGTAATAGTTATCTGCGTAGGGTTGATTCAACACGTTTTCACTCATAACCGTAAAGCTCATGGTGTCATCCATGCTTAAGGACGTTTGGATTTTGTTTATCAAGGTTTGATAAAACTTTTCTTCGGAAACCAATCCCTCATATACTTGGAAATGTTGTGCGAAATATTCGGTAACACCTTCGTACATCCACAGGTGTTTGGAAAAGGTAGGTTTGTTGTAATCAAAATAGTGTACATCTTCACTATGAACGCTCAAGGGCGAAACAATGTGGAAAAACTCGTGGGCAACTACATCTACCATGCTTTCGGTAAGGTTCTCCAGCGAGGAATTTTCAGGAAGGACTACGAAAGTGGATTTGTGATGCTCCAAAGCGCCCATTCCTTTTGGAGCAGTTTCGGTACCGTCGCTTAGGTATAGAAAAATATCATACCGTGGCGTAGCATTAATATCCCCAAGGTACTTTTTCTGTGCTTGCATCATGGTAAACATGCTTTGTTTAAGGGCCGCTGCAGTATGCTTTTGATGGGGAGAATACACGCTCAACACAATTTTGATATCACCCACCTGAAATTCTTCCACATCCAAATTTCCATAAAACATGGGGTTGTCTGTAATATCAAAGTAACGGGGCGCAAAATAGCTGGTAGTTGAGGCAGATTTCCCTTCTACAGGTTTAACGCCTAGTTCTTGTAGAGCCGAAGAACGTTTAAAATCGCTAGGAGCGGTAACATCCAGTTTGTATTGCGCATTTTTTAAAGAGTCAAAATACCCCACAAACCCATGGAGGTTCAATACAAAGTTAGTAGGTTCAATATTGGTTCCTGCAGGGGAGAAAGGGTTTTCACCACCAATGTTTCCTGTAGATTCTGTATCGAAGGTATCATTTACCTCGTACGTTATTTTATCCAGTTGGGAAGCATTGGCAATAGACCATGAATTCATATCTATTTTTTGGGAAGGGATTTCCTTTCCCTTATAATCCCAAGCTTTGAAATTTTCCACATATTTTCCAAAATCACTCACCGAGTAGGTTCCTTGAACAACGCGGGGGAGACGGTAAATCTCGGTTTGTGAGGTAAACCGCCCTGGATCAATAGTCACAGGGACCCTGTCGTTTGCCGTATTTACCAAGTCCAAATTGGCTTCAATGGGATTGGAAATGGCCAAATCGTTTTTGGTAGATTTGCTGGAAGTACAACCAATAAGGAATAAGGAGAAAGAGAGGGTAATCAATAAGGATTTCATTGTGCTAATAGGATTTTATCGCACAAAGATATTTTTTTTCAAATGCAAGAGTCTTAAAATTTTATGAAAATAAGCAGCCTACTTTTATAAGTGCTTGCCTTTTTCCCAGCCGTATTTGCCCAAGTATTTTTCTCCACTTTCCACGGCGCCTTCTTCAATGGAGGTTCCCATGCTATCGTTCCAACGGTTGAGGTAGCCAAATAGCGAAATAACCCCCAGCATTTCTACGATTTCACCCTCATTCCAATATTGGTACAATCGGGTTTTTATTGCTTCATCCACTTGATTGGGAACCAGACTTGCTTTTAATGAAAAATCCAACGCTGCCCGTTCGGCCTCACTAAAGGCAGGGTGGGTGGCGTAATCCCAAATGTGATCCAGTTTTTCCTGTTCTGCACCGTAACGCTCTGCAGCCCGAATGGCATGTGCCTGGCAATACCTGCATCCCGTGGCATTGCTGCTTACCCAGGCAATCATGCGTTTGAGGGCAGAGGTGACGCGGCCTTCATTGGCCATCACTGCCTTATTCAAGTTTATAAAAGCTTTGCTAATAGCAGGTCTGCGTTGCATGGTTAAGACGCTATTGGGGCAAAAGCCAAGTGTTTCGTTAAAAAATTCGGCCAATTGGTGCGTTTCATGATCGTGTGCTGGGGAAAGGGGGGTTACTAAGGGCATTAGTTCTTTATCAATTTTAAGGTTGAATTATTTATTTTCAACAAATAGATTCCACTTTGGAAAGTTGTTAGGTCAAGTACAGGGTTTTGCCCATTCAAAAATCCTTCTCCCACATTTTTTCCTGTAAAATCATAGATTTTAAAAGGGGTGTTTTCGAAAGGAATGTCTGAATTTATTGTAAATTTTGAAGAAGAGGGATTGGGGGAAACAAAAATCGCATTTATATCGAAACTTGAAAGATTAAGAGGATTGTTGTTTAATCTAGCTATAAAAAGTGTAGGTCCAAAATAGCTCCTGGTTCCAAAGAAAATTTTTCCTACATTATCAACTATGTAATAAAATTCATCAGTTGGTGGAAAACCGGAAAAATCCATATTAAATGAATTATCAATGTCTCCACCGCTAAAATAGCGTTTAATATTACGTTGTGAACCATGGATAAATCTTTGATTTTGAAGAATTTTTACAGATCCAACACCAAATTCAAGAAAGGAACCACCGTTTCCAAAGGAAGGTATTAAAACACCTTGGCTATTTAACTTACGGTATTTAGTGTAATAAAATTCATTGTAATGATTTACAATATATGTTGAGACTAGGATTTCACCATTTTCGAAAAGATTGATTCTACTTGAATAGTTAGTAAATTCTGCAATAAACTCAATTGGTACTGTGAAAATTCCACTTGATCCAAAACTTGTGTCCAATTCTCCATTTGGATTAATTTTAAGAATATAATTCTCATCAAGTTCTGGGTAATTATAAATTATTAATGAAACTAAAATTTTATTGTCAATAGTTTCTTTAATGTCTACTATTTCGAAGTTTATTAGATTAGAAAGGGAAATAGTTATTTCGCCATTATTCCCAAAACCTAGATCTAGCTCTCCATCAGCTAAAAAGCGTCTGATTGAAAATGTATTGGTATTAATCGAGGTTGCAGCCAAGATTTTTTCTGATTCAAGTATTGTCATTGAACCATAAGTGGAAGAAGGAAAGGGGGTGAGTTCTCCGTTATTACCAAATGAATTATCTAATGAGCCATTACTATCAATGCGATTTATTGTTAGATGATATTGTTTGTTTTTTAATAATAAAGTTTTATCGTTGTTTACGGTTATACTCTTAAATGGATTATCTTGGGAATCCCAAGGAATTACAACTATTCCATCAACACCAAATGATGTGTCTATGTTACCATCATTTAAAATTTTATGAATTACTAACGAATAATTTCCAGCTTCTACGTGTTTCCCAAATGTAAAATATGAATCGTCAGATAATTGATTACAGGTATAAAACTTGTAATTATTATTATATGTGAATTGTGTTCTGCCATTATCTCCAAAAGAAATATCAAAACTCCCATCTTGTGAATAAGAGAATGTGTAGAGGAATGCAAAAACAATTAAAAATAGCTTTTTCATAGTTCATTTTTTTTTTAAATATACAATTTTACAATTAGTTGCTTTTCTTAGCTTATGCCATAATTTAAGAAATAAGATTTTAAATGGCAGGTTTTAAGTGAATGAAGAAGCGAATAGTGAACCGGATAGCATAATTTTTATATTACTGCATTCCAAATAAAGGCTTTTATTTGACAAAATAAAAAAAAACGACCGTCACAAACGACGGCCGTTTCCAAAAAGCGAGTTATTTGTCGCTTATCGGCAGAAAAGCACCCGGTCCCAAATACCCTGGTGCTGAGTCTCACCGTTGGTGAGTTTTAGTTCTGCATTCAAACGGATTTCATACGCACAAGGTTTTAATAAACTGAAATCCCCCAAATAGCTAGAGGTTCCAAACGCTTCTTCCTCGGGTGTTGGAAACACAATGGGTTGGAAGTTATTGGTAGCACCCTGTCCTGTAAATTGGAGGGAAACATGCCCCAAATTGGGGTTTGCCGCGGTGTAGTTTACATGAATGGCATTCCCAATTTTATTGCATCCCCCGCCAATGAGCTCCTGTAAGTCAATACTTGCAATCCCTAGCTCGTTGGAGGCACTTGGCAACCATGAGCCTCCTTGGGGTACATTCTCATAGAGGGTATTGAAAATGGCCAAGGGACGTGAAAAACCAGCCATGACCTTGCTGGCATCGTTTCCTTGTTCACGCTTCCACATCCGTAGGGCGAAATAGCGGTTTTTTAGCAAAGGCGCCGAAGAGTTTCCGGGGACTAATCCCGATTTGTCCACACTTCCATTGGCGAGCTTACTGGAGACCAATTTAATAAGGGATCCGTTGAAGTGGATGTCGAAGATGCCCGTATCTTGAGGCACCTTTATCCAGTTTCCATCAAATTCTACTTTTATCTCATTCCCAAAAGGAGTAACCGAATTGGTTCCGCGAACCACATACGAATTGTATTTAATCACTGGGAAAATGGCGGTAATACGGGTACCTATCTCGGTTGCGGCCATGTCACTTTCCTGAACATCGTTCCAGCTTGCTGCGGGAATGGTGGATACATCTACGCTAGGGCTTGAAACCTCGGCATATTCAAATTTGTATTCTACGGGTTGACCATTGAATTTTTTGGAAAGCGACCCCCTTAAATCCAGGGTGCTATAAAACGCTTGTTCATTCCAAGAGGCCTCGACTTTGCCCGTGGTTCTTCCCGTGGTTGGATCGATATTTAGTACGGGGTGGTATTTTCGGGCGTAGCCAATTTGGTAAAAAGCAGCTGGGACCTCTCCCGGTACTGTGGGGGATTCTTTAAGGCACAAGGAAACACACAAACAATTGCCTACATTTTTCCTGCTGGGTTTATGGGCTTCGGAAGGGCTTTCTTCAAAAAACACACTTCCGCCCACCGCAAATTTAAAGTACACGTCCGGGCCATTATCGAAACTAAAAATAGGAGTCGTTTCCACATTGATAAAAGGGGAAAGGAACGTCTTTTTAAAATCGATGGAACGGTAGTAAATACAAAACTGCCCTTGGCTATTGGTCGTGGCGCTTCCCAATAAATCATCGGTAATGATGTCATCATCCATGGCAATTACTTCAATGCCAGCAATAGGCACTTGAGATTCACAGTTAAGGACGGTTCCGCAGATGACCCAAATATCGAGGCGCTTTAAGATGTAGCACCAAATACGGTTCAGCAAGGTGTAATTCCAGCCAGCAACCAAAGCGGCGTTGGTTTCCCTCCATTTGGGCTGTATCACATCCAAAAGCACTTCAAATGGAGTAAATTTCTTGGGCAGCGAGGTGTTTTCTTGCCCATAATCGGGAACTTCATCGTAATAAAGGACCATGGCTACAGGACCTCCTTTGTAGTTGCTTTTCTTTTCATTAATCTCCACCGAGTAATTTCCTTCGGCATCGGTGGTGGTTTCTGCCAACAGTGTTTTTTTTCGGGAAGCAATTTCCTTTTCTTCATATACGGTACTTAGTTCCTTGCTTTGTGCTGCGGTAAAGGCAGTGAGGGCATTACTGCCGTCTTCGAGTTGGTATACCCTTAGTTTGGTATTTTTTAAAGGGTTTTTTCGATCATCGCAAACGGTTGAAAACAACCTTCCATTAATTACATAATTCATGACATAAAGATTTTAAGTTTTGAATGGCTAAAGTAGGGTCCCAAGAATCAATAATAAAACATAAATAACTGAAAATAAGAAAGTTAAAATACCCTTTTTAAAAAAGGGAAATAGGTAGATTCCCCATAAAAACACTTGGGGGCGCTAGGGGAAACCCTCTATAAACCCAAGAAAAAAATAGTTTTCAAAAAAGATATTTGTACCTTTACTCCATAACTCCCCCTTTATTTCTTAACGATTAAAATATGCGCTGGACCCTTTTGCCCAAGCCGGAAAAAGAGAAGATTGCCCAACTTTCAGAAGTATTGGGGATTGATGCTATTTCGGCTTCGCTGCTTATTCAACGGGGCGTTGAAACTTTTGAAGAGGCCAAAAAATTCTTCCGTCCTAGCTTGGAAGATTTGCACGACCCCTTCTTGATGGCCGATATGGACAAGGCCGTCTCCCGAATTGAACAAGCCATTCAGAACCAAGAAAACATTTTGGTGTATGGAGATTACGATGTAGATGGTACCACAGCCGTGGCCTTGCTTTCTTCCTATCTAAAAACCTATTATCCCAATGTGGCTACTTATATTCCCGATCGGTATGATGAAGGTTACGGAATCTCATACCAAGGAATCGATTTTGCAGAAGACAACGGTTTTAGTTTAATCATTGCACTCGATTGTGGTATAAAAGCCATCGAAAAAATAGCGTATGCATCTAAAAAGGGAATCGATTTCATTATTTGCGACCACCACCGTCCTGGAGCTGAAATTCCCAATGCCGTTGCCGTTTTGGATCCCAAAAGGGAAGATTGTACCTATCCTTATAAAGAATTGTGTGGATGTGGTGTGGGCTTTAAGCTCGTACAAGCCTTGGTGGGGAAAAGAGGACAATCCCTCGAAGATTTACTATTGTACTTGGATTTGGTGGCCACGGCTATTGGGGCTGATATTGTTCCAATTACGGGGGAGAATAGGATCCTTGCCTATTATGGGCTAAAAGTCATCAATAGCAATCCAAGAACCGGCTTTAAGGCCTTGCTGAAGCACCTAAAAAAAGAAACACTTACCATCACCGATGTGGTTTTCATTATCGCTCCGAGAATTAATGCCGCTGGAAGAATGAAACACGGAAACCACGCCGTGACCCTTTTAACCGAAACCGATGAGAACAAGGCGGCCGAATATGCCTTGGATATTGAAGCTTTTAATGCGGAACGAAAGGAAACAGATCAGCAGATTACCGAAGAAGCACTCCAACAAATTTTGAACAACAAGGAAGAAAACCGAATGACCACCGTTGTGTACGACGAACACTGGCACAAAGGAGTGATTGGTATTGTGGCCTCCCGATTGACCGAAACCTACTACCGCCCTACACTGGTGTTTACCAAAAACGGAGAGAAACTGGCAGCTTCGGCACGCTCGGTGCAGGGCTATGATGTTTACAATGCGCTGGAAGGATGTTCCCAATTCATTGAGCAATTTGGTGGCCATAAATATGCCGCGGGCCTCACCTTGTTGGAAAAAGATTTTGAAAATTTTAAGGAAGCCTTTGAAAAAATCGTGTCTGAAACCATAGACAGTACATTGCTTACTCCTGAATTGAAGATCGATGCCGAAATTAATTTAGACGACATCACCCCAAAGTTCTACCGTATTTTAAAACAATTTGCTCCTTTTGGACCTGGAAACATGGCTCCCGTTTTTATGAGCCAAAATGTAAAGGACATTGGCTTTGGGAAAAAGGTAGGAGAAGATAAAACCCACCTCCGATTGGTGGTCAAGCAAGGGAATTCAGCTCAATTTACAGGCATTGGCTTTGGCATGGCAAATAAAGAGGAAATTGCTTGTACGGGTGCGCCTTTTAAAATGGCCTACGTGATAGATGAAAACGAGTGGCAAGGAACTATAAGCCTTCAATTGCGTATTAAAGATATTAAACCCTAAGTGTTGGACGAATAAGGAATAGTGAAGGGTTATTTGTATTCCTTGAGTTCAAGCTTTTGGCCATCAAAAACCCCATAGGTATAATGATGGATCCAGTCGCCCAAATTCACATAGGTTGATTTAGGCCCCACTTGAATTTCCATGGGTAAGTGGCGATGGCCAAACACAAAATAATCAAAGTGTTTTTCTTCCAGCTTCCGTTTGGAATATAGGGCAAGCCATTCTTTTTCTTCCCCTAAGAATTCCCGGTCTTCATCCCCAGAAATGAGCTTGTTTTTAACCGAAAGGTACTGTGCAAAGCGCATGCCCCAGTCGGGGTGTAGCCATCGAAACAACCACATTGAAAAAGGATTTATAAACACTTTCTTCATACGCTTATACCCTTTGTCCCCCGGCCCTTTGCCATCTCCATGGCCAATCAAAAAGGTTTTGTGGTTAAAGTTAAATTCCTTTACGTCGTGATATACAGGAATAGTAAGCTCTTTTTCAAAGTAATCCTTCATCCACATATCGTGGTTGCCCACAAAGAAATAAATAGGAATGCCTTTATCGCTTATTTCGGCCAATTTCCCCAAAACCCTCACAAATCCCTTCGGGACAACGGTCTTGTATTCGAACCAAAAATCGAACAGATCCCCCAATAGGAAGATCGCCGCAGCGTCTTTTTGTACGTCGTCTAGCCAAGCCACAAATTTTTTTTCGCGGGGCAAACTTTCGGATGGCGTTGGGGCGCCCAAATGGTTATCGCTGGAAAAGTATATTTTTTTACCTAAAGGAATCTGCATACTTCAAAGATAGGAAACATCGCTTTACCCACTCCAAAGGGGAAATTATTTTTGGTCTTCGGCAAACCATTCGGCATAACTGGTATCGGTTTCCTGAAGTTTTAACGAATGAAGCGAAATGCCTTTGGGCAAGCGTTTTTGAATTTTATCAGCAAAATCGAGGATCATTTTTTCGCTGGTAGGTTGGTAATCTACCAATAAAACATTGTGCCCTCTTTCAGAAAGTTCATGGGCCAGTTCAACGTGCGGGGTATTTTTGTTGAAAACGGTGGCATGGTCAAATACATCCACAATTTCTTCCTTCACAATCTTCTTCAAGTCCCCAAAATCAATTACCATCCCCAATTTTACATGCTGAAGATCTTCAATTGGGGTGCCAATCACCGTGACCGAAAGTTTATAACTATGCCCGTGCACGTTTCGGCATTTGCCGTCATAGCCATAAAGGGCATGACCGGTTTCGAAGGAAAACTGCTTGGTAATTCGAATGTTATTCATGCGGTCAAAGATACGGTATTTTCATTTCAAAAGTTTTTTAACAACCTATGCTTTTAGCAATTATATTTGCGCACTTTTTTGGAACACCTATGGGCGAAGAGCTCTTTGAACAATTGGATTTTGTAGAGAATCCACTGTTCGAATCGATAATAGAAGACCTCCAGCACTTACAATATAGTGTGGTGGATGGTTTTTTTTCGGAAGCGGAAGTAGTACAGTTACGCAATCAATTATTGCTTAAATACGAAGAGGATCGATTTAAGAAGTCGGCCATAGGCAACCAATTCAATGAAGAAATAGACAAGACCATCCGCGGCGATTTCATTTTATGGATGGACGAAAGCAAGGCAGATATTGTGGAACAGCTTTTTTTCAAAAAGATCAATGAGTTGGTACACTACCTCAATAAAACTTGTTTCTTGGGGATTTTCCAAAAAGAATTTCACTATGCCCTGTATCCCCAAGGGACCTTTTACAAAAGGCATTTGGATACCTTTCAAAATGATGACCGTAGGAAGCTTTCCATTGTATGTTATTTAAATGAAGCCCATTGGCCCAAGGAAAATGGGGGAGAGCTTACCCTGTATTTGGAAACGGGAGCATTGGATGTATTGCCTTTGCCGGGGCGTTTGGTTATTTTTGAAAGCCAAGTGTTGGAACATGAAGTAAAAATCGTAAAAACCTCAGAACGGTTAAGCATAACGGGCTGGCTGAAGACCCGTTGATTTAGGTAGCGGTAGCCAACGGGAGGTACTTATTTCGAAATTTTATCATTAGGGCAATGGCCCGAAAAGCCACCCAGCAAAGAATGGCCAACCAGATGCCACATAATCCCCAGCCTAGGTATTTTGCAAAATAAAGCACGGGAATAAACCCAAGGAATGTGGCGCCCAATAATACATTCCGAAGAAAGGCCATTTCACCCAATCCTTTAAAAATAGCGTCTAGTGTGAATGCCAAGGCATTTAAAGGCTGACTTAGGATGACCATAAAGAAAACCCCATAAAAGACCTCCAAAACGGCAGCATCTTTATTAAACAATGTGCCTAATGGAACATAAAAAGCAAGTAAAAAGAGCATCAGGATAGTAGCAATGCCCAAGTTATAAAAATTCACTTTTTTGGTAAGCTGCCATAGGTTTTTGTAATCTTTTGCCCCCAAAAGCTTACCTCCCAAGATATTTCCGGCTGCACCATAGCCATCCACAAAAAAGGCAGTAAATAACCAAATGTTAATGGCAATGGCATGTGCGGCAATAGCATCTTTTCCTAAAGCGGTGGCTTCACGTACGGCGAGCATTAATGCAGTGTTCAGGGCAATAGACCGAATAAAAAGGTTGAAGCTCATGGAAATTAGTCGCTTTATTTCGGGATGTAAGTGCAAATTGGGTTGTAAAGGAACAGAGGTTTTTAACCGCAACAGGAGCAATGCCAAAAGGGCCATTACGGCTTGTGCAACCAAACTGGCCCATGCAGCCCCCTTAATTCCCATGGGAGTTATGAAGCCCTCCAAACCATACACAAGCAAAAAGTCCAAAACAATGTTCACCAAGGTACCCGCTAGGGCAATAATCATGGGCCAAAAGGTGTTTTGAAGCCCTCTAAAAATTCCAAAAACAGCAAAAGTGAATAAGGTCAAGGGAAACCCCCAAACCCTAATGCGATAATAATCAACACTAAATTCAAGGATGAGTCCATCCGCATTTAGTAACCTGAAAATTTCTTCTACAAAAAAATAGGTACTTGCCAGAACAATAAGGCTCAAAGCAATATTAAAGTAAATGGCCTGAGCAGGAAAATTTCGAAGGGTATCTAGATTTCCAGCTCCTAGGTTTTGTGAAACAATGGTAGAAATAGCGGCTCGTGTTTGTGCCAACACCCATATAAGCATGGAGAGAAAAGACCCAACCACCCCCACCGCCGCCAGCGATTCGGTGCCAAAAGGCGAAATATTTCCAACCACGGCGGCATCGGTGCTGGAAAGAATGGGTTCGGCAATACCAGCAATAATAGCAGGAATGGCCAATTTTTGGATTTGTTTGAACGATATTTGGTTTGTAGAGGCTTGCAAGCTGCAAAATTAGGGATTACTCTTTAAAACCATGCCGATAGTTAACACAATACGAACGGGATTTTTTTTACCTTTAAAGGCTATGCAACGCTTCATGAGAAAGATTTTTTACGCCTTGTTTCTTTAGAAATGTATAAGAAGCTATTCTATATATTATGTTTTTTTTCAACCTACATTGGGATAGCACAGGACTGTCCTGGACTTACAAATCCACTGCAAGGAGCTACTAATGTTCCTGTAGAAACCCCTATTTCTTGGGAAAATGTGGTTGGGGTTACAGGGTATATTATTTCTATTGGGACGACCCCCGGAGGGACCGAAATTATCAACGAACAAGCTATTGGCACGGCCATAACTTTTTCGCCACCCCTAGGCCTGCCCGAGGCAACCACCATTTATGTAACCATTACCCTTTTCTTTTTCGACCAGGATAACATTGTTTGCCCGAGCCAATTTTTTACAACTGAAGATGTCACTACCGTTCCTGATTGTACTTCTCTGGAAAATCCCCAGGATGGAGATACCAATATAAATGTTGGGGTAAGTTTGGTTTGGGAGTATGCAGCGAAAGCCCTAGGGTATCGAATCACTTTGGGAACCCTTCCCGGGGTGGGAGATATCCTTTCAAATTTTGATGTGGGGAACACCTTATCTTTTAATCCAGCAGCCGATTTCCCTGCGGGGACAACTATTTTTGTTAAGGTCGTTCCGTATAACGAAAACGGAATGGCCATTAACTGCACAGAAGAAAGTTTCACCACGGGAACCCTAGGAGAGCCCCCCGGATGTACCTATTTGATAACCCCCGAAAATGGAGCCATTAATGTTTCACTTTCTCCGTTTATTGAATGGGCCCCCGCCCAAAATGCGTTGGGATATATCGTAAATATTGGTAAAACCCCCTACACCAATGAAGTCTTGGACGGGGCTATTTTCTATACAACTTCTACCTATGTTTTGAATTTTGAGTCCAACAACACGTACTTCGTGCGAATTATTCCTTTCAATACGGCGGGGCAAGCAAAGTTTTGCGGACAGGAGTCTTTTTCAACCATTTTGGGCTGCGGGCCCTTCTATGATCCAGATACAGGAGAACTCATTTCCTATTATCCCGAAAGTGATTTCCCAGATACTGTAGGGATTTGCGACAATAATCTTCCTACAACCATTCAATCTCCAGATGTTGCAGACGGTTACCGTTGGTACCAATTGCTGGATACAGGGGCAGAAGAATTGATTTCTGAAGAACGATTTGCCGCTATTTCCGAAACGGGGAATTACCGATATGAAGTGTTTAACATCATCCCAGACGGCGATCAACCCATCGAATGTCTTTTTACCAAAGAATTTACGGTAACTGTTTCTTCTATTGCCTCCATTGAGGATATTTTTATTGCCAAATTGGAGGAACTCTACAATGTTACGGTTGAGATTTCGGGATTGGGTGATTATGAATATTCGTTTGATGGCTTAGAGTTTACTGAGAATAACTTTAAAGTCTATCCTTTGGTGGGGAACCATACCATTACTGTTCGGGATCGTAACGGCTGTGGGGAAGTAACCCAAACCTTTGTGATAAAGTCACCTCCTACGGGATTCCCACCTTATTTTTCTCCGAATGGTGATGGAATTAATGACTACTGGCAGTATGTTCCACCCAAGGTGAATGCATTGCCTATCAAGCTTATATATGTGTACAATCGTTACGGTAAACTGCTGGCTACCGTGGGGCGGTTGACTAGGGGCTGGGATGGGACCTACAATAGCAACCCAATGCCAGCCGATGGCTATTGGTACAAGGCTATTGCTACCGATGGAAAAGTATATACCGGGAATTTTTCACTAGTACGCTAACTCAAATAATCAACTCATAACAATAAAAAGGAAATTCGCTCTGCTTAGGAAAGTAAATACCCCCTAGTTTGGTATACCCCCGCGCTTCATAAAATTTTTGGTTTCGGGCATTTTTGCTAAAGGTATCGAGACGAACGGAAATCCCCCCCATTTCCTTTATCGTCTTTTCGGCAAAATCCATTAGGGATTTTGCATGCCCTTGGTGCTGAAAGGCGGGATGAACCGCCAAACGATGAATATAATAATTGAATCCGTCGGGGGTAAGCCATGGTACCGCATCGTATTCTTCATCTTTTAAAGAAGAAATGACCATACAGCCCACTAGGGTGTTTTCAAGTTCTTTTACATACAATTCACCTCTTTTTACATCCTTTTGGAATGCTTCCACATTGGGATAGTGTTCATTCCACTGGAAGATTTCATTTGCAATCATTTCCTTTGAACAGGCTTGGGTTAAGGAGAGGATTTCAGCAATTTCTGATGATAAAGCCTTGCGAATCATAATAAAGGATTAATTTTGCAGAAGATTTAAAGATACGGAAAGTCATGAAATGCCCTATGATTTTGGAAAAGATCAGGGGGTCAATCCGCCAAAAAGAGATTTCATCTTCCGTTTTGTAAAAAGATATGCAGATGAAAAGCATCTTGGTTCCAGTAGGCGCTACAGAAAGTGCCGTAACCAATTTAAAATATGCCATAAACCTTGCTTCCGTAAGTGGGGCAAAGGTCTATTTGATCAATCTTTACAAAGAATTTTCGAAAGTAGGAAGATTGACCAAGGTGAACGACCTTATTATAGAACAGAGTGAGGAACAACTTGAATTGGTCTTAAAGGAAGTGGACACCAAGGGAGTCGAGGTAATTTCGAAATCCATCAAAGGAGATCCTTTTGAAGGGATTGAGCGTATTTCCCAACAATTGGAGATTGATTTAATCATCCTTTCCCCTCAAAGTGTAGCGATTGCCGATGAGGTGTACTTGGGGAACATCACGGGTAAAATTGTAAAACAAACCGATATTCCCATCCTCTTGGTGCCAAGGGGGTATATTTTCAGAAAAGCGGAAGTCATTTTATTGGCTTTTAAAAATGGCCATTTGGAATACCCCGAGGTTTTGAAGCCTCTAAAAGAAATGGCACAGATATTTAGCGCAAATATTCACTTATTGCAAGTGAAGACACCAGATATGGCCCATGAAGATCTTTCGATTGATGAAGAACTGCTTTCCCTAAAATCATCATTGACGGTGACCGAAAATGCTACTATTTTTCAAGGAATTTTGGAACACTTTCAAGCAAACCAACCCGATATGTTATGTGTTTTTAGGAGGAAAAGAGGATTTTTCGAAAAACTATGGGAAAAGAATACCATCCTGAAGAAAGATTTTCATACCACAAAACCTTTATTGGTTTTAAAGGGTCAAGAATAAAAATTTTTAGTATTTTCGCAAACGGTTTTTGGGGATGTAGCTCAGCTGGCTAGAGTGCTTGACTGGCAGTCAAGAGGTCGTGGGTTCGAGTCCCATCTTCTCCACAGAAATTAAAGCAGGATTAGCTTCCTGCTTTTTTTATTTCCTTTTCCATAAAGGGAAGGGTGGGATCAAAAATCTCCCGGATAAGCCCTATGAGGGCCGTTTCGTATGCCTGTAAAATTTCTGAGGTAATGGTGGATTGAATGGCACCTCCTCTCGCCGATTCTCTTTTTCGAAACTGAAGAAAGCCTTCGTTTAAGTTTTTGAAAGAAAGCACCCCTGCCTCCATAGAGGTGATTTGGTGATTCCCCGAATAAAGGTAAGCATAGGTCAATACCTGAAATGCTTTGCTAAATTTATAGTCTTGCGATAGAACTTCCCAATCAACAATGTCCAGTTCGCTTTGTAGGACCTTACCGGTTTTATAGTCCATGATTCGGGTTTGCCCATTATTTATATCAATTCTGTCTACAGTTCCCTTTAATTTAATTGGGAAAGGGAATTCGGGAATTGACACATCCAAAATAAGTTCTTTTTCCAGTTCCAATAGCACAATTTCATTTCCTTCCTGAATTGCACGAAGGTCCCAATCGATTAAATTTTCTACATAACGTTTTGCTATTTCATAGATAATAAGGTTTTTCCCCTTACTGAAATCCCCCAAGCGAAAGTGTTTTTTAAATTGGAAGGTCATTTCTGCAGAAATGTTCTTTTTTATGGACAAGAGGCTTTCCCTGTGTAAGGAGCTATTAAGCAAAGGAGTATATAAACCCTCCAGTGTTTCATGTACAATGGTTCCCAATGTATTGTAGGCCACGGTTTCTTCTACGTCTTCCCTTTCGCGAACGCCTAAAACCCGCTCCAGATAAAAATCCATTGGGTTCCTGATATAGCTCATTAAAGCAGAAGGAGAGAACCCCTTTTTGGCCATAGATTGAAGGGAAAGAAGAACATCTGGGTCTTTTTCTATGGATCTAGTCTTTTTTGGGGATATAGCGATTGGAGAAGAAAGTATTTTCTTAGTAAGTGTATATTGGGGGTTCTTCATCAGTTCCAGCTGTAATAGAAACCTGCTTTTCTCACCCGTACTAAGACCTTTGGATTGACTGTTGTATAAAAAGGTGCATTGTCTTGCCCTAAAGAGCAGATGGAAAAAGTGATAGGCATATACAGCATCTTTTTCAGTGTATAGGGGTAGCTCGAACTGTTTTTTTAGATCATAGGTAATGTAGGAGGCATTGCTTTTTCCAGTGGGAAGTATGCCTTCATTTACGGAAAGCACAATTACATTTTCAAAATCCAGTACCCTGGTTTCCAGTAATCCCATAATTTGGAGACCTTCGTAAGGATTCCCTTCAAAGTCCAATGATTCGCGCGCAATAAGTTGTAGAAAAATACCTTTAATAGTGGCGATAGTGGTAAGGGAATAGGCGTCAACAAGTTCAATTATTTTTTCAAAAATGAGTTTTAGTTTCTCACAAATGATTCTCTCCATAAAGCCTGCTTTTTGGGAAGACATAAGCTTTTCGGCCAGGGCAAGGCAATTGTCCATTAACTTTCTGCTATTTTCAGCCTCATGAGAAAAGATCAACAAAAGATTTTCCTTGTTTATGTTACCACCCATTTCCAGTAGTTTTTCCATAGAAAGGTACAATACGTTTTCTCGGGATATTGTCGTTAGAATGGATGTTGGGTTTTCAATCAAATAAGAAGCCCAGGGGTGCAACAGGAACGCTTCAATCTTTTTAAAATGAAAAGGGGCTGGATGCAATTGAAAATCGATAATGGCATTAAAAAAATTGACTTCCTGTAAATTTTCCATGGGCAATCCCATGGTTACATTGATTTTTGGTAATGAACCCGGAAGAGAATACAATAATGGGATTAAGAGGGTTTCATCTGCTAATACAATGACCGTTTTGGTCACTTCTTCTTCAGGAAGGGTTGAGAGCAATTCTCCTACATACTTCACCTGGGCAATATCATTGGGGGATTCAATAATGGATATTTTCTTGTTTTGTTCCTCTGAAGAAAAATATTGAAAAGGGTGGTTTTTATAATAGTGCCAGTGCTGTTTATAATTTCTTTGGAATAGTGATGCGGCATGTTCGGCATCCATTAAAAATTGGGAATCCATGTCCCAAAAAACGTGCGTATTGCCCGTTTCCAAAAGTTCTTGAAAAATAACCTGCTCAGCTTTATTTAGGGCATTAAAACCTAGAAAAAAATGTGCTTTTTGTCCTTGTCCAGCAATGTAATGCTCAATCTCCTCTGCAGCTTTTCGATAGACCATTCCTTGATAACCCAATTGCTCGCTTAATAAGGCTTCCTGTAATTCATCGTAAAAGGAGGCCATTCCCTCCCAAAAGGAAAGGTATTTTTTTACAAAAGGGGTTTGCTCCTGTCTTACACCCCATTTTTCTAAGGACTGAATACTTTTTAAATAATGAAAAAACTCCTTTTTAGGAATCAAATAACGATCTATTTCATTAAAATCATTCAAAAGGGTTTGTCCCCAGCCACAGAAATCCTCAAAGGATGTTTTTTCTTGAAATGCTGGGGAGTCAAGATAAACTTGATAGCTTTTCAACAATACCTCCAATGAAGAGAGGATTGATATCCCAGACAGTTCCTGGATGAACTCTTCAATGCTCAATATTTTTGGAGCATAGATGGGCTTTGTAATTTGTTCTGAGAGGGTATGTTTTATGAAGGCAACAGCACGCTTACTAGGAACAACAAAAACGGCTTCGGGAAAGGATGCCCCATGGGTTTTCTGAATTTCTGAAAAGACACGCTCTATGAAAGTTTGCATACCCTAAAAATAAGAAACGCCTCCGGGAAGGGAGGCGTTTCAAAAGAATTTTTAAAACAGGTTGTTTAAATTATTTCTTCAAGGAAATTTCAACACGACGGTTTTGTTGTCTTCCTGCTTTGGTGTTATTGCTAGCAATAGGTCTAGACTCTCCATAACCTACAGAGGTAAGACGGCTTCCGTCCATTCCAATAGTGGTTAAGTAATCTTTTACTGAAGCGGCTCTGGCATCAGAAAGTTTTTGGTTGTTTGAGTCAGAACCAACACTGTCTGTGTGACCTTCAATTTCAAAACGGGTGTTAGGATATTCTTTCATGATATCCACGATACTTTGAAGTACAGCATAAGACTCTTTACGGATGGTTGATTTACCAGTATCGAAAAGAATGGTTTTAGAATACTCATTCAATTGGTTCAAGATTTCGATAGTTACTTCTGGACATCCTTTGTTGGCTACAGTACCAGGAACATCTGGACATTGGTCATCTTTATCAAGAACACCGTCATTGTCACGGTCTTGGTAAGGACAACCATTGTTGGCTTTTGGACCTGCTTCATTAGGACACTGATCTTCAGCATCGGTGATACCATCACCGTCGGCATCAGGACATCCATTAAGAGCTGCAATACCAGGAACGGTAGGACAAGCATCTTGAGGATCAGCGATTCCATCACCATCGGTATCAGGACAACCATTGAATTCAGCTAGACCTGCAACATCTGGACAGGCATCGTTTCTGTCTTCGATTCCATCACCATCGGTATCAGGACATCCATTAAATTCTGGTAGACCAGGAGTTTCTGGACATTCATCTTCGTTATCATAGATTCCATCACCATCAGTATCTTTACCTCCAAATTTGAAAGCAACTCCAATAGAGTGTTGGAAATGTTTTACACCATAATCTTCTTCAAAGGCATGTTTGTAAGTACTTTGAAAGTTAAGAGCTAGGCTTTCGGTTACCCAAAAACGAACACTTGCAAGTGCGTTTGCAGTTCCAAATCCAATATCATCTACCCAAGTATAACCACCACCAATACCAATGGAAGGATCAAACCATCCTCCTCCTAGTACGTTTCTTAGGCTATATTTGATTTCTCCATCAGCACCGTAGTAGATAAGGTCATCTACAGGAACATCTCCAAATGTTTTGATTTTGTTTACAGTACCAACGGCAGCAAAGGTAAATCCATCACCTATGTATCTAGCAACAGACACTTTTGAAACAGAACCCAGGATATTCCAGTGATCGTTTTGGTTAAAATATTCGTCAAATAATCTTCCTTGACTTAGTTTACTGGTGGGGACACCGTGGTAACCTCTACCATCGGCAGCAGGACCCACCGGGTAAAAATCAACAGCGTTAACACCCACTTCAATAGCCCAAGGATTGTTTTCGTCTTGTGCATTGGCTACTCCTATGGCAAAAATAAAAAGGGCAGCAGCTAAAATACTGTTAAGATGTTTCATATTCGATTGTTTAATTTTTTAAGTGTTAATAGAGCAAAAGTAAGTTGTTAAATTTTATTAACAAAAGCAAATCTATTAAAATTTTTGTAAATACAGCATAGTATGGTTTTAAATAACGCCCATACTACTTAAATTTTAAGTTTTTGCTTCACTTTAATGAAGGCAGAAATAGCCTTATCCAAGTGTTCCTTGCTATGTGCAGCAGAAAGCTGAACCCGAATACGGGCCTTTCCTTTTGGAACCACAGGATAGAAAAATCCAATTACGTAAATTCCTTCTTCCAGTAGCATACTGGCCATGGTTTGAGCCAGTTTTGCATCATAAAGCATCACGGGAACAATGGCCGAATCGCCTTCAATAATATCAAATCCCGCATTTTTCATTTCTTTCTTGAAATAGGCGGCATTTTTGGCCAAGGTATCTCGAAGGGAAGTATCACTCTCCAACATTTCAAATACCTTGATGGAAGCCCCTACGATAGCCGGTGCCAACGAATTTGAGAACAGATAGGGCCTTGATCGTTGGCGCAGCATTTCGATGATTTCTTTTTTTCCGGTGGTATAGCCACCCATGGCACCTCCCAAGGCTTTTCCTAGGGTACCCGTTATGATGTCAATTCGACCCATCACCCCCTTTTCTTCTAAGGTTCCTCTTCCGGTATCTCCTATAAATCCTGCCGCATGACACTCGTCGATCATCACCAAGGCATCGTATTTTTCAGCTAAATCACAAATTTGATCCAAAGGAGCTACTAAGCCATCCATGGAAAAAACACCATCGGTCACAATGATTTTGAATCGTGCCCCATTTTCATTGGCGGAAATGAGTTGCGCCTCCAGATCGGCCATATTGCTGTTTTCATAACGATAACGCGCCGCCTTGCATAATCGAACCCCATCTATGATAGAAGCGTGGTTGAGAGAGTCGGAAATGATAGCGTCTTCGGGACCAAATAAAGGCTCAAAAACGCCCCCATTGGCATCAAATGCCGCGGCGTATAGAATGGTATCTTCAGTTTGATAAAAATGGGCTATTTTTTGCTCCAATTCCTTATGAATATCCTGGGTTCCGCAAATAAAACGCACTGATGACATCCCAAATCCATGGGTGTCCATGGCGTCCTTAGCCGCTTGGATGACATCGGGATGGGAGGAAAGGCCGAGATAATTGTTTGCACAAAAATTAATCACTTCTTGGCCTGTGGAAATTTGAATCACGGCGCCTTGAGGGGAGGTGATGATTCGTTCTGTTTTGTAGAGCCCAGCCTCTTTAATCTCTTCTAATTCTTGCTGGAGGTATTGTTGTAGTTTACCGTACATGGCAGCTGTTTTTGAATGGTTCAAAGTTATACGTTATTTATCAAAACACCTTCTTTTTGTATATAAACAATTAATTTTTGCCTAATGGAGTAGCCCATTTCCAAAAGGAGTTGTGCGTAGGCGTTGATCTGGGCTTTGTGAGATTCCTTTTGGGCTCCGGTCTTATAGTCTAAAACCGTCACCGAAGCATCTGAGTGGATATTTAACCGGTCTGGCCGAAAAATCCCATCTGCCGAAAGAATTTCTTTTTCGTTGTGGACAGTGTCCCTTCCAGAAAACAACAAATGCAATTTGGGTTGATGGATGATCATTTCGACAGCCTTTTGGACGGCCAGAATTTCCTCTGGATTTTCCAAATCATCTTTCATTTCTTCAATGGCAGAAGGGTAGTCCTCCAAAGTCTTTATTTTGGCCAAAGTGTCATGGACCCAATTCCCAAAAACAGAGGCGTCCTCCATTTCACGGGTATAAAACTGGTTTTTGGAAGGGGCATAATTGAGCAATGTTTCAAAAGGGAGTAGTGTTCTATAGCTCATTTTGGCCGTTATGGGAGGCTTCATTTCATGAATGTCCCATGGCAATTTTTCCCCCCAAGTATATTGGTTAAGGCCGTCCTCCCAAAGGCTTTCTTTTTGGAGAAATCCTTTCAGGAAAGCATTGTATTTTTTTGGAACTGCCTGCTCCTTTTCGTTTTGAGCAAAAACATAGAGTTCCTTTTCGGCCCTTGTTAATGCCACATAAAGAAGGTTAAAATTGTCCAACTCCAGTGTATTTTTCCTTTCCTGGACCATGTGGCCTCCTTTCTCGCCATAATGTTCTATCTGGGAGCTATAATTAATTAATACGTCTTCAAAACCATCCTTACCCCATGGATACCATGTTTTGGGATCGATTTCCCGGTAAATGTCCAAGTCGGCAAAAGGAAAGATAACAACGGGGAATTCCAGTCCCTTGGCCTTATGAATGGTCATGACCGTGACCGAATTTGACGATTGGCTAATGGAAATACTTGCCTTTTCTTTCTCCAATTCCCAAACGGTTAAAAACTCATGTTTGGACGCTGTATTCTTTTTGGAATACTGAAAAACCCAATCCATGAAATGCCATAAAAAGGGATCTTCTTCTTTGGAAAAACCTAATTGGTGTATGAGGTACTCAAAACTTTCAAAAAGGGAAAGGCCCGCTACTTTTTTAAGATCCAAAATAACCGAAAATTGCCGTAACATTTCCTCAAGCGCTGTTAACGGCTTTCCTATTTGCCTTGAAAAAAAGGCGTGTTTGGTTTCTCTGGACTTTACAAAACCATGCAAAAAATCCAATAGTTGCACTTTACTATCTTCCCTATCTGGAAACAAAGAAAGGGTGAGCAGGTGAATAAGGGCCTGTATCTTTTCGGAATTTTGAAGTAAAAGGGTTTCTTCTGAAGTCACAGCGATGCCATGTGCTGCCAAGAATTCGCTTACGGCAATTCCTTCTTCCCTCTTTCGGGTTAAGACACAAATAGCATTTTTGGGGCATCCTCTTTGTTCCAATTCCTGGATTGTTTCCAAAACTTTTTGCACATACCCCTCATACGCTTCCTCTTTTGCACTGTTCTCTATAAATTGTAGACTTATAAAGCCCTCACAGGATTTATGGGGGATTTGCCGATTTCCGATTTTGTAAATGTCTTGATAAACCGTATTGCCAAAATAAGCGGCGATATAGCTAAAAAACCGATTGTTAAATTGAACTATTTCCTTACAACTTCGGTAATTGGTTTGAAGCTCCCTTAATTCCTTAGTTGCCGAGGGGAATGGATTTTTTTCACCCCAGAGCGAAATAAACTGTTCGGGCAGCCCACCCCGCCAACGATAGATGGACTGCTTTGCGTCCCCCACAAGCAATAAGCTCCCAGAGGTTTCGTCATTATATTGTTGGGAAAGCGCGTTTTCGATCAAGGGTAATAGGTTGTGCCATTGTAGATAGGAAGTGTCCTGAAACTCGTCGATAAAAAAATGGCGGTACCGTTCCCCTAATCGTTCATAGATAAAAGGAGCAGGCTCGTTTTTTATGGAATTGCCAATAATTTGATTGAACTCGAAGATGGGCAATACATTTTCTTCCTCCTTTAATGCTTGCAATTCCAAATGGATGAGGTGCAAGGTAGCCAAGGGCACGAGGTTCTTTAGGATATTTTGATAGAGAAACACCTTAAAAACAGCCTCTTTTATGGTTTGGAATGCCAAAAATATAACAGGATCAAGGGTGTCCATGGCTTCCTTAATGGAAGATTCTTCCTTTACTTTATATAAAGGTTTTTGACCAAGGTTCTGTTGCCAAGCAGTTTCAAAATTAAGGTCCAAATTCCCTTCTGAAATAGAAACAAAAAAATCGAAAGAATGTCCTCCCGAAAAATGACTTCTATTTAATCCTTCCTTCGAGAAGCTATCTAATAGCTGCTTTGCTTCTTTTTTTGCGGTGTTTCTTTGTTGTTCAATACCTTGAAGTAGATGGGACTGCAGTTTTTTAAATTCAACAAGTGGTTTTGACCTTAGTTTTTCAAGATAGGGCAATTCGTTTTCGAGTGCTAATAAAGCCGCCATTTTGTTGAGGTCTATAGAAATATCCCAAGATTTATCCTCGTCAGTTTTTTGAAGGGCAAAAGCAACCAAAAACGCGGTGATTTCAACATCATCTCCCGCTTTTTCCAAAAGATTGTCTATTGCCTTGCTAATGAGCAGGGAGCTATCTAGGTGCACTTCAAAATTGGGGGGTAGTTGTAGGTCCCTGGAAAATGTTCGCAACAGCCTAAGGTTGAAACGATCGATGGTTTCAATACTGAAAAGAGAATAGTGGTTAAGTAAATGGTTTAGGATATTTTTTGCCCTTTTTTTGATTTCCTCCATCGCAATTTTGGTTTCTGAAGCAATCATTTCGAGCATGGGTGTTGCAGAGGTGGGGGTTTTTTCTTCCGAAAAATCAATGAGGGCTTGAACGATTCTTTGCTTCATTTCTGCCACGGCCTTGTTGGTAAACGTAATGGCAAGCAGGTATTTATACCCATCTTTTTGGGGCGAGGAAAGAATGTTGGTTAAATAGGACTTAACCAATGCAAAGGTTTTTCCGCTACCTGCAGAGGCATTGTAAATTAAGAAAGGGGCATGATCTTTCAAAAAGAAGCTAGTTTCTGTAAAGTTAATCATACCATTAAGATTATTTATAGTTACATAAAAAACTTATAATTTCTATAACACTCTTTGCAGGATAGAATCCCTACATTTGAGTATTCATTAAATAACTAAAAAACAAACAATCATGTCTTTTACCTTACCTGATTTAAAATATCCTTTCAACGCCCTAGAGCCCACTATTGATGCCAAAACCATGGAAATTCACCATGATAAGCACCATGCGGGCTATACCAACAACTTAAATGCAGCCATTGAAGGAACTCCTATGGCTGGAAAATCCATTGAAGACATCCTCTCCCAGTTGGATATGAACAATAAAGCCGTTCGAAACAACGGTGGCGGATTCTATAACCACAGTCTTTTTTGGGAAATTATGTCTCCCAATGGAGGAGGCAATCCTACAGGAGATTTAGCAAACGCTATAAATGAGGCCTTTGGTAGTTTTGACGCCTTTAAAGAACAATTTTCCAATGCAGCGAAAACACAGTTTGGTTCTGGATGGGCTTGGCTATGTGTGCACAAAGGAGGAAAGTTGGATGTATGCGCAACGGCCAATCAAGATAATCCCCTTATGCCAGGAATAGGATGTGGAGGCACGCCCATTTTAGGGATCGATGTGTGGGAACATGCGTATTACCTAAACTATCAAAATAGGCGACCCGATTATGTTTCTGCGTTCTTCAATGTGATTAACTGGGATGAAGTAGCTTCCCGTTATGCAGCGAACAAATAATAAATTGGAGATATTTGAAAACCCGCTTTAAAAGCGGGTTTTTTTGTTTCCGGGATATTTGCTTTAGAATTTTTAAAAAAGGGAACGGCACTGGAAAACAAAACCGATCATTCATTTAACCTGTGCAATCATCTGGTATTTTGGCTAAAAAAGGGGGGAACAAGTGATAGGTAGTAATATGAAACGGCTCGCTCGTTTTACTTGCTCGCCACCCCGGGATTTGGAAGAAATAAAAAAAGGTAAACAAGCGCTTGGGAGTAATATGAAACGGCTCGCTCGTTTTACCTGCTCGCCACCCCAGGATTTGGGAGAAATAAAAAAAGGTAAACAAGCGTTTACCTTTTTTTGCCCCAAATCTACCATGAACTTAACCTACTTATGCTATGGTATGAGGCAAATGTATAGGAATAATTGAATGGCCCATACAGTTTTAGACAAACGTCCACTTTTTTCGTTGAAAAGACTAAATTTTTGAAAGATTCCCTGAATTTGGTCGATAAAATAAACAATAATAACAGTTTTTTAGTAGCTCAGGGCGTCTTTATATGACTTAAAATGCTAATAAAGCACTATTTTGAAGGGTGAATAGGAAACGGGGATCTCACTTAGGCCAGTGCCAAAAAAGCTAAATAAGTGTTTGGGGAGTAATGTGAAGCGCTTCACATTTTTTTAATTGCTCGCCCCTAGAATTTGGGTAAATAAAAAAGGTAAATAAATATTTGAGGGGGAACATGAAGCGGCTCGCTCGTTTTACTCACTCGCCACCCCTAGAATTTGGGGAAAATAAAAAAGGTAAACAAGCGTTTACCTTTTTTGCCCCAAATCTTACCATGAACTTAACCTACTTATGCTATGGTATGAAACAAATATAAGCTAAAAAAAAACACCAAATACAGATTTTTCCTACTTTTGGACAAAGTGTTTTATATTTTCGATAAAAAGCAATTTTATCAAGAAAGTTGCCATAAAAATGACTAGTAAGCCCTTTCAGGATTGCCCTCATAAAAGTGAACAAAAGCCCTGTTCACTACTTTTTTTCCTCCTTTAGTGGGATAATCCCCTGTAAAATACCAATCACCCAAATTTTTAGGACAGGCCTTATGCAAATCATCTACTTTTTGAAAAATGACCTTCACTTTAGCCTTGATAGAAGGATCTGTAATGATTTCAGCTATTTTTCCTGAAATTTCTTCATCGGTAAAAGGCGCATAAAATTCTTTTACATGATTTACAGCTTCAATGGAGTCATCGTCCAATTGAGCCTTACATTTTGCATAAATGGTATCCACAATGCCCTCGGTTCCTCTTTCTTTGTGCAGTTCAAGCGTTGCATTAAAGGCCACTAAATGCTCCAATCGTGCCATATCAATTCCATAGCAATCTGGATAGCGTATTTGTGGGGCAGAAGAAACCACAATGATCTGTTTGGGGTTTAACCGATCTAGCATCTTAAGAATGCTCTTTTTAAGAGTAGTACCGCGCACGATACTATCGTCAATAACTACCAGGGTATCGGTAGGTTTTACTACGCCATAGGTAACATCATACACGTGGGCCACCAAATCGTCGCGGCTTGTATCTTCTGTTATGAATGTGCGCAGTTTCACATCTTTGATGGCTAATTTTTCAGTGCGGATTTTCTTGGATTGAATTTCAAGCAACCGTTGCTCTGTTAGCGGATCTTTTTCGGCTAAAATAGCTTTGTTCTTTTGACTGTTCAATTCGTCCTGAGCAGCTTCCAACATACCATAAAAAGAAGTTTCAGCAGTATTTGGGATGAATGAAAAGACTGTATTTTCAGTATCATAATTGATGGCAGAAAGCACAGTAGGCATCACAAGTTTCCCAAGTTCCTTACGTTCTTGGTAAATTTCGGCATCGCTTCCGCGGGAAAAGTAAATTCGCTCGAAAGAACAGGATTTACGTTCCAATAATGGCTGTATTTGGCTCACGTCAAAGCGACCATCCTTTTTGATAATGAGTGCATGGCCCGGGTCTAGCTCTTTTACCTCTTCAAAAGGCACATTAAAAACCGTTTGTATGGCGGGACGCTCCGAAGCTACCACCACAATCTCGTCGTCTTTATAATAATAAGCTGGCCGTATTCCGGCAGGATCCCTCAACACAAAGGCATCCCCATGACCCAAAAGTCCTGCCATGGCATACCCACCATCCCAGTTCTTGGCCGATTTTTTTAGTATTTTGGAAATATTCAAGTGTTCTGCTATGTATGGGGATGCTTCTCTTTTATTGAGCCCTTCGGCTTTGGCTTTTTTGTAAAGCTTCCGAACGGCATCATCCAAAAAATGACCTATCTTTTCCATCACGGTGATGGTATCTGCCTTTTCCTTGGGATGCATCCCTAGCTTAATGAGATTATCAAAAAGGGCGGTGGTATTGGTCATGTTGAAGTTTCCGGCAATGATCAAGTTTCGGTGCATCCAGTTGTTTTGCCGTAAAAAAGGATGAACAGTTTCAATACTATTGCCGCCAAATGTCCCGTAACGAACATGCCCAAGATATAGTTCTCCTAGGTAGGGGATTCGTTTTTTCTGCAGCGCGATATCCTCTTTCATATCGGGGTGCTTTTGAAACTCTTCGTTGATCCTACCGTTAATCTGTGAAAAAATATCCTGAATAGGCTGCGCGGCATTGGAACGAATACGGCTTATATAGCGTTCCCCGGGAGACATATTCAATTTTATTCCTGCAAACCCAGCGCCATCTTGCCCACGGTTGTGCTGCTTTTCCATCATGAGGTACATCTTGTTGACCCCATAGAAAGCGGTACCGTATTTTTCTTTATAGTAATCCAACGGCTTTAAGAGCCTTACCAGGGCAATACCGCATTCATGTTTAAGTTCGTCGCTCATAGCTTCGGAAAAATAGTCAAAATTAAAAACGCCCCGAATCTTCAGGGCGTGTTTTTATGTCAATTCAATTTCGAATTGGGTTAAATTTTTAAATTGCTGCAAACGTTTTTGCAGTTCAGGCTTTGTTAGGTTTACCAATCGCTCGGTGCCAAACTTTTCTACACAAAACGAAGCCAGGGCCGACCCATTGATGATGGCTGTTTTCATGTTTTCATACGAAAAATCACCTGTCTTGGCTAGATAGCCCGCAAATCCTCCTGCAAAGGTGTCTCCTGCGCCTGTAGGGTCAAAGACTTCTTCGAGTGGCAGTGCCGGCGCAAAGAAAATATCATCATCATGAAACAAAAGTGCCCCGTGCTCTCCTTTTTTAATCACTACATATTTGGGCCCCATTTCCATGATTTTTTGGGAAGCTGTTACCAAGGAATATTCGCCGGTAAGCTGGCGGGCTTCCTCGTCATTGATGGTGATTACATCAATTTTGGCAATGACCTTTTTTAATTCATCCCAAGTATGGTTCATCCAAAAATTCATGGTATCCAAAATAATTAGCTTTGGGCTATTCATTTGCTCAATTACACTTACCTGCACCATGGGATGTAGATTTCCCAGCATCACTACTTCGGCATCTTTATACGCATTGGGGACCACTGGTGTAAAATCTGCTAGGACGTTCAATTCGGTCACCAAAGTGTCCCGCGAATTCATGTCGTTGTGGTATTTCCCGGACCAAAAAAAGGTTTTCCCTTCCTTAATTATTTCCAGAGCCGAAATTTCCAACCCCTTCTTTTCCAGCATATCGAGGTGTTCTTTAGGGAAATCGCCCCCTACAACCGAAACAATGGCGCCATCTATATTGAATTGAGAGGCTGCCAAGCCAATGAATGTTGCGGCACCTCCAAGGATTTTATCTGTTTTCCCAAAGGGAGTTTCGATGGCATCGAAAGCAACAGTTCCAACAATCACGAGTTTGCCCATAAAAGCATCTTAATTTAAGTGGCAAAGATAGGATTTTGTGGAGAGATATGCTAATAGGATTTTATGGGTTATTTCCTTCCGAAGTCGGCTGGGATTTCCCCCCAAGCTTTGGTTTCCCATTTAAGGATTTTGGTGCTGTAGGAGTTGTTCTTTAGCCAAGTTTCGGCTCTTGCAACTAGTTCCAGTAGTGCTTTATTTTTAGGAGAAGGCTTCAATTTTGTATTACACGTTTTCTTTTTCACCCATCCCATGGCAATACGCGAATCGCTATAGATGATGCGATTGCTGTTTTTTTGTTTCAGTAGGGCTAGGCCATGTACAATGGCCAAGAATTCCCCAATATTGTTGGTCCCTTGCTCAAATGGTCCTTGATGAAATAGCTGCTGGCGTGTTTGGGTATCCACCCCGCGGTATTCCATTTTTCCGGGGTTTCCACTAGAGGCTGCGTCTACCGAAATGGAGTACAAGTTAGGCTCCCCCAATTTTTTCAAGTCTTCTTCCGAAAGGTTTTTTTTTGCTTTACCTCCTTTGCCTTTATAGTCTGCATATTCCTTGTTATAGGCTTTTTTGGCTTCGGCAAAGGTTTCGAAGGACATATACTGGGCACCTTTTACCCCTTTTATGGAACGCTGGCATTCTTCCCAGCTTCCAAAAATCCCTGCAGGGTTTCCATACCAAACTACATAGAACTTTTCCTTTTTAGCCATTTTGAAGCAGTTTCTCAATGATTTTTGGGAACCATTCATATTCCAAAGCATGCACTTTTTGTGCAACGGTTTCGGCAGTATCTTCTTTGGAAAGAGCAACACTTTTCTGAAAAATAATCGCGCCTTCGTCATACTGTTCGTTTATATAATGAATGGTAATCCCAGTTTCCTTTTCTTTATTGGCCACCACAGCCTCATGCACATGCATGCCATACATGCCTTTTCCACCATATTTTGGGAGTAGGGCAGGATGAATGTTGACCACACGATTAGGGAATTCCTTTAATATGATTTCGGGGAATTTCCACAAAAAGCCAGCAAGAATGATAAGGTCTGGTTTATCTTTTTGAAGCGTTTTAAGCACGCCATCTTCTGCATTAAGTGCTTCTCTTGAGAATGAGGAGGCCTTAATTTTAAAGGTTTTGGCCCTATCTAATACTTTGGCATCCTTCTTGTTTGAGAGCACGCGAACAACATGGGCCGTTTGTGTATGCTGAAAGTATTCAATGATGTTTTGGGTGTTGGTACCGCTGCCCGAAGCAAAAATTACAATGCGTTTCTTCATACCATGCCAAGGTTTTTCAACGAAGTAAAATTAATAATAACTACAAAAGTAAGGCAATAGGGCACACTTCACCCAAAAAATATTTACATAGGTTCTGTCTTTTGAACCAAAATAATTTTATCCAAAAATTGAAATCACAATAAAATTATAGTAACTTTAAATTTAGTTTTTAAAGAAGGAACCTCACATTTTGCTTTCAAAATGATGTTTTAATTTAAAATATTTTATTTTTGCCACTTGTAATTAAATCTAAAAATTAAGAATTATGTCAGACATTGCATCAAGAGTAAAAGCGATTATCGTAGACAAATTAGGTGTTGACGAAAATGAAGTTGTTAACGAAGCAAGCTTCACAAACGACTTAGGAGCCGACTCCTTGGATACGGTTGAGCTTATCATGGAATTTGAAAAAGAATTTGATATTCAAATCCCAGACGATCAAGCTGAAAACATTGCCACCGTTGGGCAAGCAATTTCCTATATCGAAGCAGCAAAATAAAACTACTTCCATATGGAACTTAAGCGAGTTGTAGTAACGGGTCTTGGTGCGCTCACTCCCATTGGCAATACCATTGAAGAATATTGGGATGGTCTTAAAAATGGAAAGAGCGGTTGTGCCCCCATTACGTATTTTGATACCGAAAAGTTCAAAACAAAATTCGCTTGTGAAATCAAAAATTACGATCCTAACAATTATTTTGATAGGAAAGAATCCCGTAAACTAGACCGATTTGCCCAGTATGCCTTGGTTTCATCAGATGAAGCCATTGCCGACGCAGGAATTGACCTTGATACCATAGATAAATTCCGTGTAGGGGTTATTTGGGGAGCAGGGATAGGAGGATTGGAAACCTTTCAAGATGAAGTTATAAATTTTGCAGAAGGGGATGGAACGCCACGTTTCAACCCCTTCTTTATTCCAAAAATGATTGCTGATATTGCCCCAGGCAATATTTCCATCAAACATGGTTTCATGGGCCCAAACTATACAACGGTATCGGCCTGTGCCTCTTCGGCAAATGCCCTTATTGATGCCTTGAATTATATCCGTTTGGGACATTGTGATATCATTGTCACGGGAGGAAGTGAAGCTGCGGTGACCAAAGCAGGCATGGGAGGCTTTAATGCGATGCACGCACTTTCCACACGAAACGAAAGCCCCGAAACAGCGTCTCGCCCCTTTGATGCAACCCGTGATGGGTTTGTATTAGGCGAAGGAGCGGGAGCCCTCATTTTGGAAGAATACGAACATGCCAAAAAACGAGGCGCAAAAATCTATGCAGAAGTAGTTGGAGGCGGAATGTCCAGCGACGCCTATCACATGACGGCACCTCACCCCGATGGGATTGGGGTGGAACGTGTGATGCTCAACTGTCTTAATGATGCTGGTATGAAACCCGAAGACGTGGATGCTATCAATACGCATGGAACGTCCACTCCACTAGGGGATGTAGCAGAGTTAAAGGCCATTACCAATGTTTTTGGAGCACACGCTTCCAAAATAAACATTAATTCAACGAAGTCCATGACGGGTCACTTGCTTGGGGCTGCAGGAGCCATTGAAGCCATTGCTTCTATTTTGGCTATGCAACACAACTTAGTGCCCCCTACAATCAATCACACCGTGGTTGATGAGAATATTGATCCTTCCTTAAATTTAACACTCAATAAGGCCCAAGCACGGAAAATTAATGTTGCCATGAGCAACACGTTCGGTTTTGGGGGCCATAATGCTTGTGTGCTCTTCAAGAGACTTGACGATTAAAACTTTATGGCTTCGTTAAAGAACATATTCTCCTCTCGCTCTGAAAAGGATGAGGAATTCTATGCAGCTATAAAAAAAATAATCGGCTTTAAACCCCACGAGATAAGTATTTACGAAGAGGCTTTTACGCATCGTTCCATGAATTCTACCCATAGTGACGGGAAACCACAAAACTATGAGCGATTGGAATTTTTGGGTGATGCCATGCTTGGATCGGTGATTGCCGCTCATTTGTTCAAGAAAGTTCCTACGGGAAATGAAGGATACCTCACCAAGATGCGTTCCAAGGTGGTTAGCCGGGAACATCTTAACGAATTGGGAAGGGACTTGAAGCTCATCGAATTGGTAAAAACCTCTGTATCTACCCATCATTTTGGGGAAAACATCCACGGAAATGTTTTTGAAGCTCTGGTAGGCGCTATCTATTTGGACAAAGGCTTCGATTTTGTAGAAAAATTTATCCAAAAAAGGGTGATAAGGCCTTATGTGGATATTGAAAAACTGGAAGGAAAGGTCATTAGCTACAAGAGTCTTTTCATTGAATATTGCCAGAAAAACAAAAAAAGCTTCAAATTCAATGTCTACGAAGACAATGGGAAAGACCCGTTAAAGCATTTTGCAGTAAAACTTCAATTGGAGCAAGACACGGTCGCCAAGGCTAGGGGTACTTCAAAGAAAAAGGCCGAAGAACGAGCTGCCAAACGGGCTTTCTATAAGCTTCAAAGGCAAATACAATTTGAGGGTAATTAAAGGTTGGCTTACCTATTCCCCAAACGATTTCGGTTAAGTTTGCTTTAATTTTAGTGTCCTCTTTATTGCATCCGCAAAACAATTCCTATTTTTAATGAAAATTTGAAGGATGGGTACGTATAAATTGTTGTTGGATGACGATGTGGAAGATTCCTTTTTCCTTATTGCCATTCACTGTAGTGAAGAGCCCTACAAGATTGCTTTTATGCTAAATAAGCATCTTTCCATGCAGTTACAGCGAAAAAGAAACGATCTGGTATTGTGGAAGGAAGAAATGGAAGCATCCTATGCTTTGTTTCGGTTTGAAAACGAAATGCGGTATACTACGTATTATTTAGTGAAGAATAAAAGCAGAAGGGAAGTAAAAAACGTTCAAACGACAAATAGCCTTTTCCCCGAAACCACCTCAGAAAAAACAGTTACCACCTATTTATTGCCAGAATTTAAAAAAGCAGATTATTTTCTAAAAATAGAATCGGATATGGATTTGTTCCCAATTCGGAAAATAGTGTCACAAATCAACGAAATAAAAGAAGTGATTTCTGCATACCTTGTGGATCATGACCATATCAAATCACACACTAACCTAATATTTTACTAATGCCAACGCAAAAAAAAACCAAAATAGTAGCAACCCTTGGGCCTGCGACCAACGATAAAAAAGTACTTAAAGCCATGATCGAGGCCGGTGCAAATGTTTTTAGGATAAATTTCTCCCATGCCGATTATAATGATGTAAAAAAACGCATCAAAATGATTCGCGAACTCGAGAAAGAGCTGGAAATAAGTACCGCAATTCTTGCCGATCTACAAGGCCCGAAACTTCGGGTGGGAACCATGAAAGAGGAAGTAGTGGTAAATCCTGGCGACGAAATAGATTTTTGTACCGGCAAGGAATTTGAAGGCACCAAAAGCAAGGTTTTCATGAACTACAATCAATTCCCAGCCGATGTTAAAGCCGGGGAACGCATTCTTTTGGATGATGGCAAGCTTATTTTTGAAGTACTCAATACCAATGGCAAAGACAAGGTAACCACAAAAGTGATTCAAGGAGGGCCATTACGTTCCAAAAAAGGAGTAAACCTGCCCAACACGAGTATTTCATTGCCTGCATTAACCGCCAAAGATAAAGAAGACGCCATTTTTGCCATAAGCCAAGAAGTAGATTGGTTTGCCCTTTCTTTTGTGCGTCATGCCGAAGATCTCAAGGAATTACAAGCATTGATTGAAGCCCATAGCGAATACAAAATACCGATCATTGCCAAAATTGAAAAACCCGAAGCCGTAAAAAATATCGACCAGATTATTCCTTATTGTGATGGGTTAATGGTCGCCCGTGGTGACTTGGGGGTAGAAGTTCCTGCTGCCGATGTACCCCTTATCCAAAAACACTTGGTATTGACCGCAAAAAGAGCTCGAATCCCCGTAATCATTGCTACCCAAATGATGGAAACCATGATTACTTCCCTTACCCCAACCCGCGCCGAAGTAAACGATGTGGCAAACAGTGTAATGGATGGTGCTGATGCGGTAATGCTCTCAGGAGAAACTTCGGTAGGGAAATACCCAGTAGAAGTGATTCAAAAAATGGCCAGTATTTGTGAGACGGTAGAAAATTCAGAATTGATTACCGTACCGCACACTCCGCCCCACGTAAGGACCAATCGATATATTACCAAATCAGTTTGTTACCACGCAGCAAAAATGGCTGGTGAAATTGAGGCAAAAGCAATATGCACTTTAACAAATAGTGGGTATACCGCATTTCAAATCTCTGCATGGCGGCCCAATGCACACATTTTGGTGTTTACTTCCAATCATCGCATTTTATCCCGACTTAACCTTTTGTGGGGCGTGAAAGCGTTTTATTACGATAAATATGTGAGTACCGATGAAACAGTGATTGATGTCAACAGAATTGCCTTTGAAAAAGGCTTCGTACAGAAAGGGGATTATCTCATCAACCTTGCCGCAATGCCCATCGTGGACAAAGGAATGGTCAATACCTTGAGAGTTTCACAAGCATAAAAAAAGCCGAGCATTGCTCGGCTTTCCTTTTACTTTACCTCTTCGGTTCGGGTTATTTTCATGACATCCCCTTCTTTTTCAATACTCACCTTACTATTAAATTTTTGAGAAGTATACACGTAATCAATTTTTTGAAGCTCGTTGTCTTTTCGGGAGATTTCCAATTGGCTAATCCAAATTCCTTTTTTAGGTTTTCCGTCGAATTGGATTTCAGAATCTTTTCCTTTGGGATTGGGAAATACAAATTCACTTGGAATGTTCATCAATCGTTGTGCTGTTCCAAAAGCTTCGTGCCATGGCACTTCGGGAAGCACTAGGGTTTCAATAGTAATAGGATTACTGGCGGTTCCTTCCACGGTTTCGGTAAAAGTGACCGAAGGGAATTGTTTTTGAAGTTCACCAGCATAGCCCTTTGCTGTCATATCCTGCTCTGGCGGAAAGTATTTCGACAAATATCCATTGAAGGCGAACCCTGTTTTATGATTAAACTCGACTTCGTCCATTGCCCCTTTAATACCCATAACATCCATGGTATTTTTTCCTTCGGCATGGAGGACTTTTACTTTGGTCCCATATGGCATTTTGCCCAATTTTTCACTTTGAAGGTTATTGTACTCCCTAAGGCTCAATCCGCTGGGAGCTGTAACGTATCGGTATTCAACACTTTTTTCATTATGGATTTCTGAAGGGTCCGCCATGGCAATGGTAGACTCGGGGTTCAATGCTTCAACGGAAGAGGTTTTGGTTGTAGGGCTCGGTTTATCTCCTTTACAGGAAAGGAATGTGAAGGTAAAAACAACAGAGGCAAAAATTAAAACTACTTTTTTCATAATGGTAAGATTTACAAGTTAATAAAAGTAGTTTCACTTCATATAGGGTCTTTTTTGTTCTCCCTTTTAGGAAGATCCTAAAAAAGAAGGAGTTAAAAATCAAGTTTAAGTTGTACGTCTATGCTTTTTTCAAGAGGGGTGTTTACCTCTTTTTTTGTTGCCTCGTTGTTGAGGTTTGATAGGCTAATTCCCAACAAGCGTACCGAATTTTTGAGTTTTTCTTGAAATAACAAATCTTTAACGTTTTCCATTAATAATTCCTTGCTGGAAATGTAAAGAGGCAAGGTCTTGCTTCGGGTTTGAAGCGTAAAATCGCTGTACTTGATTTTTAAGGTAATGGTTTTGCCAGCTACTTTTCCCTTTTTCAGGCGGCGCTCCACTTCCTCGGCAATATGTTCCAAACGTTCTAGCATAAAGACTTCGGAAGAAATATTTTCATTGAAGGTTCGCTCGGCTGCTAGCGACTTTCGGGTGTGTTCTGGCTTTACCCTGCTGTGTTGAATGCCGCGTACAATTTGATAATAATAGGCGCCACTTTTCCCAAAATGTTCCTCGAGGTACGCAAGAGGCTTATTTTTTAAATCTTTTCCGGTAAAGATCCCGTGGAGGTACATTTTTTCTTTCATCACTTTTCCCACCCCATAAAACTTTTTAATGTCCAAGCTTTCCAAAAACTCGATTACCTCTTCGGGGGGAACCGTTTTTTGTCCGTTGGGCTTATTGATATCGCTCGCCACTTTGGCGATGAATTTGTTGATGGAAATACCTGCTGAAGCGTTTAGCCCCGTCTTTTCTTTTATTTTTTTCCGAATTTCCTTGGCAATCAACGTAGCACTGGGATTCCCTTTTTTGTTTTCGGTAACATCGAGGTAGGCCTCATCCAAGGAAAGAGGCTCTACCAAATCGGTATATTCAAAAAATATCGCTCTTATTTTTTTTGAAATTTCGGCATAGCGCTCAAAACGGGGGCGCACAAAAATAAGGTCGGGGCAAAGTTTTCGAGCCAAAACACCGCTCATGGCACTGCGCACCCCAAATTTCCGGGCTTCATAACTGGCTGCACTTACCACCCCTCTTTTGGAACTTCCGCCTACCGCAATGGCTTTGCCTAATAATTCGGGATGATCAAATTGCTCTACAGAGGCATAGAATGCATCCATATCAACATGGATAATCTTTCGAATGGGGAAGTTTTCGTCCATCCCATAAAATTATAATATCTTAGTGATAATCTTCAAGAAAAAGAATGAACTTAAACCAAGTAACGGTTCCGTGCAGAAATGTCTCAAAGAGCATTGAATTTTATAAAAAAATGGGGCTACAACTTATTGTTCATACCCACGAGCGTTATGCCCGGTTTGAATGTCCCAATGGGGAAAGCACTTTTTCACTTCACTTTACAGAATCATTGCCCAAAGGAGAAGGGGTTTGGGTATACTTTGAAGTAGCAGATGTTTTGAAAGCGGTTGAGGAACTACAACGGAAAGGGTTTATTTTTGAAACAGAAATGGTAAACCAACCTTGGTTGTGGACAGAAGCCAGCTTGCGGGATCCCGATGGCAACAAAATTATTATCTATCATGCAGGAGAGTACCGAAAAAATCCTCCTTGGCGAATTCCATACTAAATGAAATTTTTAAACCTGCTACTTTTTTGTTGTTTAGGACTACTAGTGTGGTCTGCTATCCATCCACGTGAATATTTCACTTGGTTTTTGGAAGTCTTGCCCGCGGTTATTGGCCTTTTGGTATTGGTGTTTACCTTTAAGAAATTTCAATTTACCCATTTGGTGTATTTGCTCATATTTTTCCACTGTGCCATATTAATCGTTGGAGGTCATTACACCTATGCAGAGGTGCCTCTTTTCAATTGGATTCAAGAAACGTTTCACCAATCGCGCAACAATTATGATAAATTGGGGCATTTTGCCCAAGGATTTGTTCCGGCCATGATTATTCGCGAAGTATTGATTCGAAAAAAGGTCGTTGCTAAAGAAGGCTGGTTGAATTTTATCATCGTTTCAATTGCCATGGCCATAAGTGTTACGTATGAATTTATTGAATGGGGTGTTTCTGTAAGCACTGGCGAAGGAGGAGATGCCTTTTTGGGGACCCAGGGGTATGTGTGGGATACCCAATCGGATATGTTGTATGCAACCATTGGAGCCATTACGGCATTACTTTTACTATCAAAGTTTCACAATAAACAGCTAAAAGCCTATTTATGATTGAGATAGAACGCAAATTTTTGGTCAACTCACAGGCTTATCAAGAAGATGCCCACTCCAGAACCTATATTGTCCAGGGGTTTTTAAATTCAAATCCCAACCGTACCGTAAGGGTTCGCATAAAAGGAAACCAAGGCTGGCTGACCGTAAAAGGAAAATCCTCTAAAGATGGCACCACCCGCTTTGAATGGGAAAGGGAAATTTCGAAGGAAGAAGCAACATCTTTGTTAAAGCTCTGTGAGGAAGGAATCATTGAAAAGAACCGTTATGAAATAGCGGTAGAAGGATCATTGTATGAAGTAGATGAATTTATGGGGGATAACGAAGGATTAACCTTGGCAGAAATTGAACTAAAAGAAGTAACCCAATCTTTTCCAAAGCCCAACTGGTTAGGGGAAGAAGTAACGGGCAATAGTAAATACTATAACTCGCAATTAAGTAAAAAACCCTTTAAAACCTGGTAATATGAATCGATTAACGATAGGCACACTTTTATGCTCCTTACTGTTTTTTTCAGCTTGTAAAAACGAAATAGCCAAAGAAGAGTCCCCCACTATTCCCAAAAAAGATAGCATTGTCCAAGAGAACAAGACCTCTATAGCAGCCTTGAAAAACGAGCTCACCGAAAAAGGATTTCAAACCTTTGACTATGTTAGTGAAAAAACAGGGGATACCATTTTGATGCAGCAATATTTCATTGCCTTTTTGAAAAGAGGGAAGAACCGTTCACAGAACAAAGCAGAAGCCGATAGCCTACAAACTCTCCATTTGGCACACTTGGGGCGCATGTATGAGCTAGGCTATGCCGATATTTCTGGGCCTTTTGGTGATGATGGTGACATTCGTGGCATAACCATTTACAACGTGCCTACCCAACAAATGGCCGATAGTTTGGCAACCATGGACCCCATGGTAAAAGCCGGACGACTGGAAATAGAAATCCATCCTTGGTGGGCTGCCAAAGGATTTCCGTTACGCTAACTGTTGATTAATGTCCTTTATTTTTTCTTCGGAAGAATGACTCACAATGCCTTCTTCCCAATGACTTTGCATTGAAACTTTGGGAGGAAAGGGCAGTGTTTGTACTTTTTCTGAGGCCGAACAGTGTATTTCATTAAATCCTGCTTCTTTAAAAGCAACCACATTTCCCGAATGGATTCCTCCTCCCGGCATAATTTCAATGGAATTTGAACTAGATTTCAGTTCTTTTAAAAGCACTATTCCTTCTAATGCAGTGGTTTTTTGACCCGATGTTAAAATTCTTTTTATGCCTAAACGTTCCAATACGTTTAAAGCCTCTTTTGGGTCCAAGCACCAATCAAAAGCCCGGTGAAAGGTAAAATCCATTCCTTTGGAAGCCTGCAAAAGTTGTTTTGTGGTGTGCGTGTCAACTTCATTTCCAATGGTTAAAGCACCACTCACAATTCCCTTGGCCCCCATGATGGCACATTGTTGAATGTCTTTCAACATGACATCCACTTCTGCTTTTGAATAAGTAAAGTTGCCCGCCCGTGGGCGTATTAACACATAGACGGGGATGGTTAATTCTGAAAGTACTTTTTCCAGCAGTCCAAAAGACGGTGTAATCCCTCCTACCGAAAGTTCCATGCAGAGCTCAATGCGATGTGCTTCGGCTTTTTGTGCCGCCAAGGCACTTTCAAAACTATTGGCACAAATCTCGACTATCATCCTAATCTTGACCTAAATGCTGGGAGTAATGAATTCCAAGGGCATCCATGCGTTCTGTAAAAGGGTTCAATCGCTCTTTAAAATGTAGGTAGTCATTTTCAAAATCTTGGGTAGGTCCTGTCCAATCCACTTCACTCAAGGCCAAAATCCTTGGAAAAACCATATACTCCACTTGGTCTGTAGTGGGGATGTATTCGGTCCAAACATTGGCTTGAGCCCCCAATATGTATTGGGCTTCTTTTTCAGAAAGTTCAGCCGGTATGGGGTTAAAGGCATACACTTTTTCCAGCGGAGTAAAGCCCCCTATGGCTAGGGGTTCGTCTTTATCTTTGCTTTGGTAATGATCAAAATAACAGTGTGACCCAGGCGTCATAATCACATAATGTTGTTGCTTGGCAGCAGCAATACCCCCTTCGGTGCCGCGCCAAGACATTACGGTAGCATTGGGAGCCAATCCGCCTTCTAAAATTTCGTCCCAACCAATGATTTTTTTCCCTTTGCTGTTTAGGAATTTTTCTATTCGCGTGATAAAATAACTCTGAAGTTCATGTTCATCTTTTAATCTTTCTTTTTTAATGAGTGCTTGGCAATGAGGGCATTTTTCCCAATGGGCCTTGGGGGCCTCATCACCGCCAATATGGATATATTCCCCTGGGAAAAGTTCCACTACTTCAGTAAGTACGTCTTCTAGGAAAGTAAAGGTTTCTTCCTTGGGGCAATAAATATCTTCGAAAACCCCCCAAAGAGTTGCAACCGGAATGGGCTCTCCCGTGCAGCCTAATTCGGGATAGGCACTAATGGCTGCTTGTGCATGGCCCGGCATTTCAATTTCGGGGATAATCGTTACATTCATTTTTTGTGCAAAAGCCACAATTTCCTTAATATCTTCTTGGGTATAAAACCCACCGTACCGTTCGCCATCAAACTGATGTGGCATATCACTATAATGCCCAACGAGCGTTTCATCCCTATAGGCGGCATGCGTGGTGAGCTTAGGGTATTTTTTAATTTCAATGCGCCAGCCTTGGTCTTCGGTGAGGTGCCAATGGAAGTAATTCATTTTCAGCATAGAGAGGTAGGAAATGTATTTTTTCACAAATTCCTTATCAAAAAAATGTCGCGAAACATCCAAGTGCATCCCGCGATAGGCAAACTTGGGAAAATCGATAATATCCACTAGTGGAAGGGCCACGGAAGGTTCTGGAAACGAATTCATCATTTCCATGGAAACCGGTAAGAGCTGTCGCAAGGTTTGCACTCCATAAAAAGCACCCGAAGCATCTTTTGCTTTCAATAAGATACTATCCTCATTAATGGAAAGCGAATACCCTTCCTTGGGCAAAAGCGAATCTTTTTTTATAATAAATTGTGCTTTACCCTCCTCTTTTTTTTGAAGGGAGAATCCACTTTTCTGAAGGTATTCGGAAAGAAAATCAGAAGCCAACTCAAATCCTTCGTCAGCATAAAACGGAATGGTTTTGTGAAGGATATGTTCTCCTTTGTACACAGTTAGTTCTTGGGGAGCTGGAAGCAATGGGAGTGTTTTTGAAACAACTTCTTTTTCCTTAACACCGCAAGAAATAAAAACAAGAAAACTTAAAAGCAAGAGTTTTTGCATGGCTGGTAGGATTTTAGAACTAAAATACACAATTAAAGTGAAGCAAGCGTGATGGAGATGTACTGTTTCACTTGGTTGCCTTCTTCATCTACAGCGGAGAGCCAATAATTTCCTGGCTTGGGCTGAATGGCCAATTCGTGAAACGTATGGGTCGTGCCAATGAATGTTTCGTCCAAATACCAATACACTGTACTTTCTGGTTTTCGATGAGCAAGGGTAAATACGACCTCGTTGATGGTTTCATCAAAATTTTTGGGAAGCACAATTCCTTCATTTTTCTTCGGAAAAATAAACGCCATCTTGGCTTCTCCTTCTTGGATACAATTCCATTGAAAAGGGGGTAATGGTTTGTATTCAGGGTGTTTGGCGGCATAATAATATTCCATGACTGGGGGAAGGGAAAACCAGTTTTTCTGTGTCATTTCGGAAAGGGAATAACAGGAGGAATTTACCTGAAACTGTGCCGAAGCATCTAGAAAAATTTGTTTGTGATAGGTGCAGGGATTGGTTTTGATTCCTTCTTTAGGGATCCATTCATTCTTTTTGGAATCACAATATACCCCTGCCAAATGGCCACTTTCTGGACAAACTTCTACCGCAACCAAATCATCATAGGGAACCCCAAACCAGCCGCTATGGGGGAGCACGTTAAGCACATCAAAAAGAACTGGAGCGGCAGCTTGAACCCCGGTAAGACCGGGCCTTCCTTCTCCATCGGCATTTCCAACCCATACTCCTATAGCGTACTTTGGGGTGACCCCTACGGCCCAAGCATCTTTAAAGCCAAAGCTGGTTCCCGTTTTCCACGCAATGGGCTGTGCATTGTTGAAAAAACTCCAGTTTTCTTCCCCTTGTGGCCTATTTACTTCCTGCATGGCTTCAAGAGTTTTGTATATAGCACCTGCATTGAAAACCATACCTGTTTCCCTTTTTGTTCCGAAAGAAATTACGTTGTCTTTCAAATAGGTTGGCTGTTGAAAATCCAAGGATTGGTATTCGCTGGAGGAGTTGTTAAAATGATTCAATGTACTAGCCATCCCTGCATACGCACTGGTGATTTCCCATAGCGAAGCTTCGGCACCGCCCAATATGAGGCTCAACCCATAATAATTGGCAGGTTTATCAATAGTGGAAAAATTCAATTCATGGAGGCGTTTATAGAATCGGTCCAAACCATATTCTCGAAGTAGCCGAACGGCGGGTATATTTAACGATCGAGACAAAGCTACACTGGCTGGAACAGCTCCATAAAATTGATTGTCAAAATTTTCCGGACTGTAGCCATTGATGTAGGTAGGAACATCGGCTACTAACATATTAGGGAGCAACTCTCCACTATCCAAAGCCGAGGCATATAAAAAAGGCTTTAAAATACTTCCTGTACTTCGGGGTTTTGTAATGACGTCCACATAGGGGTTGTTTTCGGGATTGCTCGAGGCATTTCCCACGTAGGCAAGTACCTCTTTGGTGTTTACATCCAAAACCAATACGGCCAAGTTGTGAATTTCGTTTTGCTGAAGAAGGAAATGATGTTCACCAACCAATTGGTTTACTTTCTTTTGAAGGGCAGCATCAATAGAAGAAACCACTCGCTGTCCCGGAAATTCCTTTCTCATTTTTTCGGTAAAGTGAGGTGCCAGTTCTGGTAAGGGGAAGGGTTTACCAGGTAAAGGCTCTTCAATGGCTAGTTGATAGGTAGATTCATCAATCACTTCCTTCTGAAATAATTTCAACAACAATCGGTCTCTTTTCTTTTTGAAAATGGTTTCGTTCTTTCCGGGGAAAATAAGGGAAGGTGCGTTGGGCAATACCGCCAAGGCTGCACTTTGTCCCCAACTCAATTGACTTGAAGGGATTCCAAAATACCGCCATGAGGCCGTCTCCAATCCAATAACGTTCCCGCCGAAAGGTGCATTAGAGGCATAAAAATTTAAAATTTCCTTTTTTGAAAATCCGGCTTCCAACCTCGTTGCCATAAATACCTCAACAAATTTTTCCCCATAACTCCTTTTTTTGTTTTTCCGCGATAGGCGAATGACCTGTTGGGTGAGCGTGCTTCCGCCCCTACGATTTTTCGTAGTTAGGTTTTCCCACAAGGCTTTCCCCATGGATACTGGATTAAACCCCGGGTGACTATAAAAATATTCATCCTCAAAAAGGAGAATGCATTGCTCAAACCGGGGCGGCACCGAGTCCATTTTTGGGAAACGCCACTGGCCGTCGTCTGCAATTCGGGCCCCAAGCATACTCCCTTCTTTACTTTCAACCACCGTTGCGGTAGGGTCTTTAAATAAAGGTTTTGGGAGACAAAACAACCATACTAGGAAGGTTGCAACTAAGAAACCCGTTTTAATTTTGTGTTTTAGGATGTAGCGTTTTAATCGTTTCATAGGGGATCACTCCCTTTGTCCCCTCCCAAGGAGGGAGGGCAAAGGAGGACTTTTTTATTGTTCAACCACGATCCACTGTCCCTTGTTTCGGGCATAATACGTATTGTCATACATGGCCTCGGTTTGTGCCCCAGGCAAGTAATAGGTCCCTAGATAGGAGGCATTCAATTTTACTGTAAAGGTTTTGGACTGTTTTGCATCCAAATCAAAGTAAAAATTAACTCTGTCGTCTCGAATATCCTTAAAGCGAGCATCACCAGAAGCTCCTCCACCCAATTCGGTAAAACTGGTATTGACAATTTCCCAACCACTGGGGAATAGCTGTGAAAGTGCCACATTGCCCACAAAATCATTAGACGTGTTCATCACCCTTACCTTGGCCGTAATTTCGGTGCCCTGGCGTAATTTGGATATATCCAGAGGTTTTCCTTCCCCATCCAGGTACTGCGATTGTAAACTCAGGTTTTTTTGCTCGGCAAGTTCATTCCCCAAAGGCAATTTCCCTTTTTGTGAAAGGGTTACATAAACCACATTTCCTCTTTTGTTGGAAACGGTTACGGTATTGCCACCCATAGTTACTCCAAGCTCCCTCGAGGCTAGGGCCCTGTCACTTTTTACTGTGGTGGTTTTTCCATTGTTGGTAAAGGAAAGCTCCATCCCTTTACCACCATTTTTCTGTACCATTTTACCCATTGCCATGAGGGCATAGGCAGTTTCTTGGGTGCTATACCAACGTTGAGAGGATAATTCTTTGGCAACCGAAATGGCTACATCACGTTGTTGGTTGTCACCTAAAAGCACTAAAGTTTCCAATGCCATGGCTTTATTACGGAATGGGCTTCCGTAGGTATAATAATCGTACCGCTGAGACGTAAAATAAATATTGGCGGTTCTCGCGATTTCCTCGGCAACATTTTTCTTTCCAGCAAGGGCATAGGCAGCTGCTAGTCTCCATTTGGCATCGTTACTAAGGTTTTTGGACTCTTTTAAACGGTTCATGGCTGCCAATTCGGGTTGTCCTGCCAAAGCTAGCGTATAGAGTCTATAGGCCTGCACCAAGCTGCTGTTGTAGCGGGCATCATTATTTTGCCATTGCCGGGCGGCATTTTTTTGATAGCGTAACCAGTTATCCAAGAAGGTAAGTGGCAGGGCATATCCTTTCTGTTTGGCTTCAATCATGAAATGTCCTGCATAATTGGTGCCCCAATCGTCTGCTTCCCGTTCTCCTGGCCAATAGCTTAAACCGCCATTGCCAGTTTGAAAATTGCCTAAGCGTTTTATGGCCGCTTTGATGTTTTTCTGAATGTCATTTTTCTTATCCAAAGTGATATCGAAAATATCTTCTAGATACAACTGTGGAAAGGCACCCGATGTGGTTTGTTCTATACATCCATGCGGATAGCGGATGAGGTATTCAAGCCTGCGGTTGAAATCCATGGGAGGCAAGGTGGAAAATTCTAAGGTTGCACCATTGGTTCCCGCAACTCCAAAGGTTTCAAAAGTAATGGTTTCTGAAGTATTTTCCTGTAAGGTATAAAGGGTGGTTTTTTGTGAAATGGGATTTGGGTTTTCCACGTCTATTTCAAGGATATGACGGGCCTTTTCACCATTTCCTGTAGCAAGGACCTCAATGGTCTGGAAGGAACTAGCGGGAAGCACATCAAATTCGAAATTAACAATTTGCTCTCCAGGTTCTGAAAAGGAAATAGTTTTGGAAGAACCATTAATGGGCTGAAGCGCATCGCTTGTTTTTACCGTAATGGTGGCAGACGTTACTTTCTTTTCCATGGCAAAGACGGTTACTGGGAGGGTTGCTTTTTCTCCAGGGGAAAGTTTTCGGGGGAGCGAAGCCAGTACCATCAATGGTTTGCGAACGGAGGTGGTTTTATCACTGCTTCCGTAGGCATTTTTGGTTTGGTCACCTGCTACAATCATGGTTCTTACCGATCCAACATAGTTGGGCATTTTTAGGGTATGGCTTGCTTGTTCGCCTGCTTTTAACTGGAAAGGGCCTATGTAACTCACTACGGGTTTAAAGCGGTCGGCCTTTCGGTTTTTGGCCCCAGCCGCCTCATCACCTCCCCCCACGGCAAAAATATTTTCCACACTGCCCGAATAGGCGCCAATAACATCGTCAAAAATGTCGAAGGTTTTTACACCCAATGCCTCTCGGGTATAAAAAGCCTCGTGGATGGCTGGGGTTTTGAAACGGGTTAAATCCAGCAGGCCTTCATCAACCACAGCGAGTGTATAGGTCATGGGCTTTTTGTTTTCTTCTGAAACCTTAATGGTATAAGATTCCTCGGGTTTCAATACCTCTGGAAGCTCCAGTTTGGGCTGTAAGATGGTAGAAGGGTCCTCTACCAGAATGGGCACCACACCGTACAGCCGTATGGGCAAATCGTTTTTGGTTTGCTCGTGAGGCTGTAGCAATGAAATATTTATATACACATTGGGGGTCATTTCTTTGGTCAAAGGAATACGCACCGTCGTTTCCCCTTTTTGGGTTGCTACCCATTGGGTGGAAAGCACCTCTGTGCCATTTTCAACACTAATAAGTGCATGACCCTCACTTCCGGAAGGAAAGGTAATTTCAGCTTTTTCGTTTACTTGGTATTTTTCCTTATCGGCTGAAAAAAGGAGCATTTTTGCACTTTCTGCATCTCCATCTACGGGCCGATTGGACCAATTCCTGTAAAAATAAGCAATGCGTCCCGTGGCATGACCAGACTTTTTATCGATCACCCGAATAAGGTAACGCCCTCCCTCTTCTTCGGGGATATTTACAGCAAAATTGTTTTTCCCATTGGTTTTTGTGGTAAGGGTAAATTCCTTTATTGGGCGATGCACAATCCCGTTTTCATATTGTGATAGATTATCATAACCACGGTTCCACCACCAGCGCCATTCCATTTTAAAGATCTTTACTTCCAATTCCCTATTTCCAGAGGGTTTGCCTTGTGCATCTACGGTGGCTACATCAAATACAGTATTTTCATTGGTAAAATAGGAACCATAACGATGCGGTTCGGGTGATTTAAGCCCCACAAAATGCGAATAGGGCGCTAAGTATTTTGAAAAAACATCAATGGAAAAATCTCCGCCGCCTTCAAACACCTTGGTAAGGAATGTTGCTTGTAGCATACCCGGAGCCTTGCCATTAATACTCAAATTTGATTGGAGTGTTGCTTTCCCTTCTTCCGAAAGGGTTGTGTTCAATATTGGCAATTCAATTTCGTTGAATGAACGGGTAGGGTCATTGAATTGGTAGGCAGAAAAATTCTTGAATGCATTGCCGGTCGTTCTGAGTGTGGCAGCCATTTCAATTTTTAAATTCCGTGCTGGAGCCCCATGAAGCCAGAATGCTTTTGCAGTTCCTTCAATGGGTTTGCTGGCGTCTAGGATTTCGTCCTTAAAATCCACTTGCAATTTTAACCGGTTGGGCTTAATCGTAGCTACTTTCAATGATTGCGAAAAGGTTGCCCCGCCCACAAATACAGTAGCATTCCAATTTCCGGTAGGGGCATCTGCTTGGGTGGTAATAGGGAAATAGTAAAAACCTTCACCTCCTCCAGATGGGGAAGAAAGTACTGTGCGTTGCACAAGTTTTCCACGTGCGTCTGTAACCTCCAATTTTACAGGGTGGTTTTTGGGAAGCGGATTTGAATTGTCATTAAGTACAAAGGTGAGATGGATACTATCTCCTGGACGATAGACCCCTCTTTCGGTATAAAGGTATCCTTTCAATCCTTTTTGGAGTTTTTTCCCAGAGACATCAAAATTGCTCAAAGAGAGGGCATTGCCATCATTCAGTTTTGCATACGCATATTCATTTCCCTTTTGGGCAACAGCAAAGGCAATGTTTTTTTCCGAATCAAAAATAGTGGTTCCTTCACCATCGGTTATGGAGGATCCTATGAGTTGTTGCTGAAAATTATAGAGCATTACCTTCACTCCTTTTTCGGGTTTTGCCGTCAATAAATTGGTTACCACAAAATGGTAGGATTTATTGTCCCCTTTTTTGATGATAAAGCCTAAGTCACTGGCCAAAATATTGGTTGCTACCACCCGATCATTATTGTAATAGGCCGCATGGCAAGGATTGTCCCGCTCCCTCCAGTTGTAGGTGTAGCGACGGTAATTGTAAATTTCGTTATCCCAGTATTGTTCTTCACGTTCGTCATCATCTGTTGATTCGGGGAGGTTTTCAGCATAATCCTCTTCATAATAATCCCCTTCGTAATAATCGTAGTCGTCATCTTCTTGGGGGTTTTCAGCCGTAGTTTCCGAACAGTTATAAAGGGAATACTCTTTTTTGAAACTCAATTCCACGCGATAAATGGCACCGGGATCTGCATTGAAATATTCCGAAAGGTTCAAACCGTAGGATTTCCAGAGCCCATTTTCCCCCAACTGAGCGTCTTTTAGTAAAATGGTTTTTTTGGCAATACGCCGCCCCACACGCCTTAAATCGTAGTCGTTTTGATCGTTGAGGTTGGAGGTTTGCAGGTATTGAAGCACGTTGTCCTCATAAATTTTGATGATGCGAACATCAACCGCCGAAAGGTTTACCGCTTCAAAATACAGTGGAGTTGAAGAAGCGTTGGGTAAAATAACGCCTTGTGAGAGCAATCGTACGGAAGGTTTTAGTTGTTCAAAGGAGATGAGTTCTGAAAATTCTTTCTTTAGCCCATACCCACTGGTGTTTTTGATGCCATTAAATACGGTCACGCGCACATTGCCCACAATTCTAGTGGAAGGATATACGTGCAGTACATTTCCATCTACTTCAAAGCGAAGGTTTTCGGTATTTTCAATAGCCACTAATCCGGCAAAGTTTTGGTTTTCCTGGAGCGGGTCCGAAAAGTTAAGGGCAAGAGAGGCATTGGGAGCAGCAGTAGCTTTGGCGTCAATGACCGTGAAATTGTTTTGCCCCGGGATGGCAAAGGTATTGCTGCCTTTAAAGCTAGAGCCAATGGCATCGCCATCCCAACTAATTTGTATTTCTGAATCGTCAACCTCCCTTTGGATGCTATCGATGGTAAAATGGAAATACCGTGCCTGCGCTTCTTCATCTGGCCATTTTACTTTAACGGGTTTGCCATTCTGCGTTACTTTTACAAGTTGCTTGGCTTTTTTCGGAAGAAATGACATCGGCACTTTGTAGGGTTCCAGAAAGGTATTGCCATTCTTTACTATACGACTGTAAGTTTTCGACGTCCACTTAAAACAAATGGTTTTAAACTGAAGGTGTACTCCTAAACTCTTTAGGGACATTGGGGTGGAGTTTTCCCAACAGTACAGTGACGGTATATTCGGTGTCTGGTTTAAGCAATTCCTTGGGCTGAAAAACAAGGGAGCGGCTATTGTCTACAAGCAATTTTCCTTCGGTCTTTGGGGAAATTTTAATGAAATCCTTGTCAATTTCTTGAGTGAGATTTCAAACTGTTCCAAGGGCTTAAAGCACAATTTATGGGGTCTGCAATACTGGTATTGCCATAGGTGTTGTAGCCAATGTATTCTTTGAACTTAAAGAGGTTGTCGGTTTCGGGATGGTCCTGGTTTTGGCTGCAGGAAAGGAATAAGATCGTGGTGGCAAGGCAGAAGAGACGAGTTAGCTGTGTCATTACTGATGGTTTTGTGTTACCATGCAAGTAAGGGTTGATCGCACTGCGAAGGGTTACTAAATTACGATAAAGATGGTTGCAGTTTATGGTTCTGAACGATAATTTTAAACAATTTGTGCGCACAAACTGCTGAAAATAAAATGGGTAAAAAAGTATTTGAGGGAAGTTATTTTCGTAACGGCTGGATGTAACGTTTCGTATATTCTATTTTAACATTTGGGAGATTTTTAACAAACTATTTTTCAAAACGGTATTCCCGCTCTACTTTACAAATCCTTACGGTGTAATTTTTATACCATTGTGCTTTGCCCAATTGTTGTGCTTCTTGATGATTCAGGTTAGCTTTCCAGTGTGCAATATCCTCAAGTGTTTCCCATAATAGCTAATGGTAATGCCTATTTCGCTTCGCGCTGCTCCATTCCTAGGTATCCTGGTTGTTGTTGGGCCAAGGCTTCCATAGTTTCAGCCATTTCGGCATAGCCTTGCAGGGTTTCGGTTTGAGTATTGGTAAAAATTACGGCGTAGTAGGGTGGTTTCATTCGTCTTTATAAATTCCTATAAATAATCTTCCTTCGGTATCAATAGACGCGCGGTACATGCCGGCGGTATTAAATTCCATGGAAATATTTCCGTCTTTGTCAAGTGCCACAATGCCTCCATCTCCGCCTAGCGCAGGGACTTTTTTCTGAATGACCTCTGCGGCTGCTTCTTGAAGGGGAACCCCTTTGTATTCCATCATGGCCGAATAATATAAAGCCACCATTGTCTGAATAAAATATTCGCCCCAAAACCCGTGGATGAAACTGCAGGTGGCATTGTTGGCGTAGGTCCCGGCGCCTTTACAATGGGAGCGTCCCCAATGCGGTTCCAGCGTTTGTTGGTCATGCCTCCCGTGGAGGCGTAGCGACGATGTTTCCGCTTTTGTCCAATGCCACACAGCCTACGGTTCCAAATTTTGAATCTTTAATAAAGGGATCGGCAAAAGACATTTTCCGTCGTGGTCGAGCTGGGTCTTTTCTTTTTCCCTGATTTTTTGGAGGGATTGAAATCGGTTTTCGGCATAGAAATAAGAAGGATTCACCATTCAAACCCTCGTGTTTTGGCAAACTCTTCGGCCCCCCTTCCCAGCAAGCATTACATGATCACTATGTACCATGACCTCGTAGGCTAGTTGAGTTTTTTATATGGGTAACACCTGCTACGGCACCCGCATTTAAGGTGGCTCCATCCATAATGGACATCAAGCTCGTTGGTTCTCTCATGGTAAAAACGGCTCCTTTTCCGGCATTAAAGAGCGGGAGAGTCTTCCATGACGTTAATGGTCTGGGTCACGGGCTTCAAGAGCAGTTCCCCCTGTTTTTCAAGATTTCATGCCCTTTCGTAATGGCTTCTTCCAACTTGTTTTTATGGGCAAGTTCTATGAATCGGTCATGTTTTCTTTCTAAAATGGTTCCTGCTCCCCATGGATGACAATGGCAAATTTTGATGTATTTTCTGATTTTTCAATTGCCGAAATGTGCATTTCATCGATATTATTTTGTTTATTATCGATATTTCTACATCCAAATATCCAAAAGTAGGAATAAAAATGTTAAAATTTTGACATTTTCAATTTTTTTAAACAACCCTCTAATATACTCATATAATTCCCTATTTATAGGGCTTAACGATTTCTTTATTGTTGAAAATTCAGACACAGCAATTAATTTTATCGATGAAATGCATTCAAAAATCGATAAAGTGTTGTTTCGTATGTTTTTTTTTCTATCTTTGACCAGCATCAAGCCCCAAATTTGATGCCCCCGACTTATGAAACTACTAACTACTTGCCTACTGGCTATGGTATTATTTTCTACCGTATCCTGCTCCAAAGATGAAGGAGTATCTCCTGTTGAAGAATCCAACTACTCTATTGACCTCAACCTTGCCAACGAAACCGATTGGCAAATGGCCAACGAAATTCTACAGTATGTGAATGAATATCGTGTATCGGTTGGGCTTTCTGAATTGAAAAGGGATCAACAATATGCTTCTGCCTATGCAGTTGATCATACCCAGTATATGATTGACCAAAACAAAATAAGCCACGACGGGTTTGGTGTTCGTGCCCTGTTTAAAGGATCATGCCGAAAGTGTAGGTGAAAATGTTGCCTTTGGCTACAGCGACGCCCAAAAGTTGGTTCAGGCCTGGATCAATAGCCCTTCCCACCGAAGCGTTTTAGAAGGAAATTATACCCACACGGGATTTGGCGTTATGCAAAACACCTCAGGTAAGTATTTCTTTACAGAGCTGTTTTATAGGAGGTAACATTTCAAACTTTTTTAAATTAATAGGTTTTGCCGTACTTTTATGGAAATTCATAAACGTACGGCAATGGCTATTTCAAACCTTTCAATTTAACTGGCGGGATCGAAGAAAATAGGGATTTGTTGAAACCTCCCGTAGGCAACAAAAACCTCTATGTAGATGCAGAGGATTATATTGTTATGGTAGTTGCCGGACCCAACGCCCGTAAAGATTATCATTATAACGAAACCGAAGAACTGTTCTACCAGTTGGAAGGAAACATCAATGTAATCATTCAAGAAGATGGGGAGCGAAAAGAAATGCCATTAGGCCCAGGCGATATGTACCTTCACCCGGCCAAAGTCCCTCATTCCCCAGGGAGAAGTGAAGGCTCCATAGGGTTGGTAATAGAGCGAAAAAGAGCTGGAAAAGGATATACCGACGGGCTACTTTGGTTTTGTGATAATTGCAATACCAAACTTCACGAAGTGTATTTTGAATTGCACGACATTGAAAAGGATTTCCTTCCCCATTTCAAGGAATTTTATAATTCAGAAGCATTACGAACCTGCAAAAATTGTGGGACTGTCATGGAAACAGACCCTCGATTTAAAGGGGAATAATTAGAAACGTCCCTCAAAAGACATCTGCCCTTTCTTTCCTTTCTTTTCAACAAAGGATTGCCTACCTTTGTGTTTTACTTTTAACGACAAAAATTTCAATCATATGAGTACTGCTACTTCCTTCGGAATAGAGGAAGCTCTTCAAAAATTAGGGATCCAAGACGTAAATTATGGTACCTCCACGGGGACCCAATGGTTGCCCGGAAATGAAACTATTGCCTCCCACTCTCCTGTAGACGGAAGCCTAATAGGAAAAGTAACTGTGACTGCTCCCGACGATTATGAAAAAGTCATGGAAACAGCGACAAAGGCCTTCAAAACTTGGCGATTGATGCCGGCACCCTGCTTGGGTGAAATTGTTCGTCAGTTTGGGAAGAACTGCGAAAATTAAACAACTCTGGGTAAACTGGTTTCCATGAAATGGGAAAAATATCAGGAAGGATTGGGCGAAGTTCAGGAAATGATCGACATCTGTGATTTGCCAGAAGATCCGCCAGTTGCATGGCTTCTGGACCATGCACAGCGAACGGCCTGGGCACCGCATGTGAACACAGTACCATCCGCTGAGTGGTGGGGATTATTTCGGCTTTTAACTTTCCAGTAGCGGTTTGGAGTTGGAATACAGCATTAGCCTGACTCGTGGCGATGTTTGCGTTTGGAAACCTTCGGAAAAAAGCACCGTTGTGCGGAATTGTTCATTTAAAAAATAGCCGCTAAGGTCTTTGAAAAAACAAACCTTCCCGGAAGGGATTTCATGTCTTATCAATGTGAGTGATTACCGTGTAGGGGAAATGATGACCACCGATAAACGAATTTCTTCTTATTTCGTTACCGGATCCACCCGAATGGGTAAAATCGTTGGAAAAACCGTTGGGGAACGGCTTGGAAAAAGCCTCTTGGAATTGGGAGGAAACAATGCTATTATCGTAACCCCAGATGCGGATATTAAAATGACCGTCATTGGAGCCGTTTTTGGTGCAGTGGGAACTGCAGGACAACGTTGCACTTCTACCCGAAGATTGATCATCCACGAAAGTATTTATGATAAGGTAAAAGATGCCCTTGTGGCTGCGTATGGTCAATTACGCATAGGGAATCCACTGGATGAAAATAATCATGTAGGCCCCCTTATTGATACCGATGCTGTTGCCATGTACCAAAAAGCTTTGGAAAAAGTAAAAGCAGAAGGAGGTACCCTCCTCGTGGAAGGCGGCGTGCTGGAAGGAGAAGGGTATGAAAGCGGCTGTTATGTAAAACCCGCTATTGCAGAGGCCAAAAATCATTTTGAAATTGTACAGCATGAAACCTTTGCCCCTGTATTGTATTTACTAAAGTATAGTGGAAATGTTGAAAACGCCATCGATATACAGAATGGGGTAGTGCAAGGGCTTTCCTCTGCCATTATGACCAATAATCTCCGCGAAGCAGAACGTTTCCTAAGCCATGCGGGAAGCGACTGTGGTATTGCCAATGTAAATATTGGGACCTCTGGTGCCGAAATTGGAGGGGCTTTTGGAGGTGAAAAAGAAACTGGTGGTGGTCGTGAAAGTGGTAGTGATGCTTGGAAAGTCTATATGCGAAGACAAACCAACACCATTAATTATACCACTCAATTACCCTTGGCACAAGGGATTAAGTTTGATTTATAAAACCCACTAAAAACCAAAAACCGCCCTTTATAGGGCGGTTTTTTTACTATCCATGATAAAGCGCCTATTCTTAATTTGTAGTTGTTTCTTTTTTTTTGCTTGCCCACCAAAGGATGACGGGTTAGCGTGTACAGAGGAATACGTTTATGGGCTTTCTATCACTGTAAAAGATGGAAATACAGGGTTATTTATTACTGAAAATAGTACCTTAATCGCGAAGGATGGAAATTATACAGAAGAATTGATGGGATTTCCAGAAAGCACAAATTTTGTAGGTGCTGGTGAACGCCCAGGCACTTATAGTATCTATATTTCCGCGGAAGGGTATCAAGCATTTACTTCGGAAGAAATACAAGTAATGGGAGATGAATGCCATGTGATCCCCGAGGCTAGAACCTTTGAGCTTCTGCCCCTTTAATTTCTTCCTTTTTCTGCAGGATAGAGTTCAAAAACAGGATTGCTTTGCCAAATTTCCTTGGTGTCAACATCCATAATGGTGAGTGGCCCCTTAAATGCAGCCCCTGTATCAAGGTTCCAAACATTGGCTTGTTGGACGGGAACTGTTTCTCCCAAGCGGGTGGTGGGGGTATGTCCTATATAGATTTCAGAAAATAGTTTCAAGCGGGAAGGGTATAGAGAATGGTTCTTTGGAAGGCTTTTGTCTAAGGAACATGCCATTTCCCAGAGCGTTCTGTCCCAATACACCAAGTTGGGATAGTATTCATGTTGCGGGCCATTTAAGTTGGTAAAACCAGCATGTACAAAGAGCCTATTCTTGGAATCCACATGAAAATTCATCAAGTTCTGAAAAAAGGAAAGATGGTCTTCAATTGCCTCCAAAGGGACTTTTTCATAACTTTTTTGGGTAGCTCTTCCTCCGTGATTCAGCCAAAGAGGCGGGGCATCACCATGTTTTATGTAATTGTACGTAAGCTCGTCATGATTGCCTCGAAGGAATACGCAGGGGTATTTTTTTCTGAAGGCCATAAGAAAAGAAATCGTTTCGGCACTCTCACTCCAGCCATCCACATAATCCCCAAGGAAAATAAACTGGTCGTTTTGGGAGGGATTCACTTTTTCCAAAACCTGTTCCAAGGCTTTCAAACCTCCATGAATATCGCCCACCACTAATGTTCTCATTGATTGGCAATAACGATGATTACAGCAAGGACAGCCAAAATGAATAAAACGAAGAAGAAGATTTTCCAGAAGGAATAGGGACGTTGCCCCGAAATAGCTTCCGTTTGCCCATTGACATAGAAATTATAACGCTTACCATTATATTGATAGGCGCTCACATATACTGGCAATAAGATATGCTTAAAGGTTTCGTCGCTCAATTTCATGTCCAAGGAAGAAATACGCTGGGTATCCCCGCCAATGTCCCTACAAGCCCAACGCTCAGCAATTTTTCGGGCTTCTTTGGTGGACTCCAAATGGCCTTCTTTTAACGGAATGGTGTATTTTTCGGTCACAAATCCCGCCAAATAACTACTATCAAAAGGCTTCAGTTCCTTTAGGTTCCATCGGGCTACTTTGGGAGGGATGGTACCCGATTTTTGTTTGGAGGCTTTGATCAATGTATCATCCACAAACCCAGAAATACTCCCGCTGGCAGGGGTCCACCGTGTACGACGCTCTTGCCGCATTTGGGTAACGGTTTTTCCATTTACCGTTGTAGTATAAGGAACCGAAACATAATAATAATCGCCTCTTTGTCCAGTATAATTGGCAAATAGCTGCGCATCGAAGGTCCAGTATGGCGAATACAATCCTTTGGTATTTTGGGGATCCAGGCTTGCTTTTTTAAGTTTATTGGGAGCCCACCAGAGCCCTTTTACCCATTTTTGAAAAATTTGATGGGCCTTTTTTTGATCTATTTGAAAGGGTAAAACAGCCCCCGGTAAAATCCATTCTTCTTTTTGGGCGTCTTCGATGACCAAAGGAGAATTACAGTAAATACAATGAAGGGATTTGTAGTTTTCCTCAATATGTTGATTGGCACCACAATTTTTACATTGAAGCATGGTAATTACCTCACTGTGTGATTGTGTCCCCAAAGCATCTAAGTAGGGCTGCAACTCCAATTCTTCAAAACTAGCTTCCGCCAGAGGAATCTCTTGGGTATAATTGCAATACTCACACTTTAACTCGGTTGTTCCAGGGGCATATAGTAATTCTGCCCCACAATTGATGCAGGCTTTTTTTAATTCTACTTTTTGCTGCGGTTCGGTTTGCATAGTGAATAACCCAAAAGGTTAAGTTATGCGCCCGGTAAGGGTGGTGGAGTATTTCCTCCCAAAAAGGCTTTTAGCTCTTCTACATCCTTTAAAGCAGTCCAGTTTGCCATGCCTTGTTTCCAAATAAGGGTATCTTTGTTAACGGTTCTATTGGCAAAAAGAGCACTCAATTGCTCCATGCTCACGGGGCCTGCTTGCTGCCCGTTGGCGGCATAAAAATATTGAACGGCTGTTGGAACAGGCGGAGGAACCGCTCCTGCGGCGGGGCTAGCTGCTGCTTGTTGATTGCCCATCATTCCCCCCATTTGTTGGGCTAGAACAAAGCCCATTCCCATCCCCATCCCGGCACCAGCGGTACCTCCTTCTTGATTGGCAGCTGCTTCAATGGCTTTGGCTGTTTTGAATTTGGTGAGTTTATCCAAATCCAATTTATCGATACGGCTGTACTCGAAGATTTCCTTTTTAAGGTCTTCGGGCATGGAAACGTTTTCAATAAAGAATTTTTCCAAGGAAATCCCAACACTTTCAAATTCGGGTTGCATCACCTCTTTACAGGTTTCACTCAGTTCGGTAGTATTAGCCGCATACAACTCAATGGGGAGTTTTGCCTCTCCAACGGTATCGGTAAAACGAGTGGCAATGAGGCTTTTAAGGTGCTCGTTGATTTCAAAATTGGTGAAGTTATTGTCGGTACCCACAATATCAATGATGAACTTGCCAGCGTCCTTGATGCGGTACGCATAGGTTCCAAAGGCACGGATTTCCACCAAACCAAAACGGTCATCGTTGAGGGTGATGGGGTTTTTGGTTCCCCATTTTTCATCAGTAAACAAATGGGTGTTCACAAAATAGACTTCGGCTTTAAAAGGGCTATTAAACCCGTACTTCCATCCTTTAAGCGTTGCCAAAATAGGAAGGTTTTGTGTGTTTAACGTGTACGTACCTGGTGTAAAAACATCGGCCAGTTGCCCTTCGTTGATGAAGACAGCGGTTTGCCCTTCACGAACAATAAGCTTTGCTTCATTCTTTATTTCGTTTTGATAACGTTCAAAACGGTGGCAAATAGTATCATCGGTATAGTCTAGCCACTCGATGATGTCTATGAACTCATTGCTTAACTTTTCTTTTATTTTGTCGAAAATCCCCATGGTTTTAATGTTTGATTAATTGTTCTAAAGATAAAAAATATTGGTGTATCAATTGTTAACTGTATTTTACTTTTCTAAGGATACGTGTAGCTTCCTTGAACGATTGGTAGACATTACCCTTGATTTGTTTCAAAAAATCCTTGGATTCCAGTAATTTTTCCTTGGCATCTTCAAAATTATTCAAATAACAGATTAGGTAGGTAGCGGGTAATTTTTCCAAGTCCCTGCCTTCTCTTTCGGATAATGGAATGTTTTTTCTCAATTTTTCCAACAAGGCATTATTGGCATTGTAGATATGGTAAAGGTTCCGCTTGTTAAACTGTGGGGGTTCAAAAATCAAGGTCGAATCGATATGATAAGAGCCATTTTCGCGAAAGGAAATGGTTACTTCTTCCAAGGGATAGTATTTGTACTGTTCATTAAGACCCAGATGAACGTATTCGGTAATCCTAAAGATACTTTCATCGTATTCAATACTAATTTCATCCAAAGCCGAATAGAACAAACGCACTTGTTCGTTGATTAATTCTATGTCCACGCGGGAGTAGTAATCCACTCCTTTTACGTGTTTGGTGAGCCCTGCCCAACACACTACAAATTGCTCCTTAAACACTTTATAGTTTGATGGAAGGTCACTATGGCGGTGGTTGATAAAGTTAATAACCCCATCCAGTGTGTATTCAATATTATTCTTCGATTGGTTTTCGATGGATTTTACGATTTCGGAGTTCACATCTTTAATTTTGATGTCAAAATCCTTGGGCATGGAAATGCTCCCATCTCGAAGAAAGATGGAGCCGCCCCAGTATTTCCAGATATTTTTTCGAAGTGAAGTAATTTCCCCTGTGGGACGAATAGTAACCAACCCTACAACCTTATCGGCAGGAAGATGGGGAAACATTACATTTTCATAAGCGATTAGGGGAGGATTGTTGAGGTAGGCATTTACCAGGTTTTGGATTTTACTATCATCAAAAAAATCGACCCCGGTAATTTCATTGGTTTCGTCCTCTACGCCAATGACAATATAACTGTTGTTTTTCGGGTTGCTGTTGCTAAGGGCACATATGTGTTTTAGGAACTTGGCTTTTCCCTCTTTGGTTCCCAGATCGATACGGCGTTTTTTGTCATAAAAACTACTCTCGTCATTATGAGCCAAAAGGTTTTTAATAAGCAACCGTTTATTGATCATTGCCTGTTCACAATAGTGGATGATGCTTGATCTAGCGCCATTACGGTAAGGTCGGCAATGTTAACATGCGGAGGGCGGGTTATGGCAAACCAAATAATGTCTGCAATGTCTTCAGGCTTTAAAGGTGTAAAGCCTTGATATACTTTTGTGGCCCGTTTGGTATCTCCTTTAAAGCGAACTTCACTAAATTCAGTTTCAACCATTCCAGGGTTGACGGCACCTACCCGTATACCTTTTCCGTTTAGATCGATCCGCATCCCTTGGTTAAGGGCATCAACCGCATGTTTGCTAGCGCAATAGACATTACCGTTGGGATAGACTTCTTTGCCCGCCGTGGAACCAATATTGATGATATGCCCAGATTGTCTTTCTATCATCCCTGGCAACACAGCGTGGGTCACATATAATAACCCCTTTACATTGATATCGATCATGGCATTCCAATCCTCTAAATTGCCCGTCTGAATGGGATCCAAACCATGGGCGTTTCCTGCGTTGTTAATAAGGATATCGATTTTTGAGAAAGCTTCGGGGAGGCTTTGAATGTTTTCAATAACCTTTTCCTGGTTTCGCACATCAAAACATAACGTATAAATTTCTGTTTTCTTTGATAGTTCCGAAGCTAACATTTCTAGACGTTCCTGCCTTCTGCCGCAAAGGATTAATCGTATGCCCTGTTCCGCAAAAAGGATTGCGGTAGCATTCCCAATTCCCGAAGTGGCCCCAGTAATAAGTGCTGTTTTTTTTGTTTTCATTTAAGGTACTTTATGGCCCTGACTTGCCACCAATAACTTGAACCAATCCACATCGGTCATTTCTATTTTGGAAGCTTCGAAAGCATTTGTGATTCTATCTTTATTTGTGGTGCCAATCACAGGGAGTATTCCAGAAGGGTGTTTCATAATCCACGCTAGTACGAGTTGGTCTTTGGTTGCTTGGTATTTTTCCGAAAGTCCATCCAATTCAACATGGATCCTGTGAGTTTGATCGTTTCGTTCTTTAAAAATGGTTCCCATTGGGCTCCAACACATGGGGGTAATTTGGTTCAGGAGCATATGGTCCAAACTTCCATTAAAGAGGGCTTCATTTGCCGTGAGGGAAAATTCAATTTGGTTAAAGGAGAGGGTGTTTTTGGAAGCAATCAACTCCATTTGGGAGGGAGTAAAATTAGAAACCCCAAAATCCTTTATTTTTCCCTGGGAGGTTAATTTTTCTACAGCTTTGGCAATTGCATCGGGATCCATCAATGGGCTTGGCCTATGCAACAACAACAAATCCAGGTAATCACATTGTAAATCCTGGATCGATTTTTCGGCACTCCATACAATATAATCTGCATCATATTGGTAGTGTTTTATTTCATTATTGCGGGTATTTCCCACATATTGGATACCACATTTTGAAATAAGCTGGATGCTTTCGCGGGCAATGCCACTTTCGGCAAAGGCAGTACCAAAATCCTTCTCAGTGGTATAGTCGCCATAAATATCGGCATGGTCAAAAGAGGTAATTCCGCATTCCACATCGTGAAACATGAGCTCAATCATCTCATTTTTAGAAAGTTGTTTGCCCCATGCCCCCCACGTCATACACCCTTGAATGACCTTTGAAAAAGTTGTTTTCATTTCTTTAAATTAGATTCTTAAAAGTAAGGATTTGAAATTATATAAATCTTTGTTAAGCCCTTTATTTATCCTATTTTTTAACCAATTGTTAACAGGGTACAATTGTAATAGGCAATTTGCGGTACAATTTTTTGCACTTACTATATTGAAAATCGACGTATGGAACAAACAGCGAAATGACTCTGGATATTGGAGCCTTAAATGAAAAAATAGAAAAGGAAAGTGCCTTTGTAGACATTCTCTCCTTAGAAATGAATAAAGTAATTGTGGGCCAGAAACACATGGTTGAACGATTATTGATAGGACTTTTGGGTCAAGGGCATATTTTATTGGAGGGCGTACCGGATTGGCAAAAACCTAGCCATCAATACCCTTGCCAAAGCAGTTCATGGTAGTTTTAGCCGTATTCGGTTTACCCCCGATTTGTTGCCTGCAGATGTTGTGGGAACTTTAATTTACAATATCAAATCCAACGATTTTAGTATTTAAAAGGGAGCTTTATATTTGCCAATTTTGTTTTTGGCCGATGAAGTTAACCGTGCCCCTGCCAAGGTGCAGTCTGCGCTACTAAAAGCCATGCAGGAAAAACAGGTTACCATTGGTGATGGACTTTGTTTTGGAAAAACCTTTTTTGGTCATAGCTACTAAAAACCCCATCGAGCAGGAAGAACCTACCCTTTACCCGAAGCCCAAGTAGACCCTTTTATGCTTAAAACGGTAATCAAATATCCAAAACTGGATGAGGGCAACTTATCATCCGTCAAAACCTAAAAGAAGAATTGCAGGCAAATCAATCCTGTGGTTACCTTGGGAGCAAATTAAAGGGCAAGCAGCTGTTGGGGGTATACATGGATGAAAAGATTGAAGAAAAGCCATCCTCGACATCATTTTTGCTGCGGAAATCCAGAAAAATATGATCTTTCCAACCTAAAACCCCTTATTAGCTTTGGTGCCTCCCCTAGGGGGAGTATCAATTTGGCCATGTAACAGCAAAATGCTATGCATTTATCAAGCGAAGGGGATATGTAATTCCTGAGGATGTAAGTTGCCGTTGTCCCGCTGACGTGCTGCGCCATCGTATTGGGATTACCTATGAAGCAGAAGCCGAAAATGTGACTTCGAACTTGATCAACCAGATTGTAAACGTTATTGAAGTTCCTTAAAGGAGTGGCTTTAGTGGCGGTTTGCAGTATCACAACTGCCTTCAAATCGTTTCACACGGAATGTTTAAAAAATGATTCTAAAAAGAGCTTCAAAAAAAAGTACGAAAAATTGAAATCAAAAACGCGTCGCTGGCGATCACGTTTTTGGAGAAATATCCTATAGTACTTTTAAGGGGAAGGAATGACCTTTAGCGAAGTTCGCCAATACCAATATGGTGACGACGTGCGGAGTATCGATTGGAACGTGACGGCTCGTTACAACGAACCCTTCGTCAAGGTGTTTGAAGAAGAACGCGAATTGACCATGATGCTTATGGTCGACATAAGTGGTTCAGAGTTTTTTGGCACCAAAAATCAATTCAAAAATGAAATTGTCACCGAAATTGCCGCCACCTTGGCTTTTTCGGCCATGCAGAATAACGATAAATTGGTCTCATCCTTTTTCAGAGACCAAATGAAACTTTCATTCCCCCAAAAAAGGAAGTCCCACGTACTTCGTATCATCCGGGAATTATTGGAATTTCAGCCTAAAAGTTCCCGAACCGATTTGGCCCAAGCCTTAAAGTATTTAACCAATGTCATGAAAAGCCATCGTATTTGTGCTATCCCGATTTCATGACAGAAGGCTATCGATACCTTAAATAGTATCGGGAAACACGATGTGCAGGCATCCGTATTTATGATGGTGAAGAGACCCTGCCCAATTTGGGAATGGTACAAATGCAGATGAAAGAATCGGCCGACTTCTGCTTGTGAATGGCTTCCAAAAAAGTACGAAACCAATACCATGCCTATTACCTTGAGGCGGGTAGCAGCTTTTGTGGATGCCCCTTCGGAGAAGAAGTGGTGCTGGGGTAGTAGGTGCCGTGTGGATGAAAGCTATGTAAAAAAATTATTGGGGTATTTCAAGCATAGGGCATAACATGAGAAAAGCACATATTTGCCTCCCAAAGGATTAAAAGGAATCATTCTCCCTTCTTTTGTGCTATCCACTTTTATGGGCAATCGCAAGTAAGCTCACGGGTAGATACCCTTATTCGTATTGAGTGAAGAGATAAATACACCATTCAAGTGGAAACCGTTACCGATTTGGTCCTGTTTCGGAAGGACAGAGTTTTAGTCCTTCTAAAAATGATTGAATCCTACAAAGGTAGATACCACTTTTGCCGATGTAAAAGTACCGGCTTATCAAAAAGTACGGGTTGACCCAATTTGACTCTGGTGCGTATACCATTCCTCCACAGCATGTAATCATCAATGAAAAACCGTTCAGTACCGATTCCGTAAGGGTTGAAGTGCGTGATGTCCCTGTGGATACGACAAAGCAAAAAATGTTCGACATTAAACCAGCCATAGAAGTAAAAAACCCTCCGTTTAATTGGCTTCTATTGCTCTATTGGCTGGTGCCTCTCTTGGTTCTGGGAGGACTTGTATATTATTTCTTCCGAAGAAAAAAAATAAAGGAAGAACGCGAAAAGCAGTTGCCTCCCTATGAAGAAGCCATGGTAGCACTGCAAAAACTGGACGCTTCCGAATATTTAAAGGAAAACAAAAGCAAAGCCTATTACTCTTCCCTCACCGAAATCGTGAAACGATACATAGACCGGGAAGTAGACGATAAGGCTATGGAAAGCACCAGTGATGAATTGATTGAGAGATTATTGTTGCATAAGGATGCTGGTAATTTCGATTTTGACCAGGAAATGATCCGCAAGCTCGATGCCATTTTAAAACGTGCCGATTTGGTAAAGTTTGCCAAATTTCAACAAGATTTGCTCCAGGCGAAGTCGGACAGGGCTACCATCGAAGAAATCATCAATGAGACCCACGATGCCATCCCAGAACCTACCGAAGAAGAATTACTCCAAGATGAACTGTACAGGCAAGAACAACTTCGCAAAAAAAGGAAAAGGAAGCTCATTTACGGAAGTATAAGTGTTGTAGTTGCCCTTTTCTTGACATTGGGTATTCTAGCCGCAACCTATGGGGTTTCTTATGTAAAAGATAAAATCATAGGGCATCCTTCCAAAGAATTGCTAGAAGGGCGCTGGTACAAAAGTGAGTATGGGTCTCCAGCTGTGGTTATAGAAACCCCAAAAGTATTGGTCCGTACCGAATTGGAACTTCCGGATGAGGTTAAACAACAGGTTGAAAACATGAGTGTGTTTAGCTATGGTAGTTTGATTGATCAATTTTATATTCTGGTGAATTCAACCAAGTTTAAGACCGAAGCTGAAATCCCATTGGAACAGTCCCTAGAGGGATCTCTTCAAGAAATGGAGAAAAGAGGAGCAGAAAATATGGTGGTAAAGCAAGAAGCGTTTGAAACTGAAAAAGGAATCAAAGGGAGAAAGGCTTTTGGTACATTTCAGCGTAAAAACCCTAATGGAAAATACGCTCCAAAGCAGAAATTTGAGATCATTGTTTTTTCCCAGAAAGGGGCCCTTCAGCAAGTGGTGATTGCCTATGGAGAACAAGATCAATATGCGCAACAGATAGTAGAAAGAATTAACAATTCCATTGAACTGGAAATAACCCATCAAGGAGAAAAACAGGAAAACTAATGTTTCATAATTTTGAATTTGTCAATCCTCAATTTTTCTGGCTGTTTTTACTGCTGCCACTCCTTGTGGTTTGGTACCTCTTCAAAAAAAATAAGCAAACAGCTTCCTTACGAATATCCAGTATCAAGGGGTTTAAAACGTCCAAAAATTGGTTGGCAAAACTTCGCCCCTTGCTTTTCATTTTGCGGTTACTGGCGCTAAGTGCCCTCATTATTGCCATGGCACGTCCTAGGAATGTAGATGAAACCACCAAAATAAAAACCACCAGCGGGATTGATATTGTCATGGCGATAGATGTTTCGGCAAGTATGTTGGCTAGGGATTTGAAACCTAATCGTCTAGAAGCCCTAAAAGAGGTGGCCGCACGGTTTATTAATGAACGCCCCAATGATCGTATTGGGATTGTAGAATATGCTGGGGAAAGCTATACCCGAACCCCGTTAACCAGTGACAAAAGTATTGTGCTTTCTTCCCTAAAAAATGTGACCTACAACACCATCATCGAAGGAGGTACGGCCATTGGCATGGGCTTGGCCACATCGGTCAACCGCTTGAAGGAAAGCAAAGCCAAAAGCAAGGTCATCATTCTCTTGACCGATGGGGTCAATAATACTGGGTTTATCGATCCACGCACCGCTAGCGAATTGGCCGTAGAGTTTGGGATTAAGGTATATACCATTGGACTGGGAACCAATGGTATGGCTGTTTCCCCTATCGGGATTTTGCCCAATGGACAATTTCAATACGGGAATGTACAAGTGGAAATAGATGAAGCCTTGTTGAAAGAAATTGCTGAAACTACCGGCGGGAAATATTTCCGGGCAACAAGCAATACCAAATTGGAGGAGATTTATGATGAAATCAATAAATTGGAAAAAACCGAAATAGAAGAATTTAAGTATAAAAATTACGATGAGAAATTTCGCCCCTTAACCCTTTTGGCGTTAGGGTTGATGGGTCTGGAGTTATTGCTTCGTTATACCCTGTTCAGAAGTTTTGTGTAAGTTATGTATCAATTAGAACAACCCATTTATTTCTACGTATTATTTGCCATTCCGGCAGTGGCGGTGCTATTCTTGTGGATGCTTATTTGGAGAAAAAGGGCGCAAAGTAAATTTGCCGATGTCTCCCTCCTGAAGAGATTGAGCCCTTCCCGTTCTGTTTTTAAGGGAATATTAAAAATCTTAGTCCTTTCTTTAGCATTGGCTTGCTTAAGTTTTGCCTTGGTGAACCCAAAAATTGGCACCAAAATAGAAACGGTAAAAAGGGAAGGGGTAGATGTGGTTTTTGCCCTGGATGTTTCCAAAAGTATGGTTGCCGAAGACATCGCGCCCAACCGCTTGGAAAAAGCGAAGCAGCTTATTACACAAATCATCAATAGTTTGGCGGGTGACCGAATTGGCATTATTGGCTATGCTGGAAGCGCTTTCCCTCAAGTACCCATTACTACCGATTTTTCGTCAGCAAAATTGTTTTTAAGCAGCATGGATACCGATATGGTTTCTTCCCAAGGGACGGCCATTACCCAAGCCATTTCATTGGCACAGACGTACTATAATGATGAAGAACAAACCAATAGGGTCTTATTCATCATAAGCGATGGCGAAGACCATGAGGGCAATGTATCTTCCATGGTGGAGGAAGCTTCCAAAATGGGGATTAAAATTTACACCATTGGGGTAGGAACGCTCCAAGGGGCTCCCATTCCCATAAAGCAAAACGGGATCCTTCAGTATTACAAAAGGGATGAGAACAATGAACAGGTCATTACCCAATTGGACGAAGAAACCCTGAAGGAAATTGCTTCCAAAGGAGGAGGAACCTACATAAACGGCAGCAACACCAAAGAAGTCGTAGAAGAAGTAACGGCCATTTTAAACGGCATGGATAAAAAAGAATTTGAAGCCAAGCAGTTTACCGATTTCAAAGACCAGTTTCAATGGTTTTTGGGGGGGGCGATATTGTTTTTGGTTATTGAAGTACTGCTATTGGAACGAAAAACGTCGTGGCTGCAAAAACTGAATTTATTTAATGAAGGAGAATGATATGAAAGCAAGGATAGAAATAGGAATAGCAATTGTTTTTTTGATGACCTTGGGAACACTTTCGGCCCAAGAGAAAAACAAGGAACAGCAAAAAATAGAAAAGGAATCGGAGGCCTATTTGGCTCTAGGAAGCGAAGAGCTTTCCAAAGGGGATTTTCCCGATGCTGAAGTAAATTACCGCAAGTCCATTGCCCTGAATCCTTCCGAAGAGATTGGCAAATACAACCTGGGCAACGCCTATTACAACAAAGCTAAAAACGATGAAGCGATGCTTCGTTATAAGCAAGCAGCCTCGGTTGCAACAAATAAGCCTGAAAAGCACAAGGCGTTCCATAATTTGGGGAACACCTTGATGAATGCAAAAGACTACCAAGGGGCAGTAGAGGCCTATAAAAACGCCCTTCGGAACAACCCCAACGATGATGAAACTCGCTATAATTTGGCTTTAGCCAAAGAAATGCTGGAAAAGAATCCGCCGCAAGGAGGGGGTGATGATAATAAGGACAAAGACCAAAAGGAAAACCAGGACCAAAACAAAGACCAACAAAACCAGGATAATAAAGACAAAGACCAAGAAGGCGACAATAAAGATCAACAAGACAACAAAGATCAAGGGGACGAAAAAGATAAAAAAGAGGGAGATCAAGAAGGGGAGAATGAACAACCCCAAGATCCCAAAAAGGACCAACAAGGCGAAGGGGATCAACCCAAAGACCAAAAGCAACAACAAGTTCCTGGACAAATGTCGCCCCAACAAATAAAAAACCTTTTGGAAGCAATGAACAATGAAGAGAAAAAGGTGCAGGAAAAGATAAACGTCCAAAAACAAAAAGGCGCAAAAGTAAAGTCGACTAAAGATTGGTAATGATGAAAGCGAACCGTATTGTATACTTCCTGTTTTTTCTGCTCTTGGCGGGTGCAGCACATGCACAGGTGAGCTTTGAGGCTAAATTGAGCAAGAAGAAACTGGGGATTAACGAACGCCTTCGGGTGGATTTTGAAATGAACGAAGATGGAGACAATTTTACCCCTCCCAGCTTTGATGGTTTCAGGGTGGTAGGAGGTCCCAACCAAGCCATCAGTAATTCGTGGATCAATGGGAAGCGAAGTTATTCAAAAACCTATTCCTATTTTTTAGCTCCCCAAGCCCAGGGAAATTTTACCATAGGGCAAGCCAGCATTGAGGTCAAGGGACAAATTTATAAATCGCCTCCCATAAGTGTACAAATTACAGCTGCGGTTGATATTCCGAAGGATGGGAACAATGCCGATTACCTTGCCAGTGAAAATGTTCATTTGGTGGCCGAAGTGTCCAATGCAAACCCCTATTTAAACGAAGCCATTACGGTAGTATACAAGCTCTATGTCTCCAATGAAGTGAGTATTACCAGTAATTGGCGGGAAATCGACACCCCAAAGTATGCCGATTTTTGGAGCCAAAACATCGATAATCAAGGAAATTTCAAAATTTACGAAGGAAAATACGACGGGGAGGATTATCGATATGTCATCCTTCGAACCACCGTATTGTACCCCCAAAAAACGGGCGAATTGAACATTGAACCTCTCACCCTTGATGTTCCCATTGACGTAAGAAGCAATCGACGCGATCTTTTTGGTCGCTATTTGATGAACCGGGTAAACAAAACCATTTCGGCAGGGAAAAGGACCATTACCGTAAAACCACTCCCACAGGCTGGAAAACCCGATGATTTTGGTGGAGCCGTAGGAAACTTCGATTTTAAGGTGGCAGCCAATAAAACGAAGTTGGACGCCAATGAATCATTGGAATTAAAGGTGACTGTTTCGGGGAATGGAAACTTAAAGTTATTCAATTTGCCATCCGTCACGTTTCCCAATGCGTTGGAGGTGTACGAGCCTACTCGAAATGATAACATAAAAACCCAAACCAGTGGCATGACGGGTTCGGTTTCCGAAAACTATACCGTGGTGCCTCAGTTCAAGGGCAATTATCCTATACGGCCCATCACCTTTTCCTATTTCGATCCCAAAACCGAAACCTATAAAACACTTTCCTCACAGGAAATCTTGGTGGAAGTAGAAAATGGCCCCGTGACGGCTAGCCAAGACACAAACTCGGGGAATCAAAAACAAGCGGTTACTTTAAGTGCAGATCAATTTAAATACATCAAGCTCAATGCAAACCTAGAACCTGTCGAGAAGAAAAACTTCTTTGCCTCTACGTTATTTTGGAGCCTTATGGGAGCGCCTTTGTTTGCTATTCCATTGTTTATTTTAATTGGCAGAAAACGCAGGGAACGATTGAACGATGTGGAAGGAAACCGATTGCGCCGCGTCAATATGTTGGCCAAAAAATACCTAAGCGAAGCCAAGAAGAATTTAGGAAATAAAGATACCTTTTATGAGTCATTGGAGCGCGCCCTGCACAATTACCTAAAAGCAAAACTTACCATCGAAACCAGCGAAATGTCCAAAGACCGTATTTCTAGCCTTTTGATGGAACGAAAGGTGGGTGGCGACACTGTTTCCGAATTTATAGGCCTTTTGAAAAGTTGTGAGTTTGCAAGGTATGCTGGAGCATCGGCAGGTTCAATGCAACGGGATTATGAAACGGCGGTACAATCACTTTCAAATATCGATAAACAATTTCAATACACTTTTGAAGGATGAAAAAGATCATTTTTATAGCTTATTTTCTGCTCTCCTTCGTTGGAATAGGACAGAACAATGCGCTGTTTGAACAAGGGAAGGAACAATACAAGGCCGAGAAATACCAAGAAGCCATTGCAAACTGGATGAAGATATTGGAAAGTGGGCAACATTCTGCTGCATTGTATTTTAACATCGCCAATGCCCATTACAAATTGCACCACATAGGCCCTAGTATTTATTATTACGAAAAAGCCCTGCAGCTTTCCCCAAATGATAGCGAAATAAAGAACAATCTATCCTTTGCCCAAAATGCCACTGTAGATGCCATCGAGCCACTTCCCAAAACCTTTTTTGCAAAGTGGGACGAAAAACTCTCACAATGGCTTACGTTTAATGGATGGGCATGGGTGAGCGTAATCGCTGTTTTTATGTTTGCATTCCTATTTTTGAGCTATTATTTTTCTATGGATAGCCGAAAAAAACGCCTCTTTTTTGTGGGGTCTTTATTGACGGTTCTTATTTTGGTAACGGCACTTCCCATGGCCTTTAGGATGTACCATAAAGCAGCTACCGTAGACAATGCTATTGTTTATGCAGAAGCGGTTGAGGTAAAAAACGAACCCAAAATGAAAGCCGAGACCATGTTCACCATTCACGAAGGGACCAAAGTGAAGATTTTGGGAAAACAAGAGGATTGGTGCCGAATTTCCTTGGCCGACGGCAAAGACGGTTGGATTCCTTTCAACGATATAAAGGAACTTTAGTTTTCTTGTGGAATAGGTTCTTCCGAAGGGTCATTTTCTTCCGAAGGTTTTAATTTTTTGAATTCTTCAATGAATGTTGGAAGTACAAACGGGGCGATGGATGCAATGGGCGCGTAAAGCATCGAACCTTCTTTTTTCTCTTCCGAAATAACATATCCTGTTAGGTTAGAAGAATTGAAAAACAGGAAAACAACACTTAAAATAAAAGCATATTGTAAGGCCGAAAACACTCCTCCCAACAACTTGTTCAATAATCCCAATGCGGCAAAATCGGCAATTTTGGTGAGAAACTTCCCAATAAAATTCAACACAAAGAGAATCACCAAAAAAGTTACCGCAAAAGAAGCCCATTTGGTGGTTTGTTCAGACCAATCAAACCAACGGGAAATGTAGGCTCCTGCATAGTCTGAAAAATAAACGGCCCCATACACCCCGGCAACCAACCCAATAAGTGAAGCAAGCGTGACAAAAAGGCCTTTTTTAAATCCTGAATAAAAAGCCAAAAGGAGAAGAATGCCCAAAACAATATCTACCGTATTCATAATCAAAGAATCAATCATGTAAAGATACTATTTCTATCGATTAATAAGAATAACCCGTATTTTTGCACTTTATGGCACGCGACGAAAAACTAAAAGAACAATGGGAAGCGGTGGTAACACTGCTAAGCAACCAGTTTGCCGATGGTGAAACACTGGACTTGGACGCCATTATTTACTTGGTGGGCCTACAGGAACTTGGGCAACTGCACAGGAAGTTCAAAAAAGATGAAAAAATCAACCTAATGCACATTGCCATTTGTAGGCTTTTGGAACCTTTTGGGTATTATGCCTTCGATTTTTTTGATGAAGAGGGCTGGCCACATTACAAGATACTGGAGCAATTGCCCCCTTTGAAAGCAGGGGAGCAAAGTGTCTTGATGAAAGAGGCCATTGTGATGTATTTTTTGGAAAAAAAAGTCATCCAGTAGTTCATGAGAAAATACCTATTTTTGTGCCATACAATTGTTAGGACGGTATGATAGATAAGATTAAAGAACACATTGCTGAAGTGGAGGCCTTTACGGCCAAAACCAAAGAAGATGTGGAAGCATTTCGAATAAAATACTTAGGTAAAAAAGGGCTTTTGGCCGACTATTTTGCTGAATTTAGAAATGTGGCTAACGACCAAAAGAAAGAATTTGGCCAAACCATCAATGCCTTAAAGGCAAAAGCAGAGGAAAAGGTAAATGCCTTAAAAGATGCTTTTGAAGCTTCAGAAGTAGCCAAAGGTGTTTATGGTGATTTGTCCCGCCCAGGCGAACCCATTGCATTGGGTTCTTTGCATCCTATTTCGTTGGTAAAAAACAAAATCATTGATATTTTCTCTCGAATTGGGTTCAATGTTTCTGAGGGTCCTGAAATAGAAGATGATTGGCACAACTTTACTGCTTTGAACCTTCCCGAATACCATCCGGCAAGGGACATGCAGGATACGTTTTTCATACAAACCAATCCCGATATTTTATTGAGGACCCACACCTCTTCCGTGCAAGTGCGGTATATGGAAAACAACAAGCCGCCCATTCGTACCATTTCCCCCGGAAGGGTTTACCGGAACGAGGCCATCTCTGCCCGCTCGCATTGCTTTTTCCATCAAGTAGAGGGCTTGTATGTAGATAAAGGGGTGAGCTTTGCCGATTTAAAACAAACCCTTCAATACTTTACTACCGAAATGTTCGGGAAATCCAAAATCAGGCTACGTCCTTCCTATTTTCCCTTTACCGAACCCAGTGCAGAAGTAGACGTGTATTGGGGCTTGGAAACCGAAACCGATTATAAGATGACCAAGGGAACCGGTTGGTTGGAAATTATGGGTTGTGGCATGGTAGATCCCCATGTATTACAAAACTGCGGCATCGATCCACAGGAATATTCTGGTTTTGCCTTTGGAATGGGAATCGATCGAATTGCACTACTGCTGCATCAAATACCCGACATACGAATGTTGAGTGAAAACGACATTCGCTTTTTGGAACAATTCAAAAGTGCTCTTTAATTCTCATGAAAAAAGACATTAGCATTCCCACAGTGAAGGATGTTTTTGTAGTGGCCGTTCGGGAATTTAATGAAGATTTCCAAACGTATGATTGGAATGCCTATATTCTTAATAATAGCAATAGTCTATTGTAAACCGTTTTGATTGTCTCTCAAGGAAAGATGACAGGGTAAAGACCTCCCTAATGCGTCATTCACTAACCGTCCTTCCAGCCAAAACCTATGCTAAAATTGAATTTCTGGAGGATAGTGTCTTAAAGCTAAACAACTACTTTACGGTTAGCTATTTTTTGGGACAAACGCTTTATGACAAACGCTTTGAGTTTCCTGCACATTGCATCATCGAAGATAACGCAGTGGAGTTACCCGTTATGGGAATAAAAGGCGTCATTGCTCGTTGATTTCTTCAATTGTTTAAAAAAAAGAAACCCCCTCTGTAAAGGAGGGGGTTTTTTATGCAATAGGAAATGTTCCTTATTTCCTAATCAACCTTTTTACGGTTTGTGCACCTGCTGCTTGGATTTGTACTAAGTACACACCCGAGGCAAGTGACGAAACATCAAAGGTGGTTTCGGTGGTCATGCCGTTGAGATCGAATTGCTGTATGAGCCTTCCGTTGGCATCATAAATGAAAGCGTTCTCAAGCTCGATACCAGAACCGTTTGATAGGGTTACTTTTCCATTTGTTGGATTGGGGTACAAGGCAATCGCAGTATCTAATACGTTATCATCCTTACCAAGTACACTTTCCACGGTCAATTCGAAAGAGCACGATCCTATGTTTCCATATTCGTCTTCTGCCGTAAGGTTGATGGTATAAGTTCCATCGGGCAGCAATGTGCCAGGGGTTGGATCTTGACTGAAAATAGTCACGGGATCGGTACAATTATCGGTAGCAGTGACACCAGCTGTAGACCAGTAATCGGGCAATTCATAGAACAAGTTAAGCGGTCCTGGATCTACCGTTTGGTCTGCTGGGCAGTTTTCAATAGTTGGACCTAGATTGTCTACCACAGTAACAATAGCAGTGCAAGAGGCAAGGTTGCCACTGGCATCACTAGCAAAAACGGTTACGATGATAGGAGTACCTATGTCGTCACAAGTCACGTCTGTTACATCCACGGCAAGGACCGTAATCCCACAGTTGTCGAAGGAAAGGGGTCCGCCAGGAATCTCAACAAAGAATGCATCCCCGTCTGAATTGTTCAAGTTCAGTGTCCAGTTGGCAGGATCGAATTGTCCGTCAAAACCAGGTTGGAAATTTGAAATCACGGTTTCATTATTTCCGAAGATATTATCATCTGTTTGGCTTCGGAATCCAAAAACATCCCCGGGAACAACATTTACGTTAGCCGAACCACTCTGGTTTCCTAGTGCTGGGTTGGTAAGTTGGGTATATACTCCATTCAGCAAATAACCAAAACTGTCGAAACCAGGATCGGTGTCATTGCTAGTATAGACCCAATCAAACGAAATAGAAGCTGCATCGGTTACAGGAGCGGTAAAATCGGTAAATCCTTCCAAACCACTTTGGTTATCACTACCAATAACCATTGCTTCGTAGGTATTGGGGGCTACTGCCAATAAATCTTCTGGATGAATTTCTGCCATTCCATTTTCGTCAAGCTCAATGGTAACGTCCATACAGATTAACACAGGGTCTGTGTTATCCACTACATTTACGGTAGCGGTACAAGTAGCCGCATTACCACTGTTGTCTGTTACGGTAACTTCCACTTGATTTTCTCCTAATTGTGAGCAATCAAACTCAACTGTAGTGCTTACTAGGGGTAAGAAATTAATACAGAAGTTATCCAAGGTACCTGAGTCGCCTCCAGCGTTGTCGGTCACTCTAAGGATCCACCCTCCGTTCACCTCTTCGCCATCAAAAATAGCTGCGAAAGTTCCTCCTTGTGGTTCAAAAACTCCTGTAAAAGGAGCCGAAGCGCCTGTGATATCGGCACCACCATCTTGGAAAACGGTTCCTGTATAGTTGTCACCACTTCCTCCATTTCCGCCAGAAAGCAATAAAGAGGTTCCTGCGGGAGAAACAAGTTCAATATCAAGGTCACCATCCCAGGTATGGGTGATGTCTATTTGTACCGAATCTAGGGTATAGTTAGACCCAATAGTCCCATTTTCTGAAACGGTAGCCGTAGATTCTGTTGGAGGTAAGGTATCATCGATAGGAGCCCCTAAGTTATCGCCACACTCATTGATGGGATCGGCAAGTTGCCCAACAGTAACAATATACCCGCACGCTTCGTCAACGCCTTGGATCAAGTCTGAAGCATTGATAGTAGCGGTTCCAGTTCCGCCATCAAGAATCACTTCAAAAGCGGTATTGGTTGGCATGTTGAAGGTTTGTCCTGCATTTAAATCTCCAGGAGAAGAAGTAACAGGGCCTGTCCAAGTAAAGTCTGGATAGTAAGTTCCAGTACCAGTGAGTTGTAAAGATTCTCCAAGCGGGGTTGATCCTGGCTCAGAAACTCCGATATCGGTAGAGGTTAATCCCGCTGCAATACCATCAACCGCCACAAAGCTTCCTTCATAGCTCAAAAATTGAATAACGGTTCCATTGTTTGCTAAAACAATCCCATCGGGAGAACCATTTTGAATCCCCGTAATGGGGAAGTTTATGGCTCCGTAACCATTTCCTTCGTCGTCGATGGTTCCTGTTAACGTAAGGTTGTCATATTCTTGACCATTGTTACCATTGTAAAGTACCAATGAATAAGCACCTAGGTTGGTTCCGGCAGGACCTGCTATTTCTATGGCTTCGTTTTCATCGGCGCCGGCATTGTCATAATGAATTTCATTAATAAAAACTGAAGGCCCAGAAGCTTCGCCAATACATGTAATAACAGGTGCCGTGTTGTCCTCCACCGTCACTACGGCAGTACAAGTAGTGGTGTTTCCTTCGGCATCGGTAGCCACTACCGTTACATCGTTGGTGCCCACGTTGGCACAGCTAAAGTCGATGGTTGGGATGGTGGCAGGGTTAAGCGATACGAAGGTGATGCAGTAGCTGTTCAAGGTACCACTGTCGCCAGAGGCATTGTCCACGATGTTCAGGGTCCAGTTACCGTTGATGTCCTCCCCGTTGAAGGCCGCAGCAAAAGAGCCGCCCTCTGGGCTGAAGGTCCCCGTGAACGGTGGAGAACCCGTGGTGATGCTGGGCGCTCCGTCCATAAAGACGGTATTGATGTAGTTGTCGCCAGAACCTCCGTTGTTGCTGCTAAGGTCCAGTACGGTACCTAGGGGCGAGGTAAGGCTGATGGAAAGGTCACCGTCCCAGGTGTGGTTCAGGTTGATGGTCACGTTGTCAATGGCATAGTCCGTTCCAAGGATACCGGAGCCGGATACCACTGCAGGGGAGGGATCCATGGAACCGGAAGTTCCTGTAGCTGGGATGGGAAGCCCACCGGGCCCGCACTCGGTGATGTCGGCGGCATTGGGGTCCACGAACTCGATGGCGGTGATGCCGCAGTTGTCGCTAGAGCTGGCAAGTACTTCGCCAGGGGTCAAGCTGTAATCCCCGTTGGCGTCAAGCTCCACAGTGATGTCTTGGCAAGCAATCACAGGGTCTTCGTTGTCAGTCACTGTAATACTAAAGGTACATTCAGAGAAATTTCCTTCCAAATCCGTTGCACGGAAAGTAACAAGTGTAACACCGGTTGGGAACTGATCGCCTGATCCTAATACGTTAGGGTCTGGACTTACCTGCTCTACAGTATCCAAATCACCATCAGGATCGATTGCAACAGCATTGGCATAATTTACCACAGCTCCACATTGTCCAGGATCGGTACTTACCGAAATATCCATAGGACAAGAAATGATTGGAGGCGATCCTAAAATAGGCTCAAAAGTAATGCAATAGCTGTTCAATGTTCCACCATCGAAAGCACAAACATCATCAGCGGCTATTAATGTCCAGTTACCGTTGATGTTTTCTCCAGCAAACGTAGAGGCAAAGGTGCCTCCTTCTGCTTGGAAAGTACCGTTAAAAGGAGGAGAGCCTGTAGTGATTAAAGGAGCTCCATCTTGAAAAACAGTAATTTGATAATTATCTCCAGAACCTCCATTATCGGATGATAAATCTAGAATAGTCCCTGAGGGGGACTGAAGGCTTATATCCAAATCAGAATCCCAAGTGTGGTTAATGTCAATGGTAACATTGCTCAATCGATATTCACCTGGGTTATTCCCAATAACGGTACCTCCCGCAACAGCCGCAGGAGAAACTGCGGTACAGTTGGAACCTAGAGGGCTATCAATGGGCAATCCACCTGGTCCACAAGCGGTAATGGTTGCTGGACCTGCCAACCAAACAAAATTTTCAAGCGGCCAACAGCTAGGATGATCATTAACATAGGCAGAGGTCGCGGTTCCAACACCACCTGGGTCATTGTATCCTACAGCACCTACATCAATCTTAAAATCCTCTGCAAGTTCTTGACAAGGACCACCCCATGAATCTGTCCAAGCAGTATGGGTAATGGTTGAAGGATCAACCGTGTTGGGGTTGGTCGAAATGTAGTAGTCTGAGGGACTTCCTCCAAATATTAAGGCTGCTGCTTCTTGGGCAGTATAAGAAGGAGGGTTGGTTGTCCAACTAGGGCCATCACCCACCAGAAAAGACCCTACATAGGTAGATGCCATCATTTGGGGTGAGGTGTTTGTGGATGATCTTGAGGAATAGCTCCTCTTTGCAATCTCAATTTCAAGCTTCGTTTTAGCTGTCACTGGGACATTTTCCCGCTCCCCTGAAGAATAGGATCGCTGGGCACTAAGCTGGAAACTGAAAAAAACAAGAATGGCCATTTGCCATAAGAGTGTAATTTTTTTCATAAATCCTGAAATTTATTAGTTAATTAGTTTTAGTTAATAATTCGGGAAAATACAAAAAAATACTCACCTACAAAAAAAAACATTCCAAAGCCCTTTAGGCCCATGAAGGTGCATATTTACAGTAATAACCTTTGAATATAACCTTTAAAGTTTTGTATCTTTGAGTTTGTTCCATAGTTGATTGATGATGAATCGTCCCAAAAGCAACCTCAAGTTCCCTGTTTTTGTAATTTTAAAGGGGATTTGAACAAATCTATTTTTCAGAATTTATTATAGGGAGCTATCGATGGAAATCTTTACATTTAGCCCTCTATTGATCAATTAAAACGAATAAATTGCACTACCTTTTTTGAAGCATATAACCCATGTTAGCAATGAAACACACCTTTTTTTTCCTGTTAATCCTATCTTTACTAGTCTCCTGTAAGCAATCAGAAGAAAATACTCTCAGCAAACAGGATGAAGCCATGCCATTGTTTGAAAGAGTCCCTGCCGAGACATCCGGCATTAACTTCACCAACACCTTTAAACAATCCATAGATTTCAATTTCATGAATTACATGTATATCTACACGGGCTCTGGGGTGGCCAGTGGGGATATTGATAATGATGGGCTCATCGACCTGTACTTCGTTTCCAATATGGGCCCCAATAAATTGTATAAAAACAAGGGAAATCTACAATTTGAAGACATCACCGTTGCCTCCAAAACCGAAGATTATAATGGCTTTTCTACGGGTGTAAGCATGTGGGACGCCAACAACGATGGCTGGCTGGATATTTATGTTTGTAAGGCCGGCTCATTGAACAATGATAACGCCAGAAGGAACCTTTTATTCATCAACAACCAAAATGGAACCTTTACAGAGTCTGCCAAGGCCTATGGCCTCGACGATCCGGGATATACTACACAGGCTTATCCTATTGATTATGACCGTGATGGAGATATGGATCTCTACATTGTGAACCATCGATATGATTTTAAGAACAATAACCTTATTGACGCTACTATTCAAAGGCAGATTGAAGAAACCACCAGTGACCAACTTTATCGAAATGATGGAGGAAGTTTTACCAAAGTTACTGGCCAAGCAGGGGTGTACAGCAAAACCTGGGGGCTAAGTGCCGTGGTTTCAGATTTTAATAACGATGGCTGGGAAGATATTTATGTGGCCAATGACTTTATGGAACCCGATTTCCTTTATATCAACCAAAAAAATGGCACCTTCCGAAATGAAATCAATAGCCGCATGAGCCATATTTCAAATTTCTCCATGGGCACCGATTTTGCAGACCTCAACAATGACCTCTACAACGATCTTGTTTCGCTGGATATGGTTTCCGAAAGCCATGAAAGAAGCAAAGAAAATATGGCTTCCATGAGTACCCCCAACTTTTTAAAAATGGTAGAAATTGGATATCACCACCAGTACATGACCAACACACTACACTGGGGAGATGCCTATGGAAAATACAGGGAATCTGCTCAACTTAGTGGCATCTCAAAAACCGACTGGAGCTGGGCTCCCCTACTCGCCGATTTTGACAATGACGGATTTAAGGATATTTTTGTTGCCAATGGTGTAGACCGGGATTATACCAACCAAGACGCACGGCATAAACTCAAGCAAGTCCAGGCCCGCGGAGATTCCATGACCCTAGATTCGGTTTTGAACACCTTCCCCACCCAACCCCTCGAAAATTATATTTTTAAAAACAACGGAGACCTGTCCTTCTCCAAGAAATCTGACGAATGGGGACTGGAACTTCCTACCTACTCCTATGGGGCTTCCTATGCCGATTTGGACAATGACGGGGATTTGGAACTCATTGTAAACAACTTAAATTCCCCCTCTGGGATTTACAAAAATCAGAGCAATAATAATTACCTAAAAATCAAACTGGAAGGCCCTCGTACCAATCCATTTTCCCTTGGCACAAAAGTATATATCGAAACAGACGAAGGCTACCAAATGCAAGAGCTCTATTTAAATAGAGGCTATGAATCTTCCGTCTCCCCCATTCTCTCCTTTGGACTGAAAAAAGCAGAGCAAGTAAAACGAATTGGGGTACAATGGCCCGATGGAAAAATAAGTGAAATAGGCAGTACAAAAGCCAACCAGCAAATCACATTGAGTTACAATTCATCAAAAGAAGGCATGTTGAGCTTTTATGCCCCTACCTTAAAAAAACAATGGGTAGACCCCTCTCAACTAGGGATTCACTATGTGCAAAAAGAAAATGAATTTGACGACTTTAGCCTGCAATTACTCATCCCACAAAAACAATCCTCTAAAGGAACCCGTATGGCCGTAGCCGATGTGAATGGCGACCAGTTGGAAGACTTTTTTGTAGGAAACGCCAGCGGCAGTGTTGCTGCCCTATACCTTCAGAATCCCGATGGAACCTTCACCGCTTCCAACGAAGCATTATGGAACACCGAGAAAAAATATGAAGACGCCAATGCCCTTTTCTTTGATGCTGATGGTGATGCCGATATGGATCTTTATGTCGTTAGTGCGGGTTATGAGTTACCAGAAAATAGCCCTCTTTTACAGGATCGATTGTACCTTAATAATGGAAAAGGAATATTTAGCAAGAGCAACAATGCCCTTCCAAAAATGCTTGTTTCTGGAAAAGCCATTGCTGCGAATGACATAGACGGTGATGGCGATTTGGATCTTTTTGTAGGCGGAAATGTGGTGCCAGGCAAATATCCGCTTGCCCCGCAATCTTTTTTGTTGAGAAATGATGGAGGCACTTTTACCGATATTACTTCGGAAAGTCCTGCCCTTTCTGAAGTGGGAATGGTTTCTGAAGCCCTTTTTGCCGATTATGACGGCGACAATGACAAAGACCTTTCGTGGAGAATGGATGGTTCCTACGTTTTTTAAGAACACACAAGGGAAATTCGATCTGATACTACGGTAAAAGGGTTGGAAAATACCGAAGGTTGGTGGTTTAGTGCCGCTGCACAGGATTTGGATGGTGACGGTGATGTGGATTTTATTGTGGGCAATTTGGGAGACAATAACAAGTTCCATCCTTCAGAAGAAAAACCACTGTACATCAGCGCAAAAGATTTTGACGAAAACGGCACCTTTGATGTTGCTTTGAGCAAAATTAGCAATGGCAAGGTGGTTCCCGTTCGTGGCAAAGAGTGTAGCAGCCAGCAAAATCCATTCTTACTGGATAAAATAAAAACCTATAAGCAGTTTGCCAGTTTGGAATTTAAAGACATTTATGGGGAAGATGAGCTAAAGGACGCCTACAAATTAATAGCCCACGATTTTGAAAGCGCCATTATCCTCAATGAAGGTCAAGGGAATTTCAAAGTCATACCGCTCCCTAACGAAGCCCAGTTGGGACCCACTATGGGTATTTCGATAAAAGATATCAATGGCGATGGGGCAATGGACATCTTGGGTATTGGCGGGTTGTACGACGCCGAAGTGGAAACCATTCGTTATGATGGCAATTTTGGCTATGTACTCTTGGGGGATGGAAAAGGAAACTTCCGTTATGACAAAACGTATGAACCCTACATCCCGAAGGATGCCAAAGATGTGAAAGCCATTACCATTGGGAACAAGCCCTATTTTATGGTTGCCAGCAACAATGCCGTATTGGATGTTTTTACCTACAATCCCTAACTAAAAGAACTTTTTGTACTGAAGCACCCTGAAATCGACCGTCGTCATTTCAGGGTGTTTGTTTTTTAGTTTTTTGAATTCAGGAAGGCTCCCCACAGCCCTATTGGCGGCTCCCGAAGGCGCTATTAGGGACACCGTTTTGATCCTCTTTTGTGTGGTGGGATGAATAAATTGATGGATTCTTGGAACCGTGTCCGAGAGAACTTCAAGCTCTATTTGATATTGCCTTATCAATTTCCTGAAAAAATATTCAGGCCCGTTTTTACTATTCCCCCCAGTAAAAAGAAGCATTTCTACCGAAGGATACCCTTTAAGGATGTGTATTAAATCCCTTAGCGCTACATCCTGCATTCCCAAATCGCTGGCGTCTACTTTTTGCCTTTGGGACGATTGTACAATATCGCAAATGCCTATGCCCCTATTCTTCAAAAATTGTTTCCGCTGAAGTACCGCTGATTCGGTTGTTTCAAATAGCAAATTGAGTTGAAAAATTTCATTTAAAATAGGCCATAATTGGCCATCACGGCTTCCGTAACAAAAGTCCACATCACCTTCTTTCAACTCACGGGTGGTAAACCGGGGCGGTGGTAATGTGCCTACAATAAGTTTGGTAGCATTTGCCGGAATATAGGGTGGATATGGATGGGTGTGATGGAACAAACTAACGTATAAAAACCAATTCGCCGTTTTTGCTCAAGGGTTCACTGTAATGATATCCTTCATAATTGAACCCCTTTAGATCGTCAATGGTATTGGCATTGGTATCCAAAATATAACGCGTCATATAGCCTCGAGCCAATTTCGCATAGGTCATGATGACTTTGTATTCCCCATTTTTCAATTCCTTGAATACCGGTGTTATCACTGGAACTTTCAGCAATTTAGAATCAATCGCCTTAAAGTATTCGGAACTGGCAAGGTTCACAAATAATGCCCCCTCTTCCAATTCTTCATTTAGTTTTTGAGTAATCTTTTTACTCCAAAAGGCATAGAGATTTTTGTTTTTTCCCACCGGCATTTTGGTGCCCATTTCCAAACGATATGGCTGAATCAAGTCCAAAGGTTTTAAAATACCGTACAAGCCTGAAAGGATCCGCACCTTATTTTGCATCACAGCGATTTTATCTTTTGGGAGGGTATACACATCCAAGCCCCGGTAGACATCGCCACTAAAGGCATACACAGCAGGGCGCGCATTCTCTGGGGAAAAAGGTAAACTCCATTCTTGGTTCCGTTGATAATTGAGTTGTCCCAACGCATCGGAAATGCTCATCAATTTTGATAAATTTTTTGCAGACTTCTTTTTCAATAAAGCATTCAACTTTTGGGAATCTTCCAAAAAAATGGCTTCGGTGTGTTTTGAGGTAGGTAATTTGGATTCAAAGTCCAGTGACTTTGCAGGTGATAAAACAAGTATCATACAGGCTTCTTTTTTGTAAAAATACAAAGATTTATGCGCAATACGGCCGAATGTAATTTGTAGAAATAATTATTCAATAAACAAACCTTATTCTATCACATGTTGGGAATAATTTCGCCATTTTTCAATACAAGCAACCATATCTTCGGGCATGGGAGCTTCAAAACGAAGCAGCTTCCCGGTAGTGGGATGCTCAAAGCCCAATGTACGGGCATGAAGGGCTTGGCGAGGCAACACTTTAAAGCAATTTTCCACAAACTGCTTGTATTTGGTAAAGTGGGTTCCTTTTAAAATTTCGTGACCCCCATAACGCTCATCGTTAAAAAGGGTGTGCCCAATATGCTTCATGTGTACTCTAATTTGATGGGTACGCCCGGTTTCCAGTTGGCATGACACTAGGGTTACATAACCAAGGCGTTCCAACACCTTATAATGGGTAATGGCTGGTTTTCCTTTTTCATCGGCATCGTCACCCAAAAACACCGTGTTTTGCAGTCTGTTTTTGGGATGACGGCCAATGTGCCCTTCCACCGTTCCTTTATCTTCTTCCACATTTCCCCAAACCAGAGCGACGTATTCCCTTTCGGTGGATTTATTGAAAAACTGTTTTGCCAAATGTGTCATGGCTTCTTCAGTCTTTGCAATAACTAAAAGCCCACTGGTATCTTTATCAATGCGATGTACCAAACCCGGACGATTGCTACTATTATTGGGTAAGTTTTCGAAATGATACGTAAGTGCGTTGATAAGAGTACCGCTGTAATTTCCATGGCCGGGATGCACTACCATCCCCGCAGGTTTATTGACAACCACCACTTGGTCATCCTCAAAAACGATATCCAATGGAATATTTTCGGGGGTGAGCAAAAACTCATAAGGAGGATGTTCGAACATCACTGTTACCACATCATTGGCCTTTACTTTATAATTTGATTTTACAACCAAATTATTTACATAAATGTTGCCATCTGCTGCCGCTTTTTGGATTTTGTTCCGCGTAACATTTTCAATCCTGTTCATGAGGTATTTGTCCACCCGAAGCGGCTGCTGCCCTTTGTCTGCTACAAACCTAAAATGCTCATAGAGATCATCATTTTCTTCCTCTTCCGGCCCAAGATCATTAATTTCCGCCATCACCTTCGGGATCATTATTTACGTCCAACGCTTCTTTTGCTTCCTGCACCTCTTCCCTATTGAGGCCTCCTTCGCCATCGCCCAAAACCAAATCAATCACAGAGGTTTTTTGCAATTTCTCTCCTGGGTTTATTTTCTTTCCTTCAAAACGTAATTCTAAAACTTCATCTTTAGCGATGTATTTTCGGTAATTTATTTTTCCTATTTGAAAACCCACAGCCTTAAGGGTAGGTTCTGCTTGCCTCATGGTTTTCCCCACCACGGCTGGAATATCAATCATGGGATACCCGGAACGATTGATAGATAAATAAATTTTTCGATCTTCTTTTACAAACTTCCCCGCTCTTGGGATTTGCTCAATCACTGTTTTATAAGGATACTCGGGGTTATAGTTGGTGGTATCCATGACCTCAAAGGCCAAATCCAAATCATCGAGGGTTTCTTCGGCCTGCTCCAAAGTCATTTTTGCCAAATCGGGAACTTCTATTTTTTGACCGTGATTGGTACTAAAACGAAGCCACCAGAGTATAAGCATGGAGAGGACCACCAAAACCACCGCCGCATAAGCCAATTGCTTTAAAAATGTTTTGGTTAAGAGAAATTTTAAAAAAGTCATAGGTAATAGGTTAGTAAGCAAAAATAGTGAATCGAATTTTAGTAAGTTTAACCCTAATAGTGATATTTTTGTTAACGTAGTTAAATCCTTTTTGGTATGGCAAAGAAACTAGTGGCAGTGGCCATGGGCGGTTATTCCAGTGAGTTTGGAATTTCCATCAACAGCGGTAATGTTGTTTGCGAATCGTTGGACACTGAAAAATATACCGTATTTCCTGTACATATCTTAAAAGAGGGCTGGTTTCATGAGACAAAAAATGGAGAGCGGTTTGCGGTGGACAAGAGCAATTTTAGCTTTAATGATGGCACTAAAACTATAATCCCAGAGGTGGTCTTCAATACCATCCATGGTACGCCGGGCGAAGATGGCTACCTTGCTGCGTACTGGGAACTTTTGGGCATTCCCCAAACCAGTACGGGATTTTATCAAGCAGCCTTGAGTTTCAATAAAAGGGATTGTCTTTCGGTATTAAAAAACTTCGGAATAAAATGTGCCAATTCCTATTATATTAACAAAGGAGACACCATCGATATTGCCGAGATTATCAAAATGGTGGGGCTCCCCTGCTTTGTCAAGCCCAATCGCTCGGGCTCCAGTTTTGGGGTAAGCAAAGTAAATGACCTGGAAGAATTTCCTTCCGCATTGGAAAAAGCCTTTACGGAAGATAACGAGATCATCATCGAAACAGCCCTGGTGGGAACCGAAGTTTCGGTAGGGGTTTTCAAGAAAGGGGAAACGTTGGTTGCCTTTTCGCCCACGGAAATTGTGTCTGAGAACGATTTTTTTGATTTTGAGGCCAAATATTTGGGCAAATCACAAGAAATTACCCCAGCCAGGATTACCGAAAAGGAGACCCTGGCGGTACAAAACGAAGCAAAAAAAATATACCATTTACTCAACATGAAAGGCATCACCCGTACCGATTTCATCATTCAGGAGGGTATCCCCTATTTTATTGAAACCAACACAACCCCTGGACTGTCCAAGGAAAGTATCGTTCCAAAACAAGTGCGGGAAGCTGGCATGAGCCTGAGTGAATTCTTTACGTTGCTCATTGAAAATGCTTTTCAAAAATAATAGTATCTTTAACTAATGAATCGTGCCGTTTTTCCTGGTTCCTTCGACCCTATCACCCTAGGTCATATCGACATTATAGAGCGGGGACTTTTGCTTTTTGATGAGATTATTGTAGCCATTGGCATCAATGCAGAAAAAAAATACATGTGGCCACTGGAAGAAAGGAAAAAGTTCATTGAAAAAGCATTTGAGGGAAATCCAAAAATTAAAGTAGCTAGCTATGAAGGCCTAACTGCCGATTTCTGCAAAGAGGTAAATGCAAAATTTTTACTTCGTGGCTTACGGAACTCCCTCGATTTTTCCTACGAAAAATCCATAGCACAAAACAATGTCCAACTGGCAGGAATAGAAAGTGTTTTTATGGTTTCCTCTCCCGAAGTTTCCCATATTTCCTCTACCATTGTTCGGGATATCGCTAGAAATGGAGGGGATTATAGCTCATTGGTCCCTTTTTAATTTTTTGGTATGAAACTGAATGAAACCTTCCTATTGCTTGCCTTATTGGCAGAAATTATAGGAACGGTGGGAGGATTTGGTTCCTCGGTTTTTTTTGTTCCTATTGGTAACTTTTACTTCGATTTTTATTCGGTATTGGGATTAACGGCCTTGTTCCATCTTTCCAGCAATTTGAGTAAGATTGTTTTATTTAGGAAAGGACTCAATAAATTTTTACTATTATATATCGGGGCTCCATCGGTCCTATTTGTGATCTTGGGCGGGTATCTTTCCAAGATGCTAAAAAGTACTTATTTGGAAGTTATACTGGGGGTTTTCCTCATTGTTTTGGCGCTCCTTTTTTTGATCAAGAAAAATTTAGTGATTAAGCCCGAAAAGAAACAATCCATTATTGGCGGAAGCCTTTCGGGATTTACTGCCGGTCTTTTGGGAACCGGAGGAGCCATTCGGGGGTTAACGATGGCAGCTTTCAACCTCGAAAAAAGTGTTTTTATTGCCACATCGGCCTTTATTGATTTCATGATCGATTTTTCAAGAACTTTTGTGTATTACCAAAACGGCTATATCCATGAGCATGACCTTAAGTATGTACCGTTTTTATTTTTAATAGGGATTGTGGGAACTTTTATTGGGAAAAAAGTATTGAACTACATTCCACAAAACAAGTTCAAAACCTTATCCCTCATTTTCATTCTGGGGATTGGCATCCTAACATTGCTGAAATTTTATTTTTAGACATAAAAAAAACTCCTTCACACTTGTGAAGGAGCCTTTCCTCTAATCTCAATAAGTAAACTTGTAATTATATAGCGGCAATATGCTTTGCCAAGCTAGATTTTAGGTTTGCTGCTTTGTTGGCGTGGATAATGTTTTTCTTAGCCAGTTTATCCAACATAGAAACTACTTCAGGAAATAACTTTTCAGCCTCTTTCTTGTCGGTCATCTCACGAAGTTTCTTCATTGCATTACGGGTAGTTTTATGCTGGTAACGGTTTACTACACGCTTTGATTCGTTACTTCTGATTCTTTTTAAAGCTGATTTGTGATTAGCCATAATTCTTTCTTAATTAATTTGTAGTCCGTAGGGGAATCGAACCCCTGTTACCAGGATGAAAACCTGGCGTCCTAACCCCTAGACGAACGGACCATTGGTTTTTATTGCGGATGCAAAAATACAACAATTTTTAAATGCTACAAGTGCAGGATTATTTTTTTTGAAAAAATTAATACGCCTTAGCAAAAAGCACCTTTCGCAACGAAGGTTTTCCAGTAACCATGCAGCTTCCCGAAGTATTGTCTCCATCCAAAGGAATACACCTAATGGTTGCTTTTGTTTCATTTTTAATTTTTTCTTCGGTTTCTGGAGTACCATCCCAATGTGCCGAGATAAAGCCACCTTTGTTTTCTAGCACTTCTTTAAATTCGTTGTAGCTAGAAACTTCAGTGGTATTTTCTTTTCTGAAATCTACTGCTTTATTATAAAGATTCTGCTGGATTTCCTTCAGCAACGCCTCAATTTTTGAAGTAACATCTGCCTTTGCAACAAGTTCTTTGGATAGGGTATCCCTTCGGGCCACTTCTACCGTTCCATTTTCAACATCTTTAGGGCCAATGGCAATTCGAACAGGAACTCCCTTAAGTTCATATTCGTTAAATTTCCAACCGGGTTTCTGCGTATCCCTATCGTCAAACTTTACCCGAATACCTTTCTCCCGCAGCTCCTTCATTAATTCACGGGCAACAGCAGAGGTCGCCTCAAACTGCTCTTCATCCCTATAAATAGGAACAATAACCACTTGATCTGGTGCCAGATTAGGGGGCAATACCAATCCATTATCATCGCTATGAGTCATGATCAAGGCCCCCAAAAGACGGGTAGAAACACCCCAAGAGGTAGCCCATACATACTCCTGCTTGCCTTCTTTATCGGCAAACTTTACATCAAATGCCTTGGCGAAGTTTTGCCCCAAAAAGTGGGAAGTACCTGCTTGCAAGGCCTTTCCATCTTGCATAAGCGCCTCTATACAATAGGTTTCTAGAGCACCCGCAAAACGTTCACTTTCGGTCTTTAATCCTTTGACAACTGGAACCGCCATAAAATTTTCAACAAAATCGGCATACACATTCATCATTTGTTCTGCCTCGGCAATGGCTTCATTTTTAGTGGCATGGGCGGTATGACCTTCTTGCCAGAGGAATTCGGTTGTTCTCAAAAACAAACGCGTACGCATTTCCCATCGCACCACATTGGCCCATTGGTTTACCAAAATGGGCAAATCGCGATACGATTGCACCCACTTTCGGTAGGTATCCCAAATAATGGTTTCAGAAGTAGGTCTCACAATGAGTTCCTCCTCTAATTTTGCGTTTGGATCTACAATGATCTTACCATCGGTATCATTTTTTAAGCGGTAATGTGTCACAACGGCACACTCTTTAGCAAAACCGTCCACGTGGCTAGCTTCTTTGCTGAAATAGGACTTGGGGATAAAAATTGGAAAGTAGGCATTTTGATGTCCTGTTTCCTTAAACATTCGGTCCAATTCAGCCTGCATTTTTTCCCAGATGGCATACCCATACGGCTTGATGACCATACAGCCCTTTACCCCAGAATTTTCGGCTAAATCTGCCTTGATTACCAGCTCATTATACCATTTTGAATAGTCTTCGGCACGTGTGGTTAAGTTTTTTCCCATGACCCGTTATTTGGCACAAATATTGTGCGTATGTTAAAAGTTATTTTGTTTCGGCAAAACTACTTATTTTTATGAAGTTCAACAATTTTATATTCTGTGCTATGAAAAACAAGATATATTCCCTCCAAAAAACATTTCATTATAGTTTCTTCGGTGTGTTGGCCCTCTTCTTAACCAGTTGCAGCACTTCGCAAAAAGTTGCTGACACAGACGGAATCTACAATTCCAATACTACGGTAACTACCAATACAGAAGAAGAACAGGACAGCAAGAACAATTATTACAAACAATATTTCAGTTCCAAAACCGGCTTGTATGATGAACTGCCTGAAGAAAATGTCATTTTTACAGATATTGACGCCTACAGCACTACCGAAAGCCTAGATGAAGAAGGATATGTTGTTACAGAAGAGCCCGATGAATCCTACGGCGCTTGGGGAACCAACACCACCGATGTAACTATCAATGTTTACAATACGGGATGGTACGGTTCCAGTTGGTATTATGGAGGATGGTACCGCCCTTGGGGTTTTTATGGATATTGGGGGTATCCCTACTGGAATTGGGGATATGCAAATTGGGGATACTGGGGCGGATTTTATAGTCCTTGGTATTGTGGTTTTTATAGTCCCTACTACTACAATCCCTATTATTACAACCCATACCATTATGGAGGATATTATGGACACAACGGATATGCCTATAATTACAATAGAGGAAGACGAAATTCAGACTATTTAGCTGGAAGGTCATCCTACAACAACGTAAGGTCAAATACTTCCTCTGCTAGAGGAAATTATAGTCGTTCAGAACTTAACAGGAGAAGCAATACTTCCCGAAACAACACTTCTACCTTTAGAAGCAATAATTCAAATAGTAGATACAACAACAATAACCGCACAACTCGCCCAAGCGTAAATTACAATCGCTCGAGTCCCTCAACCAACACAAGACCCAGCTACACACGCCCAAGTAATTCCTCTTCGAGACCAACTACAAGGTCATCCTCTAGTAGAGGAGGAAATTCCGGAACCATCAATAGAAGTGGAGGGCCTTCAAGAGGTGGCAGAAGCGGTCGCGGTTAATCATTGTTTCACATATAATTATCAGTAAATGAAAAGAAAATATTTCTTGCTCATAGCGCTAATCTCATTTTCATTTTTAAAAGCACAGAATAGTACAGATGCCTTACGATATAGTATTGAAAACATCCATGGTACAGCAAGATTCAATGCATTAAGTGGTGCTTTCGGCGCACTCGGGGGTGATTTATCCGCCATCGGTATCAACCCAGCAGGGAGTTCTGTTTTTTTACAAAATACTGTAGCAGTAACCCTTTCTGTCCACAACCAGCAAAATGATATTTTCTATTTCAATTCTTCAACCTCTCAAGGCTATACAGACATTGATGTAAACAATGCTGGTGGTGTCTGGGTTTTGGATATGTACGATGAAAATTCAAATTGGAAAAAAATTGCCTTGGCCATTAATTACAATAGCAATAGCAATTTTGATAACGAACTCAATGCAATCGGAAATAGCAATAATACCATTGGGGATTATTTTTTGACCCAAGCCCAAGGAGTTGCCTTGGACTTTTTGGAACTGCGAAACGGTGAAAGTATTTCAGATTTATATGCTTATTTAGGCGAAACTCAAGGTGTCGCTAGTCAAAATGCTTTTTTGGGCTATCAAGGATATCTTTTTGACCCAGTAGAAAATACTTCCGATAATACCGCCTATACTTCAAATTTAGGCACAGGATCGTATTCACAAGACTATAAATTGCTTTCGAGGGGTTTTAAAGGCAAATATTCTTTTAATTTAAGCACGCAGTATACCGATAGGCTTTTCTTCGGAATAAATTTTAACGGACACACAATCGATTACCGTCAAGGAACTTTCCTATCCGAAAGAAACAGCAATAGTAATAGTAAAATTAAAAGAATTGATTTCGAAAATAACCTATCCGTATTAGGCAATGGATTTTCAATGCAACTTGGAGCTATTGTGAAAGTAGATGACAAAATAAGGCTAGGAATAACCTATGATACTCCTACTTGGTACACGATATCAGAGGAAACCTCTCAATTTCTAGAAACCGACCGTATAGAAAACAATGAAACAATCACTACCACCATTAATCCACTAATTATCAATGTATTTAATGATTATAAACTCACCACTCCAGGAAAAATAGCAGGAAGTGCAGCTTATATTTTTGGAAAAAAAGGACTCATAAGTTTGGATTATTCTTTTAAAGATTTTAGTTCCATTACATTCAAACCCTTATCCAATTCTCACTTTCAATCTCAAAACGAAATTATTGCCAATTCACTAAAAGGTTCTTCTTCTTTAAAAATTGGAGGTGAGTATAGAATTCAACAGTTTAGTCTTAGAGGAGGTGTAAATTATGCTGAAAGCCCCTACAAAGACAAAAACATTTTAGGCGACCACAGAGGGTTTTCATTAGGTCTTGGCTACAACATGGGTAATTATGCCCTCGATTTTTCCTACAATAGGGGAGAGCAAAAATCAACTCAATTACTTTACGGTTCAAATTATTCCAACTCCTATTTCTTAACTACAACGACCAATAATTTTTTAATAACCCTTGGTTTTAACCTTTAGTCAAAACATTAATATTTAACCAAAAAGCCCCCATTGAGGGGGCTTTTTGGTTTTGTTCGATTCGTCGGTCCGCTTACCTCTTGAGGGTAAAGTGCCCCGTGAACTCCTTCCGGGTGCCGTCCTCGGTGTACTCCACCCGGAACCAGTAGTCGCTCGAGGGCACCGGCGAGCCGTTGTAGCTACCGTCCCAGCCCGGCCCCATCGGGCTCAGCTGCTTGAGCAGCTTCCCGTAGCGGTCGAAGACGTAGATGCGTGCCGAGGGGTCGTACTGCCCCATCCCGATGATGTTCCACGTGTCGTGGTAGCCGTCCCCGTTGGGCGTCACGAAGCGGGGGTAGTCCACCACCCCCACCTCAAGGGTCACCGT